>DASZIG010000130.1:0-25711 GCA_035949375.1 Terriglobia bacterium | reverse complement strand
AGGGTGAACGAAGCCGGGGAGTTGGTGATCCAGACGGGGGCCGGAGAGGTGGAGTTGCGACGGCCGGAGGCGTACCAGGGCGAAGGGGGAGGGAGACGACGGGTTGCGGTGAGCTATGTGCGGCGGGGAGACGGGGAGATCAGGTTGAAGGTGGGGGCGTACCGGAGGGATCGGGCGCTGACGATTGATCCCGTGCTGGTTTACTCGACCTACCTCGGAGGCAGCGGGGGCGACGTTGGTTACGGGATTGGCGTTGACAGCCTCGGCGACGCCTATGTTGCCGGAGTGACCAATTCCACCGACTTTCCTACTGCCACTCCTGAACAGGGCAGCAGCGGTGGGAATGGCGATGCTTTCGTTTCGAAGCTGAATCCCGACGGCTCGGGGCTGGTGTTCTCAACCTACCTGGGTGGATCGGGGTCGGATAGCGCCGCCGCGGTGGCCGTCGATTCCAAGGGAGATGTCCTGGTCACGGGTCAAACCACCTCGACTGATTTTCCGATTGCACCCCAGCCTTCTACGGGTTCGCCCAATTCGCCCGTCGCATTTCAGGCTTCTTACGGGGGTAGCGGCGACGCCTTCGTCGCTGAACTCCCGAGCACCGGCAACCTGCTAACCTACTCGTCATACCTGGGCGGCAGCGGCGCTGATTTCGGCCAGGGAATCGCAGTGGATTCGACGGGCAATGCGTACGTGACCGGATCCACGCAGTCGCCGGACTTTCCGATTCCCGCCGGAACCACCCCGTTCCAATCCACCATTGCAGGATCGTCGGACGCCTTCATCACCAAGGTGAATTTCTCGGGCACGGCCTTGGTGTATTCCACCTACCTCGGCGGTTCGCAAGCGGACACTGGCCAGGAGGTCCAAGTCGACAGCTCGAGCAACGCCTACGTGGCCGGATACACTTTCTCGACGAACTTTCCGACCTTGAACCCGATCCAGGCAGCGAACGGCGGCAATGCGGACGCTTTCATTACGGAGCTGGATCCGACGGGGGCTGCCCTTGCTTTCTCCACCTACTACGGAGGCACCGATCAGGATCGCGCTTTCGGTCTTGCCCTTGACACCTCGGCCAACATCTATATCTGCGGTAACACCTTGTCGTCCGATTTCCCGACGACGGCCAACGTGTTCCAACCCAATTCAAAGTACGGCGGCAACGGCAACGCGTTCGTCCTCAAGCTGAACACCGGCGGCAAGTCCGTATCCTATTCGACGCTGCTCGGCGGCACCGGCGGGGACCAGGCTAACGGAATCGCCGTGGATTCGATGGGGGATGCGGCGGTGGCGGGTTACACGCAGTCGAGTGACTTCCCGACCGTAAATGCCTTCCAGGCAATCCTGGGCCTTAGCGGTGGGAGTTCGTGCGGAACTCAGGTTTGCGCCGACGCCTTCGTGACTGAGTTCAATCCGACCGCCAGCCAGGCTCTATATTCCAGTTTCCTCGGTGGCGCCGGAGCGGATTTTGGTCAAGGCATCGCCATAGATAGCACCGGAGATCTCTATGTGACCGGCAGCACTTCGTCCATCAATTTCCCAGCGGTTGCCACCGCTTATCAGGGCGACCTCGCGGGCGTGGCGGGCAATGCCTTCATCACCAAGGTTTCCAACGCCAATTTGCCGGCCATCGTTTTGTCGCCGGCGACACTTAGTTTCGGCAATGAAGCCGTCAGCGTCACGAGCTCGGTTCAGACCCTTACCGTCGTGAACGAGGGTACGGCACCGCTTTCAATCAGTGAAATCGAGGCTCCCAGCAGCGATTTCACGGACTCCAACGATTGTGTGGGCACGGTCGCTCCCGCCGGTGGTAGCTGCACGATCAACGTATCCTTTACCCCTGCGGCGACGGGCACGGTAACGGACCAGTTCACGATCACGGACAACGCGCTGAACAGTCCGCACACCTTCACCGTAACCGGTACGGGCGTGACGCAGGCGACATCCGTGACCGTTGCTCCTAACAGCCTCACATTCGGCAACACCCGCGTGGGCTCCGTGGCCACGATGCAAACCGTCACCATCACCAACACGGGCACGGCCACGCTCAACATCACCGGAATCACGGTGAGTGGCGACTTCACCCAAACGAACAACTGCGGGGCGGTCTTTAACGTGCTCAACGTAGGCCAGAGCTGCTCGGTCTTCGTCGTGTTCGCCCCGACCGCCAGTGGCAGCCGGACCGGCAGCTTAAGCGTCAGTGACAATGCCACCGGAAGCCCGCAAACGGTCGCCCTTTCCGGAGCTGGGCTGGCCCTCTTCTCTCTGGCCTCGAACAATGCCACCATTTCCACGATCATCGGCTCAACCACGGCGACGTTCACGGTCAACGCGACTTCGGTGAGCGGTTTCACGGGCGACATCAGCCTGTCTTGTCCCACCAGTGTGACTTGCACTTTCACCCCGGCCACGATCTTCGGCGGACAGAGCAGCTCGCTCGCCATAAGCGGCCTCTCCGCCTCCACTCCGAACCCTTTCAATTTCGCCGTAACGGGGACGAGCGGCGCGCAAACCGCCACCGTGAGTCTGACCCTCTTGCTCCAGAGCTTCTCGTTGTCAGGCACCCCGGCTCTGAACACGATAGTTGCCGGGGCGCCGGCAGACTACGCGATCCTGGTCACGCCCATTTACGGGTTTAACCAACAGGTCAATCTCAGTTGCAGTGGCCTCCCCTCCGGCGCGATCTGCAACTTCTCCAATGCGTCGCCTACGCCGAACGGCTCCGCTCCGGCTACGGTAACGCTCGCGATCAGCACAACGATATCGTCGTCGATGTGGAGAATAGGGCCAGGCGGATTTCACCCTCCGCGGTTCACGGTTCTGCCAATCCTGCTGGTGGGGACGCTCAGCTTTCTGCTGGCGCTCCTTGCCATGAGCCGACGGTTGAAGCGTGTGGCGCCTGCGGGCCGGCTTGCGGGTTGGCCGGTGGTGGTCGGGCTCCTGCTCTTAACCCTGCTGTGCCTGGGAGGCTGCCGCGGGATCTATGCGACCGCCCCGACCCCGAGCGGGAACTACATCATCACCATTACGGGTACCTTGAACTCGAACACCACGGTGCAGCAAACCACCACCGTGGACCTGGCAGTGAATCCGACAACCTAGTGAACGCTGTGCGCGCCCGCGGTGCGGGCGCGCATGCGAAGTTGGGAACCGCCCCGGTCCCTCGTCGTTAGACTATAAGACCACGGTGAACGCGGCCGCAGTGCCGTGAAGGTCACGCTGCTCGCGCCCGTCTTGGTTCCAGAATCTCGACCCCGGCTCTCACCTTGCCAGCGACAGGCTCCGGCTCGACAACGGGCCAAGACCTACATACAGGCCGAACACCGTAGCGCCGCCGCCCCTCCCGCCTCCGCCCCTCCCCTCCGTTGATCGTCCCGATAGAAGTTCCCATCGATGTTCAAACTGAGCTGCTACGCCGGGACGCCGTTCGACTCACCAAATGCCTCGTCGAAGTGCAGCGAAAGTATCGGGGACCGGATTCGCGCGGCTGCTCACGAAGTGCAACGCCCCGTGTTCTATGGCAGCCTCCTCACGCCGGTGCAGGTGACGCACAATGTTCTCGACCATCACCACCGAGCCGTCGACCACCATGCCGAAATCCAGCGCGCCGAGCGACAGAAGGTTGGCCGGAATGTGCTTGAGGTCCAGGCAAATGGACGCAAACAGCAAGGAAAACGGAATGGTCAAGGCGGCGATCAGTGCGCCCCGCACATTGCCTAGCAGGAGGAGGAGGACGATCACCACCAGGATGATGCCCTCGCTCAAGTTGTGCAGCACGGTGTGGGTGGTGAAGTGCACGAGGTCGCTGCGGTCGATGAAGGGAACCAGCTTCACGCCGGGCGGCAAAATGTAACTATTCAGCTCTCGAATTTTCTCGTGGAGACCCTCTAAGGCCCTGTCCCCCTCGGCGCCCTTCCGCAGCAGCGCGATCCCGGAGACCGCGTCGTCGTTATCGATGATCTTTCCGTCCTGGCGACGGCTCGCGCGGCCGAACTGGCCCAGCCGGATCTTGGGACCTTGGGCCACCACGGCAATGTCTTTCACGCGCAACGGCGTTCCGTTCTTGGACATGATAACCGTCTGTCCGATGTCCTGGACGTTACGCACCAGACCGACTGAACGCACATTGATCTGCTGCAGGCCCGCTTCGATAAAACTTCCGCCGGCATTCACATTGTTGTTTGTGAGTTGCTGTTCTACCTGCCCAATACTGAGCCCGTAGGCGACGAGTTTGTCCGGGTCGACTCGCACCTGGTACTCGCGGGTGGGGCCGCCGAAGCTTTTCACGTCCACAATATTCGGCACGGATTTGAGGTTTTTCTCCACCACCCAATCTTCGATGGACTTCAGGTCCATGGCGTCATACTGCGGGTTGCTGTTGGCCACCTCCAGGCGAACCTTCGCGGTACGGATGTTGGGGTCGAGAATGGGCCCGATGTTGCCGATGCGTCCCTTCAAATGCACGTCCGGGTAAGCGTTCAGGTGAATGTCGGCGTATTCGCCGAGGCGCACAAAGGGCAGGTCATTCTCATAAACATCGCAGAGAATCCAGACGTGGGAGAGGTCGGAGATGGTGAACGCATTCGGCGAAGCCAGGCCTTGCGTGCCAGCGGCAACGGTCACTTCCTGGTCGGTGATGATGCCGGACGCGGGAGCCCGGACCTCCACGATCGCGGAAGCGTTGTTGACATCTGCTCCGAGAACGCGCAGATGGTCGAGTGCCGTCTCGACGGTGACTTTGGCCTTGGCCTCGGTGTCCTCGGCAACTTGAAGATCGTTGAGCGCGATGGCGCCGTGGTCGTACAAGAGCTTGGAGCGATCGAGTTGCGTGAGTGCGAGGGTCTCATCCGCGAGCGCCTGCCGGTAATCGGAGAAGGCCTGCGAAATGTCCGCGCTTTGCACCCGCATGAGGGTCTGCCCTTTTGTGACAGTGTCGCCCAGGCGGACACTGATCTCGAGCACGCGGCCCGTAGCTATCGAAATGACGGGAATGCTGCGGGAGACGTCCGGGGCGACCGAGCCGGTAACCTCCAAATCAGGAGCCTCCACATCCTCGCCCGCCATGGCCAGTGGGAACTGCTCGGGATGATCGACTTTGAACAGGCCGCCATCCTGCTCGTGCTCGACTTGCGTCGGCGGCGGCGCCATGAATCGCCAGGCTCGTTGAGGATGAATCCGATGGGGATTCCCGCCGACCGAGAGCAGCTCCGGCTCGCAAGGGTATATTCTGTTGGTTCCTGCCTTGCCTATCTTTCGGCTGGATTGTACCTATCTTTTGGCTGGCTTATGCGCGGCGATCGAGCGTTCTTGATAGAGTTGTTGGTCGCGATTTTACCTCAGACCAAACTTCCGGTTGCAGCTTGAGGAACGGACGAAATGCTCTCCTACTTTCTTCGCGGCACCCGTGCCCAGTTGATGTTCCGGGCCGGGGTGATGATCGCCGTCGTCGCGCTCTTCGACTGGCGCATTGAAGGGAACGTCTTTTTCGGCTTCCTTTATCTCTTCCCGATGCTCATGCTGGGTACCTGCCTGCCCCGCTGGCAGCTTGCACTGGTGGCGGCGAGCTGTACGGTTCTCGCCGAATGGCTTGGTCCCGGGCACTGGCTTCCTGGCGCCGGCGTTCCCCGCGACATCTTCATCTTCACGGCGTACTTTGGCACCGGACTCTTCGCGTACGAGTCTGGCAGAAACCGCCACCTCACTCTGCAGCACATCCGGGAAATGGAGCAGGAAGTCGAGTTGCGCCGCGACGCCGAACAACAGCTGAAGGTCCTCATCGAGAGCAGTCCCGCGGCGATCCTGATGATGGATTCTGCCGGGAGAATCCTCATGGCGAATCACGCCGCTCACGGCTTGCTCGGATTCGAGCCGGAAACGCTGACCGGTTGGTCCATCAGGACATTCCTGCCGCCGCTCGCTCGTATCCCCCAAGCTGAGCGATCCGCGCCAAGTTTTCGCACGGCCATGCAATGCAACGGCCGGCGTCGGGACGGCGAGGTGTTTCTGGCGGATGTGTGGTTTTCGAGTTACCACACAAGATCCGGACCCAGGCTGGCCGCGATGCTGGTCGACGTGTCGGAAGACCTGCGCGACCGCGAGGAATTCAGCCTGCAGCAACTCATCGCGGGCTCGCGCCTTGTGGTCGGCGCCGTATCCCATGAGATCCGAAATCTCTGCAGCGCAATCGCCGTCGTGTACGCGAATCTTTCCCGAAGCCCTGGGATTGCCCAGAATGAGGACTTCAAGGCCCTCGCGAATCTGGTGGAAGGACTGGGAAGGGTCGCGACGCTCGAGTTGCGCCAGAGCGCCGGAGCCCAGGACCTTGCGCGAGTCGACTTGTATTCGCTGCTCGATGAGCTTCGCATTGTGATTGAACCTCCCCTGCGGGAGTCGGGAGTCTTGGTTCGCTGGGAACTGCCCGAAGGCCTGCCGGCGGTCTGGGCGGACCGCCACAACCTGTTGCAGGTTCTCCTCAACCTCATCAAGAATAGCCAGCGGGCTGTGGAAGAACAGGAACGAAAGGAGATTTCCATCAGCGCGTTGTTGCAGGGTGAGCGCGTGGTCGTCCGGGTTCGGGACACCGGTCCTGGGGTTGCTGCGCCGGAGCGTCTGTTCCAGCCCTTTCAACGCGGATCGGAGGCTAGCGGACTAGGTCTATACATCTCGCGGGCCTTTGCCAAGGCCTTCGACGCTGAGTTGCGTCATGAGCCGGAACCGGCCGGATGCTGTTTTGCCCTGGACCTCTCTGCCTGTGGCCGCGAAGACCCGCAAGAAGCATCGGAGCCGAATGGACAAGATCAAGATTCTGTTGGTGGACGATCACATGCTCTTTCGGGAAGCGCTAAGCCGCTGGCTTGATGGCGAGCCTGACCTGGAGATGGCCGCGCATTGCGCTTCGGTGGCTGAAGCGACCGCCATCGTGCGCCAGAAGCCCATTGACATCGTCCTGCTCGATCACGACCTCGGCAAGGAACGCGGCTTCCAGTTCCTGACGGCTGCGCAGCAAAGCGGTGCTCGCGCTCCGGTCCTCATTGTGACGGCCGGGATGACCGATGCCGAGTCTGTCCAGGCCCTCCGCCTCGGGGCGCGGGGCATTCTGCTGAAGCAGAGCCCGCCGGCTATGCTCGCCCAGGCAATTCGCAAGGTTATGGCCGGGGAAACCTGGCTGGATCAGAGTTCTGTCCAGGCCCTCCTCGAGGCGGCAAACCGGATCGAGAGTCCCGCCCACCGCAGGCCGTTCACCGACAGGGAGAGCCAGGTGTTGCAAGGTGTATTCGAGGGTTTGAGCAACAAGGAGATCGGCGTTCGCCTCACCATCTCCGAAAGTTCGGTGAAAGCCGCCCTGCAGCAGCTGTTTCACAAAACCGGGGTGAGGACCCGCAGCCAACTCGTGCGCATCGCTCTGGAGGAGCATCATCGGCCGGGCAAATGAAGGCCGGCGGCCAGGTCGCTGTAAGGCTGTAAAGAAGAGATGGTGCGGAAGGGGGGATTCGAACCCCCACGCTCTTGACGAGCGTCAGCCCCTCAAGCTGGTGCGTCTGCCAGTTCCGCCACTTCCGCCCTGAGGGATAACCAACATTAGACTACTTCGAATCCAAGTACAACCCATTAGTTAATCAAGACCGTTCTATTTGTGTGCCGGAGCCGGAGGCTTCGGAGCAGGCGCGCTCTTGGGCGCCGTCTGGGAGGTGCTCGCGTGCTGCAGCACCGATCCGCTTCCAACCTTGCCCGCCCATACCGAAAGCGTGACCGAGGTGACGATGAAAATACCGCCCAGCACCCAGGTGGCTTTGGCCAGCGTGGAAACGGTTCCGCGCGGTCCGAAAGCCGCCTGGCTTACGCCGCCGAACGCAGCCGTGATGTCCACGTTCTCACCGCCCTGGATGAGCACAATCAGCACCAGCAGCAGGGTGACCAGGATGTGCAGCGCCATGATCAACCCGATCCAGATCGTCATACGATATTCTAGCCTCTCTGCCTAAGCTCCGGGGTAATTCACCAGGGAGACGAACGATTCCAGCTTAAGGCTGGCTCCCCCGACCAGCGCGCCGTCGATCTCATCCTCGGCCATCAAGCCGCCGATATTCCCGGGCTTGACGCTGCCGCCGTAGAGAATCCGCAACTGGTCCGCCGCCACTTCTCCGAACCTTGCGCCTGCAAGAGCACGCAATTGGCGATGACTCTGGGCGGCCATTTCCGGCGTGGCGGTGCGGCCGGTACCGATGGCCCACACCGGCTCGTATGCCAACATCATACGGGAAAACTCCGGGCCGGTCAATCCCGCGCAGCCGCCAGTGAACTGGCGCTCGAGCACCGCCCGGGTCTCGCCGGACTCGCGCTCGGCCAGCACTTCGCCGACGCACACGATGGGCAGGAGGCCCGCGGCCAGCGCGGCCTTGAGCTTACGATTCACGTCCTGATCGGTCTCGCCGTGATCGTGGCGGCGCTCCGAATGGCCGATGATCACGTGCGTGCAGCCCGCGTCCAGCAGCATGCGCGGCGAGATGTCGCCGGTGTGGGCCCCTTCATTGTCCCAATGGACGTCCTGGGCGGACACAGCAATGTTCGACCCGCGGGCCGCGTCGGCCGCGAAGCGCAGCGCGGTGAAGGGAGGCGCAACCACGATCTCGCAGTGCGTGACCCCGCGCACGAGCGGGGCAAGGTCGCGCACGAACGCGATCGCCTCGGCGATCGTCTTGTACATCTTCCAGTTTCCTGCTATGACGGGTCGTCTCATGGATGATCTCTCAACTAACGAGGTCAGCGGTCGGCGGTCAGCAGTCGGCAGTCAGCGGTCGCCCCGGCTGGCCAGCCCACTTCGCCCGGGCTGGCGCTGCACTTGCTTCGGGCAAAATTTCTCTGGATGCGAGATCATGCTGCTCAGCATCCTTCCGACTTCGCAGTAACCTTCGCTCAGCCGCTTGTGATTTTCTTCAGATAAGTACCCGCAGTCGCGGGTGAAATCCAGCCAAACCTGAGTCTCCGTGGCCTCCCCGTCGCAGTCAGCCAGCTTGCTGACAAACATGTTCGGGTATTGGCGCTTTCTATAGCCCTCGGCCAGATTGGCGACGACGCTGCGGGACGAGCGGCGAATCTGGCTAGTGAGTGAGAAGCGTTCGTCTTGCGGGAACGTCTTCGAGAGTTTGAATAGCTCCACCGCCAGTTCGTAGGCCGCCTGATAAACGTGCGGGTCCTTATAACCTCGCGGCGTCAGTCGCTGCGACTCGCGGTGCAAAGTAGTCCGCCGGGTGTGGCCGGAGTTTTGGATGAGAACCGACATCTCTTAACCGCTTACTGTCTCCTGCTTTGTGCCAACCGCCTACTGCCACCTGCCAACTGCCACCTGCCTACTGTTTCTCCGTGAGCGCCTCCACACCCGGCAGCTTCATTCCCGACAAGAATTCCAGCGACGCTCCGCCGCCTGTCGAAATGTGGCTGATCTTATCCGCGAGGCCGGCCTGCGTTACGGCCGCCACCGAATCGCCGCCACCCACGATGGAGAAGGCGCCGGCGTCTGTCGCCTTCGCCACCGCTTGCGCCACGGCCAGCGTGCCTTCCGCAAACTCCGGAATCTCGAACACGCCCATCGGTCCGTTCCACACGATCAGCCGGGCGCCGGCGATCTCGCTCGCGTAAGCGCCGCGCGTTGCCGGACCGATGTCCACGCCGAGCTTGTCGGCCGGAATGCTGCCCGCACTGACCTCGTGCGCTGCGCCGGCTTCGAGCTTCTCGGCCACCACGTGGTCCGTGGGCAGCAGCAGCCGGGTGCCCTGATGCTCCATCTGGCGCAGCAGGTCACGCGCAAGCTCGAGTTTGTCCTCCTCCACGCGCGACTTGCCCATCTGAATGCCCGCGGCCTTCAAAAAGGTATACGCCATGGCGCCGCCGATCAGGATGGTGTCCGCGAGCTTGGCGAGGTTCTGGAGGAATTCGATCTTGTCCGACACTTTGGCCCCGCCGACGATCACGACGTACGGGTGCGCCGGATGCTCGGTGGCCCGGCTGAGGCTCGCGACCTCCTTTTCCATCAGCAGGCCGGCAGCGGCCGGCTGCAGGTAATGCGTGATGCCTTCGACCGAGGCGTGGGCCCGATGCGCGGAGCCGAAAGCGTCATCCACGTACAGCTCGGCGAGCGACGCGAGCTTCTGCGCGAACTCCGGGCCGTTCTTCTCTTCGTCGGGGTGGAAGCGCAGGTTCTCAAGCACCAGCACCTGGCCGTTCTCGAGCGAAGCGGCCCTTTGGGCCGCTTCGGCGCCGATGCAGTCCCCGGCGAATTCGACCGGCTTGCCCAGAAGCTCGCCGAGCCGGACTGCAGCCGGCTTCATGCTGTATTTGGGATTTGCTTTGCCCTTGGGCCGACCGAGATGCGAGGCCAGAATCAGGCGCGCGCCGTCCTTCAGAGCGTATTCGATGGTGGGAAGCGAGGCGCGAATGCGCGTGTCGTCCGTGATCTCACCGGCGTCATTCAACGGAACGTTGTAATCGACGCGCACGAAGACGCGTTTGCCTTTCAGGTCCAAATCACGAATCGATAATTTTGCCATTTATGGGTCCTTGTCGGTTGTGCATTGTCGGTCAGTCGTCATGAGCGCGCCCTTATCCTATGAATCTTTAGCCCCGCGAAATTTGCGATGTGACCGAAGTCTTTATCGAGGGTAAAGAGAACCGCCTCGTTTTCGAGAGCGATGGTTGCGATGAGCGCGTCGATGGTGGTCAGAGTGATACCTCGCGAGCGCGCAAGTCTGGCAATCCCCGCCGCATGCCGGTATGTTTCGAAACCCAGCGGTTCAAGGAGGTCCCAGAGGCTGAGCTGACGTTCGATACGCTCTACGTCCCAACGCAATCCCTGAAGGACCTCGGTGACGATCAGACCTGTCAGGGCGACGGGTTCCGATTCGGTAAGCAGTCGCCGCAGTTCGTGGCCTCCCGGTCCCGGAGTCTTGCTGAAGAAGTCGATCCAGACGGAGCTGTCCACCAGGATCAAACCCGGTTCCTCCGAAGGGCCGTCAAGTCTCCCTTCCAGATGCCGCTGCCGAAGTACTTCAGGATCGCCTTCCGTTCTTCGGCCTTCACCAGCGCGTCAAGCGCTCGGTGGACAATCTGTCGCTTCGTCTTCAGCCTGGTCAGCTTGGCTGCCTTGCGGATCAATCCGTCGTCGATTTCGATGTTGGTTCGGCTCATGAGAGAACTATACACCATTATCTTAGGAATTGGTGTATGTGTTTCACGGAGCGTCTGCCGCCTACCGCCGACCGTCGACTGTCAACTGTCGGCTCTCAACGGCACTCTAGAACTTCGCGGCCACGAAGTTGACGAGGTCGCGCACCCTGCAGGAGTAGCCCCACTCGTTGTCGTACCAGGCCACCACTTTCACCAGGTTGCCGTCGATCACCTTGGTGAAGCCCGCGTCAACGATCGACGAGTATGGGCAGCCCGTGTAGTCCTTCGACACCAGCTCCTCCTCGGTATAGAGCAGGATGCCCTTGAGCGGTCCTTCGGCGGCTTTCTTGAAGGCGGCGTTCACTTCTTCGCTGGTAGTCGACTTCTCGGTCAGCGCCACCAGATCCACAACCGAGACGTCGGGCGTGGGGACGCGCATGGCGTACCCGTCGAGCTTGCCCTTCAGTTCGGGCAGCACCAGGCCCACGGCCTTGGCGGCGCCGGTAGTGGTGGGGATCATGGAAAGCGCGGCCGCGCGCGCCCGCCGCAGATCCTTGTGAGGCAGATCAAGGATCTTCTGGTCGTTGGTGTAGGCGTGGATGGTGGTCATGGAGCCCTTCAGGATCTTGAAGTTCTCGTGGACCACTTTGGCGGCCGGCGCCAGGCAGTTCGTGGTGCAGGAGGCGTTTGAGATGATGTTGTGCCGGGCGGGATCGTACATGCCGTCGTTGACTCCGAGCACCAGCGTGACATCCTCGCCCTTGGCCGGGGCCGTGATGATCACCTTCTTGACCGCGCCTTTCAGGTGCTTCTTGGCGTCGTCGGCCTTGGTGAACAGGCCGGTCGATTCAATCACCACCTGGATACCGAGCGACGACCAGTCGATCTCGGCCGGGTCCTTGATCTTGAACACGCGGATGCTCTTGCCGTTCACGCGCACGGAGTCCTCGCCGTGGCTGACCTCGGCGGCAAGCGTGCCGAAGATTGAATCGTACTTGAGCAAATGGGCAAGAGTCTTGGGGTCGGTGATGTCGTTCACCGCCACGATTTCGATGTTGGGATCGGAGAGGGAAGCCCTCAGCACGTTGCGTCCGATGCGTCCGAATCCGTTGATACCTACCTTGACTGCCATGTGTCCTCCCGTTGGGCTTAACTTTAGTCTTTATGCTATGGGCTACGCGCCGTGAGGTCAACCCGCTTGCCTCACGCCGTGGTGTGCGTACGATCACGGACGGCCGCATGACCAGATTGCCGGCCGTTTTCTGCTGCGCGACTCTTGTGAAATACCCCCTAAATCGGGCCGATTTTGTGCGATTTTTGCGTCAAAGGGCGAAAATTCGAGGCCTTTTTCGAGGCTAAACCATTGGCCATCAGTAACCTATTGGCTTTCAGGGATCTAACATTTGCCGGATCAGTAACTTGATGGCTTTGGAGCGGAGGTGATTTGAAAATCGTCCATATATGGTTGAATTAGAATGAGTTACTGTTACTTTAGGTTAAGTCTTGTGGTTTCAATAACCTAATGGCTTCGTTCTGAGATGCCCATTGATTTTAAAGGACATTCAGGCTTCGTTCTCAAAAAACGCTTTTTTTCGAGGCTTTTTCGCTCGATAAACTGCTGGCCACGGACCCTTGATATGGGCAACGGCGAGGGCTGGGACGGCGCACCGTCCAACCGGCAGAAGGCGCGCTGGAGGCGTTATCATATCGACATTAACGCTACAGTTGAAGCCGCCAGAAGTCAACAGGAATCGCAGACAGGTCTGCGAGCGCGGGTACGGCCAGCGTTTCCGGCGTCCCGCCACGACCGGGGTGCTGGACGTCGCCGGATTCCGGCGCCGAACCCAGAAGGATGCTCCGGCAGCCCGCAGCCCGGGCGGCCTCGATGTCGCTCGCCGCGTCTCCGATCATGACGCTCGCTCCCAGAGCGATCCGCCAGTCTCGCGCCGCCCGGAGCAGCAGTCCCGGCTTGGGCTTCCGGCACGGGCAGCCATCGCCCGGCCGGTGCGGGCAGTAATAGACGCCGTCGATGCGACCGCCGCGGCGCTCGAGCGCGCCCACAAACCGTTTGGTGATCTCGTGCAGAGCCCGCCGGCTCACCAGCCCTTTTCCAACGCCGGACTGGTTCGAGACCACCAGGATCGGCAGCCGCAGCCGGGCGAGATCGCGCAACGCCTGTTCCGCGCCCTCGATGAAGCGGAACTCCCGCCAGTGGGCCACGTAACCGTTGATGATGCGCTCGTTGATCACGCCGTCGCGGTCAAGAAAGATGGCGGGCCGGCGTCCCGCCGCGGGCGGCGACCGGAAGAAGTACCGGATCGCTGACCCGGGTCCGGCGTTTAGGCGGGAAGAGCGTTCATCATTCATCGTTCATTATTCATCGTTCAGGACGGGGTTCATCATTCATCATTCATCGTTCAGGATAGCGTTCATCATTCATCGTTCAGTATTCATCGTTCAAGAAAGCGTCTCCCCGAACAGTTGCGTCAGTTTTTCAAAAGCGCGGTCGGCTTGCGCCTGATTATAGACAGGGCTGTCCGGCACGGTCCAGCTATGATGCGCGCCTTCGTACACTTCGCTCTCGTACCGGCCGCCCCAGGTTTCGAGCGCCCTGTTGAGTCCGTCGATGGCCTCCTGAGGCATGCTCTTATCCTGGATGGCGTGCCCGAAATAAAGCCGCGCCTTGATGCGGGGAAGCAGCAGATGAGGGCTCGCGGGATCGTCCGTGTAGAGCCTGCCGCCGTGGAATGAGGCCGCAGCCGCAATGTGTTCGGGCCGTGCCGCGGCGGTGCGCATCGCCAGGGCCCCTGAATAGCAGTAGCCGACCACGCCCATCGGGCCTGCGCTCGTGGACTCGTGTACGGCCAGAAAATCGACGAAGGCAGGGGCGTCGTGTTCGAAGGCTTCGGGCGTGAGGGGGCCGGAAAGTTCCGCGAACCGTTTTGTGGTCCGCTCGTCCCCGAGCTTCATGGGGAAATCGAACATGGGCGCATGCCCGGTGCGGTAGAAGATGTTCGGCATCAGCACCGTGTAGCCCGCGGCGGCCAGTCGCGCGGCCATCTCGCGCTGCGACGGGCGAATGCCGCCGATATCGGTCAAGAACATGACGCCAGGCAAGCGTCGTCCGTCTTCAGAATGGTACAAGATGCCGTCGGCGGTTCCATCAGGGGTGCGAATCTCGACTTCTTGTTCGGCCAAAACACCCTCCTTGGTGAACAACTATCGTTCATGCTTGATGATAGCCCAACTATTCCTGGGCCTCGAAAGTGAGGGTTTCCGGCAATTCGAGGCACAACGCGGTTGCCGTTCCTGCCCGCACTTCCTCACTACGGCTTCACCTTGAACACGACGCCGCACCCCATTTGAGCCTTACACCCGCCGTTCGTGGTTCCACCGTTCTGGGTCGTGCCGTAGAGGTAGCCGCTGAAGGACGTAAGGCCCGCCAGGGGCTCTGATCCATCAGCGCCCCCGGTGAAACTGTAAAGGACGGTCTCCGCCCCGGCTGGGCTAACCTTAAATACCGTGCCGAGCTCGTAACTGCCCCCCACGACCGCGGTGCCGTAAAGGTAGCCGGTTGCGTCCCGCTTCAGGCCCGCGAAGGGCTGCCCTCCGTCCGCGCCATCGGTAAAGGTGTAAAGCACGGTCTCGTTTCCGGCTTGGTCGAGCTCAAATACCACTCCACACCCGTTCGAACTACAGGTGCCCGCGAAGTCGCCGCCAAACGGCGTTGTTCCATAAAGGTTGCCGGCCGAGTCGCGGACCAGGCCCGAATGAGGGTAGGCTCCGTCCGCGCCGCCGCTGAAACTGTAGAGTACCGTTTCGTTTCCGTCTGGGCCCAAACTGAAAATCACTCCGCACCCGTTTGCGGCACAGCTGCCGCTGAAGTCTCCGCCACCCTGTGTGGTACCGTACAGGTTGTTGGCCGAGTCTCGGATCAAGTCTGAGGATGGAAACGATCCATCCGAGCCGCCCATGAAGCTATACAACACGGTCTCTTTTCCCGCACCGTTCAGCTCGAACACCACACCGCATCCGGAGCCGCCACAGGAGCCCGCGTTGCCGCCCTGAGACGTTGTGCCGAAGAGGTGACCTGAGCCTAGAATTACGCCTGCCAAGGGAATCCCTCCGTCCGACCCGCCCCTGAAAGTGTACAGGACCGTCTCTTCTCCGGCCGGGCTCACTCTGAAGACCACTCCGCACCCGCTTGCTCCGCACGAAGTCCCGGTGTTGCCTCCGCCTGCCGTTGTGCCGTATAGATTTCCCGCTGAGTTTCGGGTTAGCCCTGCGAACGGCAACCCTCCGTCCGACCCGCCGGTGAAGGTGTAGAGCACGGTTTCTTTTCCAAACTGATCCAGCTTGAACACGACTCCGAACCCATCGCCGCCCCGCTCAGTTGTGCCATACAAATTACCAGTCGAATCCACAATCAAGCCCGAAACGGGATCTTCTCCGTCCGTTCCCGCGGTAAATGTGTAAAGCACCGAGTAGCCCTGCACGGGTGGGGCCGGCGCAGACCTTGCGCTCAACAGCGGCGGCGCTACGATTCCCGCTAGGGACAGCACGACACTCACCGCCGCCTGCCGACGGCCGCGCGCGGCCCATCTGCGGGTTGCTTGTCTAGTCGTCATAAAACCTCCTTCTAAAAGGAGCTTCGCACAGAGTAAGAGCCGCTTTCGAGCAAGGAGACAAGTGCGATAGCCGCGTACGCAATGCGCGTCACTCGTGGATTTCCCTGCATTTGGCGCGCTGTGCAATTTCGGTGCTAAGGCACTCTGGGTTTGAATCCCGAACCATATTGCCGCCCGCAGGCTGCGAGGATAAAATCATAGCAGTCCGTCACAGGCTGGAGACCCGATGAAAGGACGAATCCCGATGATGCTCGTCCTGCTGGCGGCCACGCTTGCTTGGTGCAGCACCGCGCAAGCCGCGGTGCCGCAATCGAGCGCGGCCCGATGGCGCGTCGGTGCGATTCAGGCGAGCGGCTCCCAGCGCTGCAAAGAGGCCCGGATCGCTCAAGCGTCCGGTCTGAAAGCCGGGTCGATGCTCAACCTGGGTGACCTGCAGGCCGCCGCCGCGCGCCTCGCGGCTACGGGGGCCTTCGGGCACGTCGCGTTTCACTATGGCCCGGGGCCGAGTGGGATCGCGGTCACGTTTCAGGTGACCGACGCGGAACAATTCCTCGACTGCCGCTTCGCCAACTTCATCTGGTTGCCCGAGACCGAGATTCTTGCTGACCTTCGAGCGCGAGTGCCGCTGTTTGAGGGTCAGGTCTCGACTGCCGGCGAAATGGCCAATCGCATTGACCGCGCACTCGAGGCCATTCTGCGCGAGCACGGGATCACTGCCAGCGTCGACCACGAACCCTATCAGAACTCGATGGGCGCGCCCATCAGCGCCGAAGTATTCAAGGCCAACGGGCCAAGCCTCCCGGTTCGCGAGGTGGCGTTCACCGGCAATCGCGTGCTCGATTCCGCCGCCCTCGCCAAGGCCGTCCAGTTGCTGCTCGGTCACGAACACGACGAGGTGTTCGAAGAGGAGTTCTTCAAGGGAGACCCCGCCGACCTCTACTATGAACGAGGCTACCTGCGCGTAGCCTTCGGCAAGCCGCAGGCGGCGCTCATCACACCCGGCGGCACGAGCGGCCCGTTGCGAATCACCGTTCCCGTGACCGAAGGCCTGCAGTACAATTTCGGCGAGATCGCGTGGTCGGGCAACACGGCGTTTTCGCCCGAACAGCTCACGGGCCAGATCCACCTTGAGACGGGCAAACCCGCCAACGGCGTCCAACTGGATCATGATCTTGGGGACGTGGCGGAACTCTACGGCACGCGCGGGTACCTGACGGCGCACGCGGGGGCCACGCCCGCGTTCGATGATGCCTCCCGCACCGTGAATTACCAGGTCGCCGTCACCGAAGGCGATCAGTACCGCATGGGCCAGCTCGTGGTGATCGGCATCGACGGGGCGCACGCCGACATGCTTAAGCGCGATTGCAAGCTGCGGCGCGGGGATCCTTTCGACCAGACTTACTGGAAGTATTTTCTCGCGACCAATGCCAAAGACCTCCCGGCGGACGCGAGCAAATCGAAAAAGCTTACCAAGACCCAGATCCATCAGGACTCGAAGACCGTGGACGTGACTTTGACCATTGACCCTCCGGTCGCGGGAACGTCCGACGTGGTGGGTCAGATTAAAGCTCCGTGAAAAAGGCAGCCCGGTGAAGAAGGCATAGCGAATGGGATTGCTCAAAAAGGTCTTCTGGCTGGCCGTGGCGTGCCTCGGCGCGTTCGGCCTGGGCCTGATCGCCTCCGCTCGCGGCGAACCGTTGAACGCGCTGTGGCTGGTGGCGGCCGCGGCTTGCCTCTACGCGCTCGGCTACCGGTTCTACAGCCGCTTTGTGGCCTATCGCGTTCTCGGGCTCGATAGCCGCCGCGCCACGCCCGCCGAGCGCCTGGAAGACGGCCGCGATTACATTCCCACGCACAAGTGGGTGCTGTTCGGCCACCACTTCGCCGCCATCGCCGGTCCGGGTCCGCTGGTGGGACCGATTCTCGCGGCCCAGTTCGGGTATCTGCCGGGCACGCTGTGGATTGTGATCGGCGGATTGCTGGGAGGCTGCGTGCAGGACTTCGTCACCCTGTTCGCCTCCGTGCGGCGCGACGGGCGCTCGCTCACCCAGATGGCGAAATCCGAGATCAGCGAGTTCGGCGGCTGGACGGTGCTCTTTGCGGTGGTGGCGATCATGGTGATCCTGATCGCCGTGGTGGCCCTGGTGGTGGTGAATGCGCTCAAGGCGAGCCCCTGGGGCTTGTTTACCATCGCCGTGATCCTGCCCGTGGCGTTGCTGCTCGGCGTCTACCTGCGCTACCTGCGCCCCGGCCGAGTGCTCGAAGCGTCCATCCTGGGCTTCGCCCTGGTGATGGTGGCCGTGATCAGCGGGCGCTATGTGGCCGAGTCGCCGCATTGGGCGCCCTACTTCACGTGCGGCAGCGCTACGCTCGCCTGGATCATCATCGTCTACGGCTTCATTGCGTCGGTGTTGCCGGTGTGGCTGCTGCTGGCGCCGCGTGACTACCTCGCCACCTTCATCAAGCTCGGCACCATCGGGATCCTGGCCGTCGGGATTCTGCTGGCGCACCCGCCCATGCTGATGCCGGCGCTGACGCGCTTCACGGACGGCACCGGGCCGATTTTCGCGGGCAAGGTGTTTCCGTTCTGCTTCATCACCATCGCTTGCGGCGCTATTTCCGGATTTCATTCGCTCATCGCCTCCGGCACCACGCCCAAGCTCATCAGCAACGAGGCCGACGCGCGCGTGATCGGTTACGGCGGCATGATGATGGAGTCGTTCGTGGCTGTGATGGCCATGGTGGCGGCCACGGTGCTGCGGCCCGGCGTCTATTTTGCGATCAATAGTCCGGCGGGAGTGGTGGGCGCGGAAGCCGGGCGCGCCACGGCCACAATCTCCGGCTGGGGCTTTCCGGTGACCGGCGCGGAGATGGCCGATCTCGCGCATCGCGTGGGCGAGATCACGCTCTTCAACCGCACCGGCGGCGCGCCGTCGCTCGCCGTCGGCATGGCGCAGATCTTCTCGCACACCCTGGGCATGAGCGGGCTCGAGGCCATCTGGTATCACTTCGCGATCATGTTCGAGGCGCTCTTCATCCTCACGGTGCTTGATGCGGGCACGCGTGTAGGGCGGTTCATCCTGCAGGATCTGCTCGGCCGCGTGTATCGGCCGCTCGGACGAACGAGCTCGTATCCGAGCATCATGGTGGCGAGCGCGCTGATGGTGGCGGCGTGGGGCTATTTCCTTCTCGAAGGCGTGCGCGATCCTCTGGGCGGCATCAACAGCCTGTGGCCGCTCTTCGGCATCGCCAATCAACTTCTGGCCACCATCGCTCTATGCGTCGCCACCACCATTCTGCTGAAGATGGGCAAGCAGCGGTATCTTGCGGTCACGCTCGTGCCGCTCGCCTGGCTGGTGGCGGTCACCATGACGGCCAGCTATCAGAAGGTCTGGTCGCCGGAACCGCGGCTCGGGTTTCTCGCGCACGCGCACCTGCTTCAGGATCAACTGGCGAACCAACTCGCGGCCGGCGGAGTCACGGCGGCGCGCGCCCATGACATCGGGCGGCTGATGTTCAATGACCGGCTCGACGCCACCGTCACGCTGGTTCTGGCCGCGCTCGTAGTGATGATCCTGACGGAATCGGTTCGCAACTGGCTGCTCTACGCATGGGGCCGGAAACAGCCGGTCCTGAGCGAAGCGCCGGCAGTGCTGTCGCGGCTCGGATTAACGAGTGACAAGGGGCAAGTGGCGAGTGGCGAGTGACAAGTGGCGAGCGAGAAGCGGGTACGAGTGACCAGTGACGAGCGACAACAATGGACGACGGACAACTGACAACGGACGACTGACAACGGACTTTCCATGATCAAAACCATTTTCAGAACTCTCTGGCGTTTTCTTCTCGACGTTGCGGGCGAGAACGACTACCGCCGCTACCGCGCGCGCACGCTCGCGCGAGGCGAGACGCCGCTTGCGCCCGCCGCTTTTTATCTCGCGAGCCTGGAACAGAAGTACTCGCGGCCTAATCGCTGTTGCTGATTTTCAGTTCTTCAGTTTGTCAGCTTGTCAGTCTATCAGCGGTCAGTTGTCCGGTGTCGCCGCTTGTCACTCGGCACTTGCGGTCACTGGTTACTCTTCCCATTCCCTACTCTCGACTCCCTAACCCCCAACCCCTATCCCCCAACCCCCAACCCCTGACCCCTGACGACTACTTCCCACTCGCCTCGACTTCGGCTTTGAGCACGGTGTCGAGTGAAGAGATCAGGCCTTCGTGGTGGGCCCGCACCACGCCGCTCCGGTCCACGACGAACAGGGACGGAATGCCGTCCACGGCGTAACCCTCGGCCACGCGCCCTTTAGCGTCGAACAGCACCGGGAAGGGAAGGTGATTGTGGTCGGCGTACGCTTTCGCGTCCCCGGCGCTGTCATCCATACTCACGGCGAGCAGTGCGACATTCCCACTCTGCTTCCGGTAGAAGTCGACCAGCATCGGCATTTCCACGATGCACGGCACGCACCAACTGGCCCAGAAGGCTACGATCACGGTCCGGCCCCGATAATCGGATAACTTGATGACATTCCCGTCGATCGCCGTAAGCTTGAAATCTGGCGCAAGCTCGCCGATGGGCTTGGCGCTGAGTTGGCCGTCCAGGGCGTAGTCGGAGGACACATGGTAGCGCCGCTCGGTGATCCAGCCGGAAAAGACGACCGCCAGGATCAGGCCGAGGGCCAGAAGAATAATCTTCCGAGGGCTCATGCCGGAGGATTCGGCCGGCCCGTTCTCGTTGGGAGGACCGCTCGCGGTGATTTGGTCAGGCGTTTCGCGGGAGTGATCCGTGGGCTTGTCCGCCGTTTCCATCATGTCCTATGCTGCCAAGGCCGGGTCGAGGATCGAAATCCGCTCATTCAGTCTCCGTCGTGGCATGAGCGGCCGGGCTGGCAATTGGCGGGTTCAGCGACCTGGCCGTCAGGGCCCAGGCAATTCTGAGTGTGCATGCACCAGAAGATACCACTGGACGATTGGCTGATGTCCCACCCCGGCTCGTCCTGATGCAGAAACAGCTCCTTCGATCGCAGGCAGCGGCAAACCTGGGCGATTGCGGTCGGTTCCATGCTCATAACGACTCCTTGTCGAACGCCACGAAAGCCAAAACGATTCTCACGCAGACTCCATGCCGGCGGCCCGCAGGATGGCGCGCTTCACGGTCACGCGAGCGAGCGTCACCTTGTAGGCGTTACGGCTGAGCGGCGTTGCCTTCGCGACGGCGGCCTTGCCGGCATCGTCGGCGACTTCGGCGCTGATCGTTTTCCCGGCGAGCGATTGTTCGGCCTCCGGCGACGGCCATGGAATCGGCGCCACCTGACCCATCACCACGCGCGCGCTCTTCACCGCGTGCCCGTTCATCTGCAGCACAACGCCGGCCGTGGCCAGCGCCCAATCGAAGTACTCCTTCTGGCGCAGTTCGTAAAACGCGCTCGGACCGGGCGACGGTGGCACCAGCACTTCGGTGATAATCTCGCCGGGCTTGAGGGCGAACTCGGAGTCGCTGTCGGTTTTGGGCGTCACGTAGAACGCGGAGATCGGGATCTCGCGCGGACCCGAAGGTCCGAGGAGGCGGAACTTCGCGCCGAACGCGATCAGCATGGGCGCAAGATTCGAGGGACTCACGAAGTACGCGGGACCGCTGTTCCCGAGGATGGCGTGATAGCGATTGTCGCCGTTCGGGATGAGCGAGTTTCCGTCTTGCATGGCCAGCAGGCCGAAGCCGGCGCGATAGTACCAGCAGCGCGGGCGCTGGCACAGGTTGCCCCCGACCGTGCCCACGTTGCGTATCTGCGGGCTGGCGGCTTTTTCGGCCGCCTGGGCGACACCCGCGTAATGCCGGCGCGTCTCCGGGTGGGTTGCCACCTCCTCAAGCGTCACCATGGCGCCGAGCCGCAATCCTTTGCCGGCTGTGTACTCGATGCCTCGCAGGTCGCGCGCCTCGCGAAGACTCACCAGGCGGTTGGGGGTTGAGACGCTGTCCTTCATGCGGGCCAGCAGATCGCTTCCGCCTGCCAGCACTTCGGCGTTGCCGCCCGCCAGCAGTTTCACGGCTTCCCGCGCGCTCGCGGGCCGGGCATATTCGAAGGTTTCCATTAGGCCATCGCTCCTTTTTCCGGACCGGCAAGCGCCGCCAGCACCTTGTCGGGCGTGATGGGGATGGTGGACACGCGCACTCCGATGGCGTTCGCGACCGCATTGGAGATCGCTGCGCCGGGCGAGACGGTCGGAGGCTCGGCCAAGCCCACAGGGCCTCGCTCGTCATAACCGGGTCCCGTCATCATGTGCACCACCAGGTCCGGGATATCGCCGATTCCGGCGAGCTTATACGCCTCCATGTTGGCGTTGAGCGCCTTGCCGGTCTGGGCGTCCACCACCCTTTCTTCGAAGAGAGCGTAGGTAATCCCCATGACCATGGCGCCGAATACCTGACTTTCGGCGGTCTTGAGATCGATCACCAGGCCGCAGTCCTGCACGGCCACCATGCGGTTCATCTTCACGATCCCGGTCTCGGTGTCCACGGAGACATCGGCGATCTGCACGCCGCCCACTCCGCTCGAGGTCAGGTTGCAATCGCCGGGATTCTTCCCCATGACCTGGACGGGCTTGGTGCCGAGCTTGGCGCAGGCCTGTTTCCAGGTGAGGGACTTTGCCGGATCACCCTTCACGCGGACGTGGCCGTCGACCGCTTCCAGTTGATCGGGCGGGACTCCGAGCCCGGGCGCCACCACTGCAAACAGCGCCTCGCGAGCGTCCACGGAGCCGCGACGCGTGGACGACGAGACGCCGCCCACGGTGGTGCTGCCGCCCGAGGCCCCGGAATACGGGTAGCGGCTGTCGCCGAGCTTTACCGTGACGGCTTCGAGCGGCAGCCCCAGGCTTTCGGCCGCCACGATGCCGATCACCGTGCGCGTGCCGACGCCGAGGTCCTGGCTGCCGAGCGCCACTTCCACGGAGCCGTCGGAATGGATGGTGACGTTGCAGGTGCTGTTGTGCCCGCGTCCGCCCCAGGTGTGGAGCGACACGCCGAGGCCGCGCTTGACCGGGCCGCTCGCTCCCTGGCCGCGCGGATGCCAATACTTGTCCCATTCGGCCAATCGCCGGGCGATGGGGAGTTCATCGAGATAGTACTTCCGCAAGCTCTCGGGCGCGAGGTCCATGTTCTTGGTCAGGAAGTCGATGGGATCCATGTTCAGCTTGGCCGCGAGATCGTCCAGCGCCCCCATGGTGAGCACCGCGGACTGGGGGTGATTCGGGGCGCGCCAGGCGCGGGCTCCGCCGGTGTTCGTCGAGACTGCCGTATATTTCACCTTCTGGTTGGGGATATTGAACACGTAAGGCAGCGGCGGCACGCCGGCGCCGCCCACGCCGCCCGTGCCCCAGGATTCGGACTGCCACGCCGTCAGGGTGCCGTCTTTGCTGGCGGCCACCCGGATCTTGCCATAGAGCGACGGCCGGATGCCGGCCACCTGCAGTTCGGCGGCCCGCTCCAGCATGATTTTGACCGGCTCTCCGGCCGCATCGTGCGACAGCCGCGCGCACTCGATGCCCCAGCGGTCCACCTGAAACTTGCTGCCGAATCCGCCGCCCATGTACTCGCAGACCAGATCGATGCTCGCCGCCGGAATCTTCAGTACCTCGGCGTACTGCCCGGGATTCACCGATACTCCCTGAGTGGATTGCCATATCTTCAGGCTGGGCCCGTCGCTGAATTGGGTCACCTGGCCGTGGGCCTCGAGGCAGCAATGACAAATCACCGGCTGGCCGTAAAAACCCTCGCTGATGACGGCGTCGGGGTCCTGAAAGGCCTTCTCCACATCGCCCTGCTGGTCGTCTTTGGTCACCTTCGTGCGCTGGGCCTGTTCGGCCGCGGCCAGATCGGCGTCGGCGACAAAAACGGGCAAGTGCGCGTACTCGATCTTCACCTTGCGCGCGGCGTCCTCGGCGATCTCCTCGCTCACCGCGGCGATTCCCACGATCTCGTCGCCTTCCCACTGGATTTCCGTGCCGGTTTTCTGGATCACGCGGACGGCTTTGACGCCGGGCAACTTCTCGGCCTCCGAGGTGTCGATGGAGCTGATCCGCACGTGAGCGTACGGCGAGCGCACGATCTTGCCGTAGAGCAGTCCGGGCGGATTGATGTCGTAGGTGTACCGGGCGCGGCCGCTTGCCTTGGCCGGGCCGTCCACACGGCTGATGCGCTTGCCGATCAGCTTGCGCTTACTGGCCTCGGGCCAGTCGTATTTGCACGGCGTTGTCCCCATCGTTTAAGCCTCCGCCCCGCGTTTCATTGACTTCGCTGCCTGCAGCGCCGCCGCCTTCTGCCCGTGATAGGTGCCGCAACGGCACAGGTTGCCGCTGAGCGCGAGATCGACCTCGGCGGGCGTCGGATTCGGATTGTGCTTCACCAGGGCCGTCATCGCCATGACGAAGCCGGGCGTGCAGAAACCGCACTGCTGCGCGTCATTATCCACAAAAGCCTGCATCACCGGCGTGAGTTTGCCCTCCGGCGTCAGGCCCTCGATGGTGGTGATGTCGCGGCCTTCCGCCTCGATGGCCAGCATGCTGCACGCGTAAACCGTCTTCCCGTCCACCATCACGGTGCAGGCGCCGCAGGTCCCACGGTCGCAGACGCGCTTGGCGCCGGTCATGTCGAGACGGTCACGCAAAGCGTCGAGCAGGGTCACCCGGGGCTCGAGGTTCATCCGGTGGGGTTTGCCGTTGATGCGCAGCACGAACTTGGTTTCTCCCGGACCGAGCACCTTGGCCGGCGTATCGGCGGCGGCGTGCAGCAGGCCCTCCCCGGTCAGGATGCTGCCGGAAACCGCGACGCCGGCGCCGCGCAAGAAGTCGCGGCGCGAGACGACAGTTTCGGCGCGTGGCTCAGTTTGCTTGGGTTTCTTCCGCTTCATGACGGACTCCATTGGGGACGAGGGGTGAGTAGAACGCTCGGGCTGGGCGTTGACATTCGCACGCTGGGAATCTCCAAACGTCGAATCCGGTACCAAGAAAATTATAGCACCGGGTCATAGCGGCACGGGGCCCAAGTGCGCCGGATTTATGTGAAGTGAGTCCGCTTCGGGGTGGAGTTTCGTTCAACCTCGGAGAACGTTGCGTGTTAATCTGACGTTGTCCGAGGCCGAGAGTCAATTACACGCCTTCATTAAATCGATCGAGGCCATCCTATGCGTACACAAGACATACCAGTCCCAAAGATGCGGCCATTTCATTATCAATTTGATTAAAGATGTTGACACCCGGTTGAGATTCTGCGCCTAATCTTGGATCGCTCAGAAGACACTAAACATGCACGAGTATCACTGGAGGCTTCAATGCCCGTCTTTCCTGCGCTTCGTTCGACCCCGCGTAACAAGGGAACGCTGGGGGCTAAGTGGCTCCCGGCTCTGGTCTCGGGTGCGGCGCTTGCGTTCTTCGCCGCATGTGCGCCCGCCCTTGCCGGAGGCGGAGCCCAGGCTGCACAGCCGGCTCCCAGCCGAGACGCCCGACGACCACCGCTCGAGGGCGATAACGCCAGCATGGCGGCTAACTTTGCCAGGTTGCCGCTGGCTTTCGAGCCTAACGTGGGTCAGACGGATGATCGCGCGAAATTTCTGGCGCGCGGCGGCGGATACACGCTTTTTCTGACGGCCGATGGCGCGGTGATTGCCCAGAACCGGGCCGAAGACGGCGCCGAGGCACCACGACGGGGGTCACACTCGCCGCGCCGCAGCGTGCTGCGCATGCGACTTGTGGGCTCGCGTCGCGATCACCCGGTCGTGGGTGCTGACGAATTGCCGGGCAAAAGCAACTACTTCATTGGGAACGATCCGGCAAAATGGCGCACGAACGTGCCCACCTACGCCCAGGTGAGCTACGAAAGCGTCTATCCGGGGATCGATCTTGTTTATTACGGAAACCAGGGCCGTTTGGAGTACGAC
>DASZIG010000129.1:0-275931 GCA_035949375.1 Terriglobia bacterium | reverse complement strand
ACAAAACGGTCCGCTGGTGTTTGGCGCGACCTTGTTCACACTGGCGGGAATTCAGCTCTTGTTTCTGGGGCTGGTGTCAGAAATCCTTTCGCACACCTACTACGAATCGCAGAAAAAACCGATTTACGCCACGCGTCAGATTCAAAGCCACGTGCCGGAGTTGACTTTTGTTGCCGGCCGCTCGTCTCGCGCGGCACGCCACACTCAGCGGCCGATGCCTCGACCTGGGTATGTTGTTGATAGCCGGAGAGTCGACGGAGTTGCGTCCCTTGACGGGGCCGCGTAAAGCCTGCCGACCGGCACGTAAGGAAGTAGGAAATGATCCTCCGCATGCGCGCAGATCGAGGAAATCTGATCGAGCAGCGCGTCGCCCAGATGCCCTTGAAGGTGCGGTTCTGAAAGCGCGCAACGCCGCGTCAGCCAGCCCAGCCCCATCGCGTCCGGGAGAGAGCCGCTGTGCTGAAGTGAGTCATTCCGAACATCGAGGTGGCAGATGTTCATGAGGACTGGTGGACTGATTCTGATCGTGGCGGTCGCGGCCAGCCCTGCTGACGAGCGCGCCCAGCAGAGCGTCGATCTCACTCGAATCGGCAGTCGGATCGAAGTCACCATTGGCGGGCACCCTTTTACCGTCTTTCACTTTGACTCCGTGACCGCGAAGCCCTATCTCTCTCCGCTGCGCAGCGCCCAAGGTACAATCGTCACGCGCGGTTTTCCCATGGACGCCGATATTCCAGGTGAGGACCACGATGAGCCTCACCAGCGCGGGATGTACTTCGCTCATGGCGACATTGACGGCTACGACTTCTGGGGCGAAGCGGCCTATCCAAGATGGAGCGATCACTCTCCCTCGACCTTCGGGCGCACGGTGTTGCGCCAGTTCGACGAGGTACAGGGCGGACCTGTCAATGGAATCCTGCGGGCTGAGTTCGATCTAACAACTGCCAACGGGCAGGTAATTGCCGGAGAGACCCAGGGCTACATTTTTAGCGGCGATGCGCAGTCGAGAGTCATCGACTGCGAGTTCATCATCAGCGCCAACCATGGGTCGGTCAGAATCGGCGATACCAAGGAGGGGACTTTCGCCATCCGCGTCGTGAAACCCCTCGATTCGCCGCCGGGCCGCATGGTTAATTCGGAAAGTGCCGTGGGCGAGAAAGCGATCTGGGGCAAGAGCGCGAACTGGGTCGATTACGACGGGAACGTGGCCGGCGAAGACGTCGGTATCGCAGTCTTCGATTCGCCGGCCAACCTGCGCCATCCGACGTACTGGCACGCCCGGCACTATGGCCTGTTGGCGGCGAATCCTTTCGGAGTAAAAGAGTTCACCCGTGACCGGCATCAGGACGGAAGCTACGTGATTCCCGCGGGCGGATCACTCGCTCTCCGCTATCGCGTGTTTATCCACCATGGCGATTTCGAGCAGGCCCACGTCGCGGACGCTTACCGGCGCTACGCCGGGGACTAGGGGAATACAGCATGGAAGCGGACCTTTCTCGGCGGGACTTTCTCAAGACCGCAGCAAAGACCACCGCCGGCCTCAGTGCGGCCGCTGGAATTACCTTCCTGACACATCCGGAGCGGGTCTTTGGAGCCAACGATCGCGTGCGAGTAGCCGTCTGTGGCCTTCACGGCCGTGGGAAAGACCACATTTCAGCGTTCTCCCATCTTTCGAACGTGGAGATCGCGGCGGTGTGCGACGTGGACGAGAACGTTCTGCAGAAGCGCATTGGAGAAGTCGGCGGCAAGCCGCAAAGTTACGTCGATGTCCGCAAACTGCTTCAGGACAAGTCAATCGACGCCATCTCCATTGCCACGCCAAATCACTGGCACTCGTTAATGGCCATTTGGGCTTGTCAGGCGGGCAAGGACGTTTACGTGGAGAAACCCTGCTCCCATAACCTCTGGGAGGGGCGGCAACTCGTTCTTGCGGCGGACAAATACCAGCGCATTGTCCAGCACGGAACTCAGATTCGCTCCTCACCCGCGATTCAGGAAGCTGTCAAGGGTCTCCACGAGGGCGCGATCGGCGACGTCTACTTGGCTCGCGGATTGTGCTTCAAGTGGCGCGACATGATTGGGCGCACTCCGCAGGAGCCCGTTCCAGCAGGGGTCGACTATGACCTCTGGACAGGCCCCGCGCCGCTGAAGCCATTCACTCGCAACCGCTTTCATTACAACTGGCACTGGTTTTGGGATACCGGCAATGGTGACCTCGGCAACCAGGGCGTCCACCAACTGGACGTCGCCCGCTGGGGACTCGGCGTCAGCTTCCCCAATCGGATCTCGGCTATCGGCGGCCATTTCATGCTTGATGATGACCAGCAGACACCAAACACGCTCGCTTGCGCTTTCGAATTTGATCTGCCCGATGGCAAGCGCAAGATGATGGAATTTGAGGTTCGGCACTGGATTACGAACGACGAGGCGACCGTCGGGCGGGGAGACCTGGTGGCAGGCAAACATCGCTTCTTCGGTCATCACAACGCAATCGGAAACATCTTTTACGGCTCGAACGGATACCTCGCAACTGGAGACGAAGACGCCGTGAGTTACGAGACCTGGCTCGGTAAGGACGAGAAGTCCGGGCCGCACGCCCATGGTGGCGGGGATCACTTCGGTAATTTCGTCGACTGCGTGCGCAGCCGAAAGAAGGAAGACTTGAATGCGCCTGTCAAGGAAGGATATGTCTCCGCGTCGCTGGTGCACCTGGCGAATGTCTCGTACCGTCTTGGTCGATCCTTGCAGTTCGACCCCGCCACCGAGCAGGTTATCGACGATGACGAGGCGAGTCGCCTGTTACGCGACGGCGACCGTGGCTACAGGACGCCTTTCGATGTCCCGAAAGAGGTGTGATTTGGACGAAACATTACCGGCAGATGATCGTGTAACGGAAATGAATGAGGTCAGTCTACAATGTGAGAGTCAGGTATGCTTCAAGGGCGGGCGGCTAGATGTGCGCTGCCGGTGCTACGGTCGTCTCAGTCTTTGGCTCGCGGGAACGAGACACCGAACGATCCATTAATGTCAGGCACCATTCAGTTTCTGCAGCGCGGAGGGAGTATCCGAAAATCGCGTGGTACTCCGCGAGCGAACCAGCTAACCTCTCGGTCCAGGATGTCGGATGAGGCGGCGACCATCTACTTCAGGTGGAGGAAGATCGGCAATTTTAGCGATCTGTCTTCTGCTCAGCGCGTGCCAGCGCCAGCAGGGGAAGGCTCGCCCGTTTATCGAATTCACCAGAATCCCTCGAGCGGGCGAGGGTAATCCGTACAAGCACGTTGCCATCGAAGGGCGCGTCATCGGCGCGCGTCCTGGCCAGCAGGTGGTCTTATATGCGCGCGCCGGGGCCTGGTGGGTCCAGCCGCTGGCGGACCACCCTTATTCGAGCATTCAGCCCGATTCTACCTGGAAGAACTCAATCCATCCTGGGACCGAGTACGCGGCCCTGCTGGTAGAGCCGGGGTATCGTCCACCCGCAATTGCAATCGTGCTACCGAGCGTGGGCGACGGTGTGGTGGGCGCCGCGAGTGTAGACGGCGAACCGGTGTTCTGGCAGACATGGTGGTTCCGCGCCTGCGCGGGTCTGGCGCTCGCGGCCCTGGCTTTTGCCGGATACCGCCGGCGGCTGGGGAACATTGAAGAACGGGAGGGTCAGTTCCGCAAGTTGGCCGAGAATGCTCCGGATATCGTGATGCGATTTGATTCCGAACTGCGGTGCCGCTATGTCAATCCGATCATTGAGGAGTACACGGGCCTGCCGCCGGGGGCGCTGCTGGGAAAGACAGTAAGGGAAGTAAGCGCGTTCAGGAAGAGGGACAGAAATTGGGAAGCGAGCCTCCGTAACGTCTTTGAAACGGGTAAACCTGCGACCAGAGACCTCACATTCGACACTCCGAAGGGCGAGCGCCACTTCGAGTCGCGGCTGGTGCCCGAGGGCGGGACTGACGGTGTCACAAAGTCGGTGCTGGTCGTCACGCGAGACATCACCGACCGCAAGCACGCCGAATCCCTGCTCGCCGGGGAGAAACGGATCCTCGAGATGGTAGCGAAGGGAAGCTCGCTCGCTGAGATCCTTGACAGCCTGTGCCGGGTCGTCGAGGAACGCGCCAGCGGCGCCCTGGCGTCCATCTTGTTGTTGGATGGCGACCGCTTACGGCACGGCGGCGCGCCCAGTCTTCCAAAGGCCTACACGGATGCCATTGACGGCGCTGCGATTGGGCCCTCAGCGGGTTCTTGTGGAACCGCCGCGTATCGCGGCGAACAGGTCATTGTCGAGGATATCGCGGCCAATTCTTTGTGGGCGAACTATCGTGACCTGGCTTTGCCCCATTCTCTGCGCGCCTGCTGGTCCACCCCGGTCTTCTCGTCAAAAGGCAAAGTGATCGCGACGTTTGCCATGTACTATCGCGAGCCGCGAAGCCCGAGTCCGCGCGATCAGGAAATCATCGAACAGACCACCCATCTGGCGGGAGTTGCCATCGAACGTAAGCTGGCGGAAGATGCCCTGCGCCGCAGTGAGGCCTATCTTTCAGAGGCTCAACGACTGTCGCACGCGGGTAGCTGGGCCTGGAATTCCCGCACGCGCGAGGCCTTCTGGTCGGAAGAGATATTCCGGATGCTGGACTACGACCCGGAGACGACGAGACCCACGCTGTCGCATTTTCTGGAAAGGGTTCACCCCGAAGATCGGCCGCGCCTCGAGCGAAAAGCGCAGAGGGAGGCGGCGGGATTCGACGAGGATCCTGAAGCAGATTTTCGAGTCGTTCTTGCCGATGGCGCCATCAGGCACCTTCACTCGGTCGCCCGCCTGGTGCGGAGTGAGGCGGGCGAGGTCACTGAAGTCGTTGGGACTACCATGGACGTGACTGAACGCAAGCGGGCTGAAGAAGAGCGCGACAAGTTGCGCCAGGCGCAAGCGGAATTGGACCACGTGACGCGGCTGACCACAATGGGGGAGTTGACCGCTTCCCTGGCCCACGAAATCAACCAGCCGATTGCCGCAGCCATCACCAACTCCAATACCTGCCTGCGTTGGCTGAAGCGTGATCCCCCAGATGTGGAGGAGGCGCGCGAGGCTGCGTCTCGAAGTGTCGAATCCGCAACCCGCGCCGCTGAGATCATCAAGCGCATCCGCGAACTGTTCAAAAAGGGCACGACGCAACGGGAGCCGGTCGATTTGAATGAAGTCATTCGACAAACGATCGTCCTGCTGGGCAGTGAGGCAGACCGAAACCTGGTTGCGATGCGTACGGAACTCGCAGCCGATCTCCCCAAAGCCATGGCGGATCGTGTGCAATTGCAGCAGGTCTTCGCGAACCTGATGCTCAATGCCATCGAGGCCATGAAGGGCAGGACCGCAGCCGCCGAACTTACCATAAAGTCGCAGCGAGACGGTAATGATAAGCTGCTGCTCTCGGTGAGCGACACGGGCGCGGGATTTGCCTCGGAGCAGCCCGACCAGGTCTTTCGCGCCTTTTACACCACCAAGCCCGATGGCACCGGGATGGGGCTGACGATCAGTCGCTCCATCATCGAGTCCCATGGGGGGCGCCTATGGGCCACGGCCAACTCCGGGCCGGGCGCAACTTTTCAGTTCACTTTGCCTATCGAACTGGGGCCAGGTGAATGACTCCTGGACGGAAGGAAGGGAGACATGCCATGCAGGGCTGGAAACCGCGATTGCCAACCCGTCTCTCTAGAACTCACCGCTATGGACTTGCGGTGGTTTCCGTTTCCATCGCGCTCGGCCTCGCGCTTCTGCTCGAGCGTTGGCACTTTCGTGACGCTGGGATCCCGCTCTTTCTGTTCGCCATCGCCGTAACCGCATGGTACGGAGGGACCCGGCCCGCCGTGCTGGCGCTTCTGCTCTCGTGCGCAAGCTTTGATTTCTATTTCGTAGAGCCTCTCCACACGCTCTACATCTCGCTTTTTGCTCTCCCTTACTTTGTTGCTTTTGCCTCCTTCGCCGCGCTCGTTGCGTGGTTCAGTGCAGTTCGGCGCCGCGTCGAGGGAGACCTTCGCCAAGCCCGCGACCACCTCGAAGTCGAAGTGGCGGAACGCAAGCGACGGGAGCAGGAAACTCGGAGCCTTAACGAGGAACTCGGAAAACGAACGGCTGAGCTTGAGGCAAGTAACAAGGAACTGGAGGCATTTGCCTACTCCGTGTCACATGACCTCCGCGCGCCCATTCGTCACATCGCCGGTTTTACGGAGTTGCTTCAAAAGAATTCGGCGTCAGTTCTAAGTCAGAAAAGCCAACGATATGTGACGATGATTTTGGAGTCGGCAAACCGGATGGGCACCCTGATCGATGATCTCTTAGCCTTTTCGCGAATCGGCCGCGCTGAGACTCACAAGACGATGGTGAGCCTGGAACAACTTGTGCAAGAAGCTTTGAGCGAAGTGCGGGAGGAGGCGCATGGACGCGACATTGTTTGGAGCTTGGGTGGATTGCCGGTGTGGTTTGGAGACCGCTCCATGCTGCGGATGGTGCTTGTCAACCTGGTTTCGAATGCCGTAAAATTCACGCGCACACGCCCGCACGCAGAGATCGAGATAGGATCCACGGACCACACCCACGATCAGTTGGTCGTGTTCATCCGGGACAATGGAGTCGGATTTGACATGAAGTATGCAACGAAATTGTTCGGTGTGTTCCAACGGCTCCACGCGCCTGAGGCATTCGACGGCACCGGCATCGGACTGGCCACGGTTCAACGGATTATTCATCGGCACGGAGGCCGGGTCTGGGCTGAGGGTGAGGTCGATAAGGGCGCCACCTTTTATTTTTCGCTGCCCAAATCGGCGGGAGGAGTCGACTTATGAGCTTAGGACGTATCTTGATGGTTGAAGACGACCCGAAAGACGTAGAGCTTACGCTGACGGCGTTAGAGGAGTACAACCTGGCTAACGACGTAGTCGTTACTTCTGACGGCGAGGAGGTCTTGGACTACCTCTACTGCCGGGGTAACTTCGCCTCCCGCTCGGATGGGAACCCCGCCGTCCTTCTGCTCGATCTGAAACTGCCGAAGGTCGATGGGCTTGAGGTACTGCAGCGGATCAAATCGGACGCGAATCTCAAGACGATTCCGGTGGTCGTGCTCACCTCTTCCCATGAAGAAAAAGACATGGTCGCGAGCTACCGGTTGGGCGTCAACGCGTACGTTGTAAAGCCGGTTGATTTTCACGAGTTTGTAAACGCCGTCAAGGAACTTGGGATGTTTTGGGCGATTATCAATCAGCCGCCCCCTGGAAGCGTAAGAAGGGCCTGAGGGGGGAAATGAAATCTCTCTTGCACATTCTGTGCCTGGAGGATGATCCGAGGGACGCAGAGCTCATTCAGGAGGCGCTTGAGTCCGACGGCTTCACCTGCCATGCGGCACGCGTTGAAACCGAGGCCGATTTCATCGCGTCACTGGAGCAGGGCGCGTTTGACTTGATTCTGGCCGATTATACCCTTCCCTCTTTCGACGGCCTCTCCGCATTGAGGATCGCGCGGCACCGCTGGCCGCGCGTCCCGTTCATCTTTGTTTCCGGAACATTGGACGAAGAAGTGGCGATTGAAGCCCTCAAGGTGGGGGCAACGGACTATGTTTTCAAGACGCGCCTCGGGCGGATCGTGCCTTCGGTGCATCGGGCTTTGCGGGAGCAAGAAGAGAGAATCGAACTCGACCGTTCGGAGAAGGCGCTGCGGCGGAGCGAAGCTTACCTGGCCGAAGCGCAGAAATTGAGCCACACCGGCAGCTTCGGTTGGGATGTTTCGAGTGGAAAGATCTACTGGTCTCAAGAGACGTTTCGGATATTTGGTTACGAACCGGCTACCGAGGTTACGATTGAACAGATCCTGCAGCGTACCCACCCCGAAGACCTGTCCCCTGTGCAGCAAATCGTCGATCGCATTTTACGCGAAAGGCAGGAATTTGATTTTGAACATCGCCTGCTTATGCCGGATGGGTCCGTCAAGCACGTTCGGGTTGTGGGTCAACCTTCAAAAGACGAATCGGGCGGCTTCGAGTTCGTGGGCGCGGTCACGGACGTGACGGCGCACAAGCGGGCGGAGGAGCAGCGGGAAAGATTGCGCCAGACGCAGGCCGATCTTGCGCATGTAAGTCGTCTAACCACAATCGGAGAATTGACCGCTTCCCTGGCTCACGAAATTAACCAGCCGATCGCCGCAGCGGTCACCAACTCCAAAACCTGCCTGCTATGGCTGACGCGCGATCCACCTGATTTGGAAGAGGCTCGCGAGGCCGCATCCCGAAGTGTTAAGGACGCTACGCGGGCCGCCGACATCATCAGCCGCCTCCGCGCCCTGTTCAAAAAGGGCACAGCGCAACGGGAGCCAGTCGACCTGAATCAAGTCGTTGGAGAGATGGTCGCCCTGCTGGGCAGCGAGGCCGAACGAAATTTGGTTTTGATCCGTACGGAACTTGCAGTGGATCTCCCCAGAGCCATGGCCGATCGCGTGCAATTGCAGCAGGTTCTCGCGAACCTTATGCTCAATGCCATCCAAGCCATGCAAGGCATCAGCGTGGCTGCAGAACTTACCATAAAGTCGCAGCGCGACGGTAATGGCAACCTGCTGGTCTCGGTCAGTGATACGGGCGCGGGACTGACCCCGGAGCAGGCTGACCAGATCTTTCGCGCATTTTATACCACGAAGCCCGAGGGCACCGGGATGGGACTCATGATCAGCCGTTCCATCATCGAATCACACGGAGGGCGCTTGTGGGCCACGGCCAACTCCGGGACGGGCACAACTTTTCACTTTACCCTGCCGGGCGAAGTCGAGGCGCACGGATGAACGCGGGCGCTCCGACGGTATTCATTCTTGATGACGATGCCGGTGTGCGTGCTGCGATACAGGGCCTGTTAAAATCCGTCGGCTTACGTTCTGAGGCCTTCGCAACCCCCCAAGAGTTCCTCCGCAGACCGGTACCTGACGGCCCCGCCTGCATGGTTCTGGATGTGCGGCTTCCTGGAGTGAGCGGCCTCGATTTCCTACGCAAGCTTGGCGAGAGCGGCGTCCAAATGCCCATCATTTTCGTCACCGGCTACGGAGACATCCCGATGTCGGTCAAGGCCATGAAAATGGGGGCCGTGGAGTTTCTGACGAAGCCCTTCCGCGACCAGGATCTGCTGGATGCGATTCAGCAGGCGCTTGAGCTCGACCGGGTGGCCCGCGAGAAGCGCAGCGCTATCGCTGATTTGCGAGAGCGTTACAACGCGCTGACTCCACGCGAGAGCGAAGTTATGCGCCTCGTGGTTTCGGGCCTTCTCAACAAGCAGATCGCTTCGGAGTTAGGGACGAGCGAAATCACCGTGAAGGTGCAACGCGGCCAGGTGATGCGCAAAATGCAGGCCGGATCTCTGGCGGAGTTAATCAGAATGGCGGAAAAACTCGAGCTTCCGCCCGGCACATAATTCCTGGAGAGTCGGGTCCGTGCGCGAAGGGAGAATTCACCACGGAGCGCACAGAGAGCACGAAGAAGAAACTGTGCGAGCCTCTGTGGAATCAGTCAATCAGTCTTGACGGTGGCTTTGTTCAACCAATTCAAAGCCAACTTCAGCTTCGGGTGGCCCCAGTGATACGGGAGTATAGGAGTCTTATACCAAAGCATAATTGCGCTGCAGTTCGTGCCGAGCTATCGTGTGGTACATGCCGGCTCGGAGGAGGAAGACCTTGGTTGCTATTGTTGACGACGATGAGTCGGTTCGGAGCGCGCTGCAGGGTCTGATGAAAGCGGTTGGTTTGCCCGCGCGTTCCTTCGCCTCCGCGGAAGAATTCCTGGATTCGGGGCAAGATGCAGAGACCGGCTGCCTTATCGCCGATATCCGAATGCCGGGAATGTCCGGCCTGCAACTGCAGGCTACGTTGAATGCCAACGGGTGCCGAATTCCCATTATCTTCATCACGGCGCATGGCGACGAGAAAATGCGAATGCAGGCGCTGAGGGCTGGCGCAGTAGAGTTCGTCGCCAAGCCATTTGACGATGAAGCCCTGGTGGCCACTATTCGGGCAGCGTTGGAAAGTTGAACCACACAGATCGGCCAAAGACGTCAGGAGGCTACCGTGCAAGCGCTGGCAAGAGGCATGCGCTCTGACCAGGATCGGGCTGACCGGCGATTCGAACAAATCATCGGTACGAGCGTGGCCCTGGAAACCGTACTCCAACAGGTCGAATCTGTCGCCCCGACTGATTCCACCGTTTTGATCGAGGGAGAAACGGGCACGGGAAAAGAGCTGGTCGCTCGCGCTGTTCACAACTTAAGCCAGCGCTGCGGACGCTCATTCATAAAGCTGAATTGCGCAGCCATTCCTTTTGATTTGCTTGAGAGCGAACTCTTCGGTCACGTCCGTGGCGCGTTCACCGGCGCCATCGCGCAGAGGATCGGCCGTTTTGAGCTGGCTGACAAGGGGACCTTGTTCCTGGACGAGGTGGGAGATCTTCCTCTGAGTTTGCAACCCAAGCTGCTCCGCGTCCTGCAGGAGCGAGAAATTGAGCGGTTGGGAAGCGCTCAAACACACCACGTCGACGTCCGCCTGGTGGCGGCGACGAACCAGGATCTCACTTCGATGGTCGCACGTGGACAATTCCGTGAGGACCTGTACTATCGCCTGAACGTTTTCCCCATTCAACTGCCCCCACTGCGTGAGCGTCCGGAAGACATTCCGCTGCTCGTGCGGCATTTTGTTCAAGACTTCTCCCAGCGCATGAACAAGACGATCGAGACGATCTCCACCGAAACGATGGACGCGTTCTCCCGCTACAGTTGGCCGGGCAATATCCGCGAACTGCAAAACCTGACGGAGCGCGCGGTCATTATCTCCACTGGTGCGGAACTTCAATTCCCAATCCCAGACGTAAGTGTCCGCCGGGTCGCCACTCAGGAGGTTGGGAAGAGCCTGACTCTTGAGGAAGCCGAACGGACGCATATTCTGGAAACGTTGAAGGAGAGCAACTGGGTTCTCTCAGGACCGAAGGGGGCGGCAAAGCGCTTGGGGCTTAACCGCTCCACCCTGCAATTCCGGATGCGGAAACTGGGGATTGTTCGACCTAATGCCATGTGGGCGAGCAGAACAGATTTGAGCAAGAACGACCCTGCCGGTCAGGCCGAGGAACACTTGGTCTAACTGGGTCAGCGACTCCAGTCTCTGGCGAACCCCGCTCCCGCCATGCGCATGTTGCCGTGTGATCCTTGGCCTGCGTAGAGCCCGAAGGCGGTGTTGTCTGCGCGCGTGGCGTTGCAGACCGACGCGGTGTTGATCAAGAATTTCCGGTGATTGGCGAAGTTTTAAAGCTGGGCGGTCGATCGAGCCCCCGGCTGATTACTCCACCGCGCAGCTTTCCGTCAGGATCTCACGTCTTGCAGCTTGCGGATCGAGAACGTCTCGAAGGCCCCGGCAGGCGAGACTGATCAGGAACAACGCGCCTGCGATCCAAGCGGCGTGATGCGCGATGAGATCCACCACACCGCCTACCGGGTTAGGCACGCCAAACAGCCGTTCAGCGATCCAACCCACGGAAGCGACCCCGGCAAAGAGCGCGCCGCCGATTCTCAGGTATCGATACGCGCGCGTGCGGCTCATGAGGATCAGAGACGGCAAGGCCACGGCCACCACGACCAGTTGCATTGTTTCGATGCCCAGATTGAACGCCAGAATGCCGGCCACACGCTCCCAGCGGCCGAGCCCCAATTCGCCCAAGGTGGCGGCGAACGCCAAGCCGTGAATGAGGCCGAAGGCGGCCGCTATTCCGGCCTCTTTCCCGGGAAGAAGCGGGCGAAGAGCGTGAATCGCCGACACAAGAATCGAAACGGCGATCAGCACTTCGATCGGACGAGCGGGCACGCGGACGAGGCCCAATGCCGCTAACGCCAGCGTGATCGAATGCCCGATCGTAAACGCCGTCACGATTTTGAGAATCCGGACGAGACTGCGGCGCCCGCCGGCAAAACCGGTCCAGCGCGAACCGGAGGCGGTCAGAGGCGCGGGCAAAAGGAGTACCAGTAAGAACAGAAGGTGATCCGTGCCGCGAGCGATGTGCCGCATGCCGAGGTCGAATATGCTGGCGAAGCCGACACTCGCCGTCCACCCGCGGAGGCTGGCCCACCATTTGAGAGGCGCAGGTTCTCGAGAAGCGGCGCCCTGCACATAGTCCAACTGATAGAACGACTGCTGCTCGTTCCGGGTTTGAGCGACGACTCGGATATCGTGGTCTCGCGGAACGAGGCAATTCACAAGGTAGGCCGCGATCGCGGTCTGGTGATGGTTTTCGATGGTGAGTTTTCTCGCGGGGCCGCCGCGGGGTAAATCCGAGATGAACTCAATGTGAATCTCCCCGCGTCCTTCTTTCATATCCTCAATTGCCGGGAAGTCCACGGAGACAAGCCTCGGCCTCAAGCGATTGCCATCCACCGCCAGCGACAGATCGCCCAGCACGCGTTCCGCGTAAGCCCACTGCTCTGCTTTGGAGAGGACGCCGTCACTGTTGCTGTCGATGCCCGCAATCACAGAGGAAAACACGGCCACTCCGGGAACGAGACGCATGGACGCCTGAACATGGTCCTTCTCCACGGAGATGATCGTGGCCTGCAGGTATTCATCGAGCCTGTGGGCGGAGGCAACCCCTGCGAGAGCCAGGAAAATCGCGGCTGCGGCGATGCGCCTCGGTTTCATTCCTTCGTGATTCCCCGTCCGTAGTCATTCGTCGGGTCGCGGTACATCGTATGGACGTGCAGGGATGGATCGCCGCCGAGGGTCTGGGGCGCGTATTCGATAACCAGGTGCGGCCCTTGAATCCGATAATAGGCCGTGATGTTTTTTCCGGAAACAACGGTTGTGGGACCGCTCCACGCGAACCACGTCTCGCCGATATCGGCTTTAAGCTCGGTCATGCGGGCATCGGCCGCGCTTTCGTGGATGATGTCGGCCCACTCGGATATCAGGTCGAGCAGCATGGCGCGTTGCCGGTCGCTCATCGCGGAAGCCTTGAGACCCTCCGGCACGATCGTCTTGCCGTCCTGCCCCGGGCCGAGCACGAGATCGGCGAGACGGTAGCTCAGAATCGCCTGTTTCCGCTGGCCGTCGTCGAAGGCGTTGAGCAACGCCATGGCCTTGTCGCTTTCCTGGCCGAGCGGCCGCACGGTCTTTCCGCCCAAGGTGTAGAGCGCCGGTTGAGCGCCTGTGAGTGTCGGCGTGAGGATGCCGCGTTCACCGGCGATGGTGATGTTGAGCGCCAGATGATGTCCCCCGAACTGCAACATCCAGGGATCTTTCTCGGATGGCTTTCCAAGGATCGAGATGTAGTAGAGATCCTTCCCGAACATTGCGCCGCCAGGCGGACCGCCGACGGGCGGCCGATTCCCTCCATTCCCGGGCGGCGGCCCGTTGCCGCGAGGAGGTGGCGGACCGTTGCCGGCGTTGCCCCCCGGCGGTCGACTGGCATCATTGCTCTTGAGGATCTCGTCCCCTTGCATGATTTGTTGCACCTTTTCAAAGCCTCTTCGGCTGAGCGCGGACGAGACCAGAGCCATAGCGGCAGAACGTTGAGCCGCATTCAATTCTCCGAGGCTCAGGCCGGCTCGCGGAACCATCGTCACCGGGAGATTGGACCAGCGCGCCCGCTGCTGTTCGTCGTCAAATGCGAACATCACGCTTTGCCGCTGCTTCTCATTGAGCGTCGAAAGGAACGTGTTTGCGGCGGCGACCATCCGCGAAGTCGCGGTCTCGGCCACGCCGGCCGTCACCGACAAGCAGATCACCGCCAATGCGCCCATGCCGCGCAGCATTCTCATCGAAAAAGCATTCATCCTGTTCCCCCTTTTCGGCAAGACTTCAGGTCCACATTATTCCCGCAGACTTGCAGGACGTTTTGGGCCGCCTTCAGGTTTCATACCGTTCCGCCGGCGCTGCAGTCCGAGTGCGCAAGCTGCTAAGATGAAAGAGCCGGAACTGATCCGCGGTGGAGCTTGCTTTTGATTCTTGACCTCCTCACCCAATGGTTTTTCGCGGGCGTTCGCTTCCTCGCCGAAGAATCGGATATGCAACTGAGTCGCTGGCGCCTGGCCTCGGAAACAGGTCATCGCGCGTTCAGCGAAGGCCGCTACCACGAGGCCGAGGAGGAGTACCGCACTGCGCTCGCCGAGGCGCAACAATTCGGCCGCACGGACCTTCGTCTCAGTGACGCATTGAATGATCTCGGCGAGGCCTGCCGCGTCCGGGGCAAGCTCGAGGAAGCCGAGAAGCTCTTCCGCGAGGCGCTGGAAATCCGCGAAGAAAAGCTCGGAGGTGATGATCTGAGCGTGGCGCAGACCCTGAACAATCTGGCCGCCGTCTACAGCGCCCAGGGCCAGTTTGCCGAAGCCGCTGCGCTCTATCGCCAGGCGATCGACGTGGAGGAATACTCGCTCGGACAGGAGCACCCGGTCGTAGCCACCAGTTTGAGCAATCTTGCCCTGATCTACAGGATGCAGGGCGATCACGTGCAGGCGCTGCCCCTGCTGATCCGTGCTCTCCGCATCGGCATGAATACCACCGGCCAGGAACATCCGAACGTGGGCAGTTGCTTCAATAATATTGCGAGCGTCTGTTTCGCCGCCGGGCTGGTGCCGGAGTCGGAAACGTTCTTCAAACAGGCGCTGGCGATCAAGCAGAAGGCGCTCGGCCCGATTCATCCCGAAGTGGCGGTCATCCTCGAGAACCTCGGCGAGTTGAGCCTGGTTCAGGGCAGGGAAGCGGTGGCTGAGACCTTTTTTTTGCGCGCGCGGGCCATCGAGTCCGTATCGAGCGGAGCCGGTCCGCCCGCGGGCGTGAGCGAGGAGGATCTGAACCGGATCGCCTTCGAAGGGCCGCTGGCCGATCTCGCGATCAGCGATGTATCGGCCACCTTGCTTGAGGTCAGCGACACCATCCTCGAGGAACAACCGCTCGCAGTTCCGCGTCACGCCGAGGCTGAGCCCCCGCCGGACGATGCCTGGCGCGACACTCCGGACGCCGCGGAGGGAGACCCATCGGCCGAAAGTGCGTCCACCATCGCAGTGTCCCCGGCCGAGCCTGAAGGCATCGAGGTTCGGGAATCTGAACCCGAGCCGCTGGCGGCAGACACCGTCGCGACGGAGCCGCCGCGACCGGCCGAAGCCGAGCCCCGCACGAGTCTGCAGGTTCACAAGCCGATCGAGCCTGAGCCCGAAGCCGCAAAGCGGGACTCGGGCGCCGAGGACCCTGCCGCCGTGTTCGCGGTGGACGACGGCGGCGCTGAAACTCGCATCCGATCCTGGCTCGCGGAGCGCGAATCCGAATTCGGCCAGCATGATCCCGGGTTGCTGCCGGGACTCAACCGGCTGGCAGTGCTCTATCATCTGCTCGGGCGCTACGCCGAAGCCGGACCGCTGTACCGCCGCATCCTTTCGCTCAAAGAGCGAGCGTTCGGCAAAGAGCATCCCGGACTGGTGTTCACGCTCCAGCGCCTGGCGGAGATCTGTACCGAGCAGGGACGCACGGACGACGCCGAGGCGTGCTGGACGCGCATTCTGGCGCTCGATCGCGCGCGCTTCGGAGAGGAGCATCCGGCAGTCGCCGCCGATCTCGGCCGCTTGGGCGACTTCGCGCACGCCCGCGGCCGGCTTGGCCAGGCGCGCGAGCTGTATCGCAAAGCCTGGCGTCTGTGGGAAGAGAGCGACCCGGAGCACCTGGAGGTGATCCAATCCCTCGAGAAGCTGGCGCAGGTCGAAAGGCAGCTTGGTGACAACGCCCAAGCTGCCGCGCGGCTGCGCCGGGCGCTCGAGATCAGCGAAAAAGCGCACGGGCCATCGCACCCCGCGCTCGTTCCCGGACTGAATCGCCTGGCCGCGCTCTACAAGGAGTCTGGCAAGCCGGCGGAGGCCGAGGCGCGGCTTCGGCAAGCGCTCGAGATTCAAGAGACCGTCTTTGGCTCGGAGCACTTGAACGTGGCGCTGACGCTGAACAATCTTGCGGTGTTTTGTGCGAACCAGGGCCGCGGTCCGGAGGCGGAGCGACTCTTTCTGCGCACCGTAGAAATCAAGAAAGCGGCGCTCGGCGACCGGCACCCCGCGCTCGGGAACACGTTCGAGAACCTGGCGATCCTTTACCAGGGCGAGCAGCGTGACAGCCTTGCCGACGAGTATTTTGTTCGCGCTTTGGACGTGCTCGGCCGCGGCACGGGCGCGGAACGGCTGGGCCTGGCGCAGTGCCTCGAGACCTACGCCGGCCTGATGCGCAAGCGAGGACGCGACGACGACGCGGCGGAACTCGAGGCGCGGGCGCGCACCGTCAGGACGCGGAGCGCGGAAACCTCGAGCGCGCCCTGAAGCGCCTTCACTCCCCGCCGTCTCCGGATGCGTCAGCCATCGGAGCGACCGGCTGCAAGCCGCGTTAGGACGTAGCACGCGCGTCTGAGACCTCCTTCCTGCGCCGAGACGAAGTCCGTCACGCGGTATCCCCTCCGAAGGTAGTGCCGGAATACGCGCCGCATCTCGAGACGCCAGCGCCGCGCGAGTTCCAGGTCTGTAGCGCGCATGCGATCGGTCTCGGCCGGGATCTCGACCAGCAGCCGAGGCGCCGTGAGGCTGAGGCGCAAACGCCGGTTCACCGCGAAACCGCGCGCGTCCCGCTCGATCTCGTTGGCCGCGGGCAGAGCCGCGACGGCGACCGCGGGCGGCTTTCCGCCGAGCCTCTCCCGAACGCGGCGGCTCGTAAGACGCCATTCCGCCACGAAGCGATCGCTCGGCAGACCGCTTTCGATCTTGCTGCGAAAGCTTCCATAGCAATCGGGGAGATACTCGCGGACTTCGGCGCCGAGGCGGTGAATATTCAGCCCGGCGTTGCGGCTCTGCAGCGGATCAAAGGTCCAGGCGATCAGGCGGATTCCTTGCGCGAGCGCCAGGCGCCGATGTTCCCGCTTCATGCGGAAGCCCAGGCCGCGGTCGCGGAACTCCGATTCCACCGCCATGATGTGCGACCAGTGAATCAATCGGCCTTGGCGCCGCCCGAGGAAAGCGTAAAGAAAGCCCGCAAGCCGCCCGCCGGCGAAGGCGCCGAGCACAAGCCCGCCATGCTTCGCGGTCACCAGGAGAAGTTCTCCGGAGATTCCGCGCGCGCCCCAGACGCTCTCCTGGATGCGCTCGCACTGCTGGAATTCGCCGGGTGTTCGGAGCGGGCGCACCACAACGCGCGGGTTCGGCATGCGTCAATCCCTCGAGGCGAGGCCTTGAGACGAGGCCTTCACGCGGCGCGGGCTTGGCGGGCCTCAGTCGCCGCACATGCCGCGCCGCGGCGCGCCGCACGGACAGGGTCCGCTTTCGGTCGAGGCCTCGCCGGATGCTCCGGAAACGGCAAACACGGAGAGCAGACGGTCGAGCTTGCGGCCATGGCAACGCTCGCAGGCGATCGGGTCGCCGTCGGAGCGCACGATTTTTTCAAACTCTGCGCCGCATTCACGGCATCGATACTCAAAGATCGGCATTTCGTTACCCCCGAGGTTGGGCTGGCCTCTCCATTCTAGCGGACCCGCGACCGCGAGGCGAGCGCAGACTGCGCGCGGCGCTGCGGTCGAGCGTGCAGGGCCGAGGAAAGGCGCGGCTCGGGCCGCCTTGACAGAAGCCGCTGGATTCGCGGATTTTTTTGCACTTTTCCTTGGAAAGGCCTTGACACCGGTTCGGGCTTTCATTAAAGTTGCCGCTAATCTCATGCAGGCTGTGGCGCTAGAATTTTAACTGAGAGAGAGGAGACTAAAACTCAAATGGCGAAAGCGATGACCAAGTCGCAAGTCATAACTCACTTGGCGGAGAAGGCCGAAATCGCGAAGAAGACCGCCGCCGCGGTGTTGGAAGAGATCGCGACTCTGGCGACGCGCGAAGCCAAGAGCTCGGGGCAGTTCACGATTCCGGGTCTCGGCAAAGTCGTCAAGGCCGCCCGCAAGGCGCGGATGGGACGCAATCCGCAAACGGGCGAACCGATCAAGATCGCGGCCAAGACCGTGGTGAAGTTCCGCCTCGCGAAAGCGTTCAAAGACGCGGTCGTTCCCCCCAAGAAGAAGTAGTCCTGTGCCGGGCGGCGGCCGAAAGGTTCGCCGCTCGGAATCTCCGATCTCCGGCGGTTCAAGACCGGCTTCTCCTCATGCCGACTGCGCGTTGGTGCGTCTGACGAGTGCGCGCGCACGGCGACGCGTCGCGTGTCCCGCGGCGCCGTCCGCGATTCCTTTTCGAAAAACCTAGCTTGGGAAACCAGCGTGGAACGCGGGCCCGCCCGGGACTATTCTTCGCGCCAGACCACGTAGGCGGCGAACCCCATGAGAGCCAGCACTGCTCCGACGCTCGCGATCACGAGATAACCTGAAGATTGCGCGCCCAAACCCTGAGCCAGGCTCTGGAAGGTTTGAACGACCCGTTCAGTAAACTGGGCGGTAAACTGGGCGGAGCTTGAGGCCGATCCCGGCCCCGAGGCGAGGCTCTTCGCGCCGCCGAGCCACCCCGCGATCCGCGGCCATTGCCAGAGCGCCAATCCGAAGACGCCGAACAGGGTCAGAGCCCAGGCCGCGCGCTCCACCAGCGCAATGGGCTGCGTGGCGCGCTCTTCCGCCGCCCGCCGCGCGGCCCGCTGCGCCTTCCACCACACCAGGCCCGCGCTCGGCAACCGCACTTCGGCCTGCGCCAGGTCACGCTCCTCGAGCAGCATTGCGGCCACCAGCGCCACTTCCGCGCACACCGGACAAGCGGCGGTGTGCTTCCGGAGCTCCTCGCCCCAGGCGCCCGACCAGCGGCCCGCGCGCACGGCCTCGAGTACCTCCTGCTCGCGATGACACTCGGGAATGTTCATGGCCTTGCTCTCAATTCCGCGCTCTCCACGCCCCCGCCGGAAGAACGCAGCACTTCCGCCAGCTTCCGCCGGGCGCGAAACAGCAGCAGGCGGATGCTCGCCGCCCGCAGGCCCGAGACCTCGGCGATCTCCTTGTGGCTCGAGCCTTCCACGTAGGCCAGCCACAGCAACTCGCGCTCGCGCGGCTTCAATTGCGCGAGCGCCCGCCCGAGATCGGTGTTCTGTTGCACGCTCTCGGCCGTGCGGTCCCCGGATTGCAAATGGGATGTAGCCTCTTCATGTAGGCTCTCCGAGGGGCGCGTCCGGCGCCAGTGGTCGCGCGCCAGGTTGGTGCCGATGCGGAAGAGGTAATTCTTCTGGTAGGCCTCGTCGCCGGACTGCAGTTTGGCGCGCAGGAAGCGGTAGTAGCTCTCCTGCACCAGGTCTTCGGCGAGAGCGCGGTCGCCCGCGAGGCGGGAGAGGTAAGACCACAGCGGGCGGGCCGTTTTCTCGTAGAAAACCCTGAAAGCCTGCTCGTCCATGTGGAAGGCTTCTTCAGCCGCTCCGGCCCCGAGTTCGGAACTTTCGATTTCCGCCAAGGTGACTTCCCACATACTCATATTCTGCCATCCGGCGCGGCCGCGCGCCACTGCTCAGTTGCGACGCGGCCCCGCGTTCACCGTCCGGCCTGCGCCAGCCGGGAATCCCCCTGCGTTCCGCCGCCAATCAGGCCGAGGTGTTTCGAGATGCCATAGGAGAGGAAGGCGGAGCAGAAGAAGCCGAGGCCGATCGTCAGTCCCAGGGTGCCGCAGATCAGCATTCCGTCGGCGGCGTCACTGCTGATCCTGCTCCGGATCGCCAGAAGTCCGAGCCCCGCGAGGCCGAGGATGAGGCCGGTCTGAAGCGACCAGAGAATGCGGCCGGCGGCGAGCGGCGCCCGGGTCTCGACCACGGGCGGCGTCCATTCGAGCAGCCGCCTGCCGGCCTCCGATTCCATGTAGGCCGTCAGTTCCTGGCCGGAGCTGAATTTTTCGATCAGCTTCGTGTGCACGTCTTCGTGCACTTTGAAGCTCTTGTTCCAGCGGCGATTCTCGAGAACCGTGCGCATCACGGCCAGCAAGGCCAGGAGGCAGCACACGAACACGGCGAAGGGCACGAAGAAGCCCAGAAGGTCATCGGTATCGCTGCGGCGGTTCTCAAATCGCCAGGACTGCGGGCTCACGAAGGATCGCGGATCGGCCTTGACCAGCGGATGGCTGTCGAGAAAGACCTGCAGCTCCTGATGATCGTGCAGGTAGTTGGGGTCGGTGATTCTTGTCGGCTCCGCAAAAATGTCGTTTTCCATCTCGGGGTGCGAGTCGAGGAAGTGATCGAAGGCGCCGCGCGCGGTGTCAATTTCGGTCTGGCTGGCCGTGCCGCCGAGGTCGGTGCTGAGGGCTGCCGAAGAAGGTTTTTGGAAACCTGAGGTTCTTGTGACCCCGGCCCCGGTCATCCATACGAAAGCCAGCGCCAACCCGGCCAAAGTCCAAACTGTTCGCGAGTTCTTCAAGTTTTGTCTCATGGTTTCTGTCCCCTCTCTGTTTCCCCAAGCGCCGTGCCGTCTGGCGGGTCGCGACGCCTCGGGTCTGCCCTGTCTCGGGCTCCGACCGGTATAACGCCGGCGCAAGAGTTTGGTTAACAGGAGGCGGTCCGGCTGTCCAGGCTCGGCGGCTCTGCCGCCTTGCTGTGCGGAAAGGCTCCGCCTTTCCGGAGCTGGTAGAGATAACAAAATGCTGCGGCTGCGAGGCAAGGCCTCGCAGCCGCAGCCCCCTGGTTGCTGTCTCGGTGAAATCCGGGGTGATGATCGAGGAAGGCATAGCCTTCCTCGAAAAAAAGGGGGGGGGTGTGGCCGGGCGCACGAGCCTGGGTGGGGAGACGCGAAAGTGCGAGGGCGGCAGAGCCGCGCGCGGCTGGATGCGGGGCCGCGAGGGCAAGGGTGCGGAACGGTGGGTAATGCTACGTACCGCTACTGAACGGTGAGACGTTTCAAAGGGCTTATCCGCCGCCGAGTTCGGTTCGGTTGGCTTCGGTTCGGTTCGGATTTCATGTGTTTTCGCATCGTTTTGTTGATTACAAATGACTTCTTGGCTTCGCTTCCCTGATTTTTTATGGGGGGGGAGGGGGTGCTCCGGACCGGGCCCCGGATTCGCGTCCGGCTTGGCCGCCTCAGCCGGGCGGAGCGTCTGCAGCAGCCCGTTGATCACCCACTGCTTCCGATCGATGGCGCGCCGCAGCCGTTCCGCCTGCAACTCCATCAGGCGGTCGTCGCTGGTGGGCGCGAGCGCGGCGATGCAGGCGGCCCGGGTCACGGTTTTCTCGTCGAGCTTAAGGCGATAGCCGGTCAAGGCGTCGTCTTCCTCGAGCGCCACCAGGTCGAGCAGGCCCTCGAGCTGCTCCTCGTCGATGTTCCCCTCTTGTTGTTCAGAGGGGAGCTGCCACTCTCCGGACATGAGCTTCCGGCAGCGGCTGCAGATGGTCTGTCCGCGGTCGTGCTCGGGATCGAAATCCTTCCCGTAGAGCAGTTGCAGAACGTTGCCCAGGTCGAAGTTGCGCCGTTCGAGCTGCTCCCGGAGCAGCCCCAGGTAATGGGCCTGCTTCTTGAACTTAGCCGCGCTCGCCTCGATCCGGCAAATGCCTCCCTCGAAGACCTCTTTGGGGGTGGCGGGGAGGTCGGATTCCATCTCGTAGAACTTGCGCCGCTTCTCGATGTCGGCCTGCTGCCAGCGATGCTCGAGGGTGGCGTCCCGGATGCATTCCGACGTCTCGAGTTCCAGGTGCAGGCGCGCGAGGTCCTGGAAGTGCATCGCGAGCAGCGGCGGCAGCGGCTGGTAAGGCTTGATCAGCTCGCGGTAGAGTTGCTCGGCGGCCCCCGGTTCCTGCCGGAGCGTTTTAGCCTCGAAAAGCCCGAGCAGCCGCACCGAACGGCGCTTCAGACCATTCATGCTGGAGCGCTCTTTGCCTTGCGCAGTGCGCGGACCCGTGGACTTTTGGCCGTTGGCGCGGTTCGCCGCTACCCTGCGGTCTGACGTCCGGCGGACCGGCGCCCCGCCGTCTTCGGCCGAGGCGGACGGCCCATGGTGATCGCTCGAAGGCCCGGGAGCGGGTTCCGCGGGCTTCGCGGCCGCCTCCGGCACATCGGGATTCCCTGGCAGACCGGTGGTGTCGGTATCGAATGGCATAAAGCCTCCTTTATCGAGTGTTATTTATTGCGCGTGGACGCCCGACCGGATCTCAATCGCCAGACAGCTTCGGCTCAACTCGCTGGCTCAAAGGCGATCTGAGCCCCACGATTTCAGCAATCCGTTCGTATACGGCCATGGCATCGAGCGGCCGGCCGGCTTCGGCCGCAGCGCTCGCGGTCGCGGCGGTCTGGGCCACTTCCTGCAGCATCGCCTCGTATTCCCGCGTCTTCTGTGCGCGGTCCGCGCGGCGCGCCCGATCGGGCGCGGCTTCGGCCTTGGCGCCGCCGGTCAAGCGGTGGCGGGCCTGGCGCTGGCGCCGGCGCTCCTCGCCCAGGGCGAGGGTCGGAGCCTCATCGCTCGAGGATCGGGGCTGCACGTTGCGGATTCCGCTGAGGACGAAGGCCCGAACCATCTGGCCGGCCTCGGAATCCGGATTGTCCTGCGCCTCGGCGTACAAGGCATCCGTTTGGCGCACGATCTCGTGTGTGGTCGCGCGATCGGGCTTCGGCGAAGGGGTCGGTTGGTGGTTCTGTGATGTAGTGTGGGACGGTTTTGGCTTTCGAGGGCGCATGCCCGCCAGTGTCTCACCACGAAGCGGGGTCATGGGTAGAGCCGGGATCAGCGAGAAAGTTTATTTCGACATTTAGTTTCATCAAGTTAAGCTGTGGAAAAGTAGCAGCGAGAACCGGCTGGAGATCGGAAGCTGCTCTGCTGGTTCGCTTGCGGCTGTGCGCTCCGGAATCGGCTGGAGATCGGAAGCGGCTTTGCCGCCTTGCTGTGCGGAAAGGCTACGCCTTTCCGGACGCAGCGCCACACCCCATTTTGTTCGGGGAAGGCTCTGCCTTCCTCGATCCTCACTTTGCCGTTCTCCAGGCAATCTTGTCGAAATCAACCTGCAACGGCTCTTCATCACTCACGCACCGGTTCCAGAACCGCACACTCGACCACCGGTAATCTTCGGCGCGCTCCACCAAGCCGGCCCGCACCGGGTTTTGGTGGATATAATGAAGCCGCTGCATGAAGGTGGACTCGACGGTCAGCAGCACCACATTGGACTCGCGCTGCCACACCGAATATTCATGCCGGTCCGCCTTTCGCGCCACCCTCAGCTTTTCAAGCGAGCCCTCGAGACCATTTTCTTTCAGGTGTTGAATGATGCGGCGGGCGCCGATGCCCGTGATGAAGCGCAGCGTCCCCGAGGGTTTGCGGGCCCATTCGTGATGATGTGAAGGTGGTCGGGCATGATGACGTAGGCGAAGATCACGAAGCCGGCGGAGGCGCGAGCCTCGTCGAGGGCGCGGCCGCAGAGGGCCTTGAGGGCGTGGGTGCGGAAGATCGGGAGGCGGTCCTTGGCGACGGCGGTGATGGAGAGGCAAGGCGAGTCTCGGGAAATCGTCACCATGGGTTTGTGGCCGCGAGGCGTAGCCTCGCGGCCAAAGATTTTATCTCTAGCCGGCTCGGAAAGGCATAGCCTTTCCGCACAGCAAGGCGGCAGAGCCACTGGCGCCCGGGCGGCAGAGTCGCGAAGTGGGAGGCTGCAGAGCCGCAAACGAGGCGGCGACGTCGTGATCGAGGTCGGAGCCGCCGCCCTCTATCCGTTTGACAGGTCTCCGACCGGTGCCGTATCCTTTCCGAGAACCGATGAAATTGGTGGAAGCCCTCGAGGCGCTCAAGCACAATGCGGCAATCGAGAGCCCTGTGCTTCAGGTTGATCTTGCCTGTGGCTTTACGCCGCTGCACTTCCTGACGTTCCTCAATGCCCACCTCAGAGGTCAGTTTCCGGGCCACAAGGTTCAGATTGGCACCGGGCTTTATGGCGACCTGCCGGGGACTCTCGCGCGCATCGAGCGGGAAAAGTCCTCGATCGTGGTGGCCGTGGTTGAATGGGAAGACCTCGATCCGCGCTTGGGGGTTCGGAGGCTCGGGGGATGGCGTCCCGGGCAACTCGCGGGTATTGTTCAGAGTGCGCGCGATCAGGCCTCGAGGCTGGGCGATTCTCTGGAAAGGATCGCGCAAAGCGGGAGCGTGATCGTCTCCGCGCCCACGCTTCCCCTGCCTCCTTTCGCGTTCACGCCAGGATGGCAGTCAAGCTCGTTTGAGAACGAGCTGAGAGAGGTTGTGGCGGAGATGATGGTCCGGTTGTCAAAATCCGCCGGAATCCGCGTGGTTAGTTCGCAACGCCTGGACCGCATCTCGGCGCCCGCGGAGCGCTGGGACGTGAAGTCGGCGCTCAATACAGGATTCCCGTATCACCTGGGGCATGCCGACCAGCTGGCGGGAATCATCGCCCGCCTGGCCGCCGCCGCGCCTCCTAAGAAAGGGCTGATCACGGACCTGGATGACACCTTGTGGATGGGGATCCTGGGCGAAGCTGGCGTGGACGGCATCGCGTGGGATCTCGATCACCACGCGCAGAAGCACGGCCTCTACCAGCAGATGCTGGCATCGCTCTCGGAGGCTGGCATACTGATCGCCGCGGCCAGCAAGAATAATCCCGCTCTCGTGGAAGAAGCCTTCCAGGCGAACCGGCCGGTTCTTGCGCGCGAGCGCATCTTCCCGCTCGAGGCGGGCTGGGGTCCCAAATCCGAGGCGGTTTCGCGAATCCTGCGCGCCTGGAACATCGGGGCCGACAGCGTTGTCTTTGTCGACGACAGCCCTTTGGATCTGGCGGAAGTCAAAGCGGTCCACCCGGAGATGAACTGCCTGCTGTTTCCTCGTGACGATGATCGGGCCGCCTACCAGTTGCTCGAGGACCTGCGGGACCTATTCGGCAAAACGTCGCTTTCCGAGGAAGACGCGATCCGGATGGAGAGCCTCCGAACCTCGCACGCCGTCCTCGACGCTGCCCGGGCTCACGGGTACACGCCGGACGACTTCCTCCGGGACGCTGAGGGAAAGCTGACCGTGACCGCCTCCAAGACTCCCCTCGATCCGCGCGCTCTCGAGCTGATCAACAAGACCAACCAGTTCAACCTGAACGGCCGGCGCATCACCGAAGCCTCGTGGAGGCAGTATGTGGACGATCCGGACGTTTTTGTGCTGCTCGCTTCCTACCAGGACAAGTTCGGCCCGCTCGGCAAGATTGCGGTGATGGCGGGACGGCGGGAAGGGAAGCGGATCTCGGTGGATCATTGGGTGATGAGCTGCCGCGCGTTCTCGCGGCGCATCGAGCACGCCTGCCTGCTGTACGTCTTCCGCAAGCTCGAGGTCGAGGAAGCGCTCTTCGATTTCGCGCCCACAGCTCGCAACGGGCCCCTGCAGGATTTCTTCGCCGAGCTTGGCGGAGGCGCTCCCGGCGCGGCTTTTTCGCTGACCGCGCAGCGCCTGTCCGAGAAGTGTCCGCCCGTTCATCTCCGCGTTGAGGAGTTGCCCGATGAATGACCTCGAGGCGAGACTCGCCCGATGCTTCGCGGCCGCATTTCCCGGCATTGACCCGAGCGTGATCACGTCGGCCAGCCTCGAGACCGAAGAGGCGTGGGATTCGGTGGCCGCCGTGACCCTGGTGACTTTGATCGAAGAGGAATTCGGTGTACAGATGGATCTGGAGGCTCTCGAACATCTCTCGTCCTTCAGCTCGATTCTGAACTACCTGTCCGGCCTTCCATCCATTCGTTGACTTCCGCGGTGCTCGACGAGTATGGGACTAACTGAACTGACCGAAGCGCCGCTCACGCGTCAAGCGCTCTTCCATATGCAGAACTTCTGGCCGGCCGGCAAGGCCTTCGCCTTCACGATCTTTGACGATCCCGACGGGCAGCTCCTGCGCGACGGACGGAGAGTATATTCATTTCTGGAGGACCTCGGGTTCCGCACGACCAAGGCGGTTTGGCCCTTGGGCGCCATCCGCGAACCAAACTCCGGCGGCGACACCTGCGCCGATCCGGTTTACCTGGAGGAGGCCCAGGCCCTGCAGGAGCGCGGATTCGAGATCGGCTACCACCTCACCACCGTGCATTCTTCCTCCCGCGATGAGATCATCCGGGGACTGGACGCGTTCAAGCGGTACTTCGGCTGTGATCCCGCGAGCATGGCGAACCATTACAACGAAGAGGCCATCTATTGGGGGCCGGCGCGGTTCAGCGGGCGCCACCGCACGTTCTACAATCTGGCGACGCTCGGACGCAACCGGAATCTTTATGCCGGGCACGTGGAAGGGCATCGCGCCTTTTGGGGGGACATCTGCCGGCGCCGCATTCGCTATTGCCGCAACTTCACTTTTTCCGGTGTTGACACCCTTCGCGCCTGCCCGTGGATGCCCTATCACGATCCGGAGCTCCCCTACGTCAATGCCTGGTTTGCCAGCTCCGATGGCGCGGACCGCGCCCGATTCATCAAGATTCTCGGAGAGGCCGATCAGGACCGGTTGGAAGAGCAAGGCGGGGCCTGCATCATGTATAGCCATTTCGGTCATGGGTTCGTGGAAAATGGCCGGATCGACTCCAGGTTCCAGGAGTTGATGACCCGGCTCAGCCGCAAGAATGGCTGGTTCGTGCCTGTGTCCACTTTGCTCGATTATCTCGGCGGGAAGCGCGGAGATCTCGAGATCACGGCGCAGCAACGAGCCCGGCTCGAGCTGCGCTGGCTTCGGGGAAAGCTGTTTCGCGGCAGCTCGTAGCCCTGCGCCCCCGGGCCCGCTGCCGGGCTGGCGGCTCGCGGGCGTCCTCTCATCCGGCATCCGTCATGAAGATTCAAGTGACCCCCCTGACCGAACGGGAGATTCCCGAGGCGGTCGCGTTCAACGCCCGCGTGGAAAAGAAGGCGCCCTTCCTGCTGCCGGCCGTTGTCGAGCCAGGCCCGGTCCGGGACCGGGCTGCTTCCCCTGCGATTTCATCGCGTCACTACGTGGCCCTCGAGGATTCGCGGGTGCGCGGCGGATTCCTGCTGGTGGACCAGCCCGCCTGGATTAACGGCGAAGTTCGCAGGGCCGGCAATTCCCAGTCCATGCTCTCCGAAGGAATTTGCGATCGGAAATACGGCATGGTTTCGCTCCACATGCTGAAATACCTGGAAGGTCACAGCCCGTACATCTACATGGTGGGCATGGGCGGCGAACAAAATCCGCTCCCAAGGCTGCTCAAGGGCGCGGGATGGAAAGTGCGGCCTGTTCCTTTCCTTTTTCGCGTTCAGGCTGTCGGCAAGTTTCTCCGCGAGATGCCCGCGCTTCGCCAGAGTCCTTACCGGCGGTCCGCGGCGGCGCTGGCATCGGCGACCGGGACGGGATGGATCGGCGTCCGGCTCGCGCAGGCGCGTCCCTTGGTTCATCGGGGTGAAGAGCGCGGACTCGTCGTTGAGCCCGTCAAAGCCTGGGGATCCTGGGCGGACGAAATCTGGCGGAGCTACCGCACGGAGTGTTCGTTCGCAGTGGTTCGGGACCGGAGCACGCTCGAGATCCTTTACCCGTTGGCGGAACCCCGGCTGACGGCTTGCCTGGTTTCGAAGGGTTCGTCCCCTGTGGGCTGGGCCGCGTGGCTGAACACGCCGATGCGGGATGACCAGCACTTCGGAAATCTTCACGTGGCCACGATCCTGGATTGTGTGGGCCCGCCTGAATATGCCGATGCCATCGCGCATCGCGTCACGGGCCGCGTGGCGGAGTCGGGCGCGGATCTGATCGTCTTGAATCAGGCGCACGCCCTCTGGGTCCGGGCGTTCCGGCGCGCCGGATTCGTTTCCGCCGCTTCGAACTATCTTCTGGCAACGTCGCGAGGTCTGAGCGCGGCCATCCTGTCCGGCGGAGGAGACGAGCGGGTTCATTTGACTCGCGGCGACGGGGACGGCCGAATTCATTTGTAGCTGGTTGTAGCCGATTGTGGCCGGCTGCGGCCGTGCGCCGCGATTTTCGGTCGGCGTGCTATATTGGCCGCTTGGACCGCTACGGTTTACAGCTCGTTTCCCGCAGCCAACTCAGCCTGATGGAATCGGGGGTGCTCGCGCGTTTGCCGTGGCTCGTGCACGGCTTCAGCCTGCGCTATGCGCGGTGCGGGCCGCCGGACGGGTCACGTGCGCGACGGGGCAGGGAGTTCAACCTCGGATTCACTCCGCACGCCGAGCGCCGCGAGGTCGAGCGGAATCGAGCGCGTTTCCTCGACGCTCTCGATGCGCGCGCGCTTCCGGCAAGCTTGCACCAGATCCACTCTGCCGTGGTTTGGGAAGTGAGACGGGGTCGCGATCCGGCCCAGCACGATCCTGGCGCGGATCGCGCCGTTCTGTCGCCCCTCGATTATCGGCCTGCCGGCTGGCAACTGCCGGAGCCTGGTGATCCCGAGACTACCCGAGCCTCGGCGGGTTGTGATCTCTCCGTGCCTGCGCCTGCCGGAAGCCTCGAAGGGCGGTACGCGGGCGACGCTCTCGTCACGTCCGAGCCCGGAGTGATCCTCTCGATTCGCACGGCGGATTGTTTGCCGGTGCTGCTGGCGGACCGGCGCAGGCGCGTGATCGCGGCCATTCATGCGGGTTGGCGCGGCGCCCTGGCCCGCGTGATCGAGAAGACGGTGGGCGAATTGCGGCGCCTGTCGGGTTCGCGGCCCGAGGATCTGGTGGCCGTGCTTGGGCCGGCCATCGGACGTTGCTGCTACGAAGTCGGCGAGGAAGTGATCGACGCCTTTAGCGGGCAGTTTGTGACGAGCGATGCATTCTTTCACAAGCCGGCGCCCAAGTCCGCGCAAACGTCCTCGCTCGGGGTCGAAGCACAGCGCTCGGACCTGCGCTATATCCTGCTGTTTCACACCCACGCCCCGCCCGGACACCGTCGCGAGCGCCGCAGCCTGCACCTGGACTTGACCGCGGTGGCGCGCGCACAGCTCCGCGCGGCCGGCTTGAAGCCTTCGGCGGTCCACGCTTCAGAATTTTGCACAGTCTGCCGCCCGGACTTGTTCCTCTCGCATCGCCGCGACGGAGGACGCGCCGGGCGCATGATGGCTGCCATCGGATTGCGCAGCCAGCCTCAGCAGCCGGTTGGGAATTTGAAATTTGAAACTCCAAACGGGTAACTCGAAATCCGAACTCGAAATCCGAAACTCGAGCCTTGCATTCTGGAATTCGGCATCTGGAATTTGACATCTTGGCGCCGAGTCCGGTCACGCTCCGGTGCCCGTCACGCTCCGGCGGCCACCTCCGTCACGCCCCGGCAGTCGCACCTTCCAGGCTGAGCTGCCCGCAGGCCGCCATGATGTCCTGACCGCGTGAGATGCGGATGAATGCGGGCACACCCTGCTCGCGCAACCTCTGCTGGAATGAGTGGACGCGCTCCATGGGCGAGGGACGGAAGGAAAGCCCGGCGCCGCCATTGTAAGGAATCAGATTCACGCGCACCGCGAGGCTGCCGATCAGGCGCGCCACGCGGACCGCGTCTGCGCCGGTATCGTTGACCCCGTCGAGCATCACGTACTCGAACGTCAGCCGCTCGCGCGGGCGCAGAGGATAGGCGCGGCAAGCCTCGATCAGCTCGCGAAGGGGATACTTGCGATTGATGGGCATCAGCGCGTCGCGCTGCCCGTCATGCGACGCGTTCAGCGAGATGGCGAGTTTCGGACGCACGACTTCCCGGGCAAGATCATAGATGCGCGGCACGATGCCGGCCGTGGAGATGGTGATCCGTCGCAGAGGAATCGCGCAGGCCTCCGTGTCCGCCAGGATCGTGACCGCGTTCATCACCGCGCGCAGGTTCAGCAGCGGTTCGCCTTGCCCCATGAAGACGATATTCATGCGGGCCGGCGATTTCGCGCCCCACAGGCCTCGTTCGCGCGCGATTACCAGGACCTGGCCCACAATCTCGCCGGGCGTGAGATTCCTGCGTGCCCCGAGCAGTCCGGTGAAGCAGAAAGCGCAATCCACCGCGCAGCCGACCTGCGACGAGACGCAGAGAGTGGTGCGCGGCTCCTCGGCCTCGGCTTCGGGCGCGGGTTTCAAACTCTCGTCTGCGCCGTCCGCGCGCAGTTCTCTGCCCGACGGAGTGGCCAATACCCGGCCCCGGCGCTGCTCGATCCGCCACGGCATGTAGACGGTCTCCACCGTCTCGCCGTCCGCGAGACCGAGCAAATAGCGGATCGAGCGATCGCGCGACGTGATGGCGCGCAGCACCGCAGGATAAGCAATCTGGCAGCGGCCGGTGAGCTCGCGGCGCAGGGCACGGTCGAGATTGGTGAAATCATCAGGACGCTGCAGCAGCGTCCGGTACAGACCGTGGTAAAGCTGCCGGCCCCGGTAGCGCGGCTGTCCGAGGTCGAGAGCAAGATCCTCCAGTTCAGGGCGCGTGAGACCGATCAGATTGGCGGTGACGGTCGACATGACTGCCTCATGGATGAATCGTAGCACGCATCCCGCGGCCATGCCGGACGCGGGGTGACGCCTGAATCGGCTTGACATCTAGCCCGGCGTCCATAATCCTAGTCCGTCCGGACGGACGTGTGTCCGGCGAGAGGCTGATGAGTCCACGTCGAGTTGACCCCGTCCTCACCGGACGCCGCCGCGAGGCTTTGATCAAGGCGGGCTACGCCGAAATCCTGGATAAAGGCGTTCCCGGGCTGACCATTGACGGCGTGGTGGCGCGCGCCGCGACCAGCAAGGGCGGAGCGCTGTATTACTTTTCCACGCGGGACGACCTGCTCTACGCGATCCTCGAGTGGCTGCTGGCCGAACTCAATCGCACGCTCGAAGACATCGCCCAGAGCGACGCTCCGCCCCGGTCGCGGCTGAGTTCCGAGATCGAATTGCTTTTTCATAGCGCAGAAGTGAATCGCAAGCTGTATCGTGTGCTTTTCGATTATGTGGCGCTGGCCTCGCGTCGGGATCGTTACCGCGTTCTGATGGACCGCTTTTTCGAGACGTGCAACCGCCGCGACGCGGAGATGATCGAGGAAGGCATCCGCCGCCGCGAGTTCCGGAGCGTCGATCCGGATGCGGCTGCGAGCACGCTGCGCGCCCTGGTGGACGGCTACTGCATGCAGTGGCTGATGGCTCCGGAGGATGCGCCCCTCGGCATGTATCGCGACCGCTGCAAGGCGGTGTTCAGCAGTTATCTGCGGAATGTGTAGCCCCGGAGTGGCGTCCGGGTTCGCGCGGGTGGCGGTGACGCGTGTCTCAGAGGCGTTGGATAATTCAGCTCCGGAGGAGCGGTAGACTTTAGCCCACGGCGCGAGCCGTGGGTAAGCGGATCCCCTTTACCCCCTTGCCCCGGTCCCCTCTCTCCCGCGCGCCGGGAGAGAGGGGACCGGGCCGAAAATGCGGGGTGAGGGTCCTTCAACCCCGGGCTCACGCCCGGGGCTAAGATCTTTCGCCCCTTCGGGGCTGCGCGCACTTCCCGAAGGTGGGAATCAGGGCCGCGGCGCTTGGAGCGTTGCTGGCCTGGCCAGTGGTACGAACTGGGAGCCTTTATCCGTCGATGGCGGCCCACTTCCTGATTGACGCGGCCGCGTTCGGTTGGCTTGGCGAGAATGCTGAAGGCCGCGGGGTCGGCAACGTAGGTCGGCAACGTAGTACCACGATGGATTCCCGCCTTCGCGGGAATGGAGGGGAGCTCAGACTGTTATGGCTGCCAGCCGCCGGTTCGGTCTCGTAAGGTTAAGGTTCGTGGGAATCGCGGGGATCGTCAGCCTGCTGGCGGGCGCCCTGGCCCTTCCTGCGCTCGCTCAATTCGACGCCACTACCTCGCAGGAGGCCGGTGCGCCCGCAAACCAGGTGGTCGCGGTTCGGGCCGGACACCTGTTCGATAGCCGGACAGGAAGCCTCGTGGCCGACCAGGTGATCGTGGTCCGCGGCGACCGGATCGCCGAGGTTGGACCGGGCGCTCAGGTGCGGATCCCGTCCGGCGCCCAAGTGATCGATCTCAGCCGGGCCACGGTGCTGCCGGGGCTGATCGATGCCCACACCCACATCTTCCTGACGGGTGAGTCGCACGGTCGCTACGAAGAGCAATTGCTGAAAGAGTCCTGGCAGTATCGCACCATCGAGGCGGTGGTCAATGCCCGGCGCGACCTCATGGCCGGGTTCACCGCCATGCGCGACTGCGAGACCGAAGGGGCCATGTACAGTGACGTGGACGTGAAGCGCGCGATCGAGCGCGGATTGGTTCCCGGACCGCGCCTGGAGGTGGCCACGCGCGCGATGTCCACTACCGGCGGCTATCCCCTCGAAGGCTACTCGCCGGAGGTCACCGTGCCGGACGGCGTCCAGATCGTCGACGGCGTGGATCAGGCCCGCAAGGCGGTGCGCGAGCAGATCAAGTATGGGGCAGACTTCATCAAGGTTTACGGCACTCACCATTTTCGTTTCACGCCGGACGGGCGTCTCGTGAGCGGCGCCACCTTCAATCTCGAAGAGCTCCAGGCCATCGTGAGCGAGGCCCACAGCGAGGGCGTGAAGGTGGCGTGCCACGCTTATGGCGGTCCCGGACTCCATAACTGCATCGACGCGGGCGTGGATTCGATCGAGCACGGACTCGATCTCGACGACGAGGCCGTCGCCGACATGCAAAAGCGCGGCACCTGGCTGGTTCCGACCCTTTACGTTTACGAATTCGAGCCCGAGGAGGACCTCGCGGCCACCAACGGCAAGACCAGCCGCGCCCGCATCCACGAAGTGAGCTTCAAGAAGGCACTCGCGGCGCACCTCAAGATCGCATTCGGAACGGACGCTGGCCCGTTTCCGCACGGCACCCAGACCAAGGAGTTCGAGTACATGGTTCGATTCGGCATGGCGCCCGCCGCAGCGATTCAGGCGGCTACCATCCGCGCCGCCGAGTTGCTCGGCTGGGATGACCGCATCGGGTCCATCGAGCCCGGCAAGTTCGCGGACCTGGTGGCAGTCGGGGGCGACCCGCTCGGCGACATCACCGAGCTCGAGCGCGTGAAATTCGTGATGAAGGGCGGCGAGGTCTACCGCAACGATTTCTGACCGGGCGATGCCGCCCCCGCTGAGGGCCTCTCGCTTACGGTCAATTACAGGTTAGAATTGCCTCGACAAGGAGCGACGAATGAAAAAAACTCTTGTGAGCATGGCGCTCAGCCTGACAGGAATGTGTCTCGTGGCGATGGCGGCGCAGAAAGCGCCGACTTCCACTGCAGGGGGTCAAGTCGATCGCGGGCGGTACTTGGTGGAGAGCGTGGCCATGTGCGGTGAATGCCACTCGCCGCGCGACAGCGATGGGCAACTCGATCACTCGCGCTGGCTCCAGGGGGCGCCCGTCTGGTTTTCGCCGACGGTGATGCAGCCGGACTGGGCCTACGCGGCGCCTGCCCTCGCCGGCCTGCCGAGCTTCACCGACGCCGACATGGCCATGGTCCTCGAGAAGGGCCTGCAGCCGAACGGCCGCGCCATCCGCCCGCCCATGCACGTGTACCACATGAATCACGAAGACGCCGCAGCGATCGTGTCCTATCTGAAGTCACTGCCGCCGAACAAGCGGTAAGCGAGGGCTCGCCGTATTTGCGGCAGTGTGCTGATTGTTGGATGTCGGGCCGCCCTCTACATCCGAAACTGGCACACTGAAGCCCCAACCTTTGCGGCGAGGAAGTCACGAATTCAGTAATCCTCATCGGTTGCGGATGGAGTTGCGGACAGGTTTCGCGATAGAATCGGGGGTTATGGAAGAGCGTGAGTTTTTCGACGAAGTGGAGTCGCTGAAACCGGCCGTCCTGAACTGTGACAAGTGCCGCCAGAGCGACACTTATGAGGTGCGGTGGCTGGTTCGCACGAAGAAACGGGCGCTACCCGGGCGCGCGGATGAACGCGATCGCGCCCGCTTCGCCAAGGCAAGTTCCTATATGATCCGGCGCGACGACTTCCTTCAGTGCAAGAATCCCCGCTGCCGGAAGCGTTTCGAGGTTTCGGGGCTGCAGTCGGTGGTTTTTCTCTAGGCGCGCTGGCGAAATTGCGCGTGGAGGTGCCATGTCCAAGAGAATCTCCCTGATTCTGGCAGGATTACTTGGCCTCGCTGTGGCTTGCGGCGGACAGACTCAGGCGCCGGCGCCGGTCGTATCGGGCACCCCTGACGCCGTTCCGGCCCAGGGCGTGATCTCCACGCCCGCCGATTCTTCCCCCGGGCGCTTCGTGATTCCCGTCAATACCACCATCCCACTCGAGCTCCGCAATACACTCAGCTCGCGCACGGCGCAGCCCGGCCAAGCGATCTACTGCGTCAGCGTTTACCCCATCACGGTAAAGAATCGCATCGTCATCCCGGTGGGCACCTACGTGAAGGGTCAGGTGACCCAGGTGACGCGACCGGGACGCGTAAAGGGCAAGGCCGAGCTTGCCGTGCGGTTTGACGAGATCACATTGGCCAACGGGGTCACCAAACCGCTGCGCGCGAGCCTCTCCGGTTTCGGCAGCAAAGGCGGCGAAGGATTCAATCCGAAGGAAGGCAAGATCCAGGGCCCGGGGACCAAGGGTAAGGACGCGGAGACTGTAGCCATCTCCGCCGGGGAGGGCGCCGGGATCGGCGCGGTGGCCGGAATCAGCAGCGGCCACAGCGGCCTGGGGGCCGGAGCCGGCGGAGGGGCCGGCGCGCTCGGCGGCCTCGTCTACGTGTTGGCGTCCCGCGGCAAGGATGTGGTCTTACCCGCCGGCACCAGCCTTGAATTGAGCCTGGCGCTTCCGCTCAGCTATGACGAGGATGAACTGCAGTCGGCCTCGGGCGATTCCCCCGGTCCCGATCTCGGCCGCAGAGATCCTGGGCCCGGACTCTAGGCTAGCAGCACGGCGGGGCTGAAGAGTGTGCGTTAAGAACTCAGAAACGACGGCTTCGCCGCCCCCGCAAGTCCACAGGTTTTCACACGCGCCCTGAACCCCGCCTCAATTGACGCTTACCAAGACCTGCGTTGTGTGACTGAGGCTGCCGCTGACCGCGGTCACGCTGACGTTGCCAGTCTCATTGGTCGTGGCGGTGGTGGTGGTCGTCGTGCTTGAACTGCCTCCGCCACCGCAACTGAAGCCGGCTGCCAGCAGACCCGCCAGCGCGACGCCCAGCCAGATTCGCCGGGGTACCCGGTAGAGCGTACCGAATGCGGTGCGCCGTTTCCGGGCCCACAAGCTGACCAAGCCAAGAAGCAGGCCGAATGCCAATATCGAGGCGCCCTGGAACCATCCAAAGCCTCGGAACTTTATATCGCCGAACACTCGGGCGCTTGACGAAGCGGTGACGGTGAGCGTGGCAGTGCCGCTCCCGGATACGGTTGCCGGACTGACGGAACAAGTGACGCCCGAAAGGGTGGAAGCCACGGTGCACGCAAGGCTCACACTTGCCGTAAAGCCGTTATTGGGAAAAACAGTCAGGGTGGTGGTGCCGGTACTGCCCGCGGTGACCGCGAGATTCTCGGGGCTGGGCGAAACCGCGAAGTCCGCCGTGCTCCCGGTGACGGGCGCAACGGAGGTCCACGCCGCCGCCAGGTTAAAGGCATTCACAGAACCGAGGCCGGTCGTCTGGCTGTATCCGGTCCCGGCCACGAAGCCGATCTGGCCACCATTCGGACAATCCGGGGATCCGGCCTCGCACGGCTCCTCGTTGTTGCCGTTGGTGACGTTGTGGAATGCGCTCGGCGATTTGGCGAAAAGCGGATAAAGGATCTCGTTGATGTTTCCCTGGCGTGCGTTCACCTTCTGTTCGATCAAGGCCAGGATGCCTGCAAACGCGGGCGTAGCCGCCGAAGTTCCACCGACGACATCCAGAGTCTGATCGCTGGCCCTGAAACCGCTGACGCAGTCCGCGGTCGCGCTCGTGTCCGTATTGATGTAATCCGAAGAGCAGATCAGATAGGGATCCTCATCGGGCGAGGCCGTGAGTGACACGTCGGGAACGTCACGAGCGCCGTCGTTTGGCACGCCCGTGCCGGTTTGCCACTTTGGCTTTGTGAAGAACATGCTCGCGCCGCCCCCGGTGGCGGAAAGCTCAGAGTCGGTCGCGGTGTCGTTCCAGACCATCTCGGGGATGTAGGAAAGCACCGAAGCCATCGTCGTGCTGTTATTGCTGCCCGACCAATAGGTGTTTGCGCCCGTGGTGCTGTCTCCGTAGAATTCGCTGCCTCCGATTGCCGTGGCATTGGGAGAGCTGGCCGTGAAATCCACCGCCAGCCCGTTGACGGCGACGTCCGTCGGTGTGGCTGGGTTGTTGTTGTCGCAATCGGTGGCGCCGTCATCCCCGGCAGCCGCGAGCACCGTGATTCCCTCGCCGCTCGCTTGCTCGAGCTGCGATTGATAAGTGCTGATGGCCGCGGCGCCGAATTCCTGCTCGCAACCGCCATAGGTCATGCTGATGATGGGAGCCACGTTATTGTCGATGGCATAAGTCAGGGAGTCGAAGGCGCCATTGGCGGAGTTGCCCGCGTTCACGTAGATGATGTCCGCACTGCTGGCCACCCCTCCTGACCACTCCAGGTCAAGGTCGGCCTCCGTGAGGTCGCCCGTACTGGTGATCGAGACATAGGAAGGGATCGTCACCACCGTCGGGTTATTGACGGGCAGGCCGACATTGGTGCGGAATTCACTGATGTCATCGATCACGATGTCCGTCTGTCCCATAACTGCAATCTTCTGGCCGGCCCCGGTGATCCCGGCGTTGTAAAGGCCCTGAATGTTGTAAATGATGGCGAGATCGTCAGGCACTAGGAAATGGTCCCCGGAGACGCTCGACGTGTAGTTGGGCCTTGGCCCCGTATATGCGCTTCTGACCCTCACTTTCGGCTTGGGGCGAAAGTTGTCGAGGCCACGGATTCCCATCACCACCCCGGCCAGGGCGGTCGGGACCGAGGGCTCGGCGCTGTTTGCGTATCGCGCCTCGCCGTTGACCACGTAGCGATGAATCTGGGTCTGAAAAGCTGATTCCACCTGCCCGGCCGTACCTGAGAAAGCCACCCAATTGTGTCCGCGAGCCGTCTCCCCGACGGTGAATCCCTGCTCCTCAAGCCAGGAGACAACCTTGGCGAGATCATTGCCGGTCAAGCCGTAGCGGCCGGCGTACTGCTCCGGCGTAAGCCACTTATGATAATTCGGCGAAGAGGGGTTATGCTGCTGCTCCAAAAGGTTATCGAGGTCGGATTGTTGGCTGGGGCTTGGCTTGAACACCAGGGCAACGTGGTTCAGCATGAACGATTCATCGACTGGGCCCTGGTCATATCGCGGCTGGGCCCAAGGCCTGAGATTGCCCTTAACGACAGACACGGAGCCTTGGTCAATGGGTTGCGTAACCCGGTCTTGCGTCCCTGATTGCGTGAACGATTGACCGGTGAAGACAAACAGAAAAGCGCAGACTGCTATAAGAGTCAACAAAAACACCCGCTTAGAACGCATAGTTTTAACCTCGCCCTATGAATATGGATGGATGTCGCCTCCGTCCCGTTGGTTGGCCCTATCTTCGGCCATCCTGAACGCTCCGGAGGTTGTTCATTACGTGACTGTCAACTGCATGGCGGTGGGCGCATCAGTGCGACACACCTTCACGGCGCAGCAATGTCTGCCGCCGAAAGGTGTTGTTGTTAGTCGCATGTGCGGTTGTCGAGGCCAGTCTAAAGCGGAGGCTTTGCGCAATTGGCCGAACGTTCAGCCCGCTACATTACAACCAACTAGTTCGAGAAAACGGCTGCGAAAGTTCCAAAAAAGTTCCGAGCGTCAAGGCACCCCGGGGGCGTGTCATATCGCAGTCGCGCTTCCACGCCCACCTTACCGTGCCGCAACAGCCGGTTTCGCGGCCACGCCCGGCCCGAGGTCGGGGATAAGTTGATAGCCGGGGCGAGTCTCATAAGAATCGAGGTACTGCTGCAGCGCGGGGCTCAGCAGGCCGCGTTCGCCGGCCGGATAGGGATAGTTCGACATCCGGTAGAACGGCAGCGGGTCGCTGGTGCGGAAGTCGGCGGTATTGGGTTCGCCGTCCTTCGCGTACCCTCGAGCGAACAGCAGGTATTCGCGCCGCCATCCTGACGGGAGCCCTGGCAGCCTGCCCGCATCAAAGGTCAACGTTAACTCGTCGCCGGCCGCCATGACCACGAGGCGGTCATCGGCCTTCGCCACCAATTCCTCCACGGGACCATAACGCGTGTAGCGTCCCGCAAACGGATTCCAGGGAGCATCGGCCAGCCTGCGCGTGTAATCGAAGTCATCGGGATGCAGGTGATCCGGATCAACCATAGGCTGCGAGAAGCCCCGGTAGTGCAGGTCTGCGCCCGCGAGTGGCAACTCGGAGGCGCGAGGCAGGTCGCTGCCCGACGCGGCTGCGCTCCGGGCGGCGGCTAATTCCGTGGAGCGCGGATCCGGAGGACCCGGCAGGCGCTGATCGCCGATCGTAAGAAAGATACGATCCCAGTAGACGCACAGGCTGGTGACGATACGCACGTGGTGATCGCTCGACAGGAATTTGCCCCCGAGATCCACCCGGAAGGTGCGATTCGTGCCGCTCGGCAAGCCCATGTCGGGGATCACCGTGGTCCAGCGCCCCGTCTTGTCGCGCACCTGCAGATAAGGCGGGATCATGGAGAGCTTCCGGTTGGTCTCGAGCGCGCGCGAGGCATTGGAATCCGTCCAGAACACCCAACCGGTAAGCCAGAGCGCCGGGTGAGCCGAGGCGGGGAAGGGGCCGAGGTCGAGCGTTAAGCTGTGCGGATCGGCCAGGCCCAGGATGCGGTCGCGACGGAAGTCCGTCGGATAACGCCCATCAGCTTCGCGCAGCAAGGGGAGAACGTCGTGACCGCGATCGTCCACTGCCGACACTAGGGGTCGCTCTTCGCCGAGCGAATAAACTTCCGGCGGCGCCGGCGTAGACGAGTAAATCTCGTTGGCGTACACCTTCGCCGACGCGGGATGATCAACGGCAACCAGGCGCAATTGGTCGAAGTAGTCGGTCTCGCGCATTTCGCTCGTGACCTGAAGGGTCAGGCTGCCGTTCCGGGTATGAGGCGCACTGCCGAGGCTTACGACCTGGTCCGGGTTCGGCCGCAGCCGCGTTCCGTCGGGCGCGAGTTCGCCGAGCGGAGCCACGCCCATGATGTCGCTCAAGAACACGTAGCGCTTGCCATCCCAGGCGTAGAGGAAGGGGCAGGAGCTTGCCAGTCGCTCGGATTCGCGCACGCTCGTGACCGTGTCCGTGGCAACGCCGATGGAGTTCTCGACGATGAGATTGGGCCAGGTCACGCGCACCACGTCCAGCTTCGCGATCCTTCCCGTGAAAACGCGCACCGTGCCGCCGGTCGAGAGCACTTTCTGGTAGAAATCCCCCGCCTTGAACTCCACCACGCAGCCCACCCCTGCCTTGTTGCTCTTGTAACCGTCGAGGCTGACGGCGGCCCAGCGCGGCGTGGGCCCTTGTTCTTCGAGGCCGCGCACGCCACCGCGCGCATCGGCGGTGAGGAGGTCGAGTTTCCCGAGATTGCCGAGCGCGGCAGCCTCAATGCTCGCGACGGTCCCGCTCGGGGCGGGAATCTCGAGCGTCTCCCGGAACTGGCCGTTGCGATTGAGGACGGCGTGAACCCGGCCGGAGCGGTCGAAGGCGATCAGGTCGTCAAATCCGTCGCCATTGACGTCCGCCACGGCGCCGGGCTTGGCAAAAGGCCCCGAAGCCGGCGGCAGCGCCGGAGGCGAATCGACCGCTTGGAAGGCGCCGCCGTTCTTCCCGAGCAGGATGGTGTAGGCGTCGCGCGACCACAGCGCCAGATCGAAAGCACCGTCGTGATTGAAGTCCGCGACCTGGCCTTCGACCGCGTCGAGCTTCGCGAAGTCCGGCCCCGCCTGCCCGGTGGCATTTTCGAAGTGATCCTCGCCCTGGTTCAAGTAGAACTGCGGAGGGCCGTCCTCGCGCAGCAGCACAAGGTCCGCGTAACCGTCGTCGTTGAAGTCGGCAAAAAGCGCGCCGCGCATCTTGCCGCGCTCCGAAGCGAGTCCTGAATCGTGGGTCACGTCGCCAAAGGTGCCGTCGCCGTTGTTGCGATAAAGCCGGGCGGCTCCGGCAGGAAAGTCCTGCGGAAATTGAAAAGCTTCCTTGTCCGGGGCAGCGCTCAGGTCCGTGTAGGCCGTGACGACGAGGTCGAGGAAGCCGTCGCTATCGGAATCGAACGCGACCGCGCGCGTATCGAGTTCGCCGGGTTTTCCGGCGAGGCCCGCCTTGACGGTCTCGTTTGAAAACGTGCCGTCACCGTGATTGCGATAGAGCGTGACTCCGCCAAGTCCGGCCAACACCAGGCTCGGGTGCCCGCTGTTGTCATAGTCGAAAAACGCCGCCGAAAGCGCGCGTCCATCGCCGGCCACACCGGCCTTCTCGGTGACATCGGTGAATCCGCCTTTGCCGTTCGAGCGCAGCAAGCGATTGCGTCCGCCAGGTACCACGATATAAACGTCGGGGTGGCCGTCGCCGTCATAGTCTCCGACGGCGAACGTGGTGGGGAACCACGGAAGAATCGTACGCCGGGCGAAGTCGAGCGAGTATTCGCTGCTTTTGATTTCTCGCGGCTCCGCTGTGGCCGCGCGCCCCGGGGCATTGATCCCAAGGCTCGACGTGATGTCGGCAAAACTCAGGTTCTGGCGCTCCGGCGACGGGGCGGCGGGTGCCGCGGGCGGCACCACGATGGCGCCGTAGCGGCCCGCCTCGAGGGCGGGATACTGGATGGAAATGTTCGGCACCTTGTCGCGGAACGCCTGGTTCAGCTTCAGGTATTTTTGCGCGTCTTCCGGACGCCGCAAGCGGGTGAGGATGGTGAAAATGTGGAACGTGGCCGCGACGTAGAAATTCTGTCCCCGCCCGAAGCCCATGGCGGTGACGCGCTCGAAGGCGTCCAGGGCCTCGGGCAGCTTCTTCTCGGCGAAGTCGACCGTGCCCAGATTGAACCATGCTGCCGGGTCCGCCGGGTCTGACCCGGTGACGTGCCGGAATTCGGCCTCCGCGTCGGGATAACGCAATTCGCGCTTGTAGAGCACGCCCAGGTTGTAGGAGACCGCCAGAAGGTTTGAGTCCATCTGCCGCGCCGTAGTCAGTTGCGCGAGGGCCTGGTCCAACTGGTTGTCCTGCAGCAGGGCGAGACCCAGGTCCAGATGGTCGGTCGCGTAGGGTTCGCCGGCGCCCACCACCTTCTCGAACTGTTCGACGGCGTCGTCGTACTTGCCTTGCTCGTAGTAAGCTTTGCCGAAATTGCGGAAACGCTGGACCTCGGCGGGCGTCACCGCCGCACCGCTCGCCGCGCTTCCGCTTGCCACTCCGCCGCCCGCACCTTCGCGCACCGCGGCCGGCGCGCGCAGGGGCGAGCGCTTGCCGATCAACGTGAGAATGCAGAAGCCGCCCGCCAGCAGGACAAAAAACGTGCGGGCTCTCCGCCGTGGATGTGGGTTAATCGGGGACGTCATCTGAATCGCCGATTATACATCGCAACGCCCGGACGCGCCCGCCGGCGATCTTCACGGGGCCCGGGCGCCGGGCCCCGATCGGCTTCGAGGTTAGGGGACCACCACAAACTGGTCGGTGATCGTTGTGATTGCGGTCGGCCCTGGCTGCTGCGCGATGACCAGGCTGTCGACGTGATCGATGGTCTCGGTATTTCCAGGGAAGTTGGCTGTCGACGAGCCGCCGATCAGGTTGACTTGCAGGAGGATCGGAACGCCGGAATTGAGCTCCCGCGGCTGGTCGCAAAGGCCCACGAAAGCGCCCAGGCACCCCGAATCAGTGACCGAAAGCGTCCCACCGTTGTACTCTCCCCCAAGCACGCTGAGCGAGGCTGCGGTCAGGGTGGATTTGCCGTCGTTGATCTGAAGAGTGTAGCGGATCGACGTGCTGTAGTCCTGGTTATCGGGCCAGTTGGCCGTGAACTTCAGCCCCGGGTTACTTGCAGATTTGATCGGCGTTACGGTGATTGCAGTGGCTGGGATGGGAGCCGTATCGCCGGAGTCAAAGGGGTAGCCGCTCTTTACGCTTGGGACTGGGGCGGCGCGGAACGCGAGTCAAGCGCGCCCTGGAGCTCAATCCGAACTACGCCCCGGCCTACCACTGGTACGCGATTCTGGTCCTGGCCGCGCAGGGACGCGGGGCCGAGTCCATCGCCGGGATGCAGCGCGCCGTAGACCTCGACCCGGTCTCGCCGATCATGCGGACCGACCTCGGCTGGGCTTACTACCTGGCTGGCCAGGAAGCCGAGCCGCTCGAGCAATACCGGACGGCTCTCGATTTGGATCCCGACTTTCTGGAAGCGCGCGACCGGCTCTGGCGCTACTATCAGCAGAGGGGTATGCTCGACGAGGCCATTGCGGAATGGGGAAAGGCTGATGCGCAGGTTGCCGGAAGAAGCTCGTTGGCGGCGGTGGAGAGCGCCTATAGACCGGAGGATACAACAAGGCCGTCAGGCAAATTCTAGCCTATGAGGAAAACGCCAGGGAGACCCCCTACGACATGGCGGTGTTCTACGCATTGGCTGGAGAGCAGCAGCGGGCTCTCGACGCGCTTGAGAAATCGTTCCGCACCCGCGATCCCGGCCTGATCTACGCCAAAGTGGATCCCCTTCTGCAGAGCCTGCACTCCGACCCGCGTTATCAGGATCTGCTGCGGCGCATGGGTCTCGAGTAGAAGCCGAGGTCCGGATTGGATGTTTCCAGGGCGCCTGCCCGGCCTCGCAAACTTCCATTGCGCGTGAGTCGTTGCCGTACGAGTTCGGTCAAAACATTGAGAGTCAGTAGCTGCTACGAGTTCGGCCCCTTTCGCCTGCACCCTTCGGAACACTTGTTGCTTCGCGAGGGCAAACCTGTCCCCGTAACGCCCAAGGCGTTCGACATCCTCGTACTTCTGGTTGAGAACAGTGGCCGTCTGTTGCGGAAGGACGACTTGCTGAAGAGGATTTGGCCCGACAGTTTTGTGGAAGAGTCCAACCTGACGGTCAACATTTCGACCTTAAGAAAGGTGCTCGGACGCGACGCTGACGGTAAGGAATTTATCGAAACCGTCCCCCGCCGCGGGTATCGTTTTACGGCCACGGTTGAGGAGTTGGCCGAAGACGATGACGGCTTGCGTTCACCAGCCGGACCCTCCAGATCCGTCGAGGGCGGCGTGGCAAGGCCGTCCCTGATGGAGGATACGGCGCAGACGGCTTCGGTTGGCCGGCCAGCCGGCGGCCCGGCGGCCAAGCGCAGCAAACAAATTGCGCTCGCGGCGGTCGTGTTGCTCGGTATCGCGCTCGCTGCCTTCAGTTATGCTCTGTATCGAAGGGAGTCAGCCGGAAAGCTGTTTTCAGCAGGGCCGCACAGCCTGGCCATTCTTCCGTTCCAGAATCTGAGACAGGATCCCGACAGCGATTTTCTGGGATTTTCGCTCGCGGACGCCATCATCACGAGACTGGGATATGTCAGCGCGCTGACGGTCCGGCCGTCGGTCGCAGTCCAGAAGTACAGAAACCAGGCGCTCGACGTGGGGAAGGTCGCCACAGACCTGAAGGTTGACACGCTGCTGACCGGCAATTTCATTCGCGACGGCGACCACGTGAGAATCACCACGCAACTGATCGACGCCAAGAGCGACAAGATTCTTTGGCGGCGCACGCTTGATCTGAAATATGCGGACCTCCTGACCCTTCAGGATGACGTGGCGCAGCAGATTATCCGGGGATTGGAATTGAATCTCTCCTCGTCTGAAGCCGGGCGCTTTCACGGAACCCAGAGCATTGACCCTCTTGCCTACGAGTATTACCTGCGCGGGGTTGACCTCTATTCACGGTCGGATTTTCCCATGGCCATCAAGATGTTGGAGAAGTCCGCCGAGATGGAGCCCGATTACGCCCTCACCTGGGCTCATCTGGGCCGGGCCTACACCGCCAACGCTTCCTTCAAGTTCGGCGGCCGCGATCAGTACCGCCAGGCGCAGGCTGCTTACCAGAAAGCCCTTTCCCTGCAGCCCGGCCAGATGGAAGCAAGCATCTACATGGCGAACCTGCTGACCGATACGGGCAAGGCCGAGGAGGCGGTGCCCTTGTTGCGGGAAGCCGTCCGGACGAATCCGAACCACGCGGAGGCGCACTGGGAGCTGGGTTACGCCTATCGATTTGCCGGCATGTTGCAGGAATCGGTCTCGGAATGCGAGCGGGCGCGCCAGCTCGACCCGGGCGTCAAGCTCCACAGTTCGGCGCTGAACGGATATCTTTACCTCGGGCGCTACGACGTGTTTCTCGCGAGCCTGCCGGCCGAAGGCGATTCCGCTTTCGACGAGTTCTATCGGGGCTTCGGAGAGTATTACAAGAAGGATTGGGCGCAGGCGGAACAGCACTTCGATCGCGCCTTCGAGCTTGATCCGTCGCTTTTTCAGGCACAGCTCGCGGAGGCGTTCAGCTTCGCCATCAAAAAGCAGGACGGGCCGGGCCTCAAGATCCTGCGCGACGCCGAGAGCAAGATCGAAGCGCGGGGAGTTCGCGATCCCGAAGCCGCTTACAAACTCGCGCAGGCATACGCCGCGCTCGGCGACAAAGCTTCCGCGCTGCGCGTGTTGCGGGGTTCGATCGAGAACGGGTTTTTCTGTTACCCCTACTTCGCAGCCGACCCTCTGCTCGACAACCTTCGGCACGAACCCGGTTTCGAACAGCTCATGACCGCGGCGCGCGAGCGGCACGAAGCCTTCAAACGCCGGTTCTTTTGAATCGGCATAGTTGAATTGGAGGCGTCAGATCCTCAACCAATCCTGATGGAGCAGCCTTCCACAACGCGGAACGCGCGTACAGTCCTCGGACTTGCCTTGCTGATCGGATCAGCCGCATCAGGCCTTCCCACCCGCCCTCAGACGACCGCGGCCGACTGGACCGGCGAGTGGGGAACGTTCACGCACATTCTACGCGCCGGGCACATCGCCGCGCATGATGAAGGCGCCGGTCTCTCCATCTCCGAGTGCTCCGGCCAACGCTGCCAGGCCTCCTTCGAAATTCTCGGCCCCACCTTCCATGGCGGGGCAAAAGCCGACCTGCAGATCGAGAACGGCACCGAGGCGATTGCCCACCTCCGCGCCGGCCCCGAAGAAAAATGCGCCCTGACGCTGACTAAAACCGGCACGAATCAGCCCTCGATCACCGCGACCGTGGGAACGGGCGATTGTTCGTACTTTGAAACTCCCGGCGCAAGCTTCGAACATACCTATTCCCTGCGATCGAGGGCGCTCTATTACGCCCGCGACATCCCAACGTGTTTTGTGGGTGGCAGTCCTTCGGTTGTCGCTCTATGCGCGAGCCAGGCACTGTCCGGGCAGGAGCGCGACTGGACGTCACTTGTCTGGGAAGTTTCCGGTCTGGGCCAGCCGCCCCTCGACGATCGCGCCGAAGAGGCAAAGATTCTCGGGTCCTGCGACGCGGCGCCTGATGCCGGAGCCTGTCTCGCGAGCGCTTTTTCCCAATCCACCCGCCATCTCTCGGCCCGCCGGGATGCGTGGAAGGCCTCCGTGACCGATCCCGGCGAGCCCGCTGAAGCCGGGCGGGGGATTGAAGCCATCGAGGGCGCCTACCGCCGTTTGTTTTCGAACGGCGATGTGCAGGGCGACAAGTTCCAGTCCACGGACACTCTCCGGATCCGTCCGGCCTCCGCCACATCCATCCGCGTCGAGGTTCATCTGGAGTTCTACAACGGACACGAGTGCAACCACGACGGCGTTGCCGGCTACCGGCGCGCAGGCCTCTTCGCCGAACAACTCACGGACAGCCAGGGCAGACTCTGCGTTTTCGAGATCATCCCCACCGCCACAGGCGTGCGTCTCGAGGATCCAACCGGAATGTGCCGCGCGAACGACTGCGGCGCTCGCGGCGGCTACAACCACGCGACGTTCTCCTCGAGCGAGAAGGTGAAGCCTCCCGCAGCCAATCCAACACCCTCAGGAGCCCGCTGACCCCGCAGTCTACCTGTCAGCATTGGTCTAGGCAGGTTTGCCGAAATCTCGAAAAACGACGTCACTCTTTCAAGCTTGCAGCGCGCGGCGGCGATGGTCCGGCGCCTGGTAACGATCGAGCTGGTGTAGAATACGAGCACGGTGGCGACGACATGGGAAGCAATGTCGGCGCCACCCGCCGCCTCGCGAAGTTTATGAGAGCAGATCGACGAGTTGACGGAGGCCTGGCCTGTGCGACTTGACGCTCGCGGTTGAGCGTTGAGCCGTTAGCCCGCAACGACCAAAAGGAAGCCTCCCTGGGGAATTAGATCGACCCATGAACTATGTGAAGTCCAAAAAACGCGTCGCCGACCACGGGGAGGTCTTCACCCCGCCGTGGATGGTCGAGGCGATGCTCGATCTGGTGAAGGGCGAGACCGAGCGCATTGACTCTCGTTTCCTAGAGACTGCGTGCGGAAGCGGGAATTTTCTTGTTCCCGTCTTGCAGCGCAAGCTGGCTGCCGTTGAGGCCAAGTTCGGCAAGTCCGACTTTGAGAGGCGGCATTACGCCCTGTTGGCGCTGATGTGCACTTACGGGATTGAGCTCTTGCCAGATAACATCGCTGAGTGCCGCGCAAACATGCTTGAGGCGCTCGCTGACGACCTGAATCTGAATGAAACGGATGAGGTCTATCTGGCCGCTTTCTATGTTCTGTCCCAGAATATCGTACATGGCGACGCACTGACAATGCGCATGCATGACGGCCAGCCCATCACCTTTGCCGAGTGGGGCTATCTCGGCAAGGGCAAGTTCCAGCGGCGCGACTTCCGCTTTGATGCTCTTACGCAGATGTCTTCTTTCAGTCAGGAAGGCGCCCTCTTCGCCAATCTCGGCAAGCATGAGGTCTTCACACCACTGAAGGCATATCCGCCGATGACGATGCGAGAGCTTGCTTGCTCGCCTTTGTACGATGCCTTGGGGGAGGCGATATGAACGGCCAGGCGAGCTTTACCCTCCGCGGGCGCAATCCGGATGTTTTGACCTGCATAGCCAATCTTTCCAACGACGAAGTGTTCACACCGCCTGAGTTTGCCAACCGGATGCTCGACACGGTTGCCGAAAGCTGGGCGGCAAACAATGGCGGAGCGGACCTCTGGGCAAACAGTTCGGTTACGTTCCTTGACCCGTTCACGAAGTCAGGTGTGTTCCTGCGCGAGATCGCCAGCCGCCTCACCAAGGGCCTGGGCGCCGAAATACCAGACCTCCCAACGCGCGTCGACCACATCCTCACCAAGCAGGTCTTCGGCATCGGCATCTCGTATATCACCAGCCTGCTGGCTCGCCGAAGTGTTTATTGTTCGAAGCACGCCAATGGCCCGCACTCAATTGCCAAAAGCTTTTCCAGCGACGCGGGCAACATCTGGTTCGAACGCACGGAGCATTCATGGGTGCAAGGCAGGTGCAAATATTGCGGGGCAAGCCAGAAGGTGTTGGATCGCGGCGAGGCACTTGAGACCCATGCCTATGCGTTCATTCACAGCGATAACATCAAGGCTCGCGTAGCTGAGTTGTATGGAGGCGATATGCAGTTCGACGTGATCATTGGTAACCCGCCGTACCAATTGAGCGATGATGGCTTTGGAACGAGCGCGCTACCCATTTATCAACTCTTCGTAGAGCAAGCGAAGGCCTTGGGGCCTCGCTATCTGTCTATGGTTATTCCTGCTCGCTGGTTCGCAGGCGGCAAAGGGCTAGACGAATTCAGAGAGTCGATGCTCGCCGACCACCGGCTGCGCTCGATTGACGACTTTCTTAGCGCGGCGGATGTCTTTCCTGGGGTGGGTCTCAAGGGCGGAGTTTGCTACTTTCTCTGGGATCGGGATAATCCCGGGACCTGCCGGGTCACCACTCATTTCAAGGATGAGCCACTGTCAACAACGAGCCGCCAGCTCCTCGAAGAGGGAGTGGATGTGTTCATCCGGTTCAATGAAGGGCTGGCGATCCTGAAAAAGGTCGTCGCCGTCGAGAGTGGGGGAGCGAAATCACTGTCGCTGCCTGAAAAGAAACGTTTCGACCAACTGGTTAGCTCAAGGAAGCCGTTCGGGCTTGAGACGACGTTCAAGGGCAAGATGGTCAAGGACAAAGGTGACGTTCTGGTTTATCAGAACGGCGGTTCGGGCTACATTCCAAAAAGCTCCGTTTCGACTGGTGTCCATCTCATCGATAAATGGAAGGTGTACACGGGATACGCTGCTCCGGGCACCGGCAACAAAGACACCTACCCGCACAGGATTATCAGCACGCCATTCCTTGGAGCGCCGGGTACCATCTCTTCGGAGACTTATCTATGCATTGGCCCATTCGACTCAAAAAAACAGGCTGAATGTGTTTTGTCCTATCTTTCCTGTCGGCTGACTCGCCTCCTGATTCTCTTGCACAAGCCATCTCAACACACCACGCGCAAGGTCTACTCCTTCGTGCCAACACAAAATTGGACGAAGCGGTGGACCGATAAGGACCTATACGCGAAGTATGACCTGACCCCCAGTGAGATCGCGTTCGTCGAGAAACTTGTCCGCCCGATGAACCTGGACAGCGGTGATCATGAGTAAGCCAACCATCGAGGAGATCCTGACTCCGAAGCCGGAGGCTCGGCCACGCATCTACGCCTACTCGATTGCCGATGAGGCGCACAAGGGTCTCCTCAAGGTGGGCCAGACCACGCGCGACGTAAAGCAGCGTGTGACCGAGCAGGTGAAGACCGCAGCCATCAAGAATTACAAGATCGAATTGGACGAAGTTGCCGAGCGTGACGACGGAACCATCTTCAGCGATCACGATGTGCGCGCGGCGCTCGTCAGGAAAAAGTTCGCGAACACCGAACTGGAATGGGTGCGGTGCACGGTTAAGGACGTGAAAACCGTGCTGACAGAACTGCGCATGGGGCGACAATTCACCGGCACGCATCACGAAACGTTCAAGATGCGTAAGGAACAGGCCGAGGCTGTGAAGATGACGCACGCGTACTTCCACTCACGCTGGGAGGAGGATATGCACGCTGTCCCGCGTTTCCTATGGAACGCGAAGATGCGTTTCGGCAAGACTTTCACCGCCTACCAGCTAGCGAAGAAGCTTGGCGCCAAGCGTGTGCTGGTGCTCACCTTCAAGCCTGCGGTTGAAGATGCATGGCAAACCGATCTTGAATCACACATCGATTTCGACGGCTGGCACTATCTCTCCCGCAATTCCAACAGCGATCCCACTAAAATCGACGACGACAAGCCGGTTGTTTATTTCGGCTCTTTTCAGGACCTGCTCGGTCGCGACGTGGCGGGAAACATCAAGCCGAAAAACGAATGGTTGCACACTTTGAACTGGGACCTCGTGGTGTTTGACGAATACCACTTCGGCGCTTGGCGGGAGACCGCGAAGGAACTGTTTGAGGGAGAGGAAGAAGCCGTTGCGAAGAAAGAGGCTAAGCTCGAATACGCCCCCGATTTAGAAGGTGTGAACGAAGACCTCGGCGTGCTTTCGGAAAAGGAAACTGAGTTCCTTCCCATCACCACCAAAGCCTACCTCTACCTTTCTGGAACACCGTTCAAAGAGCTGGCAACGGGCGAGTTTATCGAAGAACAAATCTTCAACTGGACCTACACCGACGAACAGCGCGCCAAGGAAGATTTCGCCGCCAAGAAGCCTGGCAAATGGAACCCTTATGGTGCGCTGCCCCAGATGTGTCTCCTCACCTACCAGATGCCGGACGAACTGCTGACGGTGGCGAGCGCCGGACAGTTCGACGAGTTCGACCTCAACGAGTTCTTTGCGGCTACGAGCACTGGAAAGGGCACGCAGTTCAAGCACAAGGACGAGGTGCAGAAGTGGCTCGATATCATTCGGGGCCAGTACGCTCCGAAGGTAGTCGAGAGCCTGAAGACGGGCGGGCGCCCGCCATTTCCCTATTCTGATGGGCGGCTGCTGCCGTATCTGCAACATTCGTTCTGGTTTCTGCCAAACGTGGCGGCATGTCGGGCGATGGCGAACCTGCTGGCCGAGAAGCACAACATCTTCTGGAAAGGGTACGAGGTTGTGGTGGCGGCCGGCGCGTCAGCGGGTATTGGCCTGGATGCACTGCCCCCTGTGCGCAAGGCCATCGGAAGCGGTTTCGAGAGCAAGACCATCACACTGTCATGCGGAAAGCTCACCACGGGCGTCACCGTGCCGCAATGGTCTTCGATCCTCATGCTGCGCAACCTGAAGAGCCCTGAAACCTACTTCCAGGCAGCCTTCCGCGTGCAGTCCCCGTGGTCCATTAAGAACCCGAATGGCGACAATCCGAACGAAGAAGAAATCCTCAAGCCTGCGTGCTTCGTGTTTGACTTTGCCCCCACGCGCGCGCTTCGTCAACTCTCCGAATACGGCATCGGACTGTCGCCTAACGAATCGAATCCGGAAAACGCTGTTAGGGATCTCGTTTCGTTTTTGCCGGTGCTGGCCTATGACGGCGCAAACATGACGCAGATCGATGCCGGCGGCATTCTGGACATCGCGATGGCAGGCACCTCCGCCACACTTCTGGCGCGCAAATGGGAGAGCGCACTGCTGGTGAACGTGGACAACGACACGCTGCGCCGAATCATGGACAACGCCGAGGCGATGGCCGCTGTAGAACGGATTGAGGGCTGGCGCGCGCTGGGCGACAACATCATCGAGACCATCATCAACAAGAGCGAGAAGGTCAAGGAGCTCAAGAATAAGGCAAAGGATAAGGACCTGACCGAGAAGCAGAAAACGCAGCTCTCCGAGGAGGAGAAGGAATACAAGTCCAAGCGCAAGCTGGTGCAAGAAAAGCTGATCAAGTTCGCGACGCGCATCCCTGCGTTCATGTACCTGACCGATTTTCGCGAGAACACCCTGCAAGACGTGATCACTAAGTTGGAGCCGGACTTGTTTCTGGCTGTCACTGGTCTAACGGTGAAAGACTTCCATCTGCTTGTGCGCCTCAAGGTATTCAATACTGAGCAGATGAATCAGGCGGTGTTCGCGTTTCGTCGCTACGAGGATGCCTCGCTGCGGTACACGGGCATCGATAGCCACCCGGGACTGACTCATTACGGGCTGTACGACACGGTGGTGGCGAGGGAGTAAGGGGCGGTGTCATCGCCACACTGGTTTGCGCGGATGGCGGCGACATTGTTCCCCCCATGTCGTCGCCTCATGGGCGGCTATGTTGCTGAGAGGATGGCATGAATTCTTCGGGAATTGAACTTCGGGAGGTCTCGGCCCGGGGCGTAACTTTGAACGACGAGGCCCTGACCGTGGATCTGGCTGACGGCAGAACGATCACGGCGCCGCTCGCGTGGTTCCCTCGCCTGGCGCACGGCACCATCGCCGAGCGGGCAAACTGGCGCCTGATCGGCGGCGGCGAAGGGGTTCAGTGGCCGGACCTGGACGAAGATATCAGCGTCGAGAGCCTGCTTGCGGGCCGGCAGTCGGGTGAAACCCAGGAGTCGCTTCGCCGCTGGCTCCGTGCCCGCAAGGCCGGGTAGGTCTCGGCCCGACTCGGCCCCCCGCCTGACTCGGCCCTCCGTCCCGACTCGCCCTCCGTCCGACCTGCCCTCCGCCCGACTCCGCCCGCCCTCCGCCCGACCCCGCCTTCAGGGGCACAGGCCGTCGACCGCCCTGAGGGCTTTTATCCGGAGCCTACTGCGAGTGCCGAGGTTCGATGTCAGACAATTGGGACTTTCCCCCCCCACTCAACCCGAGCGTGACCCCCCTCCCCCCCCTCTAAATTTGGGGAAGCGAAGCCAAGAAGTCCAATGGAAACAATAAATAAGTGCGAAATGGGCCAAAACCGAAGCCAACTCGGCCAAACCGAAGCCAACCTCGGTGTGGCATAAGTTCTTTAGAATAGCGCCCGGCGACTGAGCCGACTCCTCGGAAGCTGTGGCGAAGCCACGGAGCCTGGAGTGGTCCGCGACGGCCTCTGCGGCAAACAGCCAAAGCTGTCAATTTACAAATCTTTGACATGCACGAGACACGGCCGGGGCAGGGCGGGTGTAACTTTGTAGGGCAATCCCCCGGAAACCGGGCATTTTCAAGACGTCGTTTACATTTTCAGGGCGTCGTTCAAAGGGAGACCATGACACACAGCGAAGGGAATGTATCGAGCACGAGGCACTCAACGGCATACCGTCTTAGAGCGACCGGCAGGTGGGTCTTAACCTGTTTGGCTCCGATCGTTTTCTATGGCGGGTTCTGTGGCGGGCTCTGCGGCGGGTTCTGTGGCGCGGTCGCGTTCGCGCAGACCGGCGAATTTCAGCCGAATTCCTCGCCTGGAGCCGGCAAGATCATCGTTCACAGCAAGTTTGGCGGGCAGATCTATGGCTTCGACATCGACCAGAACGGTACGGAAGGCGTGCTAAGCGAGGGCAAACTCCTATCCAACGGGAACGTGCTGGCGGCGGTCGAGACTTTTGACCAGAGTACCGGGCAAATCCTGAAGGTGGTGGCCGAGACCGAGAACCAGGACGATTACGTCACCATGGGCGTGGTCGGGGCCAGTGTTGGACTCGTGGAGCAGGAGATTGTCCAGAGGATGTACGTTTCAAAGCGTGCGTTCCACACTTTGAATCCCCTTGATTCCAACCAGTTTACTGGCCTGTGGACGCCGCCCATCGGGTCCGAGCACATCATTATGCCGGCAGGCGTGAGCCGCAGCCAGGGCCAGCCGGACGTCGCCGTGTTTGCCTACGATAACAGCGGCAACTTTGTTCCGTGGGTGTTTTCCTCCAACGTCGCCGCCAACACATTTGGGCCGGTCGTCGACATCACAGACTCCAACAACTTCGGCAGCGTGCCGCCGCCGATGGCGTACGACAGCACCACGAACCAGGCGATCCTGGGCGGCGGGCCGGGATGTTTCGGCTGCCTGCCCGTGATCGGCGTGGTCGATCTCGCTCAGGCCACATTCACCGAATTCACCGGCGTCGGCTTTGGCTTCGTCAACGGGATGGCCGTGGACGCGGCAGACGGCATCTTCTGTACAACGACCGAAGACGACGCCGGCGTCGAGTTCTACAATCTCGCAAGCGGGAGCGGCATCGAGGTCCTGCTGCCGGGCTCCGGAGGGCAGCAATTCTTCAGCGGCGCTGACGTCGAGTTTGATCCCATTCACAAACTGTTCCTGGTCGCCCAACCCAGTTCAAGCTCGGCGTCCAGTGGCAGCACGATCTATGTTTACGATCCGCACGGAGACCTGAAGGAGACCATCAACGGATTCAGTTTCTCGAACGCCTTCAACGTGGTAGCGATGCACATCGCCTTGCACCCGAGCCTGCGGAGCGGTTACGTCGATGGTCCTGACTCCGGGGTGACCGAGATCCAGTCGTTTACATACTAGCCCTGCTACGTACTGGCCCGGCGCTCGGGCAGGCCATCGACTGCGAGTGGGGGGTGCCTGCGGGCCCGGAGCGAGCGGGTCAAGGGAGAAAAAGTCCAAACCTGTAGACGCGGCCTCATACTTATGGTACTATTACATTGCGTTTGTGCTCTTTCGCCTTTTGAGTCGAAACGAAGGGCAGCGGGGTAGCGCTCGCGGCCTTGCTCGGTTTTCAGCCTGAAGGCCAGAAGAACAGACAGCATCAAATTTGAAGGAGTAGAAGTAAATCGTGAGTAGCAACAGAGAACGAGGAACCGTTAAATGGTTCAATTCCGCCAAGGGGTACGGCTTCATTCAACGCAACGAGGGTGAAGACGTGTTCGTCCACTATTCCGCCATCCAGGGAGACGGCTATCGCAATCTCCAGGAGGGCTCAGCCGTCGAATTCGAGGTGGTGAAGGGCCCCAAGGGCTTTCAGGCCGCGAACGTCGTACAAGTCTAGTGCAAGTGGGGCCGAACCTGCGGGTCCGGCCCCTTTTGCTTCAGCATGTCTCCCTGTCCCGCTCTTAGACAACGCGTTGAGCGGACCCCCGGCAGGGATATACTTTTCTGCAGCTCTTCCGAAATTCCATTTGTGTATCGATGCCGACGCGCGCATCCTCGGTGGGATTTTCCCTGGACGCGTCTTAAGCGTCCCGGGCTTGTCTGCGGCGCGCTCTTTTGCCGTGCCCTGCGCTCATCGGCTTTTGGGGGATAGGCTCGCATGACGATCATGATGGAGGAGATCCTCCAGCAGCCCGGCGCCCTGGCCGATCTGCGCAAGTATTACGAAAGCCCGGGCGCGATTCCGCACAAGGCGCTGCATGGTCTGGTGTCGGGCTGGCCGCCTACGGTGGTCTTCACGGGCATGGGCGCGTCACTGTTCACCGCCTATCCTGCGCAGGCCTACCTCACGTCGCACGGCATCCGCGCCATGGTCTGGGAGACGGCCGAGTTGCTCCACCATCATCTGAAGATCGTGCGGCCCGACACACTCGTAGTGGCGGTTTCTCAATCGGGCGAGACCATCGAAGTCACCAGACTTCTGCGCCGCCTCGGCAAGACCACCAAAGTGGCGGCAGTGGTCAACGTGGAACGCAGCACGCTCGCGCGGCACGGAGGCCTGCTGCTGCCAATGATGGCGGGACGCCAGGCGACGGTCAGCACCAAGACCTACATGTGCAGCGTGGCCGTCCTGATGTATCTGGCGTTTGGCATCGTCGGCGAGCCTCACCGTCACCTGACCTCGGTCCTTCTCCACGCCATCCGGGTTCAGGAGCGGATCCTCGACCGGCAGGACGTGATCATCGAGCCCACGGTGGAGTTCTTCGATCATCCTCCATATGTAGCCCTGATGTCGCGCGGGCCGGATCTGGCATCGGCGCTGCAATCCGCCCTGACGCTCAAGGAAGTGGTGCGCATGGCCGCCGAGCCCATCAGCGCCGCCCAGTTCCGCCACGGTCCCATCGAGATCGTGAACCCCACGCACCGTTACGTGATCTTCGCCCGCCAGCCGGAGTCCGGCGCGCACTCAAGTGCGACGACGAATACCGGGAAGCTCATGCTGCGTCTGGCCCGCGACATCCAGTCGAATGGCGGCCGGGTGCTCCTACTCACCGACCTTCCGTTCCCGGAGACCACGAACGTGCGGACCGTGCGCGTTGAGCCGCTGGGCCTCGGTCTCGGGACGCTGGTCGATACGCTCTACATGCAGTTGGTCGCGCATGAACTGGCCGTACGAGCGGGCCTTGATCCCGGCAGACTCCGGATTGCCGAGGGCGTGACTCGCCAGGAATGAGGCGCAACCCTTGCGCGCTTTTGCGCGTCCCACGTCTTGCCCAGTCCTGCCGGCGGCCGGGCGTGCGCGTTCCGAATGTTCGATGAGCCGTCGGGCGCCCGGACCCTGCGAGTCGGAGCGGGGGTCGCCTGCGCCGAATCCATAAATCGAAAGGAGACAAAATGAAGGGGAGAATGTGGTTCGGTTTGCTCGCTCTGCTGGTGGCTGGTTCGCTCCGAGCGCAGGGGAATCCGAAGATTTCCGTTGAAGGCGGCGACCCGGACGATCGGGCGTCGGCCCGGTTGCTCTATTGGAACGGCCCGGCGAAAGCCGCGGCCGGCCAGCTTGCGATCAACTACGGGCGTCCGGTGTGGAAAAAAGACTACGAAGACCCGGGGAAATTTGACGCCATGACCAAGGGCAAAGTCTGGCGCATGGGCAGCAATTTCTGGAGCAATCTCTATACGGACGTGCCCGTGACGATCGGCGGAAAGTCCATCGCGCCCGGCCTCTATTTCGTTGGGTTGCAACGGTCAGCGGACGGCGCCTCCTGGAGCCTGGCCTTTATCGATCCGGCGAAGGTGCGGAAGAACCGCATCGACGCCTTTGACATCCGCAAGGCCAGCGTTGAGTTCACCGCGCCCATGACTACGGAGTCTGGTGCCTCGGATGCGGTCGAGAAGCTCACCATCACGCTGTCGTCCTCCCAAAGCGATATCCGTACCGGGACACTGAAGGTGGCTTGGGGTCACTTGGCCCTGAGCGCTCCGGTGCATGTCGCTGTGCCTGAGTGAGTCGTGCGAGTATCGAGTGGCGAAACGGGAGTCGCGAGTAGGGAATCGGGAGCCGGATAGGTGCTCCGAAAGCAGTAACCGGCTCCTGGCGCACGGATCGCTACTCCCTCCAAACTACATAGAACGCCCATCCGCCGGCCGACTGTCCTCCGCCGATCGAGGTCTCCTCGAAAGTTGACACGGTCGCGTCGGGCGCCGGAATACCCTCGCATGTGAACAGTGGGGTCGGCGGTAACGCCGTCTCAATAAAGCCGAGGCCCTGTCTTGGAGCTGTGGGATCGTTGGCGATTGTGGCGACTGCGTTCTTTGGAATGAAGCCGAGTTTGAAACAATACAATCCATTGCCGCCCGCAATGGCGACGACGTTCTTTGAGTGAGCGGCGTCGAGCGTACCGTCGCCGTTTACGTGCGCATAGGCGATTTTGGGTTCGGGCGCTGAGCCCGTTTGAGGCACGAGCATTGCGCCTCCGACGACGATTACTGCGCAAGCAAAGAGCATGACCATAACCTTGGAGAGTCGCGATCGCATTCTGAAAAACTCCTTTCGCCCGGTCGATTCAAGCCAGGACTTGATCTCGGCATCCTGACTCAAGGCAGTGTACTCCGAGCAGGAAGGCAAGAGCCAGAGTGCGAGAAGGCAGTGCCGGCCCTTATCGCGAGAACGGCACGCGGCTCACAATCTTGCCGCCCTCTTCAATCGTATAAGTCGCGTTGGCCGTGAGATTCTTGATGGTGTCCTTCTGCCCGCTCGGCCACACGATCAGCACATCGGCCGAGGCGGCTTTCCCGAGACCAAAGGTCAGGGTCAGCTCGCTTTGGGAGCAGTAGCTGGACCCGGAGTGGACCGTTTGCCAGTCATCGGGAAGCGGCTGGCCGGCGAATTGGACGCCCACCTGCGCGCCGATGCCGTCGCGGTTCGAGCGCGTTCCCGCCGTGCGGATTCGGATGGCATTGTTCCGGCTCCCGCCGACATTGTGGAAGAGGTAGGCCGGCCCGCCGTTGGTGGTCAGCAGGATGTCCGGAGCACCGTCGTTGTCGATGTCGGCATAGGCGGCGCCGCGTCCCACCAGCGCTTTCGAGAATCCGAGCTGCTTGCCGACTTCGTCGAACCGGACAGCTCCCTTGGAATCGCGTCCCTCGTCATGGAAGGCGAGCGGCGGTTCGGCATAGGCCACCTGAGGCTGAATGCGGTTGATGTCGGGCTCGATGTGGCCGTCGGCCACGAAGAGATCGTCGAGACCATCGAGATCGTAGTCGAAGAAGAAAATGCCGAACGAGAGCGAGAGCAAGCTGGCTCGTCCCACCGCCGAAGAGGGCGCGATGTCGATGAAGAACTTGTTCTTCTCGTTGTGGTAGAGGCCGATCATCTGATTCGAGAAGTTGCCGATCGCGAGACTCGGGTAACCTGAGCCGTCGAAATCCATGGCGGCGATGCCCATGCCGCCGCGCGCAATCCCGTCTTCGCTGAAAGCGATCCCGGCCTGCACGGCCTGCTCGGTGAAAGTGCCGTTGTGGTTGTTGTGGTAGAGCTTGTTCGGCTGCGTGTCATTGGCCACGGCGATGTCGGGCCAGCCGTCCTGATCGTAGTCGACCACGGCCGCGCCGAGGGACTTGCCGGTCGAGTCCTCGATGCCGGCTTTTGCCGTGACATCTTCGAATCGCCCATTTCCAAGATTGTGGTAGAGGCGGCAAGTGTCGCCGTGATACGCCTCGGGCGTGCAGTAAGACTTGGTGTGGCCGTCGAGAGAGCAATAGATGTCGGTCTTGGGCGACCACTTCACGTAATTCGTCACGAACAAGTCGAGCTTGCCGTCGTGATCGTAGTCGAGCCAGGCGGCGCTGGCGCCGAAGCCCGTGTTGTTGACGCCGGCGTCCCGCGTCACGTCTTTGAACGTGCCGTTGTGCTGGTTGTGGAACAGGCGAGACTCGCCGAGCCCGGTGATGTAGATGTCGTCCCAGCCGTCGTTGTCATAATCGCCGACGGCCACGCCCATCCCGTACATTTCAACGGCGAGGCCCGCGCGTGCCGTGACATCAGTGAACGCGCCGTTGCCGTTGTTGTGGTAGAGCTTCATCGTGCGGAGCTGCCCCGTGTGATGATCGGGAAAGTCGCCGCCCTGCACGAGCAGAATGTCGGGCTTGCCGTCATTGTCATAGTCGATGAAGGCGCAACCTGCGCCCATGGTCTCGGGCAGATACTTCTTGCCGAACGCACCGGTGTAATGAGTAAAGTTGACACCCGCCTGCTTCGTGACATCTACAAAGTGAACGGAGGTGTCGGCCTGCGCGCGGTCGATACTGAACCCGGCATGCAGACCGAGAGCCATCGCCAGGCCGGCCAGGCAGAGAAGGGCCGTACACGCAGAAGAGCGTCCGCCACAGAGCACACCCAGACGACGGAGTGCCCGAACTCCGGCATGTGCGCTGTGATCTCTGGAGTTGGAACTTTGACGGACTTGATTCACCGGGCTCCGCCCCCTGGGACAACCGGACGAGCAGCGGTGAGCAGCGAACGGATCGCGCGGCCCTTGACCACACGCCTCTTACCCCGTCCCACCGGCGACGACTTGCCGATTTGTGGGTATTGGGCAGTGGCTCCCGGATTCCGCAGCGCCGCGGAGACATGCTCGTGGATGGGTTGCGATTCGTTGTTGTCGTCCGGGTGCGCCAGCTTGTAGGGTCCGGTGATGGCCTGCGCGGCTTCATTGGCCTTGAAGCGCAGATAGAGCTTTTCCTCGCGGCCGGCGAGGGTGTCGTCGCCGAGGCCACGATAGCAGAGCATCAAGTTGTAGTGGGCCTCCAGATCCTCGGGGTCGATGCCGAGGCTCTGCTGGTACTCGGCCACGGCATCGCGGTATTTGCGCTGCAGGAAGAGCATGCGGCCCATCTGGTTCCGGTTGACGCGATCATTTGGATAGCGCTCTGCCGCGAGTGCGAACTCATGGTAGGCTCCGGCGTAGTCGCCATCGGCCTTGAGGGCGAGGCCCGTGAAGTAATGGGCGCTGGCCAGCTTCGGATTGAGCCGAACCGCCGTCGCCAGCATGGGCTTTGCCGCCTCGATGTTGCCCTCCTGAATGCGCGCACGCGCCACATTCACGTAACCGTCGGCATAGTCGGGGCGTTCTTTGGTCACGGTTTCGAAGGCTCGCTCCGCGCCCTTCAGGTCGCCTTGGAGCAGCAGGCCGATGCCGTAATCGTTCCACCGCTCCCAGTCGTGCGGGTCGAGCGCCATGGTTTCTTCGAACGTCGAATCGGTGCTGGCCGCCATGCTTACCGGGACGGTCTTCGTGTCCTCGGCGATCACAACGATGGGAACGTCCGGGATGCCTTTCACCGATTCGGAGTCGCCGGCCGTTGAGCCCGTGAACACCCATTGCCCGTCATCGTGATCTTTGGTCACATCCGGGTGCGGGTTGGAGGGGTCACGCACGCCCGCGAACGACCATTGCGTATTCCACCAACTGAATTTCCGGTAGTTCAGCCGGGCCGTAAAGGTGATGTGATCGCCCGCGTCGCGCGGCACTTGAAGGCGGTAATGGATCGTGTCGGCGGCGCCCGGAGGAATCAGGCGGGCATAGACAACAGCGCGCGTGGACCAGGCGTTGCGCTTGTTGATCACGTTGCCGTGTTCGTCGATCTGCAGTGACTTGTAGAAATGCGCGCCCGGGTCCACCGGGCCCTGGCCGTCGCCGGCCGCCTCCCCGCTCCAGAAGATGATGCGGCCCTTGCTGTCCCGCGCCTGGAGCTCCACCCAGCAGTCAAACGCGTCCACGGTGCCGCCCGGAAAGAAGTGGCCGAGCTTCCGGGTGCGGACCACCACCTCCACCCGCGCCGTCTCGCCCGGATGCAGGCGCGCATCTGTGCGTCCCAGGGGCGCTTCGAGCCTTGCGGGCGGTGTGTTGACGGCGAGGGACGACGAGAGGCCTTGCGCGGATTCCTCACCCACGGCAAACGTGCTCGAGAGCTGCGGCCCTTCGCTCGCTGCGGTGGGCGCTGCCGCGGAAGCCTCGGCCGGTTCTTGCGCCAGGGCGAAGATGTCCACGCTCAGCGTGCCCTTCAGGAATTTCTCCACGTTCGCGATCTGGGTTTCATCGCCGTATGAAGCGGGCACCGCGGTGTTGGCGGCCGCGAATCGATGGGAGTGCACGAAGCCGTTGATGTTGCCGAAGTCCTTCGAAGGCACCATCGGCATGTGGCAGTCTTCGCACTCCTGGGACTTGGGCGGGTAGTAGAAGGAGCGCGCGCCCTGACCGGAAACGCCGCTCGCCTGCCAGTTGTCGTAATCGTCAAAGCCGCGGAACCAGCGGTAGTGATTCACGGGCACGTCGAGGTGGACCTTGTGGCAGGCCGAGCAGAACCCCGGCGTTTGGCCGTGCTCCCTATGGAAAGGCTTCAGAAACGCCGCGCGATGGGGCTTCGGGTCGAGCTTCACGTCGTAGTCGTGCAGGAAGCGGAGAAACCGGTTGTGGCTCTCCGCAAGTTCGGCCAGCTTCGGGTACTCGAACGTGATCCCGCCCTGGCCCATGGTGCCTTCCACGTGAACGATGGCGTGGCACGACATGCAGCCGAGACCATTCTGGCCGGCCGGTGTGTTTTCGATATCGCGGATCGGGAACTTCTGCATCTTGTCGGCGATGGAAAGGGCGTGATCGTGGCAGCCCCCGCACCACATCGACGATCGGATGCCGATGGTGTCTTGCATGTACTCAATCGACTTGCGATACCACTGGTTGTTGAAGGACGCGAAGTGGTGCATGGAGCTCTGCCACTGCGCGTAGATGTCCTGGTGGCAGCGCTGGCACGACTCGGAATTCATGAAGAAGGTTGACTTGATAGGCTGATTGTCCGAAGTTCGCGCCGAGCTCGGGAACATCAAGCCGTCCGTGCCCGCGCCTTCCTGGTCCATGGTCAGCGGGGGAGATGACGGGTTCCGGACGATGTACTCGGGATTCGGGAAAAAGCGCCGGTAGCCGGCCGCGGCGCCGTACAGGGCCAATGACCCGAGCATCACGCCGCCGCACAGGCTGAAGACGAAACTCGAAACTCGAAAGTCGAAACTCGAAACTCGAGATCCGGAACTCGGCTCGGAATTTCCAATTTCAGATTTCAAATCTCGGCTTTGAACAAGGCGTCCCCGCAGGTGTACCAGCATGAAGAACAGACCCGCCATCACGGCGCTGACGTGAATGTAGAGCTCCACGCTGTGCGGGCGGGTCATGCCCGCTACCGCCAGATAGACTCCGAAGCAGGCCGCGACGCTCAGGAGAATCAGCGAGACGGCGGCCGCCTTGCCCCGGAAGAAGTCACGGTGGCGGAAGACGCAGAGCACGAGCAGGATCCCGACCAGCACGCCGAGAAACGGGTGGATGAGGTCGTTGCCGACCGAAAAGACGTTGGGACTATCGAAGGCGGCAACGTAGGCGCTGTTCACGACCAGCGCCAGGCCGAGGATCAGCAGCCATTTGCCGACTCTTGGCGAATTGTCGGGATTGCTCACGGGCCCACCGGCGACAGTTGAATATGCTACCCGATGAAACAGCGTCTGGCGGCGTCCTAGCTGATCTTAGTCGGCTGCGTAATTCATTTCTATTAGTCGAGCCCTAAGATTCGTAATCAAACAGTCCCGCCGGGACGAGTTGGCTTTGAATCTGTTAAACGAAGCCATCGTCCAGGCCGGCTGACTGATTCCAAAAGACTTATGCGGGGCCGAGGTTCGGCTTTAGTGGCTTCGTTTGGCTTCGTTTTGGCCTATTTTTGGGGTCGATTTACTGATTCTATTGGGCTTAGTGGCTTCGTTTTGTAAAATTTTAGATTCTTTTTTTTCGCCTTCTTGGAGGGTAACCGTGGGGGCTAGCTCGAAGGCTACATAGTCTCACTTTTCTCAGGGGGAAAAGCGACGCCAGAGTGCAGGTGACGTCAATGGCCATAACGCAATTCTCCGGCCTCGATCGCGATGGGAAGTTTGTTCTGTTCGGGCGGCAGCGGACAAGTGGCGTAAGGCGTGAAGGCGCATGGCGGGTTGTAGGCCTGGTTGAAGTCGAGGACCACTTCTCCGTTTTGCGGCATTTCGGTGTTCAGGAACCGGCCGGGCGGATACGTTTCCTTGCCCGAGGTCAGATCCTTGAAAATGAAAAAAAGCGAGTCTCCTTCGGTGACGGGATCCAGCCGGCACTCGCGGCCGTTCAGCATGAAGACCACGTAGCCGGGGCTCGGTTCCTCATCAACCTGTCCCAGGATGTTGGGTACCGGGATCATCTTGGGAGGATCGTAGGGCACGAACCTGGCCTTGACGCGATACTCCTCCCGGGGCGGAAAATACTTGAGCCCAGTGAACGCCTTGCGCAGCTCGCTGTTCTTATCCTTCAGCCGGATACCGTAGCGATTTCCGCGCTCAATCACAAACAGGCTCAGGTCATTCAGGCGCACGATGTCGGGGGAGCCTGAGGAGTCTGCCTTGAGGGTCGCGGAGGTTGCGGCATTGCCGTTTACGGTCACCGTCACGCCTGGCGCCGCCTGAAACGAGATCACGCCATCGTGAAGGTCGAAGATGCCGACGTTCGCCGGAGCGGAGTCTTTGGGCAACGCGATATCGTTGGCCGGATCGCTTCCTGCCGTGTTGGCGCCGTGCTTCAGCCAGAAGAGCCCTACCACGGTCAGCCAGCCGTCGTCCGCCTTGAGCGCGGCTTCGCGCCGCTCGCGCCACTGCTCGATTTGGGCTCGGTAGGCGGCGTCGGGCGGAGGAGCCGCGATCAGAAGGGCGGCAAAGGCCAGAATAGGTATCAGCACGGAAGGTCCTCTCGCTACCGAAGTTCGAAATTCAAAACTTGAAATTCGCAGCTGGCGCAGAGGGTCACAACTTTCCTAAAAGGGCAAGCGACAGAACGATTCCACCTGCCGTGACCGCCAGCACCACAATGGTTTTCGATGCGGCGGTCAGGCGCGGATGCCCTTGCTTTGTGGAGGGACTGCTGGCAGCCAGCGCGGCCGCGTCCGTGGCGATTCGGGCCGCGAATTTCACTTGCGTATCGGGGTTTCCGGCGCGAATGTCCGCCACCTGATCGTATTCGACGGGCGTGGCGCGCCCGCCCACGACCACCACGAAGTGGGTGTCGTCAGTCTGGGTGACGTGGCCCGTGAGTTTCGTGCCGTCCTCGAGCGTGACGATCACCTTGGCGTGCTCGCCCACGCCGAGCGTGCCCATGGCCGTCTTGAGCTGAGCGAGGGAATAGGTTTGCCACTCCACCTTCGACCTGGCAACGAGCGGAGGCGCTCCCATGGCCGCGACAAGCAGCAGGGCCAGGGCAATGGTCAGGGATCGGTGGCGGGTCATCATTGTGCACTCCTCGGATCTGAAAGACAAAGAACGAAATTCGAAAAACGAAACGGAAGTATGTCTTTTACGCAACCTGAGTTAGCCAAAGTTGGAGGCTGTTGTACTGAGTTGTAAATGACTCACGGTTATCTACTTAGGCCAGCCTTCGGGCGGCTTCTTTTTCTTCATCGCCAGCTTGACAGCTTCCTGCCAGTCCATGTCGATCTTCAGGACCTCGGGCTTTGGGCCGGGCCTCTGGCGCTTCACTGTGGCTGGCTTGGGCCGCTCGGGTTGGGTTTCGTGCTTTTGCATTATTATGGCTCTCACTTCGGCGGCTTGAAAGCCGCCAAGATCGTATTGGCAGTTTCCGATCGGAGTAAAAGGCTGGTTTCAATCCTGCCGCGTGCCTGTTCCGTAGCAAGGGTGGCGCGCTGTTTCGCCTCATCCGCCTGCTTTGATAGGGCCTGTATCTTACTCACAACATCGTTGTCGGGATAGGGAATCTCGATTTCCCTGATGGCTTCCCATTTCGCTCGCGTCCGGTTAGCCCCAGAAGATGACAGCAGGATGTCCGCTCGTATTTCCGGTGAACGCAAGATGAGCTGGACAACAGTGGGGTCGAACCCTTCGCGCACCTTGAGAACCGTGTACTCGCTCGAAACTACCGCGTCCTCTAAGTCTTGTGGCACAACGCCCATACTACCGTAGCTAGCAGCGATGTTGGATATGAGGATGTCATCGCTCTTGACCGGGTACAGTTTTGAGTACGAGCCTTCTGAGGGCGACATGTCATCGCCCGCCTCGACATAGCCGTCATACTTTACGACAGCGACCCGCACAAGGTCAGGTCGGTCCTTCGTGACTATCTCATCTTCGGCATAGGTGCGCTCCTCAAGGACCTTATCGAGGGCGAGCACCCTAAACCCACGCTTCCTCCATGCGGCGATGCTCCTGCCCTTGGTCATCAAGCAGTTTTTCACGTCAAGGCGATCCATGATGCGGCTCGGTTGGACCGTGTAACGTGGATTTTCTCCGTTGAGAAACTTTTCGTACTCTTCAGCCACCAATGCGACCTCTTCCTCAGCACGAACGCGGGCCTCGGCGTCACCGGGACGTGCCCGCTGCCGCTTTGGATCGTCAATACCGACGTGCTGGCAAGGGTACATGAAAATCGGGGACTGTTCTTGCTGTAGCTCCGGATTGCGTTTTTCGGCAATCAAATACGACGTTTTCACGCGGGCGTTTGACCGCTGAAAGGCGTCTCCCGGCAGCGAGATAATTGCTCGAATTATGAACCACTCCCGAATCTTGTTTCGGAACCGGATATAATCTTCGCCGCTCAAGATGCCATCGTCTATGATCGTTATCCACATGCCGCCCGGACGCAGCAAATCGCGGTAACGCTCGGCAAACAGTAGGCAGGAGCGAACCGATTGAAGCGGAGCCTTGCCCTCACGTCCGATCTCATACTCATCAAGGATTCTACTTTCTTCGTCGGTTCCGCGATCTACGGCTTTGGCAAACGGAGGGTTGGTGAGAGCCACGTCGAATCCTGGGCCACTAATCAGCTTCCGAAATTCCTCCTTTTCTTTTCGCGTCTCGGGACTATCAGTGTCAGAGTCGGGCAACGCCTTGTCGAGCGCATTCAGGTGAAAAATCTGCGTCCCTCCGTCCCCATGAAGGTACATGTTGAGACGAGCGATGCGGGCTAGCTTCGGCCCGTTTGCCACGTCAACCCCGATGATATTAGTCTTGGCTATCCGCTTCTTGATAGCGTCTTTCTCTGTCACGGACAAATTCCTCTTGCGCTCGACCTTGGCCCACATGTCGGCAAGCGCATCAATGAGGAAGCCTCCGGTTCCGCAACATGCGTCAAGTACAATATCGGTATGTGTGTGATCCCCCCCCCCCCCGTGTCTATCGGGAACCTCGACTTTAAGGCGGGCCAATCTCACCCCGAGCATAACCAATGTGCGTGGCGTAAAGAACTGCCCCAAATCTTTCCCGCGCATCGTCGCGTTCAGAAACGTCTCGAACAGGCGTCCGTTCAGGTCCGCATCAACCCCAAAGAGAAAGATGCCTTCCAGTCGCTTGACGACTCCACGAACCGTCTCGGGCTTTATCTTGATCTGGTCTCCGGGCTCGAATATCCGCTTTCTCTTGCCTGTGGCTATTTCTCGTTCCATGTCTTCCATGAAGGCCCGGAACTGTATGTCGTTAATCGGATTCCTAGAGTACCGTTCGTTCTGCTCGACCCAATGGAGGCAAAACTGTACCTCCTCCACGGGAACCTCAACCGAATTTTCCTTGAGAATCTCCGGGTGGCTGTCCCTGATTTTACGATCCGACATCAGCTTGAGGGCTATGACCTTAACGAACTCGGTAAACGCTTCGGATTGGCTTGTATCGTCCTTTTTGTATATGTGCTGATGGCACCACGCGAAGGCGGCGTTGACCTCGGACAGCGACTTCTTCTCCAGTTTTAGAGTGGTCTTCTGTCCACCGCCATTCAGCAGGATACGATCCCTGGAAGTGCGGACACGAAGCTGGCGAAACTTCTCATTACCCTCGACAAAATCGGTGAAGGCAAGTTCTAAAACGGGGTCGTTCAGGTTTGGGTCAAAAAGGATTGTCCTGTGCCCATCCGTCAGCAAGTAATACTGAACTGGCCTCTCTTCTTTTTCTGCGCCGTTCATCAGGATGCAATAGGCGCGCGGCTGCCAGGCGTGCTTCCGCAAGTTTCCGTTGGGGTCTGGGCTCTTGGCCTCAACTATCCACCTGACCTTGCGCTTTAGCCGCAATCCGAAGTCGGGCCTATAAAGCTCTTGGGGCTGGCCACGCAGTCCTCCAACAGTAAGTTCGTCAAGGCTGTTCTTGGGCAGAATTTCTTCGTCAGAGTAGCCGAAGTCCTCCAGTAGACGGCGAACGAAGCTTTGTTCCACGTCTGCCTCGTTGCGAAGGGCTCCGATCTGGCAGTACTTGTTTTTCAAACGAGCGACCCTCAAAGTGGCTGCCTGTACATCAACCGCTTTCCCCTTGCCGACTGAATCGCTGCGCTCGTGCGCTCGCCATGGTTCAGGGACCGATTGTTCCAAACGAAGTCGAATTGCCAGAGGTAACGGTGAAGGTACTCTTTGCTCACGTTATGGTAAATACCGTGGATTCCGCGCTTCACAAGCGCGAAGGATGACTCGACAGTGTTGGTGTGAACGTCGCCCCGCACGTATTCCCGCGTGCTGTGGCAGATCGTGTCGTGGCCACCTTCAAAGCGGTGCTCAAGTCCGGTATAGGAAGCGAAGTCGTCCGTGATGACGCGGGCCTTCTGGTCCACCACTTCGCGGAGCGCATCGCGGAGAGTGGCGCTGGTCACGTCAGCGACGACCCGGCTGTGCTTGCTGCCGTTGCGTTCGACAGCGCAGAACACCGGGGTTTTTGACGTGCCCCGCCCGCGCTTGTGCTCCTTGCCGTCTCCTGACCGTGGCTTTGGTCCGATGTAGGTTTCGTCGGCTTCGACCGTCCCGGTCAGTTTCGGGGTGCTCGCGTCCGGGGCCATTGCAAAGCGGATGCGGTTCAACAGGAAGAGCGCAGAGCGGTAGGTAATCTGGCAGTGCCTCATGATCTCCAGGGCGGCCACTCCCTTCTTCGACGTTGAGGCGCGCCAGAAAGCATAGCACCAATGACGGAGCGGGAGCCGGGTTTCTTCCCACACCATTCCGATACGGACGGTGTACTGCTTGTGGCAATCGCGGCACCGCCAGAGATACCGCTTGTTGCGCTTCCCGGTCTTGGCGTCCGTCATCTTGTACACGTTCACGCTCTGGCACCAGACGCAGACTGGCTTGTCGCCCCACCGCTGAAGCTCAAAGAACTCTACGGCCACGTCCTCATTGGAACAGGCCAACGGCATGATCGCGACCACTTCCGACTTTGACAGGTTGTGACGGTCAAACTCTTTGTTTTCCATGCCTTAATTCTACACATAACGCAAGATGCTTGTCAAGCATTATTTTTCAGCGGGTTGCGTAAAAGACATACTTCCGAAACGAAATTACGAAACTCGAAACTCGAAAACCGAAACTCGAACCGGGAACCTGCAGGATGCTGAAAAACACTGCGAGCCTGTCATTCCGACGAGCCGCAGGCGAGGAGGAATCTCGTAGCTCCTTTATTTGTCCGAGCGAGATTCCTCGCTTCGCTCGGAATGACACCCATCGGGAACGTTTTTCAGCGTCCTTCTATTTTTAGGAACCGGCCTGCATCTACCGAGTTTCGGATTTCGAGTTCCGGATTTCGAATTTCGAGTTTCGGATTTCGAATTTCGCCCTTCGAGTTTCGATTTCGGATTTCGATTCCCCGCCTCAAGGCACCAGCACGATTTTCCCGCGCGCGCCTGATTCCATCACCGCATGATGCGCACGGGCGGCGTCGGCGAGCGGAATCTCCTGGCCTACGAACGGTTTCAGCGCCCCGTCTTCAAGCCCCGCGACCAGCGCCGCGTGAATGCCTTTCAGGTCCTGCTCGGTGGCGTTAAACAAAGTCATGCCGAGGATATCGGCGTCGCGGACCATCGCCGACCGCGGAGTGATCTCCACCGCGCCCCGGCTGCCGATAACCACCAGCCGGCCGAACTTGGCGAGCACATTGAGGTCTTTATCCAGATTGACGTTCGCCAGCATCTCCAGAATCACGTCCACGCCCTTGCCCGCCGTCAGCGACATCAGCCCGTCAAGATAGCCCGCCTGCCGGTGATCCAGGGCGTAGTGTGCGCCTTGCTCCTTCACGAGTTTCAGGCCATCCTCGGTTCCTGCGGTGCCCATCACGGTCAGTCCGGCGGCGCGCGCCAACTGGGTTGCCGCAACGCCCACCCCGCCGCTCGCTCCGTGCACCAGCACTGTCTCTCCGGGCGCGGCGTGGGCGCGATGAAACAGAGCCCGGTGAGCCGTGGCGTAAGGGACGCCGACCGCGGCTCCTTGTCCGAAACTGACCCTTTCCGGCAACGGCCAAACCTGCGACTCCTGGCACAGGGCCGCCTCGGCGTAAGCGCCGCTGAGGGTGCCTTGGGCATAAACGCGAGCGCCCACGGCCACTTTGGTGACTCCATCGCCCGTGGCCTTCACAATTCCGGCGGCGTCAGCCCCCGGCGTGTAAGGCAGTGAGGGCTTGATGGCGTAGGTTCCGGCGCGGATATAGGTGTCGAACGGATTCACGCCGGCCGCCCTCACGCTCACGCATACTTCACCAGCCCCCGGTTTCGGTTCTGGAACATCCTCGAGATGCATCACCTCAGGGGCGCCGAACTCATTTACACGAATCGCCTTCATGCGGTCCCTCAACTCTGAGCTTTGAATACAGGCAAGGCTGTCTATCCCCGTACCCGCCTGGCGGCGGTGGAGGGCGGTTTCAAGGGCTTGCGGCTCTGCTTGAGGTTTTGAATCGCCTCTCTCTGGCCTTTCTTGAGCAACTGCTTCTGCATCTTCAGGTCCTTGTTCATCCGCACCCGCTCTTGCTTGGTGGTGGGATGTTGCCGCATGGTGTTGCGGGCGGCGCGCTGTTGCTGCTTGAGTTGACTTCGCTCGACCCTCTGCTTCGTTTTGAGACTGCGCATTTCCTGGTCTACGAACGGCGCGGCCCGGCAAATCCCCGTTCCCAAAAAAAAGGCGGCGAGCGCAATCAAAAGGACTTTTCGCATAAAGCTTATACCTCATCGGCGGACGATCGCCGGGTAAGAGCAGCTTATCACGTTCGTGCCCCGCGTGAGACGGCCGGGAGGCGCGAGTGGTCAAGTCGGATTGCGGCACAAGTCGGATTGCGGCTGGCGGGAGGACGGTTATACGGGATAGAATGGCGGCCCGCGTCCGGTTTGACGAGAACCGGGAACGGCAATCGGACCATGGCAACGTCCCGTTATGACGCAATTGTGATCGGCGGAGGCCACAACGGCCTGGTGCATGCCGCCTACCTCGCCCGCGCCGGCAAGAAAGTGCTGGTGCTCGAACGCCGGCACGTCCTCGGCGGAGCGGCGGTCACCGAGGAAGTGTTCCCCGGGTTCAAATTCTCGGTCTGTTCTTACGTGGTCTCGCTGCTGCGTCCTGAAATTATCCGCGACCTCGATTTGCCGCGGCACGGCCTCGAGATTCTCCCGCTTGACGGCACCTTCACCCCCATGGCGAACGGCGATTACCTTTGGCGCGTGAACGATCATGCCAAGACGCGCCGCGAGATCGCCCGCCACTCGCCACTCGACGCCGAGGCCTACGAGGAGTACGGCAAGGCCATGGCGGAACAGGGCCGGTTCGTGAAGCCGATCCTCGGAATGACCCCCCCGGACCCCGGCCGGCTGGGTTCCGACGTCATTCGCAAACTGATGTTTCTCGGGCGCCGTTTCCGCGACCTGCCGGAGGCGGATCAGTACAACCAAGTGCAGCTCATGACCATGAGCGCAGCCGACTTTCTCGATCAGTGGTTCGAGACCGACGTGCTCAAGGCCACCATGTCAGCATCCGGAATCATCGGCACGTTTCTCGGGGTGCGATCGCCGGGCACGGCTTACGTCCTGCTCCACCACTACATGGGCGAAATCGACGGGGCGTTCCGGTCCTGGGGCTTTTCGCGGGGCGGCACCGGGGCCATCTCCAATGCGATTGCGGCGGCCGCGCGCGAGGCCGGGGCGGAGATTCGCACCGAAGCGCCGATCGCCCGCATTATGGTGAAGAACGGCCGTGCCACCGGCGTCGCGCTGGAAAATGGGGACGAGTTTGAGGCTGGCGTGGTTTCGTCCAGCGTCGATCCACGGCGCACGTTCATCGGCATGATGGAACCCGGTTACCTTCCCGATGACTTCGTTGAACAAGTGCGGCGCTACAAGTTCCGGGGATCGTCGGGCAAGGTGAACCTGGCGCTCGATGCGCTGCCGGATTTGAAGTGCCTGCCCGGACCCGGCCCGCATCTGCGTGGCGCCATCTCCATCTCGCCTAGCGTGGACTATATGGAGCGCGCCTACGATGATGCCAAGTACGGCCGTTTCTCGCGGCGGCCCTATATTGATTGCGTGATTCCTTCGCTGACTGACCCTTCCGTGGCGCCACCAGGCAAGCACGTGATGTCGTGCTTCGTGCAGTACGCGCCCTATCACCTGAAGGAGGGAAACTGGGACGAGCAGCGCGAGGCTTTCGGCGACACGGTAATCGATACCCTTGCCGAGCACGCGCCCAACATCAAGAACATCATCCTGAACCGCCAGGTACTGACGCCCCTTGATCTCGAGCGGGAGTTTGGCCTGACCGAAGGCAACATCTTTCAGGGCGAGCTTTCGCTCGAACAGTTGTTCTTCCTGCGGCCCGTACCGGGCTGGGCGCAGTACCGGACGCCGATCAAGGGTCTGTATTTGTGCGGATCAGCCGCGCACCCGGGAGGCGGCATCATGGGAGCGCCGGGGAGGCTGGCGGCGGTCGAAGTGCTCAAAGATTGGAAGAGATGAGAAAGCAGCGTTCTTCTGGCTCCTGACTTCTGATTCCTGGCTCCTGACTCCTGTTTTTTATGCCCAACCCTCGCGACGTCGTCATCATCGGGGCCGGACACAATGCTCTCGTGGCCGCATTCTACCTGGGCCGCGCGGGACTGCATCCGCTTGTGCTCGAGCGGCGGCCGGTCGAGGGCGGCGCCGCGGCCACCGCCGAGTTTCACCCGGGATTCCGCTCGTCGACCTACGCCCATGCCACGGCCGGCCTCGGTCCGAAGGTTGTTGAGGATCTCGCCCTCGATCGTCGCGGCCTGGAAATCATCCGGCCGGACCCGGCTGTCTTCGCTCCGGTTGACGGCGGGCGCGCCCTGGTTCTCTATCGCGACCCGAGCCCCGAAGGGCGCTCGGCGCAGTCGATCGCCGCGTTCTCGAAACGCGACGCCGAACGATACGCCGAGTTTGCGCGAACCCTCGCGCGGCTGGCCGGTGTGCTGCAGCCCCTTATGCTCAAGACGCCACCGGCATTGCGCGCGCCCGCGCTCGGCGATCTTTGGACGATGCTGGGCGCCGGACGGGCCCTTCGCGGGCTCGGCCGGAGTGAGATGTTCCGGCTGCTGCGCTGGGGCCCGATGGCGGTCGCAGACCTGGTGGCGGAGTGGTTTGAGTCTGAGCCGCTGCGAGCGGTGCTGGCCGCGCGAGGAATTTTCGGGGCCGCACTCGGGCCGTGGTCTGCCGGGTCCGGCGCATTACTATTGCTGCGCGCGGCTTTCGATCCCGAGCCGGCATCGGGCGTCTGCTTTGTGCGCGGCGGCATGGGCAAGCTCGCGAGCGTCCTGACGGAAGCGGCCACCCAGGCCGGAGCCGAGATTCGCACCGGCGCCGAGGTGGCCACGATTCAGGCGCGCGACGGCGCCGTGACCGGCGTGACCCTCGCGAGCGGCGAGGAGATCGCGGCGAAGGCGGTCGTCTCCGGAGTTGATCCGCGACGCACGTTTCTAAGCCTGATCGATCCCACGCAACTCTCGCCGGACTTCGTCGCCCGGATCCGCAACTACCGTTCGAGCGGCGTGCTGGCCAAGATGAATCTGGCGTTGGATCGCCTGCCGTCCTTCGCCGCCATTTCCGGTCGAGGCAACGGCACGGACGACGCCCTTAAGCTGCTCGCCGGGCGCATTCACATCGGGCCAGAGATCGATTATCTGGAACGCGCTTTCGACGCCTCTAAATACGGTGGCTTTTCGGCAGAGCCTTATCTCGAAGCGGTGATTCCCTCGCTTTCCGACCCGCAACTGGCCCCGGCCGGCAAGCATGTGATGTCAATCTACGCGCAGTTCGCGCCTTACAAACTGCGAGGCGCAGACTGGAACTCGCAGCGCGAGGCCCTGGGCGATGCGGTGGTGGGGGCGCTTGCGCGATACGCCCCCGACCTGCCCGGCCTGATTGTGCACCGGCAGATCATCACGCCTGCGGATCTCGAGCGCGAGCTCGGGATGACGGGCGGCCACGTCTTCCACGGGGAGCTGGCGCTCGATCAGCTGTTCAGCCTGCGGCCGCTGCTCGGCTGGGCGTCATATCGAACGCCCCTGCGAGGCCTTTATTTGTGCGGTTCGGGAACGCATCCGGGCGCCGGCCTCACCGGTGCGAGCGGCGCCAATGCGGCGCACGAGTTCCTGAAGGACTGGAAGCGAAGGGATCGCGGCTGATGCGGCCTGATCCTTGTTGCCGAATCGGCTCGCAGGTTCGTATCCCGAGCGGTGGGGCGAGCATCCAATTAAAAGCGCGGGCGTGGTATCCCAGTCGTACAGTTTTGTGTATGCTTGCTGTCCAGCGGCGCATCAAAGAAGCGGGCGTTGCTGAAGGGAAGCACGACCTCGTGACGAGGTGAATGGGCCTGTGGCGAGCAAAACGAAAAAACCGACTGAATTCAACGAGCTCCCGATACTTCCTGTTCGGGACACCGTCTTGTTTCCGAACGCGATCCTGCCGCTGACGGTGGGCCGGGAAAGCTCCCTGAAGCTGATCGGCGATCTCAAGGATGAAGAGAAGCTGATCGCCGTGATTTCGCAGCGCGACCCTCGCGTGGAGAATCCGCAGCCTGTCGACCTGTACCAGATCGGCACGGCGGCGTTCGTCCACAAGATTATCCGGCTGCCGAGCCAGAGCCTGTTCATTTTCGTGGAGGGCTTGCAACGGATCGCCCTGGACGAGGTGATTCAGACCGAGCCCTACCTGCGCGCGCGCGTCCGCCCTTTGCAGGACATCATCGCCGATCCCAAGGAGCCGGACTTCGAGGCGCTGGTTCGCAGCGTGACCTCGTTATTCCAGCAGGTGGTGCAGCTCTCGCCCACGCTCTCGGACGACTTGCAGACCGTGGCGATGAATATCGACGATCCATCACGCCTCGCGGACTTCATCGCCGCCAACCTTCCCTCGATTTCGAACACCGAACGCCAGGAACTGCTCGAGAGCCTTGACCTGAAGCAACGACTGGACCGGCTGATGAAGCAACTCGCGCGCGAAGTCGAGGTTCAGCAGCTTCGTTCCAAGATTCAGTCGGACGTCCAGGACCAGGTGACCCAAAGCCAGCGCGACTATTACCTGCGCGAGCAGATGAAGGCCATCCAGCGTGAACTCGGCGAGGCCGACGAGCAACAGGACATCGAAGAGCTGCGGCAGAAGATCGAAGCGGCGGGGATGAACGACGAGGCTTACAAAGAGGCCACGCGTGAGCTTAAGCGCCTGGCTCGCATGTCGCCTGCGGCCGCCGATTATCACGTCACCCGGACTTACCTTGACTGGCTGGTGGCGCTGCCGTGGAACAAGTTCACGGAGTTTCAGGTCGATCTGGGCAAGGCGAAGGGCGTGCTGGACGCAGACCACTACGATCTGGAGAAGGTCAAGGAGCGCATCCTCGACTACCTCGCGGTGCTGAAGCTCAAACCGGGCCTGAAGGGTCCGATCCTGTGCCTCGTCGGACCGCCGGGCGTTGGCAAAACGTCGCTCGCCAAGTCCGTGGCGCGGGCCCTCGACCGGAAGTTCGTCCGCATTTCGCTCGGCGGCATCCATGACGAGGCCGAAATCCGCGGGCACCGGCGCACTTACATCGGCGCCCTACCCGGCCAGGTGATCCAGGGGATCCGCCGGGTGGAAACGCGCGACCCCGTCTTCGTGCTGGACGAGGTGGATAAAGTAGGACGCGACTTCCGCGGTGACCCGACTTCGGCCTTGCTCGAGGTGCTCGACCCCGAGCAGAACTCCCATTTCCGGGATAACTACCTGGATGTGCAGTTTGACCTCTCGCGCGTGCTGTTCATCTGCACGGCCAACGTGCTGGATACGGTTCCGCCCGCCCTGCTCGACCGCATGGAGGTGCTGGAACTGCAAGGCTACACCGAGGAGGAGAAGATCGAGATTGCATTCCGTCACCTCATTCCCAAGCAGACCGTCGAGAACGGCGTCGGCCCGGAGCAGATTGAATTCACGCGGCCGGCCGTTGCCGAGATCATCCGCAGCTATACCCGGGAGGCCGGTGTGCGGAATCTGGAGCGCGAAATCGCCACCGTCTGCCGCAAGCAAGCCCGGCGCTTTGCTGAGGGCTCCAAGGAAAAACTTGTGGTAACCCCGGAAACCTTGCCCCCGGACCTCGGGGTGCCCAGGTTCCGGCTGGACGCCGAACTGATCGAGCGCACGCGGCAGCCGGGTGTGGCCGTTGGCCTCGCCTGGACACCCACGGGCGGCGACGTCCTCTTCATCGAGACCACCATCATGAAGGGCGGCAAGAATTTCACCATGACGGGGCACGTGGAGCGAGTGATGCAGGAGTCAATGCAGGCTGCGCTGGCCTGGGTGCGTACTCACGCCCTGGAGTACGGAATCGATCCGGATTTCTTCCAGAACAACGACGTGCACATTCACGTGCCGGCGGGGGCTACTCCCAAAGATGGCCCCTCGGCCGGGGTCACCATGGTGACGTCGCTGGTTTCGGCGCTCACGCACCGTCCGCTGCGGCCCCGCGTGGCCATGACGGGTGAGATCATGCTCAGCGGCCAGGTTCTGCCTGTGGGCGGCATCAAGGAAAAGGTGCTGGCTGCCAAGAGAGCCGGCGTTACGGAGATTTTCCTGCCGGCTGAGAATCGGCCCAATGTGAGCGAGGACCTCACTCCCGAACTGCTGGAGGGATTGGACCTGCACTTCGCGCGCAGCATCCACGAAGTTGTGGACGGGGCGCTCGAGAGCGGGAGAGAGACCGCCGCCCCTGCCCGGCCCGAGGCAGGGCCGCCAGTGGAACCCGTGGCGGAACCGGTCGGCGAGCCCGTGGGACGCCCGCACTGACAGGCTGTTCTCCGAGCTGACTCGGACCCGGTCCATCCTCAGGTAGTGAGCTATGGGCCACTATCCATCCTCGGAATTGATTGACTTTTCGCGGGCATCCCTGTTTAGATAGGCTCGTTTTCAGCCGTTCCAAGCCGGCTCAAAGGGGGATGACTGCATGTTTTGCCGCAACTGCGGGAATCAAGTACCGGACCAGTCGGAATTCTGTAGCAGCTGCGGGCAAAGGGTGGGTGTTGGAACCCATTGCCCGGCCTGCGGCGCGGAAACCCTCCAGGGCGCACAGGTCTGCGTGAAGTGCGGCGCTGCGCTCGCCCCAGGAAGCCAGAAGGACCTGTCGACCGCGCTGCTGCTCTCCAAGTTCCTGGGCGTTTTTGGTGTGGACCGGTTTTACCTGGGCTACATCGGGCTGGGAATTTTGAAGCTCCTGACCTTCGGAGGTTGCGGAATCTGGGCCCTGGTGGACGTAGTGCTCGTGGCGCTGCGCAAGTTGCCTGACGCGGAGGGCAAGCCCCTGCGGTTGCCGCCGGCCCCCGCGCCGGTCGTGGGCGATAAGGATTGGGGTACGGCCGTGCTGCTCTCCTATTTTCTCGGGTTTCTAGGCATCGACCGCTTTTACATGGGCTACACCGGCCTCGGTATCCTGAAGCTTCTCACGCTCGGAGGCTGCGGGATCTGGGCGGTCGTAGATATTGTGCTGCTCGCGCTTAATCGCCTGCCAGACGCTCAGGGCCGCGCGCTGAGGTTTGCCTGAAGCCATGCCAGCCTTCGCCAAGGGGATACCACGCCTGGCGGTCCTGGTCGGCGCCGTGCTTGGGTTTTGTCTGATACCGCCGCAACTGCTCGATCGCGGCCCCAACATCTGCCTCTGGCGCCATTTGTTTCACCTGGCGGCCTGTCCGTCTTGCGGATCCACGCGTGCTCTCGCGGCCTTCTTTCACGGGCAGCTTCAACAGGCGCTCGCTTACAATCGTAACGTGGCGATTACGGCCCCGGCGTTTCTTTGTCTTCTCGCCAGCGATATCTCCGGTTTCGCCCGCACCATTCTGCGCCGTTCTGCCGGTCGTTTGATTCCCGCCGGAAACCGCCTCGCGACCAGCGTGAGAATCGACCCTAGTGATTAGCCCCAGAGATTGGGCCCGAGAATTCTGGCGCGAGCTGCCTGAACCTGCGCTGCTGCGCTGGTCGTCCCTGTTCTTTACGCTTTGCGCCCTCACGTTGCTGATCTCGGTGGCCGCCTGCCAGACGTTTCTCACACTGGCCGGGGTGTGCTATGCCGTTGACCTGCTGCGCCGCCCTCGGGTGCCGTCCTTTCCCGGGGTCAAGCTGCCGCTTGCTCTTTATTGCCTTTTCACCGTGCTCTCCATGTTGTGGGCAGCGAATCCGGCCGCGGGAGGGAACGTCATCCGCAAGCTCACCCTCTTCGTGATCATGTTGTTGGCGGTGAACCTGATTGCGAGTTACCGGCATCTGGTCTGGATCTGGCGCGCCATCTTTGTGGAGTCCGCGGTGGCGGGGCTCGTGGCCACGGGCCAGTTCCTCTTGCAATACCAACAGACGCGCGCCGAGCATCCCGGCCAGATCTACTACTTCATGACGCTCACCCGCATTCACGGTTTCGTGGGCCATTGGATGGCTTTCGGGGGCCAGCAGATGCTGGTGTTTACCGCGCTGCTGGCTTACCTGCTGCTCGGAACTCGAGGCGTGTGGGTGGGCGCAGGACAAGGCACGCCGGAGCCGGCGTCAGGGCCGGTGCCGGGACCCGCGCCGGGACGGGTCTGGTGGCTGGTCGCAGCCATCGTTATGCTGTCCATCGTGTTGAATTTCACGCGCGGGGTCTGGATCGGCTGTGGCGTGGCGTTGTTCTATCTCGTGGCCCGATGGCGCGCCCGGCTGCTGTGGGCCCTGCCGGTGCTCGCGCTCGCTGCCTACCTCGGTGCTCCCTCCCTGGTCCGGGACCGTGTCACGTCCCTCGTGCATCCTTCGAACGATCCTTCCATCACAGCGCGCTTTGAGATGTGGCACGTCGGTCTCGCCATGATTCGCAATCATCCCTGGGTCGGCGTGGGACCGAACAACGTCAACGAGCTTTACATTACATACCTCCGGCCGGGAACCTATGAAAACAGTTGGCACGAGCACATGCACGACAACTTTCTGCAGCTCGCTGCCGAGCGCGGATTGCCGTGCCTCGCTGCCTGGGTATGGTTCGTGGCGGCTTTGGGCTGGCAGATTCTCGGCATACGGCGACGGCTCAAGAGCGAAGGCCGTCCGGTCTGGATCGCGGACGCTTCGCTTGCCGCCTGGCTCGCCTTCGTGGTGGAGGGCGTCTTCGAGTTCAACTTCGGCACCACGCCTGTCTTGATGGTCTTTCTGTTCGTGGTTTCGGTCCCGTATGCAGTTGGCCGGGTTGCTGAGAAAACGCGAACCCTGTCATCCTGAGAGTCGAGGGCAGTCCTGAATGTAGCCGGGATCTCTGTGTTTGGTTGACTCTGGAAATGCAGGGATGCTCCGCTCAGCATGACGTGCCCAAAAGAGTTGCGATCCGTGCCCGAGCCATCGTTCACCGAACAAAAGCAGATTGGTCACGCGATGCCGCCCGCCGCCGGCCGCGCCTGGGCGTCGTCCGCGAGCTGGAAGATCCTTCGCGCGACCGGGATTCTGACCGGATTCTCAGGCGTCGTCCTGGCCGCCACCGTGGCCCGGGAACTCGTCACCGCCAGCTACTTTGGACGCAGCGATGCGGTCGACGCCTACCTGATTGCCTATGTGGTGCCGTCTTTCGTTGTGGGCATCGTGGCTTATTCCTTTAATCTGGCCCTCATCCCGGTTTTCGTCGAGGTGCGCCAACGCGAAGGACCCACGGCCGCGCAGCGGCTTTTTTCCGGAGCCATGGTCTGGAGCATGGGACTGCTGGTGGCGGTTGTGCTGCTGCTCGCGGCGCTCGCGCCGTGGTATCTGCCGTTGCTCGGGTCGGGTTTCAGCGCCTCGAAGCTGCTGCTTACCCGTCACCTGCTCTACGTTATGCTGCCGCTGATCGCGCTGACCGGGATCACCTCGAATGGCACGGCCGTGCTCAATGCCGGCGAACGCTTCGCGCTGCCGGGCGCGCTCCCCGTCCTGCCTCCGCTCGCTGCGTTTGCTTTCGTCATCCTGCTCGGAAAGTCGTGGAGCGTTTATTCGCTGGCCGCCGGCACCGTAGTCGGGACCGCGCTGCAAGCGGCGATGCTCGCCTGGGTCGCGCGCGCGCATGGTATCGACCTCACGCCGCGCTGGTACGGCGTTGATCCGAAACTGCGTATGGTGATCAGCCAGTATCTGCCCATGATGGCCGGCGCCCTGCTCCTCGGTACCACGGACCTGGTGGACCAGTCGATGGCAGCCATGCTTCCCGGCGGCAGTGTGGCCGCCTTCGGCTACGCTCGCAAGATCGTCAGCGTGCTGGTGGTGGTCGGGGCTCTACCGCTCGGTGCTGCCTCGCTGCCGTACTTCTCCGAGATGGCGGCGAAAGAGGCCTGGGACGCCTGCCGCCACACGCTGCGCACGGTCGGAGGCGTCATCCTGCTAGTCACCGTGCCCGTGACGGCGGGCCTCGTGCTCTTCGCTCATCCGCTGGTGCGTCTCCTGTTCGAGCGCGGCGCCTTTACGCCTCATGACACCGCCGTGGTGAGCCGCGTGGAGGCGTGGCTCGCGCTCCAGATTCCCTTTTACCTCCTGTGTATTCTGGGCCTGCGGGTGGTCAGCGCCCTCAAGCGGAACGCTGTGTTGACGGGCATCGCCGCCTTCACCACGACGCTGAACGTGGTTCTGAACCTGCTGCTCATGCGCGTTTACGGGGTGGCGGGCATCGCACTTTCGACTTCGATTGTATACTTCGTTTGCGCGCTGCTTATATTCGTGGCGATCTATGCGCTGATTCGGCGCAACCAGGCGCGCGCGCCCGCCGGAGCGGGCATCTGACCGTCCTCCGGGGGATGAACCGGCGCAATGTCATCTTCAGACAAGACCATCGGTGTCGGTGATCGGACCGGACGCGAGTACTGGGACGGCTGGTGGGAACGCAGGCCCCTGCCGCGACCGCTCGATCCTTTTCGCAAGGGTTTGCGGAACTATCCCTATCGCAGGTTTCATCAGTTCTTTTCCGGGATCTTCGGCGGTCAGGGCGCGCAGGCACAGCGGCTGATCGAGATCGGCTGCGCACAATCGGTTTTCCTGCCTTACTTCGCGCGCTATTTTGGACTTGGGGTGGCAGGAATCGACCAGTCAGGACTGGGATGTGACCGGGCCCGCCGGATTCTGGAGCAGCAGGATGTCGCTGGTGAAATCTATTGCGGCGACTTTTTTTCCCCGCCGCCTGAGACCGTGGACGCCTTCGATTGGGTGCTGTCTTACGGCGTGCTTGAGCATTTTGACGACACCGCCGGGGCCGTGCGCGCCGTGGCGCGCTTCCTGAAACCGGGGGGCCGCGTGATTACTTTTGTCCCGAATCTCACCGGGATACTGGGACGATATCAGCGGCTGCTCGATCGAAAGCTCTATGAGGCGCACGTACCTCTCTCCGCCGAGAGGCTTGCTCAGGCGCACCGCGACGCCGGACTCGACGTCGAATCCGCTCTATACCTCCTACCCTTTGGGCTCGAGGTCACCGGCATCGAGACGTGGGGCCGGGGCGTGGCGGGCATGGCCGTAAAGGTGGCCAATGCCTTCCTGACGAGATCAGTCCGGCTGGTGGACGATCATGTGGTCCGCCTCAAGTCGAATCGGTGGACCTCGCCCTACGTGGTGTGTGTTGCACGGAAGCTAACCGTATGAAGTCAGGTCGCGGCACTTTCGACGGCGTGCCTGTCCTGGGGTTTCCGGCGCAGGAGGCTTGGACCGCGTGGCTCGACGCCCACCATGGCACGTCGTCCGGCGTCTGGCTGCGGCTGGCCAAAAAGGGCTGCGGCCTTGAGTTGATAGCCCACGCCGAGGCGCTCGAAGCAGCGCTCTGCTATGGCTGGATCGACGCGCAGAAGCGGCCCGAAAACGAGAAAACGTGGCTCGAGAGATATACTCCACGCGGCAAGAAGAGCATCTGGTCAAAGATCAATCGCCAGAAAGCGCTCGCGTTGATCGAGAGCGGGCGCATGAAACCTGCCGGTCACAAGGAAATGGAACGCGCCAAGGAGGATGGGCGCTGGGACCGGGCCTATGATTCACCGACCGCGGCAACGGTGCCCGCCGATCTGCAGGCAGCGCTCGATCGAAACGCGCGTGCCAAGGCATTCTTCGCAACACTCGACCGGGCGAATCGATACGCTGTTCTATGGCGAGTTCAAACCGCCAAAAAACCCGAGACTCGCGCCAGGCGAATTCAGCAGTTCGTCGCCATGCTCGAGCGGCACGAGAAGTTGCATCCGTGAAGGTACAGGCAGGAGTACCTGTGCCACCGTGGAGCTGAGTTGAAGAGAAGCGCAGCCACCCTTCGATCACGTTCCCCCTCCGGCGGCGATCGACCCGCAACCAACCCGCCGGTTCGTGAAGCCCGCTTTGCTTTCGGCCGCAATTGGCGCGCGTTCTTGAGCGTGCTCGACGACGATCGCATCGACCAGGCCCGGAAATCCCTCAGGGAAATGCTCGACGTTGACACTCTGCGGGGCAGGTCCTTTCTGGATGTGGGCTCGGGCAGCGGCCTGTTCTCGCTCGCCGCCGCCGGCCTCGGAGCGGCGAGGATACACTCCTTCGACTACGATCCCGAGAGCGTGGCTTGCACCGAAGAACTCAAGCGCCGTTACGCGCCTGACTTCGCGGCTTGGACGATCGAGCGCGGAAGCGTCCTCGACGAGGCCTACGTGGCGAACCTCGGAGCCTACGATGTGGTTTACTCCTGGGGCGTCCTGCATCACACGGGAAACCTGGCGCGCGCGCTTGAGATGGTCTCGACGGCGGTGGCCCCCGGAGGCAAGCTCTTCATCGCCCTGTATGACGATCGCGGATGGACCTCCCGCGCCTGGGTGCCGGTGAAGCGGGTCTACGTGAGCGGCCGGTTGGGTGCGGCGCTCGTGGCCGCCGTCTTTGTTCCGCTCTTCATCCTTAAAGGCCTGCTCGGCGATCTCGGGCGCGGGCGGAATCCACTCGCGCGCTATCGCGAGTACCGCAAACTTCGCGGCATGTCGATTGTCCACGACTGGCTGGATTGGCTGGGCGGATACCCGTTCGAGGTGGCGGCGCCGGATAAGGTGACGGACTTCTTTGCGCGGCATGGGTTCAGTCTGGCTAAAATCAAGCGCGGCCGCGGACGCGATCGCAACAATGAGTTTGTTTTTGTGAAGGCGCCGCTGGAAGCCCGCACCACAATGAGTCGCCCGTCGTGAAAGCGTGCCGGTATCGCGTTCTCGTGGTCACGAATCTCTGGCCCACTGAGGCTGACCCGGGTTACGGCAGCTTCGTGCAGGCGCAGATGGAGTCCCTGCGTCCGCTCGGCGTTGATTATGACGTAGTGTTTGTGAACGGACGAGGCTCGCGGCTCAACTACCTTCGCGGAGTCTTCGAAGTGAGAGACCGCCTCGCGGCCGGGCGCTATGATCTGGTCCATGCCCACTTTGGACTCTCTGGCTGGGTGGCGCGATTTCAGGCACGCGCGCCGCTGGTCGTTTCCCTGATGGGCGATGACGTTCTTGGCCGCTTCGACCGCGACGGCCGCAATTCCCTGGCCGGAAGACTTCTCCAGCTCTCCACACGCGTCCTGGCTCGCCGGGCCGCAGCCGTGATCGTCAAGAGCCGCCAGATGAAAGACCGGCTCGGGCTTCCTTCAGCCCACGTGATCCCGAACGGTGTCAACCTGAGCCTGTTCCGCCCCATGGACCGCAACCAGGCGCGCGCCATGTTGGGGCTTGATCCAGGGCGCAAGTACGCACTGTTTCCTTATGACCCGGCGGTGGCCCGCAAGCGGTTTGACCTGGTGGAAGCGGCGGTGCGCCTGGCGCGGCCCGAGGTGCCCGAACTCGAGATCCTGCAGGTGCTGGGCGTTCCGCGCGAGCGCATGCCCGTTTACCTCAACGCTGCGGACGTGCTGGTGCTGGCTTCCTACGCCGAAGGCTCGCCGAACGCCGTCAAAGAGGCGATGGCCGTGAATCTCCCGGTCATCTCGGTGGACGTGGGCGACGTCGCCGAGTTGATCGGGACGACCGAAGGATGCTTTCTCGTGCCGGCGCGTGCCGGCGAGATTGCGGAGCGAATTGTGGAAGTCTGCCGTGGCGGCGTCCGCACCCGGGGCAGGGACCAGGGCAGGGAATGGATTGCCGCGCGCTATGGCGAAGAAGCCATCGCCCGCCGCATTGTCGAGATCTACGCCGGCGTGACGAGCGCCCGATGAGCCGCCAGCGCCGACTTACTTCCAGCGATCGAGCCAAGCCTGAAACATCAGGACGTCCCAAAGGCCCTCCGGGGCGTTCCGATCCCCGTTCAGATGCTCCCGCCACAACGCGCGGACCGGCGCCGGACGCAGGAAGCCCTCCCGACGCACCCGGTCCGTGTTGAGGAGAGACTCGGCCCACTCCCGCAGAGGACCTCGCAGCCAGGTTCCGACGGGGACGCCGAAACCCATCTTCGGGCGCTCGACGATCTTCGCCGGCACGTACTTGTACAGGACCTGCCGCAGAAGCCACTTGCCCTGGGCGGCGCGAATCCTCAAATCGAGGGGCAAACGGGCCGCGAACTCGACCACGTGATGATCGAGGATGGGCACGCGCGCCTCCAGACTGACGGCCATGCTGGCGCGGTCTACTTTGGTCAGAATGTCGTCGTGCAGATACATGAGAGTGTCGGACGCCATCATGGAGATCGCAGGATCTGACAGCGCCGGGCGCAGGTTCGCGTCCGTAAAGACGGTGGAGGGCTCGCGGGCGCCCATCACCAGCTCCTGCGGCGAATCCCAATGCGTGGAGAACGCCCGATGCAGATCGCTGAGATCGGTGACTTGGAGCGCTTGGGCTGCCTTGTGGATTCGTTGGCCTCCCGTGCCGCGTCCGGTATAGGCTGGAGCCACCCGCCTTCCGCGCAACATCCGGTTGTAAGCGCTTGCCGGCAGCAGCGTGGCGCCGCCCGCGACCAACTGGCGCAGAGGGCGGGGGAATGGACGGATGCGCTTCCATAGGGGCGGCGCAGTCGCGTAGTAGTTGTAGCCGCCCAGGAGCTCGTCACCGCCGTCGCCGGACAGGCTGACGGTTACCGACCGGCGGGCCAGTGCCGAGACGAGGTGAGTTGGAATCTGAGAGGAATCAGCGAAGGGCTCGTCGAACATCGTGGGGAGCTTGGGTATGACAGCGCGCGTCTCTTCCGGGGTGACAAACAGCTCGTGATGATCCGTGTGAAGGTGCTCCGCCACGCGCCGGGCGTGACTGGCTTCGTTGAAATCCGCTTCCTCGAATCCGATGGTAAAGGTTTTCACGGGACGAGTGCTCTCGGCCTGCATCAGGGCCACAACGGTCGAAGAGTCAATGCCGCCCGATAGGAACGCGCCGAGCGGCACATCAGCGATCATGCGCAGGCGAATGGATTCGCGCAGAAGGCTCTCGAGCTCGGCCTCGGCTTCTCCGGGCGACCCGAGGAAGGGTTCGCTCTCACCCCTCTCGGCCACCTCGCGAAACGACCAATAGGCCCGAGCGCGCGCTTCGCCGGGACCTGCGCAGCTGCACGAAGCGAAGCTGATCATGCAGCCCGGTGGCAGCTTGGCCACGCCGCGATAAATGGAATAGGGAGTGGGAACATAGCCGTGGCGCATGAAGGCGGCCAGCGCGTCGCGGTCGATCTCGGGTGCGAACTCGGGATAGGCTCGCATGGCCTTCAGCTCGGAAGCGAAAAGCAAGGCGCTCGGTCCCGAACCCCTGCCGAAGCCGTAGTAGAGCGGCTTGATGCCCATGCGATCGCGCACCAGGTGCAGAACGCGCTCACGCCCGTCCCAAACCGCGAAGGCGAACATGCCCCGGAAACGCTGCACGGCCGCCTCGAGTCCCCACTGCTCGATGGCCGCCAGCATCACCTCCGTGTCCGAGTGGCCGCGGAAGCTGTGGCCGAGAGGCTCAAGCGCGGCGCGCAGTTCCGCGAAGTTATAAATCTCGCCATTGAAGACGATCGCGTACCGGCCTGACGCCGAGCACATCGGCTGATGGCCGGCCGGCGAGAGATCGATGATGGAGAGACGGCGGAATCCCAGACCCACGCCGGCGGCCGGGTCCGCCCAGTAGCCAGCGTCGTCCGGACCTCGATGCGCGAGCTGGTCGGCCATCAGGCGCGCGCGGTGCTCGAGGTCGCGCGCTTCAGACGGCCGGAATTGAACGAACCCTGCAATGCCGCACATAAGGGTACCAGCAGCCTTAGATTGCTACAGACTGCGGGATATAGGCATTGTAGTCGAATTGGCCAGACGCTCAATGCCGGCTGGCGACCGCCGGTTATACTTGAAAGTTGAGTCCGGCGGCGCGAAGGCTGACCGCCACTGTTCCCCGATGCCTGATCGTCATGCACTGTTCCAGGCCGCCGAACGCCTGCACGCGCAGCTCGTTGATCGCCACGTAGCCGACGGTCTGCTGCGTGGACCCGATCCCGGCGTCCGGATGAATCTGCGCGTGTGGCGCTTCGTCAAGAGCGCTGTACCCTTCCTTCCGTGGGGCGACGACTACGTTTTCCTGCAGAGCCAGGGGTACTGGATTCTCGCCAACTGGATGCTGTACGAGGCAGGCGGAGACGCTCGCTTCCGGCGCCTGGCGATCGAGGCGACCGAGGCCGTGCTCCGCCTCGAGACCCCGGAAGGTTTCTGGCGCTATCCCTTGCCCGAGCGCCGCCATCTGGTGGCTACCGTGGAGGGCAACTGGGGCGCGGTCGGACTTCTGGCCAGCTTCGCCCGCGAGTCAAGGCCGGAATGGCTCGACGGGGCCGAGCGCTGGTATCGCTACCTCACGGAGCGCATCGGCTTTCAGCCGCACTCGTCGGGCAAGGCCATCAACTATTTCGACCGGCCGCGCGGTAAAATCCCTAACAACTCCGTGGAGGCAGCCTGGCTGTTTCTGCGCCTGTGGAAGGCAACCGGCGATCCGCGCGTCCTCGAGAACGTGGAGCCCATGCTGGTGTTCGTGGCCGCCGAACAACTGGCGACGGGCGAGCTGCCCTACATCGTCGACGGCCCTTACGAGCGCCGTCGCGATCACTATCTGTGCTACCAATACAATGCCTTCGAGTTCCTGAAGCTGGCCTGGTGCGAGCGGCTGCGCCCCGCCGCGACCACGCATCGCATTCTTCCCACGCTCGCACGCTTTCTCGAGGGTGGTGTGAGGGTAAACGGCGCGAGCGCTACGGATTGTTTTCATACCGCAGCAGGGCCGGAGGTGGATTACTACACAGCGGCGCTTGGGGCCGCGCTGAGCGAGGCGCGACGCCTGGGATTTCTCAGCGGACGCGACGCCGAGGATCGATGCTACGCCCGGGTGCTGCAGCGTCAGAGACCGGACGGCAGCTTCGCGTTCTCGACCGGCGATTGGGGGCTCCTGCGCGACGGGCGCTCTTATCCGCGCCAGTCCGTGATGACGTTGTTTCACCTGCTCTACGGGTGCGGTCTCGGCGACGGGTTCGGCGAGGCTCTCGACGATCGGGGCGTCTCGGCCTGATGGCGAGAATCGGAGTTTAGCGCGGCGCCTGCTGCCTGGGCTTTTCACCGGCGACGGGCTGCAAATTTGTGGCTGAGGGCGAGGCCGTGGGGTACAATGCCGTGGTTAGGTGTCCGCCACGCCAAAGGGAAATGTTGGCTCATAACAGGAGCGTAAGTCCTGGCGGCTTATCTGCGGCCGGTTGACCTGATGACTTGTCCAGTATGCAAGACCGAGAATGCCGAAGGCTCCAGCAGCTGCGTGCGCTGCAGCAGTTCCTTTTCAGTGTCGCACGAAGCCGAGACCCGCTTCGACCCCGCAGCTACCTTCCCCCATGTTCCCACCCACCCGTTCCCCGAACTCCAGGGGGGGCCGTCACGAGCCGCGACAGATTCCGCCTGGGGATATTCGATCAATCTCGAGCCCGGCACCGATTTCGGACCGCGCTATCGCATTGTGTCGATCCTCGGCCGCGGCGGCATGGGCGCTGTTTATAAGGCTTACGACAAAGACCTCGACCGCCTCGTTGCCTTGAAGCTGGTCCGGCCCGACCTTGCCCACCAGGACAAGGCCATGCAACGCCTCAAGCAGGAATTGTTGCTGGCGAGCAAGATCTCCAACAAGAACGTCTTGAGGATTCATGACCTGGGCGACGTGAACGGAGTGAAATTCATCTCCATGGCGTACGTCGAGGGTGAGGATCTGCAGCAGCGGCTCTTGAGGCAGGGCCGCCCGGACGTGGATCAAGCCGTGGGTCTCGCCCGGCAGCTTTGCTCCGCTCTCGCCGCCGCCCACCATGAGGGCGTCGTTCACCGCGACCTCAAGCCGCAGAACGTGCTGATCGATAAGGCGGGCACCGCCTACGTCTCGGATTTTGGCCTGGCGAAGTCGCTCGAAGAGGGCGGCGCCATGATGACGCACGCCGGCGAGTTGGTCGGCACGCCCCTTTACATGTCGCCCGAACAAGTCGAGGGAAAGCAGGCTGACGCGCGCAGCGATATCTATGCACTGGGCCTCGTTCTGTACCAGATGCTGACCGGGGAGATTCCCTTCGCGTCGGCCGGCGGTCTGAAATCTATATACGAACGCCTGACAAGCGACCCGACGAACCCCAAGGTCTTGAATCCTGACCTGCCGAATTATCTGGTGCGCCTCGTTCTGAAATGCCTGGAACGCGACCCGGCACGGCGCTATCAGAGCGCTCAAGAAATCCTCGCTGACCTTGACCCGCAAAGCTTAAGCCGCTCAGGAATGAGCTGGCAGAACCGGCCCGTGCTGCGCGTAACCCCGAGACGCGGACTTGGATGGATCGTGGCAGCGGTACTGCTTCTCGCCATTGCGATTGGGCTGGCCATCCCCAAGGTGCGCTCCCTCTTCTTTCGCCCCCGCCCTCGCGCGGAGGCTCCGGCTGGCGCGCAGGGTATACCGCCGCTCTCGCAGGGGAAGTATGTTGCGGTGCTCCCCTTCCGCATGCTTGGCGATCCGTCAGCTCTCGGATATGTCGGCGAAGGAATTCAGGAGTCTCTCTCCGCGAAGCTTTTTCAACTGGCGGGAATCCACATTGCCGACGCCGAGGCGGTACAGAAGGCCGAGCCCGGCCAGGCCGTCGAAAAGGTGGCGAGCCAGCTTGGCGCCAACCTCGTCGTGGACGGGACGATTCAACAGGCGGGCGGCAGGATCGCGATTGTTGCGCGGCTGCAGGATGCCGCCAATCACAAGCTGCTTTGGAGCGAAGAATTCCCGGGAACTCCGCAGGATTTATTGGCGCTCGAAGACCGGATCTACGCCCGGCTGGTTCCCGCCCTTGACCTCAGCCCGAGCAGCCAGGAGTTGGCCCGCTCCGTGCACCGTCCCACCGAGAATGAAGGGGCGTATGACGACTACCTGATGGGCCGCGATGCCATGCGCGGCCAGCAGAACCCGAAGAACGTCGAGGCTGCCATCGACCATTTCAACGCGGCGCTCGCGAAGGATCCTCGGTTTGCGCTGGCGTACGCCGGGATTGCGAACGCCAGCCTGACGATGTACAGCACGACCAAAGACCGCTTCTGGACGCAGAAGGCAGTGAGCGCGGCCCAGCAGGCGCTCCGCCTGGATGACCGCCAGCCGGAGGTGCATTTTACCCTGGGCAGCGTGCTGAGCGCGACAGGGCGCACGCAGGAGGCCATTGTTGAGTTGCATCGGGCCTTGGATCTCGCCCCGAACTCCGACGAGGTGTACCGGCGGCTCGGCAGCGCTTACATGGCGAACGGCAGCAAGGACGACGCCATCCAGGCGTTCGAGCACGCCGTCCAGATCAACCCCTACTACTGGCTGAACTATAATGCCCTCGGTAACGCCTACTTCCAGCTCGGCGACTATTCGAAGGCCTTGACCGCATTCTCAAAGGTCACGGAGCTCGAGCCGGACAACGCCTGGGGGTATGAGAATATCGGCGCCGTTCACCTGAGTGAGGGCAAGTACGCGGAATGCATTCCGGCCTTCCAGAAAGCGCTGGAGCTCGAGCCGAATGCCGACAACTACTCCAACCTTGGTACCGCCTACTTCTATCTCAAGCGGTACGACGAGTCAGTGAAAACGTTTGCGAAGGCGCAGGAGCTGAACCCAAACGATGAGACCATCGCTGGCAACCTGGCTGACGCCGAGCGCTGGTCCGGTCAAAAAGACAAGGCCCAGGCCGATTACGACAAGGCCATTGCGCTTACCTATAAGGAGCTGGAAGTGAACCCTCGCGACTTCTCCGCGATGGAAGACCTCGCCCTGTACTACGCCGAGAAGGGCAACTATGCCCAGGCCCTGCGCTTCGTCCGCAGCGCCCGAGCGATCAACCAGGACGACGTCAAGGGGATTTATGATGAGGCGACGGTGCAAGCGCTCGGCGGACACTCTGCCGAGGCGCTCCAGGCGCTTCAAGACGCTTTTGCAAAGGGCTATTCCACCAAACAGGCGGAGGATGATCCGGAACTGACGAGTCTCAAAGGTGATCCCGCATTTGCCCGGTTACTCGCGAAGTTCGGCGGCACCGGGGCCGGGGATAAATGAAGCAGGGCCGGCCGTTTTACCAATCGATTTCAGCCCTCTCCCGTCGGGAGAGGGTGGCGGGGAGCGCCGGGTGAGGGTCCAATCCGCCACTCGACTCGTGACGCTCAATAATTGCGGATGCAAAGCCGGCGCTAACGCTCGCCGAAACCGGCGCGTACCCGCCGCCCGGCAAGCATGGCCGCCAGGCCGCCCAGCATCAGCAGGCCAAGGGTTCCGGGCTCTGGAGTCGTAGTGGCGGTGCTCCCGAAAGTGAAGTTCTGCGGGAAACCCTCAAAGTCCAGCGTGAAGTTGCTTCCGAACGCGATCGATCCCTGAAAAAAGGTGATCTGGGTGCCCTCGTTCCCCATAAGAGGGTCAACTCCGCACTGGGAAAAAGGACTGCCGGAAAGAAACCCGCAGTTCACCGTGTTCGGATCCACCCCAAGAGCGTCAAAGGTGAGCATGGTGAGGTTCTGGCCGACGCCATTCACCGAAATGTCATTCTGAAACAGACATGTGGGCGAGACGGTGTTGATGGTTCCCTGCAGCAGGTCGCAGGGGCTGGTTCCGGGACTGGTCCCGCTCGGTGTCAGGATGGAAAAATTTTGGATAATGATCGCCGCCGGAGCCGTTCCCTCCCAAAGGAGCGTACCACCGCCGCCGGTCTTTACGCGGGGATCACCCGCCGGAATCTGATCAGCCTGCGCGAGCGAAACGGAGACCGCCGCCAGCGCGATGAGCAGTATGGTTCTGAACCCCCTCATTGAATACCTCCCTCCGCGAGGGTTAATTCTGTGCTAGTGCGGCGCAGGCGTCAAGGAGTTTTGTCCGAAGCGCGGCGTCGCAGACCTCCCCGCGACAGCGGAATCAAGGCGCAATAGCCAGCGCCCTCATGAAGCGGGCGTCCGCTGGACCCGGAACATTGGGGTCCGGTCTGGCGTATGATGACATAGGGAAGGGCTTTGCCGGGAGGGGATCATGTACTGCGCTTACTGTGGAACCCAGATTCAGGACGGGCAGGGCTTTTGCACTCGCTGCGGGCGGGCCGTGGCAGCCCCGGGCGCCTTCAACACCGCTGCGGCGCAACCGCCGGTGACGGCGACCCCTGCTATCCCTGCGACGTCGCCCCAGCCTGCCCAGTGGAGCCCGTCGGCCCCGTCGATATCGACCGTCCCCGCCGGATACGCCGCCGTGGCGCCGCAGTCGCGCCTCGCGTGCAACCTGCGAACGCTCGGCATCCTCTGGATTGTGGGCTCGGCGCTTCGGATGATTCCGGCATTGGGCATGCTTTTCCTCGGCCGCATGGGGTTCTTGTTCATGCCCATGCCGATGCGAGCCTTCGTCCTCCCCATAATGGGAGGCTTGGGATTGTTCCTGACCGTGGCATGCGTGGCGGGCATCGCGGCGGGGTGGGGACTGCTGGAGCGCCGGCCCTGGGCGCGGACGCTGGCCGTGGTGCTGGGCTGCATGGCGTTAATAGATTTCCCCTTTGGGACGGCCCTCGGCATCTATACACTATGGGTGCTGCTTTCGCCGGGGGCGGATGCAGAATACGAACGGATAGCGAGAGGTCGAATAGGTCATTGAAGTATGACCACCGGCGATCCGATCAACTGCTCCAAAACCGGGGCGTCCAAAGCCGGGGGCTCCAAAATCGGGGGGCTCCGAAACGGGTCCGGTTTGCTCACTCCCGGAGGAGGCCGGCGTCTTATAATACGAAGGGGAGCTTCGTGATCCGGCTCTAGCCCGGAATGGCGGCAGCAGGATCCAGCATGCCCGGTTTCTAGCTTTCACGTTTAGTTTCCGCCTTGAAGAAGGCGCAGCGAGCGCGAGGCCTGCTTTTGCCGGGCCGAGACGCCGCATGGAGGAAAGGGATCTATGCAGCACAAAACAAAGAATTTCATAAAAGACAACTTTCTCGGAATGAGCCTGACGCTTGTGGGTCTGCTGTGCCTGGCTCTTTCCGTCATGCTTTATGTGAATCACGGGGGTTACCCCCAGATTTCGGTGGCGGCGGCGGGTGGAAACGGTGGCGGCTTGAGCGGTCCGGACATCGATACGCTCGAGCGCTTGAACCGGGCTTACGAGCAGATTGCGACGAGCGTTACCCCGGCCGTGGTGAACATCAGCACGACCTCGGTCGTAAAGGTTCAGGGATCACCCTTCGGTGGGATGGACCCGTTCTTCCGGCAGTTTTTCGGCAACGTTCCGGGTCTCAACGTTCCGCGTGAGCAGCGGGAACACGCCCTCGGGACCGGCGTTGTGGTGTCGCCCGACGGCTACATCGTGACCAACAATCACGTGGTGAAGGGCGCCACCGACATCAAGGTGCTGCTGACTGACAAGCGCACATTCACGGGCAAGCTGGTGGGCGCAGACCCTCAGAGCGACATCGCGGTGATCAAGATTGACGCTCGTGAGCTGCCCACGGCCCCGATCGGCGACTCGAGCGCCATGAAGGTGGGCGACACCGTCATGGCTTTCGGCAATCCTTTCGGCCTCAACTTCACGGTTACGCGCGGCACGGTCAGCGCGCTCGGCCGCACCAACATGGGCATCGAGCAGGGTGGGTTCGAAAACTTCATCCAGACGGATGCCGCCATCAATCCCGGCAACTCCGGCGGACCGCTCGTGAACGTGCGCGGCCAGGTAATCGGGATCAACACCGCCATCCTCAGCAACAACAGCGGCATGGGCGGTGAAGGCGGATTCATGGGCGTGGGCTTCGCCATTCCCTCCCAGGTCGTCCAGCACGTGATGAACGACCTTATCAAGTCAGGCAAAGTCACGCGCGGTTACCTCGGCGTGACGATCCGCAGCCTGGACGACAAGATGGCGCATCAGTTCGGCCTGTCGGACTCCTCCGGCGCCTTGGTTAATGATGTCGAAAAGGGCGGCCCTGCGGATAAGGCCGGCCTGAAAGCCGGCGACGTGATCCGGACGCTCAACGGCCAGACGGTTGACTCCTCCGGGTCTCTCACCAACATGGTCACCAATTTCAGCCCGGGCACGACGGTGAACCTGGGGGTGATGCGCGACGGCAAAATGATCGATGTCCGCGTGGCTCTCACGGAGCGTCCGAACGGCCTGCCGGTTGAGGCAGGCGTCGGGCAGGCGCCATCCGCCGGCACACTGCGCGGCATCACGGTGCAGTCTTTGACTCCCCAGATCCGGCAGCAGTTCGGTCTCGGTCCGGACGTGCACGGCGTGGTGATCAGCCAGGTTGAGCCCAGCAGCCCGGGCGCCCAGACCGGCTTACAGCCCGGCATGGTGATTGAGAGCGTCAATCGCCAGCCGGTGAATTCCGTCGGCGACTTTGACAAGCTGGCGGCCTCTGCCAAGGGCGATACCCTGTTGCGCGTCAACGCCAACGGGCAATCGCAGTTCGTGGTGATTTCGCCCGGCGGCGGCGATGAAGGAGACGACGGGCAGTAAGCCCGGGCGTTTCGCACGTTCTCTTCGAGCGCGTTTTCTTCGAAGAACAACCGGCGGTGGCGAGGCTAACTTAGCTTCGCCACCGCCGTTTTTATTTTGGATCTGGTGAGTGGCACTCAAGCGAGGCATACGCCCGACTGACGCACCCACGTTCGCCACGGTGGCGGCGCTGCTGGGATCAGTGGCGCTTGCCGCCAGCTACCTTCCGGCGCGACGCGCCACCATTTTAGTGCCATTCTTCCTGAAGATCGCAGGCGAGCCGCTTACCCTTCGACGTTACGTAGAACCAGAGTGCATCGACGATCTCAGCGGAGTACCCGGTGGGGATCGCCTCTTTGAACGGGGGCTCAAAGCGATAGGCCTGCGCGTAACCTTGTTGTATCAGGCCCTGGAGCGCCGCAAGAATCGCCTCGCGATTTGGTTCAATCCCACTGTCGGCGCACCAGCGCCCAACATCTCCGAAGATCCTCTCCGCGTTCTCGTAGTCATCGGATATTGATCTCAGGGCGTAGTCCCTGACAATTCGCTTGAAGTCCTTCATGTCGCTTTGTTACTCCCCCTTGGGTCGGCCGGCTGGCGCAGAGCGGGACTCTGCGGTTGACGCTTCAAGCCTCACACGCCGATGTCCCATGGAAACCATCCGCGGCCCTCACTTTGAGCCAAGCCAGTTGCAGTCTGTCGCCACGAGCGCCTTTCGCAGCTGCAGTCTGTTTGAAAACTCACCGCTTCCGGCTGCAACGTGCCTTTCCGGCTGCGACCCCAGAGACAGCAGCCGTAGCGCAGGGCCCGCACTTGGCCCTGCGGCTTTTTCCGACGACATTCAAAAGCCGCAACGCTTGAGATACGAGCGTTGCGCTACAGGCAAGGTTGCGCCACAGGCGAAGTTGCGCCACTTGGCTCCGCGCTACCTGATTTGCCACTGAGAAAAGTGGGATTGTGTAGCCCCCGAGCTAGCCCTGCCGTTTTCTCTCAAAAAGTCGAAAAAAAAGAATCTAAAATTTTACAAAACGAAGCCACTAAGTCCAATAGAATCAATAAATCGACCCGAAAAACAGGTCAAAACGAAGCCAAACGAAGCGAAAAAAGCCAAACTCGGTACGACCATAAGTCCTTTGGAATCAATATAACCAGTTTTGACGTGGCTTCGTTTTGCCGATTCAAAGCCAGACTCGTCCTACACCGCGTTTCTCGCCGCGGTCCTCAAACACGTTCCTCATTTTGCTCGGGGTTTGCTTAGCGCGCGGCGGCTTCGTGCCGATGGCCGTCCAGCAGAGCCGGAAGGTCGCGCAGGTCGTCCAACAGAAAGTCCGGCGGGGAACTCTCGAGGGTCTGGGGCGCAAGGCCGTAAGTGACGCCGCAAGTCCACGCGCCCGCATTCCTGCCGGTGAGGACGTCGGTGTCCGAGTCTCCCACGATCATCGTGCGTTCCGCAGGCGCGTTCGCCTCGTGCATCAGGGTGATCAGTCCGACGGGGTCGGGCTTCTTGCGCTCGAAACTGTTGCCGCCGTAGACCTGCACGAAGTAACGGCTGAGGCCAAGCCCAGAGAGGATCGCTTGGCTGAAGCCCACCGGTTTGTTGGTGAGCACGGCCATGCGGCGGCCATGGAGAGCTTCGAGCGTCTCCGCGACGCCCGGATAGGGCAGGGTATGGTCCAGCATGTGGTCGCGGTAGTATTCCAGGAAGAACTCCACGGCTTCGGCCACGGTTTCGTCCGTCACGGTGTCGCCGAGCGCGCGCTTCATCAACACCACCACGCCGCGGCCCACATAGGCGGCGATGGTTTCTTCGGGGAGCGTCGGAAGGTGCATCCGCATGCGCACCGCGTTCACGCTCTGGACGAGATCCTGCTTGCTGTCGATCAGCGTGCCGTCAAGGTCAAATACCAGGAGGTCGATCGGGCCCGGCGCAGTTGCGTGATTTTCGGAGGGAATCGCCAAGGTTCATTATAATCGGAAGCGCGGCGCGGTTGGAGAAGCGTTTTCGGGATTGCCCGCCTGCGCCCTACTTCAAGACAAAGGAATGGTCTCTCATGGCGGAAATATTGCCCTTTCGGGCGCTTCACTACGACGCAGAAACCGTCGGCGGATTGTCCCGGGTGATCACCCAGCCCTACGACAAAATCTCTCCTGAGATGCAGGCCCGCTACTACGAGGCGAGCCCTTACAATCTGGCACGCATCATCCGCCGCAAGCCGGACGCGGGCGAGCAGGACCCCTACGCCGCGGCGGCCGCCGAGTTTCGCGGCTGGATCGAGCGGGGCGTGCTGCGGCGCGACACGGAGCCGGCGCTGTATCCCTACAGTCAGGAGTACGCCGTGCCCGGTCAGCCGGAGCTGCGCAAGCGGCGCGCGGGGTTCATCGGGCTCTGCCGCCTGGAGGAGTACTCCGCCGGCGTCGTCTACCGGCACGAGGAGACCCTCACCGGTCCCAAGGCGGACCGCATGGCTCTGCTGCGCGCCACGCGCGCCCACTTCGGCCAGATTTTTCTCCTTTACAGCGACCCTGAAGGCATCGTGGAGCGCGAGCTTGCGGCGTCGGCGGGCGGCTCATCGCCGTGGGAGAGCCTCGAGGACGAATATGGCACGCGCCACGATGTAGGGCGCGTCACGTCGGGCGACGCTCTGGAAAATGTCCTCAAGGAAATGCGGGATCGCAAGCTCATCATCGCGGACGGCCACCATCGCTACGAGACCGCGCTCGCTTATCGCAACAGCCTGCGCGCCGAAGGGAAGGGAAGCGCAGCCTCCGACTACGTGATGGCGACCTTCGTCCGCATGGAGACCGACGGCCTGCTGATCCTGCCCACGCACCGCGTGATTCACGGGCTTTTCGACTTCAGTTGGCTGCGTTTCATCACGGCGGCCGCCACCAATTTCGACGTGAAGGATCTGCCCAGCGCGGCGTCCACGGAACTGGCCGCCTGGCGCCGCGAACTGAGCGAGGCCGGAAGCGGCGCGCCCGCGTTCCTGGCATACGCCGGCCCCGGACGCGCGGCTCTGCTGGTGTTGCGTGAGAGCGCCGAAGAGTATGAGCTCGGGGGAACTCCGCCTTCGCTCGCGCGCCTTGACGTGTTTGTGCTGCACCGGCTGCTGATCGAAGAGGCGCTCGGCGTTGACCGCCAGGCCGTCCGTGACGAGAAGAATCTGTACTACGAGCGGGATATGGAGGCGGCTGTGCAAGCCGTCGATTCCGGGCGCGCGCAAATGTGCTTTCTGCTGAACCCCACCCCGATCGAGGCGGTGCGTGACAATGCGTTCGCGGGCCTGGTGATGCCGCAGAAATCGACAGACTTCTACCCCAAGATGCTCTCGGGCCTCGCCATCTACGATCTTGAGGGGTGAGGCGTTGCCGCCGCTCCGGCAGAGCAGCGGCGCGCCATCAGGAAAAAGACTTGAGGCCTGCGGCCACGTTGTCAAAAACGTCGAAGACGGTGACGAGCTTCGTGATGTTGAGTTGCTCGTTGACCTTCTTGGTGAGATTGGCGAGCTTCATCGTGCCGCCCGCGTTTCGGCTGGAAGTGAATCCGGCCACCAGCGTGCCAAGCCCGGCGCTGTCGATGTACGACACGCCGTTCAGGTCGACCAGAATCTTGTTGTCCCCGGCGTCGAGCAGCCTCTTGATCGTGGTACGGAGTTCGTTGCTTTCTTCGCCCAGCACCAGGCGACCCGTGAGTTTGAGTACCGTAACCCCATCGCGCTGCTCCTCGGCGATCGTCAATGCCATGAACGGCCTCCTCGTGGAGCGGCCTGAAGCCGCCGGACGCGCCGGTCGTCTGCCTTGGGTCGGCCGGTCGCCTGTTTGGATTCTAACCGTCCTGTTGCGGCGGAGGCAACTATTGCAGCGATCCGAGCCAGCCGCCGAGCGCGTCCGCTTGCTCCGCCGGCGCGCCTTCGAACCAGCGGCACTCGTCTCCCTTGCTTAGAACGAGGGTGCGGCGGGATCCCGACGTGCGAACGAATATGTTGGGGTCGCCCGATGCACTTCCCGCCTGGGGGATGGGCTTCGAGGCGTCACCTCCGGGCGAACGCTTTGCGAGAATCGCCCGGTAGTCGGCGCAGAAATCGGCGGCGGCTTTGGGGCTGGTCCACCGCGTCCGTGACACCAGGATCAACTGTCCCGGCGACGGTCCCTCGTACACCAGATAGCGGTCCGCCACCCATGTGGAGCTCACCTTCCGGCTCTCGGCCTCGGTCAGAAGTTGCCCGAACAGGGCGTAGTAGCCGAGCGCACCCATGACGTTGCTCTCCACCTGCTGCACGCCGGCCACGTGTTCGAGCGACGGGGGAGGCGGAAGCGCCAATTCGTCCGCCTTCGGCTGCGGCTGCGCGGCAACCGCTGTCGCGGGGTTCCAGCCGTTCGAGCCGTCAGGCGCCGGTCGATTCGAGAAGTAGAGGTCGGGTTCGAATATCTGCCGGGTGGTGCTGGGCGGGTCGGTGAAGGTCTGGTTCAGCCGCCTCCATCCTCCGATCTCGAGCGCCCGGCGCGAGAACCGCATGCCCTGAAGATAAGGGAACAGGAGTTGAAATCGCATGAAAAAGGGCGCGCTCGAGTACACGGGGAACGAGGCCATGGATTGGTTGAGGCCCTGCTCGATCATCGAGTCGAGCGAGGGCAGCTTCTCGACCGGCACAGAACCGAGCATCACCTGCATCATGGAGAGCGTCGCGTAACCTTCCACCAGCGCGGCGCGCGCGGTCAAGGCATCGTCATTGTCGCGGACGGCGTGCGTGAATTTCCACAAGTCGAAGCTCTGGTCCTGGAGCGCGTGAGTGAGTTCGTGGGCCAGCACAACTTTCTGCTGATCGGGCTCTACCCAGTCGGCCATGAACATCGTCTGGCGGCGCGGGTCGTAAAATCCTGCCGCCTGTTCCGTGTAGAAGCTTACGAGAAACCGTTCCAGGCTGAAGTCGGGCGGCACCACGCCGAAGGCCTTGAGCGCCGCCTCCTCGCCGTGCATTTCCGCCGCCGTGTATTCGGCGTGCAGGTTGTCCTTGAGGTACTGTTCCACGTCGGACTTGCTGACGAGTTCTTTCTTCAACGGCGCCTTGATCGGCAGGCCCGTAATGCGGCTCATCTGTTGCAGGACTTCGTCCGCGGTCGCAAGCGTCGCCTGGGCAGAATTCGCCTGGGCTTCCGCACTCGGGGGGGCTGCAGGCGCGGTCTGTTGGGCTTCCGTCGGCCTCGCAACGAGCACAAGAGCGCCGAGAAGAGCGCCGAGGAACACGCCCGGAAGAGTGACGGCGGGCGGCATCGCACGGTGACGGTTCGCCGCCGGCGTGGGTTCGTATGGTGCGGATCGCATGGTTCAATAGCTAGGATGCAAGTAACGCCTGCGAAGGTCGATGCCGCGAAGGCCGATGCTGAGACAGTCTGATGCTGCGGCGAGCAGGCACGCGTCTTCCCTGTTATCATACAGCTTGCGCGGGCAAGACGGGTGATCGCTGCCCTGTCCGAGCGTCCAGTCGGCCTTTGCGGGCCGGCGGGGCTGGCATGGACAGGGGAGAGGAAAGTCCGAACTCCGCAGGGCAGTGTGCTCGCTAACGGCGAGGGCCGGAGAAGGATGGTTTCGACCCGTACGTCTCCGGTACGGACAGTGCCACAGAAAACATACCGCCCTGTGGCGCCAGACCGGCGCAAGCCGGTGGCCGGCAGGGTAAGGGTGAAAAGGTGCGGCGGCCCGGAATCGAAGCCGGGCAGCTTAATGTAAGAGCGCACCGCCCGGGCAGTGATGCCTGGGGCAGGGAAAACCCCACACGGAGCAAGACCAAATAGGAGGGGAGGAGCTGCCCGCTCCGTTTACAACCCTCGGGTAGGTCGCTCGACCTCGGCCGCAAGGCCGAGGCTAGAGGAATGATCGCCGGCCGTCTCTGACGGCCACAGAATTCGGCTTACAGGCTTTGCCCGCGCATTCTCCGTCAGCCTATTGACCGACGGCTCGCTGGCCCTTTTCGCGAATCTCACCAACTGCTCTCGAGCGAGCTGCCAACCAGGTGCTCTTTTCCCTTCTTGCTTCAGTCCGCTGGCGAGCCGCAGCGGAGTCGTTATACGCTGAATCTTGGGGCGATGGCATTGGTTCGCGAACGCGTTCCGATCTCGTTCCGATTTCGTTCCGATTGTGGAGAGGGTCTGTTTGATGACTCGAGAGGCGGCGGACCGGCAAGAGGGGCAGGCGCGGCGACGCGTGGCGATTGAGCGCGTGACGCCCCAAGTGGATTGTGGCCGATTTCCGATCAAGCGCGCGACCGGCGACTCGGTGGTCGTCGAGGCCGACATCGTCGCAGACGGCCACGATCTGCTGGGCGGCGTGCTGAGGCATTGGGATTCGGCGGGCAGCCTCTCCGAGACTCGGATGGAGCTGGTTGAAAACGATCGCTGGCGCGCGGCGTTTCAGGTGGGCCAAGTGGGCGTTCACAGGTACTCGGTTGAGGGCTGGGTCGATCATTTCGCGACCTGGCGCGCAGGTCTCGAGAAGAAAGTAAAAGCCGGCCTCGACGACCATGATGCCGCGATCGAATTGAAGATCGGCGCGCCTCTCGTGCGGCAGGCCTCCGAACGGGCGGACGGGGCGCACCGCGGGCTGCTGGAACAGTGGGCGGAATTACTCGAGGCGCCGGCGGACCTCAAGGCGGCCTTGGAGACGGCCCTCAGCGATCGGATCGCTGAACTCGTGCGGCTCTATCCGGACCGGCGCTTCTCGGTGGCATCCGCCCCGCTCGAAGTCCGTGTCGATCCCGAAAGCGCGCGATCGAGCGCCTGGTACGAAATGTTCCCGCGCTCCACTGCAGCCGAGCCGGGAAGGCACGGCACCTTCAAGGACTGCGCGGAGCGTCTGCCTTACGTCGCCGGAATGGGCTTCGACGTTCTTTACCTGCCGCCGATTCATCCCATCGGCGTCACGCACCGCAAAGGCAAAAACAACAATCCGGCGGCGCAGCCCGACGATGTGGGCAGCCCTTGGGCGATCGGCTCGGATCTCGGCGGCCACAAGGATATCGACCCGCAACTGGGAACGCTCGAGGATTTCCATGACCTGCTCTCAAGGTGCCGGGCGCTCGGCATGGACCTGGCTCTCGACATCGCATTCCAGTGCTCGCCCGACCATCCCTACGTGCGATCGCATCCGGAATGGTTCCAGCAACGCCCGGATGGAAGCATCCAGTACGCCGAGAATCCGCCCAAGAAATATCAGGACATCTACCCGTTCAACTTTGAAAGCGAGCATTGGGCCGGGCTTTGGGAGGAGTTGAAGAGCGTTGTGCTCTATTGGGCCCGCCAGGGCGTCCGCATCTTCAGGGTGGATAATCCACACACCAAGCCTTTCCCCTTCTGGGAGTGGCTGATCGGCGAGGTCAAACGCGATTATCCCGACGCGCTTTTTCTCGCCGAGGCCTTCACGCGCCCGAAGATCATGTATCGTCTGGCGAAGCTCGGATTCACGCATTCGTACACTTACTTCGCCTGGCGCAACAACAAGTGGGACCTGACGGAGTACCTCAAGGAGCTGACTGCCACTGAGGTGCGCGAGTTTTTCCGGCCGCACTTCTGGCCTAACACGCCCGACATTCTGACCGGGGAGTTGCAGACCGGCGGCCGCCCTGCGTTCCTGGCGCGCCTGGTCCTGGCGGCGACCTTATCGGCCAACTACGGGATCTACGGCCCGGCGTTCGAGCTGATGGAGAACCGGGCGCTCGTTCCCGGAAAGGAAGAGTATCTGGACGCGGAGAAGTACGAGATTCGGCATTGGGACATCGATCGGCCGGACAGTCTGCGCGGCTTCATCGCCCGGGTGAATCAGGTCCGGCGCGAACACCCGGCCTTGCGCCGCAACGACACGCTTCACTTTCACGGCACCGACAGCGACCAATTGCTGGTCTATTCGAAATCAACTCCCGACCTTTCCGACAGGGTTCTGGTGGTCGTCAATCTGGATTTCAGGCAGACCCGGTCGGGTTGGACCGATCTCGGGCTCGCTGAGCTCGGACTCGTTCCCTGGCAGAAATATCGGGTTCGGGACCTGCTGACCGGCAATGAGTATCAATGGCAGGGCGCTCGAAACTACATCGAGTTAAATCCGGCGCGACTCCCGGCGCACATCTTCCACCTGATACCGTGAAGAACGGGAGCGTTCGCCTGCCGGAATCGCGAAGCCGCTACGGGGCCGGTTTCATCCAAGCTGGAGTATGGCGGACACGAAACAAAACTCGTTGCTTGAGAAATTGCCGGCGTTCCTGGCTGAACAGCGCTGGTTTGGCGGTAAGGCGCGCGGTGTGCGATCCGTCGAGATCCTCGATTGGATTCCGATGTGCGATGAGCGCGTGGCGGCGAACTTGGCTCTGATCGACGTCCGGTATTCGGACGCGTATCCCGATGAGACCTACGCCCTGCCCCTCACCGCCGGAGAGGAGCCGCGGGACGCGCTTCGCGAGCCCGGTTTCCTCACGCTGCTTCTGAAATCGATCGAGCAGGGCCGCATCTACCGGGGAGAGAAAGGCGAAGTGTTCTCGAGCCCATCGAGCGCTTACCGGCGCAGTAAGCCGGCGGAGCAATTCCGCGCGAAGCTCGTCTCGAGCGAGCAGAGCAACAGCTCCGTGATCTTTGAGAACCTCTACATCCTGAAATTGCTGCGGCAGGCGGGCGAGGGAATCAATCCCGAGCTTGAGATCGGGACTTTCCTGACCGAGCGTGCGCGCTTCCCGCAGGTTCCGGCCGTGACGGGATCGATGGTCTATCGCGGCCACAACGGAGGCCTGCGAACCCTCGGCATCCTTCAGTCATTTATCGCGAACCAGGGGAATGCCTGGGAGTATACGCTCGAGGAACTCGCCGCCTACTTCGCCCGACTGTCGCAGGCACAATCGGCGCGCGCAATCGCCGAAGGAGATCTCGGGTCGTACCTTCAGGCGGCGGAGTTGCTCGGCCGCCGCACCGCCGATCTTCACCTGGCCCTGGCTTCCGATTCGAGCGACCCGGACTTTGCGCCGGAGCCGTTCTCCGAGCCATTTCGACAAGCCCTTCGAATCTCGGCCCGGGAGCAGTGTGCCAGGGTGTTTCAGACCCTCGAGTGCCAGCCGGGAGTCCTGCCCAGCGACGCTCGTCCGAGCGCCCGCCGCGTGCACGATCTCCGCAACAACATCGAAGACCGGCTTCAGGCTTTCGGGTCCGGGCCCGAAGGCGGCGCCCGCATTCGGATCCACGGAGATTACCACCTGGGGCAGGTGCTGTGCGCAAACCGGGATTTCGTGATCATCGATTTTGAAGGCGAGCCCGCCCGGCCGCTTGCGGAGCGCCGATCGAAGCAGTCGCCCCTGCAGGATGTGGCGGGGATGCTGCGATCCTTTCACTACGCCGCCATCAAGGGCATGAGGGATTGGCTGGCGCGGCCGGATGCCAGCTCGCCCCCAGCGTCGGGCGGACCGGCGATCGGCGGCTCGGAGTGTGCGGAGTGGGCCCGATTCTGGAAAGACAACGTTTCTCGCCGATTCTTGACATCGTACCTGGCCGCCGCCCGATCCGGACGGTTTCTTCCGGACTCGGCAGAGGCGGTGCGCAGCCTGCTTGACGCTTATCTCTTGAGCAAGGCCATTTACGAGCTCGGATACGAGCTGAACAACCGGCCGGATTGGGTCATCATTCCGCTGGCAGGGATTTTGGACATCATGGGCGGGTGAGCCTACACGCGAACAGGATTCATCACGAAGCATGGACGCTATTCCATTCAGCAAAGACGCCGATCCTCCGGTGCGCGGATTCCTGCACCGTCCTGAGAGCGTGACCGCGTCATCCGCGGATGCGATCGTGCTAACGCACGGCGCCGGATCAAACTGCCAGGCGCCGTTGCTCGTGGCGCTCGCCGAGGCGCTGGCCGGGAGCGGACTCACTGTGTTGCGCTGCGATCTGAGCTACCGGCAGAAGCGCCCGCATGGCCCGCCGTTCCGGGGTGAAGATGTTCATGACCGCGAAGGGTTGCGGAACGCGGTCGAGGCACTCAGGGCATTGGACGCTGCCGGGGATTCGGGCGGCCCGGCCGGCCCAAACGCCCAGGATCTGAGCGACCGTAGGCCGTTTGAGCGGATATTTCTCGGCGGCCACTCCTACGGAGGCCGTCAGGCGACGATGCTCGCCGCAGAATGCGCTGGCGTCGCGAGCGGCTTGCTCCTGCTCTCCTACCCGTTGCATCCGCCGCGGCAGCCGTCCCGGCCACGCACAGACCATTTTGCCGCGCTCGCTACCCGCGCGCTCTTCGTCCACGGGACGCGCGATCCATTCGGGTCGATCGAAGCGATGGAACTGGCGTTGAGGCTCATCTCCGCCCGCACCGCGCTCGTGCGCATCGAAGGCGCCGGACACGATTTGGGTTCAGCACGGCCCGCCGCGCGCCCGGCGCTCGCGCGAAACATTACTGAGGCCTTTGCCACCTTTTATCCTGCCGGCCGGTCCGATTAGCCCCAACGTCGCACGGCAGTGACGGGACCGCCCTGGTGCTGGCGTCACTTGCGGAACCTCAGGACACCGTCCCACTACCAGTGATCGATTGTGCTGGACTCGCAAGCTCCCGCTCGTGTATAGTCTGAAAATCGTTGTTGCCTTAAAGCCGGTGACCGCGATGATGAGGATGCGCCTATGAAGATCACCATCCCGGCCCTCCACAACTAAGTCGTTCGCCCCGACATCCGGGAGAGGGAACAGCACTGCGGCTGTTTCCTTCTGCCTGCACGCTGCGTCCAACGCCGCGTAATCACTTTCACCCATTCAGCCCTGAAAAGAGTGCGAGGTTCCCATGGAATCCATGGCCACAACCGCAACCGTAGAACAGCCTTCAACGAGCTTCTGGCCTTCGGTCCGCGAGGCTCTACGCGGATCGCACCAGGACTACACCGCCGGCAGCCTGAACCGGGCCATTGTGCTGCTCGCCATCCCCATGGTGCTCGAGATGGTGCTGGAATCGCTGTTCGCCGTGGTGGACGTGTTCTGGGTGGCGCACCTCGGCTCGGACGCCGTCGCCACCGTCGGCCTGACGGAGTCGATGGCGAGCATGATCTTTGCGGTGGCCATAGGGCTGAGCATGTCCACCACCGCCATGGTGGCGCGCCGTACCGGTGAGAAGGACCCCGAGGGGGCCGCGGTGGCGGGCGTCCAGGCCATCCTGCTCGGGATCGGGACATCCGTCGTGATCGGTCTGCCGTGCCTGTTCCTGGCGCCCCGCCTCCTGGCGCTGATGGGAGCGTCGCCGGCCATCATCGCCGGCGGCTCAGGCTACGCGCGGATCTACCTGGGCGGAAGCGGCGTGATCCTGATGTTGTTCCTGAACAACGCCATTTTTCGGGGCGCCGGGGACGCGGCCGTCGCCATGCGCTTGCTCTGGGTATCGAACATCATCAATCTGGTCCTCGATCCCTGCCTGATTTTTGGTTTGGGCCCATTTCCCAGGATGGGGGTAACAGGGGCGGCGCTCGCAACGTTTACAGGGCGCAGCATCGGCGTGCTCTATCAGTTTTACCGGCTCCTCAAGGGCACGGAGCGCATCCAGATCCTGACGCGGCAGATTCGTCTGGATCTTGGCGTGATGACCCGTCTGGTGCGCGTCTCGCTGACGGGCATCCTGCAGTTTCTGATCGCGCATGCCAGTTGGATCGGGTTGGTCCGGATCATCAGCCTGTTCGGCAGCGCGGCCCTGGCGGGCTACACGGTGGCGATTCGCATTGTGATCTTCGCCATCCTGCCCTCCTGGGGACTGAGCAATGCCGCCGCCACCCTGGTGGGCCAGAACCTGGGTGCGGGACATCCCGAACGCGCGGAGAAATCCGTGTGGCGCACGGGACTGTACAACATGATCTTCCTCGGAAGTCTCGGGGTGGCTTTTCTGCTGTGGACGGTGCCCATCATACATTTGTTCACCCATGATCCCGCCGTGGTGCCGCTGGCCGTGAGCTGCCTGCGCATCCTGAGCTACGGGAACATGGCCTACGCCTTCGGCATGGTGATGCTCCAGGCCTTCAACGGCGCGGGCGACACCCGGACACCGACGGTCGTGTTCTTCTTCGGCTACTGGATGCTGGAGATTCCGGTGGCTTACGTGCTGGCAGTTCCCATGGGCCTCGAATCCAAGGGTGCGTTTCTATCCATCCTGATCGCCGAGACTGCGATTGCCGCCGTGAGCGCCATCCTGTTTCGACGCGGGACATGGAAGCAGCAGCACATCTAGGCCTCAAGCCTTTGAAGCGCCTGGAGGGAGTTCGCCGCGTAAAGAGGCATCGATGAGGCTCCTTTTGGGGCGACAGCGCTGGGGAGTGCGCGGCCCTGCACCGTCCCCCTTCCGCAACGGCTGGAATGGGGTTGGGGCGAAAGGGGAGGGCCTCGCAAAATGGAGAGAAGCGGTGTAAACCGTTGGTTTACTGGCGTACGCCATGATCGGCGCGGTGTGGCTGGGCGTTCTGACCGGGATTGTCGGCAGTGGGATCAAGCCGGGACCGAGCGACCCAAACAAATGGTATGACCGTGCGATCCGCATCGTTGGTGGACTGCTGATCGGGTTGAAGGCTCTCCTCGGTCTGATCATGCATGTAATCCAAATCAAGTGACGGAAATCTTCTTGACTTTGCCTATCCACCTAGGTCATTATCCGGCTAGTTTAGCGTAGTCTTCACCTTATGAAGGGAAGCGGGGTGAGTTAGCAAGTGGCTGAAGTACGACTTCAGGAAGGCGAATCTTTAGAAAATGCACTTCGTCGGTTTAAGCGCAAGGTCCAGCAGGAAGACATCATCAAGGAGATCAAGCGTCACTCCTTCTACCTGAAACCGGGCGAGAAGCGGCGAGTGAAGGAAGCCTTGGCCCGCAAGCGCGTTCGCAAGAAGGCCAGGATGGAACGAGACTAACCACGGGCGGAGACGGCTTCGGCTGTTTCCGCCTTTTTTTCATCATCCTTCCAACGTTAGCCAGGGTTCATAAAAGGGGGAGCCCGGGTAATGTCATATCAAGACAAAGTACTAAAGTGTGTCGAGTGCAGCGGGGAGTTTGTTTTCACGGCCCGCGATCAGCTCTTCTACGCCGAGAAGGGTTTTAAGAACGAACCCAAGCGTTGCAAGAGTTGCAAGAGCAAGCGGATTGAGCCGGGCACGGACTTTTCGGGTGGACGAAGCGGCTCGCGGTCCATCACAACCACGGTTTGTTCCCAATGCGGCAAGGAAACCACCGTGCCCTTCAAGCTGACGCAGGGCCGGCCGGTTTACTGTCTGCAATGCTACCAGCAGCGTCGCCCCGCAAACGCGTAACGGGAGCGCCCTTGCCCGCGCCTTTGCGGTACCAGATATTCAATCTCCTCCCGTCGAGGAGAGGCGGCCGTAGGGGCCGGTGGTCGGCCGTGACTGCCTCCGGGCCGGCCCGTCTTGCACCATCATTTCTCCGCTAGAATACTCATGTGAGGACTTTCCATCTTGCCAGTTTCGGCTGCCGCGCCAGTCAGGCTGACGGCAGCGCGCTGAAGCTTCAGTTGCGGGAAGCCGGATTCGCAGAGGCTGCGGACGCCGCTGGCAGTGACATCGCCGTACTCAACACGTGCACGGTGACCGCTACCGCGGACGCCGAGATTCGCCAGATCGTGCGGCGCATCCATCGCGCCAACCCGCGCTGCCGGATTCTGGTAACAGGCTGCTACGCGCAACGCGCCCCCCTCGAGATCGCCGCGCTCGAAGGCGTGGCTTGGGTCGTCGGCAATTCGCACAAGCATCAGCTCGCCGCGATTCTCAAGTCGGAAGCGGGCGAGTCGGCAAGAACCGCTGAGCCTTGCTCTGATGTTGGGCTGCGGGACGGTCAGGCCATGGCCGCGCCCGAGGGCATGGCCCGAGTGCCAGGCGGCCAGGCGCCGGTGGGCCAGGTCCGGGTCGGGGAAATCGGCCCAGAGTTCCATTTTGCGCCGGCCTTTCCCGACGATCGCACGCGCCCCACGCTCAAGGTGCAGGACGGATGCGACGCTCGCTGCGCCTTCTGCATCATCCCTACCGTGCGCGGGCCGAGCCGCAGCCTGCCTCCCGACAGCGTGGTGGCGGCGGTGCGCGATCTCGACCGGCGCGGCTTTCAGGAAGTGGTGCTCTCCGGCATCAATCTCGGCAGTTACGGCCGCGATCTCAACCGTTCCATCAACTTCTTCGGACTCATGGAGCGCATCCTGAACGAGACTTCGATTCGGAGGCTGCGCATCAGCTCCATCGAACCCATGGACGTCTCGCCCGCGCTCATTCGTCTGGCCGCGCGCGAGAAGCGCATCGCCGAACATTTTCACGTTCCCCTGCAAAGCGGATCGGACCGCATTCTGCGCCTGATGAATCGCCGCTACTGGACCTCGCAGTACGTCGAGCGCATTCTCGCCGTCCGCGAGGAATTGCCGCACGCCGGCATCGGTGCTGACGTGATGACCGGCTTCCCGGACGAGACGGATCAGGATCATCGCTCGAGCCTCGAGCTTATCGACCGGCTGCCATTCACCTACCTCCACGTCTTTCCTTATTCGGCGCGGCCCGGTACGTCCGCCGCCGACCGGGCGCCACAAGTGCAGGGGCGGATCGCGCACGAGCGCGCACGCGCCTTGCGGGCGCTCATCGCCGGCAAGCGGCAGGCCTTCCTGGAATCCCAGGTCGGCCGCACGCTCTCGGCGCTGACGCTCGATGGCGAACCTCGTGTGCCGGCGGGCGCCGCCCACGGGCCTTCCTACCCGAGCGGTGCCGGCGTGGCCGACGCCGAGGTCACAGCCGTCGAGGTAACAAGCGACGGGGTAGCAGGCAACGAGGCGGCAATCCCCGATATATCAAGCTTCGATCCGTCCGGGTCGGGCCCTCCTTCGCCGTCGGCGCGTTCAGCTCTGACCAGCAATTACCTTCCCATATCGCTTCACGGCTCCGGCCTCGCAGCGAACATTCTAGTTGACGTTCAGGTGGGCCGCGTGGCCGAGGGCACGCTGCATGGATTCGTGGCAGGCAGTCGGCAGTAGCCAGTAGGCGGTAGGCAGTCGGCGGTCCGCAGTCCCCGGTCGGCGCTGGGCGGGAGGCGGTCGGCAGTACGCAGTCCCAGGTCAGCACTACCCAGTCGGCGGTAAGGCAGTCCCCGGTCGGCACTGCGCGGTTGAGGGTACACGGTCGGCGGGCCCATTGTTCACTCCGGCCATTTGAAATTTGCCATTTGAAATCTGCCCGGCCGAGCGTCAACTGCCGACTGCGTACGGCGGACCGCCGAACTGCCCACTGCCGACTGCCGACGCTCTCAGGGAGGGTGACCCGGGCCCGGCGATGGGCCCGAGTCACGAGGGTGGGAGGAACGAGGAATGCCTCGGCGTGTGCTCGCTGCAACGGCCGGGCCTCGAACCAGGCCCAGTATCAAGCCGCGGCAACTCTTCGGTTGTCAGAACGATGTAAACGAGATGCAAAAATTATGGCCGTTTGTCCGTTGCCAGTGGCCGTTCACCCATTGTCCGTCGCCGGTTGTCCCTTTTCGTGGCCGCTTGCCGGTTGTGCCCGCACCCGCGTCATCCGCGGTCGATCAGGACCCCGCCTGCCATTCCGGTAGCGCTAACTTATTTCTTGCTCCCGCGTCGAAGAAGTGGAGTACACTATGGGCATGAGGCGGCTTGTTGCCCTCGCAATATCGGTAGCGGCTCTCGCTTCTCCAGCGGGTCTCTGGGCGCAACGCGGCGGTGGCGGGCACTCTTCCGGGGGCTCGCATTCGGGCGGATTCTCGCGAGGCTTCTCGAGCTTCCGTTCCAGCCCTGCTCCAGTCTTTCATTCGAGCCCAAGCCCGGTCTTCCGTCCCGGCCCGAGTTCTGCCCGGTTCACTGGCGCACGGCCGGGGTCCGTCGTCCGGCGGAGGCCTGTAGGTGGCGGGTTCTTCCCCGGCGGCAGACGCTACGGGTACTACCCCTACTACGGTTACGGCTCTCCTTACGGCTACGGGTACTACATCCCGTCGTCGCTCTCCTACGTCGGTTTCCCGTCGGATTACCAGTCAGACCAGGCTGGTGCGGAGGCTGACGCTGAGGGTCCCCAGGGCTATTATCCGCCCGAGGACGAACTTGCCGGTCAGGTGCAGCAGTTGGGCGACGAGGTTGCGCAGTTGCAGCAAGGCCAGGCCTACGACGGAGGCGGCCCTCCTGGCGCCGCGCCAGCCGAGCCGTTGCTCCCCACGGTGCTCGTTTACCGTGACGGGCATAAGATGGAAGTGCAGAACTACGCCATTTACGGCCAAACCGTCTGGGTCTTTGGTGACCAGATCACCCGCAAGGTCGCTTTTGCGGATCTCGATCTTGACGGAACCAAGAAGCTCAATGACCAGCGCGGCGTTGAGTTTGATATCCCGGCATCCCGTTAGACCAATACGTTCATCTAAGACAACGTCATAGACCAGCGACCGAAGAGGTGTCTTCAGGCTTGCTGAGGAAGGAGCGCAGAGGTATGTTGCGGGAAAGGATACTTCCTCCGGCGATACGGATATTATTGATTCTATTTGGTTTGTCGATCCTGCTTGTGATGGCCGGCTGCGGTGGCGGGTCGTCCCCGGCTCCGAGCGTTTCGAGCACGGGCCCGACGCCTCCGACCCCGTCGGGCAGTGTCTCAAGTCCATACTTTGGCATGACCGCGGCGTTTTACGAGGTTGGCGCGCCGTATGCCGACATGTGGCCGACGGTCAGCGTCGGTACGCTCGCCAAGGTCAATGGCACTCAGTGGTCCGCCATCGAGAAGAGTCCGGGCAACTACGACTGGACGAATCTCGACAACGTGGTCCACATGGCGGAGGCCAACGGCGCCCACGAAATTATTTACACTTTCTACGGCGTCCCCAGCTTCTACAATGCGAACAATGCGCCTTGCGCCCAGACCGGCTGCGCGGGACCGCCTTCGGACTTGACGTCGTCCGGCTCCCCGGCCTTTACCAACTTTGTCACCGCGCTCGCAAGCCGGTACAAGGGGCAGATCACCGAATACGAGCTCTGGAACGAGGGTAACCGGTCAGGCTCGTGGAATGGCACCACGGCCCAATTCGTCAGTCTCGGTGAAAACGCTTACAAGACCATCAAGGGCATCGATCCCAACGCCAAGGTGCTTAGCCCCTCCCCGAATATCGCGTCGAGCTTCTCGAGCTTCATACAAAGTTACCTGCAGAGCGGTGGGACCTCCTATTCCGACGGAATCTCCTGGCACGGGTACCACTGCGCAGATGGCGTTCCGCCCGGCGCCGTGTGCATGTCGGGAACGAGCTGCGACAACAACGCGCTCGACTGCGCCGGGGCTCCGTTAATCAATCAGATTCAAGCCGTCCGGCAGGCTGCGGAAGCGGCCGGAGTGGGCAGCCTGCCGCTGTACGACACGGAGGGCGGCTGGCAGCAGAATCAGGATCTGCCGGACCTGACTGACCAGGTCGCCTACATCTCGCGTTGGTACATCATCCAGGCGAGCGAGGGTATTGTTACCGCCTGCTGGTTTGGATGGGGTGGCTCTCCTACCGACCCGACGGCGTGGGGAACGATTTTCGACGCCTACACGGGCCAAACGACCGAGGCCGCGACCGCTTACCAGAACGCGTACAACTGGCTGAGTGGTTCCACTACCAACGGCGCTTGCTCTCCCGATTCGAGCAACGTCTGGAGCTGTTCGCTGACCTTTTCGAACGGCAACTCGGGACTGGTCGTATGGAACGGCAACGAAACCGACACCACGTACGTCCCGGCAACCAAGTATGTCCAATACGAGGACGTAGAGGGCGGGGGGCCGGTCACGTTTTCCCCCGGCAGTTCAGTGACGATCCACGAACGGCCGCTTTTGTTCGAAACCGGCAATCGTCCATAGCGACAGAGCCGGAGAGCCGACGGTTCTGAATGCCGCGTAGGGGCGACCCCGCCGGGTCGCCCCTACCCCATCGTGCCGATGAATGGGGCGGCAAAGCGATTCTACCCTCGAACCCATCTGAAGTATGGGGGGAGCTACCCTTCCCCCAAGCTCCCTGCTACATCGGCTCCTCCGCCTGTCTACCGCGGCATGTTATCTGATGAGTAATAGAAACGGCTCGAATCTCTGCGAGAGATGGGAAGGCGCCGTATTCTGCACAGGACTCAGGATGGACGACGTTTGATCGGAATCAGAATTTACCTGTACTAACTAAGTGTAACTAGCAGAAGTTGTTAATGGCTCCCTTGAGCCTTGACGGCGGCCAGTAACGCGCCGCAAACTAGGTTTGACTCCAACCAGGCCTGCTTGCAACCTAGGCTTGTTTCCAGAGGAAACAACTGGCAGAGACTAAGAACGGAGATGTTACGCATGCGCAAACCTATACTAACTTTGGCGTGTTGCATCACAGTGGCCCTCGCGGCGCTGGGAGCATCCGCTGCTTTCGGTGATTCGATTGGGCCCAACTGCGGGTCTGGCAACTGCCTGGGAAACGTTTATACCCTCAATTACAGTCAGACCAGCACGCAGCAGGGAACTGACAACTACACTATCACTTTCACCATCAATTCCTCCACCTTTGTTGACGGGACTGACTCCGGCTTCTTGATGGCCGTATCTCCCAACATTCCCGGCTGGAGCAATGCCACTTTGACTAGCGCTCCAGGCGGCACGGCGGACTGGTCGGCAGTCATAGCCGGCGGCCTCAATTCCAGCGGGTGCGACGGGCAGGGAGCGTCTTTCTTTTGTAATGACGCGATGAGTCAAGGCGCGTTCAACGAGGTGGGAAGCTCCACGCCGCTTGAGTTCGTTTGGACCATAGCGGACGCCAACCTGCCTACTGGAACGGACGACGCCGCCATCAAGGCGTGGTTCGAGAACAGTAACGGCAAGAACTTGGGTATCACCTCGGCGGACATCACCCTTCAGCAGTCGACCGTCCCTGAGCCATCAGCTTTGCTGCTGCTGGGTTCTGGCCTGGTGGGGCTCTTTGTCTTTCTGAAGCGCCGCGTCACAGCATAAACGCGCCATTCAGTCGGTGACTACAGAACGGCCCCTCTGGAACCCTGGGGCCGTTCCTTTTGTCGATTGCTCGCCACTCTCGACCGCCAAGGATTCTGCCGGAGGCGGCACTGCCACCCGCCAGGAGCTCGAACTACCCACAAACAAAGCTGCGTATATACCAGCCCTGCTTAGCACGCAGTCTTCTACTTTGCCGCCTTCTTTGCCAAGATTTGATCTCATAGTGTTCCTTGGACTTACCCCTCGAAGATAAGCTTTCTCACTTTTCCTTTCCCATCCTGGCCCACCGTCCAATTCGCCTGTGCGACGGTTAGTCGCCGATTCTCGGTTGCCGGCGAACCGTTCACCGACAACCGACAACTGACGACTGACAACCGACCAAAGACCATGACAAAGCGCCTCCCAATGGCAGATTCCAGATTGCAAATGGACAATTGCAAGTGGCAAAACGCAAATGTTAGAAAGGCGAAATGGCAAAGACCAAATGCCACTGCCACTGAGGACTGAACAGCGCGGGAGCGCAGATGGGTATGGCCAACGGAAAAAACTGACACCTGAGAACCGACAGCTGAAAGCTGAGGCCCCGCCCAATGACCACGAACCAAGAACTACGAACGACGGACGACAAACAACGACGGACCAATCCGCAATCGATCGCAGTCCGGGCCGACCGCCGACTGCCAACTGCCCACCGCCGACCGTGAACCGCCGCCTGCCGCTGGACAGGGACCGGTAATTCTTCGACAATGGCGACGTGAGCGATTTGCCCAGGAAAGAGGAACCCAGATTGCCACTACCGGCCGTTCAATTAATCTCTGTTCCTGAATACGTGCGCGCTGAGCGCTCGCCGATCTCGCGCCTGGCCCATCAATGGGAGCTGCATTCCGCCATCCTGCTGAGCCCCGCCGAGGAGCGGAACATGGTGCGCGAGCCGGCGCAGGCGGTGCCGGACGCCATCGCCGATCGTATCGGTCCTGTGCGGCTGCTGCTCGTCCCCTATATCTCCTGCACCAAGGAGGGCGACTTCGTCAGCTTCGTCAAGCCCGAGGGCGAGGCGCATACGTCGGTGTGGGTGGATCTGGAAGGTTCGACGCGCGTGGTGCTGGCCTGCCGCGAGCTCGACGCGCATGACACCGGTTTTGAGCTGCTGGCGTGCGTGGCGGAGCTGTTGCGCCCGCGCATCACCGAAGACGAGGCGGCCCAATTCCAGCGCTTGCTGCAGGACGAGCTGCGGCAGGGCGTCACCGGTGAGATTGACGAGGAAGCCGCCCGCGCCAAGCAGGCGTTCCTCAGCCGCAGCGGACGCCGCCGCAACCAGGAATTCGAAGCCTATAGCGATGTCTCACTGGTGGAGACCGTGGCCGAGTATATGCACGGCCTCTGGCACGACGTCCAGATACGCGTGGGGCCGGAGCACCTTCCGCTCAGCCAGCTCCGCCCGCGGCTGGCTCTGCTGTCGCGTTTGTTCCCTCCCAACGAGGGCTACAGCGTGTTTGATGAAGCCATCGCGACCGAGGAACCGGACAGCAATGATGAATGATGAACAATGAATAATGAACGATGAATGACGAAGGGCAGGGAACGAGAACGAGGGAGAAATGGAAAGGCCAGAGTTGAAAGAGCGAAAACAACCGGCCGCGGACGACGGGCCAGTACGTCGTTCATTATTCATCATTCATCGTTCATCGTTCCACTCTTTCTTCTTGCATTCCGGTGATGCAGTGAATATGCTTGCCCGCTCGGAGGAGGCCGCATGGCGACATCCCTGCCGTCGTATGTGAAGGCGTCGGTTCCGAACCCCGCGGGCGCGCGCGCGCCGTGGTACAAGAACACCGCGCCCTCTTACGCGGGCATCTTTTTGTGGTTCCCGTTCTATCTCACCCTGGCCGCGCAGACGTTGACGCAGGCCTCGATCACGGTCTGCCTGCTCGGCCTCCTGGTGGCCGGCTTGCTCTGCTTCGGGCTCTATTACTACGCGCCCGCCATGCTCGGCATGCAGACCGGGCGGCCGCTTTACATCGTCGGCACCTCGACATTCGGAACCACTGGCGGTTACCTGATGCCGGGGCTGCTGATGGGTGTGTTGCAGATCGGCTGGTTCGCGGTCGCCACCTATTTCGCCACCTTTTACATCATGCAGGGCCTGCACGCGAGCTCAAAGACCCTCTTCACCGCCATCGCGGTGGTGTGGGCCTACGGCCTGGCCTGGGTGGCGATCAAGGGCATCGCGTACGTGGCCAGAATGGCGCAGGTTCTGAACTGGGTGCCGCTCGGCATGATCATCATCGTGTTCGGCGCGAACCTTCGCGGGCTGCACCGCTACTCGAATCCCGATGCGCCGAGCAACCTGGGCGGCTTTCTCACCATGATCGCCATTGTGACCGGCTTCTTTGCCACCGCGGGCGCCGCCGGCGCGGACTTCGGCATGAATAACCGCGATCGGCGCGACGTGACCCTTGGAGGCCTTGCGGGCATCGCGCTTGCCATCCTGGTCGCCGGAGGCTTGCCGGTGCTGGCGGTGGCCGGGAACGTAGGTAACATGTCCTACGTGGGCATCCCGCCGGCCTACGATTTCACGGCCGCCGTCAATTCGGTCGGGGCGCTGGCGCCATTGGTCTTCTTCTTATTCGCGGCCGCCTCACTCGCGCCCACGTGCTTTTGCACTTTCATCGCCGCCAACAGTTTCGGCACCATGCTGCCCCAGGTGCCGCGCGCTGTTTCCACGGTGATCGCGGTGACCATCGGGATGCTGCTCGCCGTTACCGGCGCGGCCCAGAATCTGATCGGATTCTTCACCATTGTGGGCGCATCCTTCGGACCCATTTGCGGCGCCATGGCGGCGGAGTATCTGCTGGAAGGCGGCCGGTGGTCCGGGCCGCGTCAAGGCATTAATTGGGCGGGCTACATCGCCTGGGCGCTGGGTTTCCTCGTGGGCGCGCCCAGCATCATTCCCGGCATACCGGCGGCGTGGGTGCACGCCGACAGTCCGTCGCCCGTATTCTCCTTCGTGGTCGGGTTCGTGGCTTACTGGCTGCTTGCCAAGGCGGGCCTTCGTCCGCCAGCCGTTGCGCCATCGGAACTGGCGGTGGCCAGGGCCTGAGCGCGATGCACCGTATATCGCTCTAAATGTTACGTGAATCGATACGATTGACAGGCGTTGCAGCGGGTGTGTAACGTACCAGTAACACAGAGGAGCGTGATGACAGGGGAGTGCGTTCAAGCAGCTTGGGATTTGCTCAAGGAAGCGTACCAATACCAGATGGGCGGCGACTTTGAAATGGCCGTCGAGCTGTATAAGCGCTCGCTCGACCTTCACCCCACCGCCGAGGCCTACACCTTTCTGGGCTGGACCTATCATTTTCAGGGCAAGTTCGACGAGGCCATCGCCGAGTGCAAGAAGGCGATCCGGATCGACCCGGAGTTCGGGAACCCGTACAACGATATCGGGGCTTACCTGCTGGAGGCGGGCCAGTATGATGCCGCCCTGCCCTGGCTGGAACGCGCCCTGCAGTCGAAGCGCTACGAGTCTTACCACTACCCCCACTACAATCTGGGCCGCGTTTACATGGCTCAGGAGATTTATGGGAAGGCGCGCGAGCACTTCGAGCAGGCCCTGAAGATGTGCCCGGATTACACGGCGGCGCGCGACGCCCTCGAAAGAGTCCGCCGTCGGGTCCAATAGGCCCAAAGGGCAAAGACCACCGTGGCCGAAGACCGGGAGTAATCCCTGACGGAAAATTGAATCAACTGCCTGGATGCGTTTTTCCTTCCGCCTCAACCGGCGCGCCGCTATAATTCCTGTTCAACGAGACCACCATGCCCTCAGCCACCATGCAAGCTGTCGTGAAGCCGGCGCCCGCGCCCGGAGCGGAGGTCCGCCAGGTTCCGGTGCCGGAGATCGGAGCGCGCGACGTTCTGATCCGCGTGCGCGCCGCTTCCATCTGCGGCACCGACCTGCACATCTACAGTTGGGACCGGTGGGCGCAACGCCGCCTGCGTCCTCCGCTCGTCTTCGGGCACGAGTTCTGTGGACACGTGGAGAGCGTGGGCGACGAAGTCGCCAATTTCAAGCCGGGCGAATTCGTCTCGGCGGAGATGCACGTGGCCTGCGGGCACTGTTACCAGTGCCTGACGGGCCAGAGCCACATCTGCCAGGACGTCCGCATTATTGGCATTGACGCCGACGGCTGTTTCGCCGAGTACGTGAGAATCCCGGCCTCGAACGTCTGGAAGATTGACCCCGCAATTCCCGTCGAGTACGCCGCCATCCTCGATCCCCTCGGCAACGCCGTTCACACGGTGCTGGCGGGCGAGGTGGCGGGTATGAGCGTCGCCATCACCGGCGCCGGGCCCATCGGCCTGTTCTCCATCGCGGTCGCCAAGGCCTGCGGGGCGGGCCCGGTCTTCGTGACCGAACCCCACCCTTACCGCCAGCAACTGGCCGTGAAGATGGGCGCCGATGCCGTGCTTGATCCGGGTGCTGTCGACGTGGCCGCCGAAGTGCTGCGGCGCACCGGAGGCGTGGGCGCAGACGTGGTACTCGAGATGTCGGGCCACCCCGATGCCTTGCGCCAGGGCTTTCAGATGCTGCGGCGCGGCGGGCGCATCTCGCTGCTCGGCATCCCCGCCAAGCCGCTCGAAATCGACCTCGCCAACGACGTGATCTTCAAGGGCGCGGTGGTGCAGGGCATCAACGGCCGGCGCGTGTTTGACACCTGGTACAAGATGCAGGCGCTGCTGAAATCAGGCGCGCTGAAACTCGATCCGCTCATCACGGACCGCATGCCGCTGGCCGATTTCGACAAGGGAATCCAACTGCTGCTGTCTGGGAATGCATCGAAGATTCTGCTGTACCCCGACGGGCAGGAGTTGTAGAGAGAAAGGCGGAGCCACCGACCAGTGCCCAAACCTCAACTGCAATATCTCACTGACGAGCTGGATAGCCTCCGGGAGCAGCACCTTTACCAGCGTCTGCGCATCCTCGAAACCGAGCAGTTGCCGGTGAGCCGGTTCGACGGCCGTGAGGTCATCAATCTTTCCTCGAACAACTACCTGGGACTGACCACGCACCCCAAGCTTCGGGAGCGGGCCATTGCGGCCACTGAGAAGTACGGCGTAGGCTCGGGCGCCGTGCGCACGATCGCCGGCACCATGAGCATCCACATGGAGCTCGAGGAGCAGATCGCCCGGTTCAAGCACGTGGAAGCGTCCGTGGTTTTCCAGTCCGGCTTCACGGCCAATGCGGGAACAGTCTCCGCCATTCTGGGCAAGGAGGACGTGATTATTTCCGACGCCCTCAACCACGCCTCGATCATCGATGGCTGCCGGTTGTCGCGCGCCGAGATCAAGGTATTTCCGCACAAGGACGTGAACGCCTGCGAAGACGTCCTGAAGGGCCTCGCGAGCCACAAAGGCCACAAGCTGCTCGTCACCGACGGCGTCTTCTCCATGGACGGCGACATCGCGCCGCTCCCGGCGCTGGTGGAACTGGCGGAAAAGTACGGCTGCATCATGATGATTGACGACGCGCATTCCTCCGGCGTGCTCGGGCGCAATGGCCGCGGCACCGTTGACCATTTCCAGCTTCACGGGCGCGTCGACATTCAGGTGGGGACGCTCTCCAAAGCCATCGGAGCGCTCGGGGGCTACGTGTGCGCCACGCGCGACACCATCGATTTCTTGTATCACCGCGCGCGCCCCTTCCTCTTCTCCACCTCGCACCCGCCATCGGTCGCGGCCAGTTGCATCGCGGCCTTCGAGGTGCTGGACGAGGAACCGCAACTAATCGACCGTCTGTGGTCGAACACGCGCTTTTTCAAATCGGGCCTGCAGAGGCTCGGATTCAACACCGGCGCGAGCGAGACTCCGATCACTCCGGTCATGGTAGGCGACGCCGCTCAAGCGCACGAGTTCTCCCGCCGGCTGTTCCAGAACGGCGTGTTCGCTCCAGGGATCGGTTTTCCCACCGTGGCCAGGGACAAGGCCCGAATCCGGACCATCGTCACCGCTACTCACACGGAGGCCGAGCTCAGCAAGGCGCTCGACGTGATGAGCGCAGTCGCGAGGGAGCTGAAAATCATCTAACTGAACGTCGAACGTTCTCCGGGGGGTGGAGGCCGCGTTGGCTGTTTATTTCCGCTTCTCGGGTAAGATTCCGCGCAGGCTGCTCGGGAAAGCGCGTTCTCTCACAGAATCCGGGCTGGTATGCAAGCTGCTGGTCCTGTCTCTCGGGTTGATGTCCGGTATAAGGGCTCCGTTCACCCTGGCCGCGCAGGAGCAGGGCTTAGCCACGCAGCAACAGGGCCTTGCCGATCGTGATCCTACCGCCGCGCCGGTCACCGAAGACTCCAAAAAAGTCCCGCCATTCACAATCAAAGATCGCCTTCGATTTTACGAACAGACGACCTTCGTTCCTTTTGCCTTTACGGGCCCGCTCGCGGGCGCCGCTGTGACCCAATGGACGACGGTCAATCCGCCGGAATGGGGGCCGGGACCTGCAGGCTATGGCCGGCGGGTGCTCTCGGGCTACAGCCGGCAGGTCATCGCCAATACCATCGGCCTTGGTGTCGCGTTCGCCGCGCACGAAGATCCGCGGCATTACCCGACAGGCCAGCACGGGGTCTGGAAACGCGGGCTGTACGCAGCGCGCGAGGCCGTCGTCTCGCGCAGCTCATCGGGCGGGCTGATGCCGGCTTATTCGCGCCTGGTGGGCGTGTACACGGCCGGGTTCGTGTCGAACGCCTGGTATCCCGCGCGGTATTCCAACACCCACGACGCTCTCTGGCGCGGGTCCACTGCGCTCGCCTCCGACATTGTCTGGCAGGAATTCAAAGAGTTCTGGCCCGACGTTCGCCGCAAGCTTCGCCCCCGCCGCTGAAGACGTTCCTGTAACCCTCAGAAAACACGCCTATTATTTCGCTTGACACGCGCAATTGCAAATCGCTATATTGTGATTGCAATTTGCGATTAACATAAGTCAATGAAATTGGGCGAGAAAATCCGCTACCTGCGCTCGGTCGAGGGAACCGTGCGGGGCCTCGGCCGGGAGATGACGCAGCAGGAGTTGGTCCGCGCCATCCGGAAGGATCTGCGCAAGACCATCAGCCAGTCTTACATCTCGCAGATCGAGAACGGGGTGCGGCCGCACCTGACCAACTCCTCGCGGCTGCTGCTCGCTCGTTTCTTCAAGGTGCATCCCGGGTATCTGGTCGATGACCCTGAGGGCTACCAGACGGAACTCATCTCGCACCTGGCGGCGAGTGAGGATCGGCTGGACCTCTGGCTGATCGAGGGCTCGGAACGTTTTCGCCGCGATCATGAGGTAAGCCAGGCCCTGTTGAGGCTTGCCTTGCGGCATGACACGCGGCGTTGCCTGATGCTGATGAAAGCGATTCTGGATGCGCCCGGCCTGGCAGAGCGGCTGCTTGAGGTGTTGGCGCCGTCCGGCGCCCGGTCCGGCCAGGACGCTGAGGAAGGGCCGGTCAAGAGCGCGAAGCCAGCCCGGAGGTCGCACCCATGACTTGGGCCACCTTCTACATGATCTGTTTCGTGGTTGGGATTGCCTTCAGTTGCCTCTTGCTGTTTGGAGGCGCCGGCAAGCTGCACCTGCATTGGCACCTGCCCCATACCGGCCACGCCGGTGGCGGCCACGGCACGGGCGCTGGCCAGGTGTCGTTCCTCAATTTTTTTTCGCTGGTGGCGTTCCTGGCCTGGTTCGGCGGGACCGGCTATCTGCTCACGGAGTACTCGCACCTTTGGTTCGCGCTGGCGCTGCTCGCGGCCACGGCCGCCGGCCTCACGGGTGCGGGGATCGTGTTCTGGTTTCTGGCCAAGGTTCTGATGGCTCACGAGACGTACCTGAAGGCGGAGGACTACGACTTGGTCGGGACCCTCGGCCGGGTCTCGAGCGGGATTCGCGAGGGCGGCACCGGCGAGATCATCTTCTCGCAGGCCGGGACGCGCAGAGTCTCGGGAGCGCGCAGCGAGGATGGGAAGGCGATCGCCAAAGGGGTCGAGGTGGCGATTACGCGCTACGAGCGCGGCATCGCTTACGTGCGGCCCTGGGATGAGATCGCGCAGTAAGCGGAGAGCAGGGCAAGGAGGAAAGATGCTGCGGGACACCTGGTTTTGGATGGGCCTGGTGCTGTTTGAGCTGGGTCTGTTGATGATGGTGGCCGGCGAGTTGTGCCTTCGCGCGGCCTTGTAATGAAGCGGACCGCAACGGAACAAGGAGGGGTTTACGAATGAACACGCAAACGTTCTGGGTTGTATTGGGGCTGGGCATTCTGGCATTCATCATCGTGATGATGTACGTGTCCAGTCTCTATCGCAAAGTCGGGCCGCACCAGGCCCTTGTGGTGTACGGACTCGGCGGGACAAAGATCGTCAAGGGCGGGGGAGCTCTGATCTTTCCGATGTTGCAAACCTGCCGGGATCTTTCCCTGGAGCTGATGTCGTTCGACGTGGCGCCGCAGCAGGATTTGTATACCAAGCAAGGCGTGGCGGTGACGGTGGAGGCCGTGGCCCAGATCAAGGTGAAATCGGATCCGGAGTCGATCCAGACGGCCGCCGAGCAGTTTCTGACCAAGGCCCCCCAGGAACGCGAAGGCCTGATCCGCCTGGTGATGGAAGGCCATCTGCGCGGCATCATCGGTCAATTGACGGTGGAAGAGATCGTTAAGCAGCCCGAGATGGTATCCGATCGCATGCGTTCCACCTGCGCCGACGATATGAACAAGATGGGTCTCGAGGTGATTTCCTTCACCATCAAAGAGGTTCGCGACAAGAACGAGTACATCACCAACATGGGCAAGCCGGACGTGGCGCGCATCAAGCGGGACGCTGACGTGGCGGCGGCCGAGGCCGACCGCGACACGCTCATCCGGCGCTCGCAGGCGCAACGCGACGCCGCCACTGCCAAGGCGCAGGCCGACCAGGAGCGGGTGCTCGCCGAGACTCTTTCGCTGGCCAAGCAGGCCGAGTCCCAGCGCGATCTTGACGTGAAGAAGGCGCAGTATCTGGAAGTTACCAAGAAGCAACAGGCCATGGCGGACAAGGCCTACGAGATCGAGACCAACGTTATGCAGCAGCAGGTGGTGGCGGAGGCGGTGAGGGTCCAGCAGGCCGAGAAGGAGGCGCAGATCAAGGTGCAGGAGGCGGAAATCCTGCGCCGGGAGAAGGAACTGATTGCCACCGTGCTGAAGCAGGCGGAGGTCGAGCGCCAGCGTATCGAGACACTGGCCAACGCCGAGAAGCAGCGTCTGACGGTCGAGGCGGAAGGCCACGCATCGTCCATCCGCGCCCAGGGCGAGGCCGAGGCGGAGATCATCTTCAAGAAGGGCGACGCCGAAGCCCGCGCCATGAACGTGAAGGCCGCTGCCTACCAGGAATATAACCAGGCTGCGGTAGTTGACAAGCTGATCTCGAGCCTGCCGGAGGTGGTGAGGGCCATGGCCGCGCCGCTGGCCAACGTGGACAAAATCACCATCGTGTCCACGGGGAATGGCGACGCTTCCGGGATGAACAAGATCACGGGCGACATGGCCAAGATGGCCGCGCAGGTGCCGGCGCTGTTCGAAGCGCTCTCGGGCATGCGGCTTTCCGACCTGTTGTCGAAGGTGCGGCCGATCGGCGACAAGTCCGCGAAGACCGAGGGGAGCTAGAGACGTTCGGCGGATCCGCAAGGGAGGTGACGACGTGACGTACCGATGCCGCTCCGAAATCCAGCGCGTGGAAACCGATGTGCTGGCGATTCATTGCAGCGACTACCGATTTCAGGCGGGATTGCGGGAGTTCCTCGACGAAGGTCTCAAGCTTCAAGCCAGCTACGATGCCCTGGTTGTGCCCGGGGGCCCGCAGTGCCTGGTGGAGCTTGGGACGCTGCCCAAGTTCTCATGGGCGAGCCGAAAGTGGGCTCGCCTTCTCGTCCGGCTGCATTCGCTGAAGCGCCTCGTCCTGATCGCCCACCAGGACTGTGGGTGGTACCGATGGCTGGAGGAATCACAACCGGCTCAACTTCCGGTCCGCCAAAGGCAGGAGGCGGACCTGAGAACTGCAAGGCGCGTGGCCGGTGATCTCGGCTCCGGGCTGGCCATTGAAATGTATTACGCGGGCTGGGACGATGGTGGGATCGTCACACTGGACGCGGTGTCCCCGTGAGAAATCTCGTGGAATCTTGAATCATGGGCAGACCGTTTCGCAGGCTTTGAATGGGTACTGATCGAGAGAAAGGAGTACGAACATGGCACTACTCGAACGTGTCCGGACACTGATCCGGGCCAATCTCAATGACCTGATCGACAAGGCCGAGGAGCCCGAGAAGATGATGAAGCAGTTGATCCTCGACATGGAAAATCAGCTCATGCAGGTGAAGACGCAGGTGGCTGTGTCCATCGCCGACCAGCACATGCTGGAAAAGAAACAGCGCGAGAGTGCTGAGAAGGCGGCGGAATGGATGCACAAAGCCGAACTCGGCGTCGAGAAGGGGCAGGACGACCTGGCCCGGGCGGCGCTCGAGCGTCACCAGGGCTACGTCCATCTGGCGGCGGGTTTCGAGGAGCAAGTCGCTGACCAGCGGGTGCAAGTGGAAAACCTGAAGGCGGCCTTGAGCAAGCTTGAGCAGAAGCTGGCGGAGGCGCGCGCCAAGAGCGATGTGCTGATTGCCCAGCATCGCCGCTCGCGGGCTTCCCTCAAAGCAAGCCAGGCCCGAATCGCCATGGGCAACGGCTCGAATGCGGCCGCGTTCGAGCGCTTGCAGCACCGGGTTCTCGAAGGCGAGGCGGTGAGCGAAGCCCACGCCGAGATGGCTTCCGACAATCTGGAAGAGCGCCTGCAGGGCCTCGATCGGGAGGATCGGATCAATCGTCTTCTGGCCGAGCTCAAGGCCCGGCACGCCGCAAAATGAGGACCCGTCGCGCGCCGGCCAACGCCTGCCTGAGCTCAGCATGGCCCCTGGGGGTTGGTGTATACTGCTGCAGGGGGGGGGGGAAGCCAAGAAACCACCGATGTCGGCGGATGATCGACAAACCTCAGGAGGTCCTAGTCTGATGAAAAGATCAATTATCGCGGGTGTGGCCGTGATCGGCGCCATGCTGTTCACAATTCTTTCCGGCGGATCGAACGCTGCGGCGCAGGAGGGCAAGCTTACCAGGGAACAGTTCCATAGCGTCGAGTTGGCGTGGAACAACCTCAAGCAGGCGACGAACGATCTTGTGGTTGCATCGCCGGACGTCAAGGGCGACACCTCCAAGCTGGAAGGCCATCTGAAAGCGGCCGTGAATGACCTGCACCTCATCGATCCCGGTAACCTCCCTGTTATGAGATGGACTCCCGGATACGACAAGGGCAGGGCGCGGGATGCCATCTTCAACGCGGTCCAAGGGCATTTGGACGCCGCCAAGAAGGCGATCGACGGATCCGGCGTCAAGGGCGAGAACATCGACCACGCGCAGGCCGAGATTCAGATGGCGTTTGAGGAACTCAATACGGATCGAAACACCGCGGTGGCGCCCGCGGCCAAGACGGCCGCCAAGCCGAAATAACTGCTCCCTACCGGCGGGCCCGCCCGGGGTCGTCCCGGCGGATCTGCGCTGAGCGTCGCAGTGTCTGCTGGGCGGCACAGGCCGGGTGAGATCGTACGGTGCGAATATGCGCGGCTTGAGGGTCACGCTCGGATGGTATCGAGGGCGGACTGCGCTTCCCTTCTCGGGAGCCGCCCTCGTGATCCTTGGGCTACTGATCTTGATGTTTCCGGCATCCGGGCTCCGAGCCGACGAATTTACACAAAAGTCCCATCAATCCGCCCGGCTCTTCTCCGGAGGGACGCTGGAGATTGACACGCGCGTGGGCGACATCCACGTGACAGGTTGGGATGAGCCTCGCGTGGAGGTTGAAGCCGAGAAGCTTGTGCGCGCGGGGAATCAGGCCGGTGCCAACCCCATGTTCGAGCGGATCAAAGTGGTCCTCCAGGGACAGGACAAGCTCGTGCGCCTGTCCACCGTCTATCCTTCCCGCAGGTTCTGGCGTCCTTTCCGCGGCGAGTCCAGGCTCACCGTCAACTTCGACATTAAGATGCCCTATGACGCCAGCCTCGAGCTGCGATGCGTCGACGGTGACGTGCGCGTGGCAGGCGTTGCGGCCAACGAACGCCTGCGCGTGAACTACGGCGACGTAGAGGTTGACGTTCCCTCCGTCTGGGCGCTGCGCTACCTGTATGCCCACACGTGGCTCGGTTACGTCCAGAGCGATTTGCACGGCACCCAGCAGGACGGCGCCGGAGTGCAGCAAAAGGTCGCCTTCTGGAATCCGCAGGGGAAGCAGGAAGTGGGTGTTCAGGTCCGGATGGGCGGGGTGTTTATTTACAGCGACCCTCAGTAGCGCCAGCCGGATTCGGCTCGCAACCCAGAATCGCGGAACCAGCGTGCTGCGAACTGCGTAATCGTCTGTTGGGAACCGAATTCCAAGAACCGAGGACTCGAGCGATGCCAAGGAAGGCGAAGATCGGGCTCATTCTAAGCGCTCTGCTGTTCACCCTTGCCGTGCCGGCGGTGATGCGCGCGGATTATCGTAGCGAGAAGCAGTTCAAGCTGGCGCCGGGCGGCCACTTTGTGCTCGACTCGAGCGAGGGCCAGGTTAAGTTGACCGGCGATCCGGAAGCTGGAGCCCATGTCATCATTACCTCCCGGCGCGACGACGTCGAACAGTTGTTCGACTTTCACTTCGAGGAGAGCGCGAGCGAGGTCCGGATCACGGTGCGGCGCCGCCATCCCCTGGGTTTCAGTTGGGGCCACAACGGTCCAAATCTTCACTTTGTCGTGACGGTGCCGGAAGCGACTTCGGTGGAATTGAAGACCGGGGGCGGCAGCGTCGATGTGTCGAGGGTCAACCGCGAAACGGAGCTCGACACTTCGGGCGGCTCCATTCATGCTGACCACCTCGGCGCGAACCTGCGCGCGCACACCTCCGGCGGCAGCATCGAGCTGGAAGAGGTCAAGGGTAGCGCGCGCGTGGACACGTCCGGCGGTAACATCACGGGGTCGGACCTTGCCGGTTCGCTCGAAGCCCGGACCAGCGGTGGCTCCATCCAGTTGCGCAGCATCAAAGGCGACCTGCTGGCCCACACGTCCGGCGGCTCCATCCGGATTGACGACGCCGGAGGGCGCGTCGACGCCCAGACTTCCGGAGGCTCCGTGGAGGTCCGCTTTGCTCCCGGTAACGGGCGCGGCGGTGATCTCGATACTTCGGGCGGCGGGGTTACCGTAGCCATCGACAAGTCCGTGAATATCAACCTTGACGCGTCGGCGTCGGGCGGCAGCGTGGTGACGGACCTGCCGGTGACCGTGTCGGGCACCATTGCCCGCTCCCATGTCGTGGGCACCGTCGGATCGGGCGGCGCCCTGCTCCGCGTGCATTCGAGCGCCGGGTCGGTTCACATCGACGCCCTTTAGTCTCAGGCATGCCATCGAGCGCAGGTCACGACGAGTACGCTGCGGCCGCCGAGTTCTATGACTTCGTGGGCCCGTATCGGACGCGTCAGGATGTCGCCTTCTTTGTTGAGGCGGCGCGCGCCGCGGCGGGTCCCGTGCTCGAACTCGGCTGCGGCACGGGACGCGTCCTGATTCCCACCGCCCGGGCCGGCGCCCGCATCGCCGGACTGGACGCGTCGTCCTCGATGCTGGCGGTGTGCCGCCAAAAGCTCGAGAGCGAACCTGAGGACGTTCAAAGCCGCGTGACCTTGGTGCGCGGCGACATGCGTGGCTTCGACCTGCGCCGCCAGTTTGAGTTGGTCACGATCCCGTTCCGGCCCTTTCAACACCTCCTGACCGTCGAAGATCAACTCGCTTGCCTTGCCGCCATTCACCGCCATCTGGTCCCCGGCGGCAGATTGATCCTTGACGTCTTCAATCCGGCCATCGACAGCCTCGCTGGTCCCCTCACTGCCCCGGCCGCATCCGTGGAGGAGATTGATTTCACCCTCGGCGACGGCCGCCAAGCACACCGGCGCGTCCGCATCGTAGGTCGTGATCTGCTGAAGCAGGTTCACGACATTGACTTCCACTACCTTGTGACGAATCCGGACGGGAGCCAGGAGAGGCGCATTCACCGTACAAAGATGCGATATCTCTTCCCTTACGAGGCAGAGCACCTGCTGGCACGAAGCGGCTTCGCCGTCGAAGACCTCTTTTCGGATTACGAAAAGAGCCCTTACGGATCCAAATACCCCGGCGAGCTGATCTTCATCGCTCGCAAGACCGGTCTCGCCTGAGCGTCGTCCCGCGACCTCCGCTTGTCGCCGCTTTCCACCCGGTGATAGCATGGGGTATCGGAGTTGCCCGCGTTCGTTTCGCCCGATTCGTATTTTCAACGCGCCCAGGGGAGGATTTTTGTGCCGGAAACGCCTCAGTACGATTTCGTGGTCATCGGAAGCGGTCCCGGGGGATACGTCGCAGCCATCCGCGCCGCGCAACTGGGACTGAAGACCGCGCTCGTCGAGAAGGACGACAAGTTCGGCGGTACCTGCCTGCACCGGGGCTGTATCCCGACCAAAGCCCTGCTGTTCGACGCTGAGGTCTACGACTACTTCAAGAATGCGCGCGAGTTCGGGATCGATTGCAAGCAATTCGCGCTCGATTGGGACGCGGTCCAGGCGCGTAAGAACAAGATTGTCACCAAGCTCGCCAAGGGCGTTGAATTCCTGCTCAAGAAGAACAAGGTGGAGACGATCCCGGGCTACGGACGCCTCGGGGGCGGCGGACGGGTGATCGTCACCGACAGCAAGAACAATGTCCGCGAGGTGCGGGCGCGCAACATCGTGCTTGCCACCGGCTCCGAGGCCAGAATGCTGCCGGGCCTCGAACCGGACGGAAAGACGATCCTGACCAACAAGGAAGTCCTGGGCTTGACGAGGATACCGAAGTCGATGGCCATCATCGGCGCCGGCGCGGTGGGAGTGGAATTCGCTTCGATCTTAAGCAGGCTCGGGACCGTTGTGACCTTGATCGAAATGTTACCGCGCATCGTGCCTCTCGAGGACGAGGAGGTTTCGGCCGAGCTCGAGAAGGCGTTTCGCAAACAGGGCATTGCCGTCCACACAGGCGCCAGGGTTCAAGGTGCGGCGACCTCCGGCAAGACCGCGTCCGTCACCCTTGCCGGGCCCGACGGCAAGACTGTCGCGCTGCAGGCGGAGACCCTGCTGGTCGCGGTCGGGCGCGCACCGAATACTTCGGACCTCGGTCTCGAAAAGACGCGAATTCAGCCCCAGCGCGGCTTCCTGGAGGTTGACCCCTTCATGCAGACGGCCGAGCCCGGCGTTTATGCCATCGGCGACATCGTAGCCTCGAGCCCGCTGCTTGCTCATGTCGGCCACGCGGAGGGCATTGTGGCGGCCACCCACGCGGCCGGTCAAACCGCTGAGCCCATCAATTACCAGCAGGTGCCCAACTGCACGTATTGCGAGCCCGAGGTTTCGAGCGTGGGCCTGACGGAGCGCCAGGCGCGCGAGGCGGGGTTCAAGGTGAAAGTGGGCAAGTTCCCGTTCTCAGCCAACAGCAAAGCCGACATCTTGGGAGTACGCACCGGATTCGTGAAGATCGTTAGCGATGAGACCTACGGCGAGATCCTGGGCGTCCACATGATCGGGCCGCGGGTGACGGAGATGATTGCCGAAGCGGTGCTGGCGCTGCGCCTGGAGGCGACGGCGGAGGACCTCGCGCACACCATCCATCCGCATCCCACGCTCACGGAGGCAGTGCTCGAAGCCGCCCACGCCGCGCACGACTGGGCGATTCATATTTGACTGCAGCCGTCAGTTGTCACGGGCCACCAAAAAACTGACCACTTTGATGATCTGCTCTGTCGAACAACTCGGACTGGTTGATTACGCCGCCGGTCTCGCGCTGCAGCGTGACCGGGTCGCGGCACGCAAGTCCGGAGCGATTCCGGATACGCTCCTGCTGCTCGAGCATCCGCACGTCTACACGCTCGGGCGCAACGCGGATCGCGGGAATGTGCTGGTTTCGCAGGCGTTCCTGAAGTCGCGTGGCGCTGATGTGTTTGAGACGGATCGCGGGGGCGACGTGACCTATCACGGGCCGGGGCAACTGGTCGGCTATCCGATCCTCGACCTGGCCGGGCACCGCCGCGACATCGCCTGGTTCATGCGTTCGCTCGAGGAGGTCTTCGTGCGGGTGGCCGCGGACTATGGTATCGAAGCCGGACGCGCACCGGGCGCGGCGGGGGTCTGGGTCGGCAACGAGAAGCTGGTGGCTGTGGGCGTGCACGTATCGCGCTGGGTCACGTCGCACGGGTTCGCCTTCAACGTGAACACCGATTTGCGTTACTTTGATTGGATTGTGCCCTGCGGCCTGCGCAACAAGGGCGTGACCTCGCTCGCGAGGCTGCTCGGCGGTCAGGCGGACATGGCCGATGCTGCAGAACGTGTCATCCGGCATTTCGGCAGCGTCTTCGGCCTGGAGATGGAACGGCGCAGCCTGCAGTTCTCCGGGGCGGCCGCCGGTGTATAGACTAAACAACGCAGGTGCCCGTTGAAGAACCGCAGCGTCAAGCGTCTGCCCATGGCCTCAAAACTGACCCGCTCTCAACATCACGACCTGTATTACTACCTGCGCCTGAACCGACGCGTGGATGAGCAACTCACCAATCTCTACAGGCAGGGCAAGGTGGTGGGCGGAGTCTATTCGAGCCTGGGCCAGGAAGCGATTTCGGTGGGCACGGCTTACGCCCTGGGTCCCGGCGATTTTCTCGGCGGCATGATCCGCAATGTCGGCGCCATGCTGGTGCGGGGCTTCCCTCCGCGCGACGTCTTTATGCAATATATGGCCCGTCGCGACGGGCCCACAGGCGGCCGGGACGCCAACACCCACTTCGGTGACCTCAAGCGAGGCGTGCTTTCCCCCATCAGCATGCTGGGCGAACTGGTCCCTCTGCTGGCCGGAGTCGGGCTCGCCGCCAAGATCCGCAAAGAGCAGCGCGTGGGGCTCACTTACGTCGGCGACGGCGCCACCAGCACCACGCCGTTTCACGAGGGTTTGAACTTCGCCGCCGTCCTCAAGCTTCCGCTGATTGTGATTGCCGAGAACAACGGCTGGGCGTACTCAACGCCCATCGAGCGGCAGATGGCGAATACCAACATCGTTGATCGCGCCCGGGCTTACGGCATCGCCGGCGCCGCAGTCGACGGGAACGATGTTGTCGCAGTGTATGTGGCGACGCGCAAGGCCGTTGAGCGCGCCTACAAAGGCGAAGGCCCCACCCTGATCGAGGCCAGGACCATGCGCATGAAAGGCCACGCCGAGCATGACGACGCCCGCTACGTCCCAAAGGAGATGCTGGAGAAATGGCGCGGGCGCGATCCGATTCTGAATTACGAGAAGTTCCTTACCGCCACGAAGTTGATGTCTGCCGAGGAGAAGGCTGCCATCGAGGCACGGCTTGAGAAACTCATTCGAGAAGACGTTGAGTTCGCGGAGGCGAGCCCGTTTCCAGCGTCCGAAGAAGCGGCCCGGTCGGTGTGGGCCTGAGATATCGAGCCATCGGGTGATCGGGTCATTGAGTGATCGGGTCATGGACGTTGCTCACGTAAACAGCCCCAAGTTCTGGATGGCGGAAAATGCCGAGAATTGAGAGACGATCAGTACGTCGCACCGGGAACGCAGCCAGAAGTGTCGGTGCAATGACCCGATCACCCGATGGCCCGATCGTCCGATCCTCGATCTCTCTCGATGCGGCAACCCTTGAGCGGATGCTCTATTGCCTCAAGCTCACGCGCGAGGCCGAGCATCGCATCGAGCGAGTGCTCTATCGCCAGGGCAAGATCGTCGGCGGGGTTTACGTGGGGCGCGGGCAGGAAGCGATCGCGGTCGGCGCCACGATCCAGCTTCGCGAGGGTGACGTAACGTTTCCCAGCCATCGCGACTTCGCGGCCTGGCTGATTCGCGGGTTCACGCTCAGGGAGATCTTCCTTAATTGGCTGGGCCGGGCCAACGGTCCATCGCGCGGCCGCGAGAACACGGGGCACTTTGGTGACGTCAGGCGAGGTTTGATTCCGATCATCTCGCCTCTCGGTGACACCTGCCCGCTCGCCTGCGGCACAGCGCTGGTGCAGAAGCAGCGCGGAGGGGGCGCCGTAACCCTGGTACACTTTGGTGAAGGCACCACCAGCCGTGGTGACGTTCACGAGGCCATGAACATGGCGGCGGTGGGGAAGTTACCGGTGATCTTCATTTGCAACAACAATGCCTACGCGTATTCGACTCCGACCGAGCGCCAGTACGCCATCGACGACCTCTCGACGCGTGCGCCGGCTTACGGCATGCCGGGCGTAACCATTGACGGCAACGACGTCCTGGCGGTTTACGAAGCGGTTCGGAAGGCGATCGAGCCTGCGCGGGCAGGCCTGGGTCCGGCGTTCATCGAGTGCAAGACGTTTCGCATGACCGGTCATTCGGCGCATGACGCCGCTGAGTACGTGCCGAAAAAGCTCTTCGAAGCTGCTGCCAAAAAAGATCCGGTGACACTGTTTGAAAAGCAGATGCTCGCGCGCAAGATCGTGACGCCCAAGGGTCTGCGCGAGTTGGAAGCGCAGATCGCCCGGGAGATCGATGAGGCAGCCTCGTTCGCGGAATCGAGCCCGATGCCCGAGGGAGTCGAGGCGGTGAAGGGCGTGTATTGTGAGGAGGATTGTTATTGGAAGGATCGGATGATCGGGTGATCGGGTCATCACCGCGTTGTTTGGGTGTAGAAATGGAGAGTCGGCAGGAGCGGATGAAGGCGCGAACAAGAGACTTTGCGATTCGCGTCGTTCGGCTCTTTCGCGCCTTGCCTAAATCGGAGGAAGTTCGCATCATCGGCAGACAGGCCTTACGTTCTGGCGCCTCGGTCGCCGCTAACTATCGGGCAGTCGGACGAGCACGATCCAAGGCTAAGTTCATTTCCAAGGTGGGCACTGTCGTGGAGGAGGCCGATGAGACTGTATTCTGGCTGGAGTTGCTAGTGGCCATGGGAATTGTGGCCGCTCCCAAGCTGAAGGATCTGATTACGGAAGCTAACGAGCTCCTCGCGATCTTCGCGGCTTCGCAGCGAACGGCGAAGGGCGGTGCAATGACCCGATGATCCGATCACCCGATGATCCGATTCCAATGGAGGTCGCATGGCTGTGCTGACGCATCTTGAAGCGATTCGCCAGGGTATTTGGGAAGAAATGGAGCGCGACCCTTCGGTGTTCCTGCTCGGTGAGGACATCGGCATCTATGGCGGCGCCTTCAAGGTGACTCAGGGAATGCTGGAGAAGTTCGGCGTCGACCGGGTGATCGATACGCCAATCTCGGAGTCGGCCATCGTCGGGGCTGCGGTGGGCGCGGCCCTGATGGGGATGCGGCCGATAGTCGAAATGCAGTTCATGGACTTTATCGCCTGCGGCTTCGATCAGATCGTCAACATGGCGGCCAAAATTCATTACCGCTGGGGCCCGTCGGTGCCTATGGTGATCCGCGGGCCCGCCGGCGCCGGAACCCATGGCGGACCGTTCCACTCGCAGTCGAACGAGATGTGGTTCGTGCACACTCCGGGTTTGAAGGTGGTGGTGCCGTCCACCGCCTACGATGCCAAGGGGCTGATCAAGGCCGCCATTCGCGACGACAATCCGGTACTGTTTTATGAGCACAAGTACCTTTACCGTCGCATCAAGGACGAGGTGCCCGATGAGGATTACGTGGTGCCGATCGGCAAGGCTCGGGTGGCGCGCGAAGGCTCCGACATCTCCGTGATCACTTACGGCAACATGGTGTGGGCCGCGCTCGAGGCCGCGCAGCAATTGGAAAAAGAGGGCCTTTCACTCGAGGTGATCGATCTGCGATCACTGCTTCCGTATGACGAAGAGGCCGTGCTTTCGAGCGTCCGCAAGTGCAGCAAAGTGATCCTGCTGCACGAGGACACGCGCATCGGAGGCTTCGCCGGCGAGCTCGCGGCGGTGATTTCCGAAAAGGCCTTTGAGGATCTGGACGGCCCCATCGTGCGCGTTACGGCCCCGGACACGCCGGTGCCGTTCTCGCCGCCCCTCGAAGAATACTTCTTGCCGAACGCCAGCAAAGTGGCAGAGGCGGCGCGGAGGTTGGCGGCGTATTGACGTGAAGAAGTCGAAAAGTTGAAGGTCGAAGAAGTCGAAGGTTGAGAGTTGAAGAGTCGAAGGCCGGGGATGGAATGCAGCGCTTCACCGAATTGAAAGTGTGGCAGAGAAGCCACGCCTTGACGGCTGGATGTTTATCGCTTGACGCGGGATTTCCCCGGCGACGAGCGTTTCGGGGCCGTGAGCCAGCTACGCCGAGCGGCATCCTCAGTCCCGACGAACTTAGCTGAGGGCTCCAAGAGAAAAACGAGCCAGGATTACGCGCGATTCTTGAACGTTGCCGAAGGCTCGCTGGCCGAGGTTGAATATCTGCTCATGCTAAGCCGGAATTTGGGCTATCTGCGAGCAGAAGCGGCCGCAACGATCTTGGCCTCAGTTGCCGAAATTGCGCGAATGCTTCACGCTCTGCGCACGCGGGTAGAATCAGCCGCTTGAGGAGCATTCAACTCTGAACTTTTGACCTTCGACTTGTTTACGATTCGAGGTAACCATGTCTACTAACGTCATCATGCCCCAGATGGGGGAAAGCATCGCGGAAGGAACCGTCACCAAGTGGCTTAAGAAGGTTGGCGACCGGGTCGAGCGCGATGAGCCTCTCTTCGAGATTTCGACCGACAAAGTCGATGCTGAGATTCCGGCTCCCTCCGCCGGCGTGCTCACCAGGATTCTTGTGGAGGAGAACCAGACGGTGGCCGTGAACGCGATCGTGGCCGAGATCGATGGGGAAGCTGCCGTCGCAGCCGCGGGCCGGGAGCCATCTGGTGAGAGCGCGGCCCCGGCTGCTTCGTCGCCCGCCGCCGGAGGCTCCATTCCCACGCCCGCGCCCCTCTCAGCCGCCGACGGCTTCGCCGGAGCGTCCACGCCGGCCGTGCCGGGTGGCGCACCCGCGGCTTCGGCACCGGCCCCGGCGCCAGAACCTGCTGCCGGACCGGAGGATGGCGACGGGCACAAGATTCGGTCTTCGCCGCTCGTGCGTCGCATCGCGCAAGACAACCAGGTGGACCTTAGGTCGGTCAAGGGCACCGGACTCGGCGGCCGGATCAGCAAGAGGGACATCCTGGCTCATATCTCTGCGGGTCCATCTGCGTCCTCAGGGATCGCTCCCCTCCGCGAACCGCAGCAGGCGCCGGTGGCGTCGTTCGCGCCGCCGGCAACGTCGCAGATTCCTCGGACGCAGCCCGGTGGCGGGGCGCAGCACGCGGCGGCCCTGCAGGCCGGGACGGCGCAAGTGGTCCCTATGACGCCCATGCGCAAGCAGATCGCCGAGCACATGATCCTCAGCCGGCGCACCTCGGCGCACGTCACCACGGTGTTTGAGGTCGAGATGACGCGCATTTACGAGACGCGCGCTCAGAACGCCGCCGAGTTTGAGCGCCGCAACGGCCAGAAGCTCACCTTTACCCCGTTCTTTGTGAGGGCGGCGGTCGAGGCGATCAAGCAGTATCCGATCTTTAATGCGTCGGTCGACGGGGACAACGTCGTTTATAAGCGCGACGTGAACGTCGGCATCGCCGTGGCCCTCGAAACCGGCCTGATTGTGCCCGTGCTGAAGCGCGCCGACGAAAAGAACTTCCTCGGGGTGGCGCGGGCCGTCACGGATCTCGCGGAGCGAGCCCGCTCCAAGCGCCTGAACTTTGACGAGGTGCAGGGCGGGTCGTTCACCATCACCAATCCGGGCGTGTTCGGGAGCCTGTTCGGGACTCCGATCATCAATCAGCCCCAATTGGCGATTCTGGGTGTGGGCGTGATCGAAAAGCGCGCCGTGGTGCGTAATGACGCCATCGCCATCCGGCCTATGACGTATCTTGCGCTTTCCTTTGACCATCGCGTGATCGACGGCGCCATGGCCGACCAGTTCATGGTCAAGGTGAAGACGGTGCTCGAGAACTGGAGCGAGGCAGTCCTCTAAATCGGGGGACCGGGTTCGGCACGCCAAGGGATTTTCCGGTGAGATTCGGCCGGGTCGTGCCACGGAAACGCGCTGTGCTGTATAGTTTAGGCGTAAGAGCCGGGTATTCCGGGAGCGCTTAGGGGCAGCGGCGTCATTTTCGGGTCCGGCTATCCGTAAGAATGGAGAGGCGCGCCGCGGGCCAAGGCCTAAACTGGCGCGGAGGGGTAACAAACATGGGTACGGCCGGACCTGCAGTTGTTCCTCAAGAACAGCCCTCGATGTCGTTCTTGTCTCGCTTTGTAGGCGTTTTCTTGTCGCCCGGAGAGACTTTTGACGACGTTGTGCGCAAGCCGAACATCCTGGCGCCGTTGATCGTGGGGATCGCCACCGCGGTGGCCTTCAGCGAGATCATGCTGGTCAAGATTGGCATGGAGAGGATTGTTCGGGCCCAGCTCGAACAGAGTGGCCGGCTCTCGAGCATGACTCCTGACCAGGTCGATCAGACCGTCACTCAAGGGGCCAAGTTTGGGGCCATCTTCACTCACATATTCGGCGTTCTGGGTCCACCCATCTTCTTGCTCATCATCGCCGCCATCGGACTCGGGATTGTGAACCTCATTTTTGGCGCCAAGGCGAAGTTCTCGACGGCTTTTTCGATCGCCTGTTACGCCAATCTCGTGAACGTGCTCGGGGGCATTCTCGGGATCGTGATGATGCTGTTTGGCGATCCCGAGCACTTCAACGTGAATGCACCGGTGCCGACAAGTCTTGGCTTCTTCATGGATCAAGCCCACACTTCCAAGCCCCTTTTCGCCCTGGGCGCTTCCCTGGATATATTCACGATCTGGTTCATACTATTGCTCGGGATCGGCTTCGCGGCCACCACGCAAAGAAAAGCGAAGTCGACCTCCGTTTTCCTGGTGTTCTTCGCCCTATGGGCCCTCGTCGTTCTCGCCAAGATGGGATGGGCGTCGATGGGCTAGGCCCGTCTCCGAGGACCTGTTGAAGTTTGAGGTCACCCATCGGGATCCCGGCACGCGCGCGCGCGCCGGGATCCTTCACACCGCGCACGGGCCTGTGGAAACCCCGGTCTTTATGCCCGTAGGCACAGCGGGAACAGTGAAAGGGCTCAGCCAGGAGGAACTCGAGCGACTCGGCGTCCAAATTCTGCTCGGCAACACCTACCATCTTTACCTTCGCCCCGGCCACGATCTCATTCGTAGCCTGGGCGGTCTGCATCGATTCATGAGCTGGCCCCGCGCGATTCTGACCGACAGCGGAGGCTACCAGATCATGAGCCTGGAAGGCCTCGGCAAAGCCACGGAGGACGGTTACGAGTTCCGTTCACACCTGGACGGATCGCGCCACTCTCTCACGCCCGAAAGGGCCGTGGAGATCCAGATGGCCCTCGGGTCTGACATCATGATGGTGCTCGATCATTGTGTCGAGTACCCCTACAGCCCTCAAGTGGCGGCCGCAGCCATGGGGTTGACCACACGGTGGGCCAGGCGCTGCCGGAGTACTTTTCTCAACAGTGAACCCCGAATCCCGAGTCCCGAGTCCCGAGCCCCGGCTTTGTTCGGTATCGTGCAAGGCGGTATCGACCCTGACCTGCGCCGGCAGAGTGTCGAGGATCTGGTGGCCATTGGATTTGAGGGCTATTCGATCGGCGGCCTGTCGGTCGGGGAGCCGAAGTCGGCCACCTATGAGGTCACCGAGTTCACGGCCGAGCGCTTGCCTCACGACCGGCCGCGCTACCTGATGGGCGTGGGCACGCCGCAAGACTTGATGGAATGCGTGGCGCGGGGTGTGGACATGTTCGACTGCGTTATGCCGACGCGCGAAGCCCGTCATGGCGCCATCTTCACCTCGCAGGGACGGTTGATCATCAAAAACGCCCGCTACGCCAGCGATCCGGGCCCGCTCGATCCAGCCTGCTCCTGTGCGGTCTGCGCCCGTTACAGCAGGGCCTACTTGCGTCATCTCTTCGCGACCGGAGAATTGCTCGGACCGGTGCTCGCCAGCCGCCACAATCTGCACTTTTATCTTGACACCATGCGCGAAATTCGTGACGCTATCCGATCCGGGGGGTATAATAGGTTCAGGTCCAGGACGGGCTCTGGACTGCATTCGGCAGAAACTCCGGACCCTTGAAGGGAGCCGGGGGAAGGTCAGGGCAAGGTTCCTCGCACATCCCGCCGGTCCCCGGCGGGGTTTTCATTAAGTTCTCTGGCCGCGTAGCGCGGCGGATCGGCCACATGCCACTAACCTGTCTTCTCATCGCGGCTTCGCCCACTTCCGGCTTGGTGCAGTTGCTCCCTTTCGTTTTGATTTTTGGCGTCTTTTACCTGCTGCTGATTGTTCCCCAACAGCGGCAACGGCGTAAGACCCAGGAGATGCTGGCAAACCTGAAGAGCGGGGACCGCGTCGTAACATCGGGTGGAATCTACGGCACCATCGCCGGATTCCGGGACAACGTTGTCCAGCTTCAGATCGCGAGCCAGGTTCGGATTGAGGTATCCCGGTCGGCCATCGCCGGCCTGCAGCCCAATGAGTCGGAGGCGGATGCCTCGAAGAAGAAATCCTGAGATCGGCAATCGGAAAGGCAATTGACGGATGGAGAAGATTCGCACTCGGGCGATCGTGATCTTAGTGGTGGTTCTGGCCTGCGTCGCAGGGATCACGGGCATGCCTAAGAACGTTCAAGAACTGAGGCAAAACCTCCGCGACCGCATTCATCTTGGCCTGGACCTCCGGGGCGGAACCCACCTGGTGCTCCAGGTGCACGTGGATGACGCGGTGAATCTGGTTTCAGATCAGGCGCTGGTGCGCCTGCGCGACAATTTCCAAGCCAAGAACATCCCGTACCTGGATGTCCACAAGGTCGACAGCACCCATATTCTCATCAAGGGCGTACCCCAGAACCGCATCGCGGACGCGCAACGGCTGGTCAACGACCAGTTCTCGGACTGGACCCTGGACGCGGTACCAGGCGATCCGAACAGCCGCCAGCTATCGATGAAGACCACGGCGCTGCTCCAGGTCAAGAACGACACCCTGGATCAGGCTCGCGACACCATCGACCGGCGTGTGAATGCCCTGGGAGTCACCGAGCCGGAGATCGCCAACTATGGGCAGCAAGGCGACTACGAACTGGTAGTGGAATTGCCCGACGTCACAGACCCCACTCGGGTGAGAGACATCATCCAGCAGACGGCCCTGCTCGAACTCAAGATTGTGCAGGATGGTCCTTTCCCGTCGCGCGAAGCGGCCCTCGCCGCCCACGGCGGCGTGCTGCCGCCGGAAACCCAGTTGCTTTCCGGGCAGCCGGACTCCGGCGACGCCAGCACTGGAACGGGCGAAGTGTGGTACATCGTCAACCAGATCGCAGCCGTTACCGGTCGTGACTTGAGCGGCGCCCAGCCCTCCCAGGACGAGACGGGACGTCCCAACATCGACTTCACTCTCACCCGGGACGGCGCCTCGCGCTTTGGCCAGGTAACGGGCTCCAACATTCACAAGCGTCTGGCCATCGTGCTGGACAGTCGAGTGGTTTCGGCACCGGTGATCGAGAACCAGATCAACGATCGCGGCGAGATCCATGGCTCGTTCACCACGCAGCAGGCTTCGGACCTGGCTTTGGTGCTGCGCTCCGGCTCGCTTCCTGCCTCGATTTCGACCATGCAGGAGGAAGTCGTGGGGCCGTCCCTCGGCGCAGACTCCATCCGGCACGGAGTCTGGGCCTGCATCGTGGGTTTCGCGGCCATCATGGGCTTCATGCTGGTCTACTACCGCGGTGCGGGCATAAACGCTGACGTGGCGCTGATCCTCAATCTCATCATACTGTTGTCGTTCCTGGCCTATGTTGGAGCCACCTTGACACTGCCCGGTATCGCCGGAATCATCCTGACGGTCGGCATGGGCGTGGACTCCAACGTGCTGATTTTCGAGCGCATCAGGGAAGAGTTGCGCGCCGGGAAAGCCGTGGCTGCGGCGGTTTCGGGCGGCTTCGAGCACGCCTTTGTCACCATCATCGATACGCACGTCACTACCGTGGTTTCGGCAGCTATTCTGTTCACGTTCGGAACCGGACCGATCAAAGGCTTCGCCGTGACCCTGACGATCGGGCTTATCGCGAATCTGTTCACATCGGTTTACGTCTCGCGTTCGATCTTCGATTGGGAGCTGACCAAGCGCACGGCCGGCCAGGCATTGAGCATCTGAGCGGAGCATGGCCGCCCTTCCGGACATCGAGAAGCCGGAAGATCAGACAAGGATCGGGGGCTTGACTGCTCCGGCTGTGTTTTCCGGCAACCAAGGCAACGCCGGACGTCAAATTTTGATTGGAGCCGGGCCTGGAATTGGAACTCAGGCGGTTTGCCCGGTGTCGAATCCAAGTAAGGATGAATTGAATGGAGTTTTTTCACGAGCCGAAGTTTGATTGGATGGGCAAGAAGTGGTACTTCATCGGCGCCTCGTTGTCTCTGGCGCTGTTAGGCATCGCTTCGATGTTCTGGCACCACGGCCTTGCTTATGGAATTGACTTCCGGGGCGGCACGCTTGTCTATGTGAAGTTCGCGCAGCAGCCGAATGTTGACGCCCTCCGGCACGAGCTGGACAGCGCAAATCTGCGCGGCAACACGGTGCAGCAGTACGACACGGCCGACAAGCACGAGTTCATCATTGGCCTGGATCTGCGGACAACCTCTTCCGCAAACGCTCTCGATGCCGGCAAGCAGGACATCATCGCCACGCTGAGTAAGCTCTACGGAAGCGGCCCGGAGGGCAAGACCGACTTCAACAATTCGACCCCTCAGGTTATTGCCGACCACCTGATCGCTGCCGATCCGCTGCATCTGGCCTCCAAAGGGACTGAGGCCGCGACCAAGGCCTATCAGGATCTCGCCCAAGCCATGGTGAGTTACCGCACCAGCGCGGCCCGTGGTGGCTTGATCAGTTTGCTCAGTGACCTCAAGGCCGTGCCGGGCGTGACACAGGCCGTGGTGGACGCGCTGGGCAATGATTTCTATCTGTCCAGTTACTCTGTCTTTAATACCGAAATCGTTGGACCCAAGGTCGGCGCCGACCTGCGGCGTCAGGCGCTCTACGTGACCCTGGCGGGCCTGGGCGCAATGCTCATTTACATCTGGTTTCGGTTTGAGCTAATCTACGGCGTCGCCGCCGTGATCGCTACGTTTCACGACGTGATCATTACGCTCGGGATCTTCTCGCTGCTCGGGAAGGAAATCACGCTGACGGTGATCGCGGCGCTTCTCACGCTGGTAGGCTATTCGATGAATGACACCATTGTCGTTTTCGACCGCATCCGGGAGAATGTGAAGCTCAACCGGCGTCAGAATTTCAAGGACCTCGTGAATCGCAGCGTCAACCAGACCCTGAGCCGGACGATCCTGACATCGGGCCTGACTTTTCTGGCTGTTCTCTCGCTGTACCTGTTCGGTGGCGAGGTGATTCACGGATTCGCGCTGGTGTTGGTGATTGGCGTGATCATCGGCACTTATTCTTCTTTCGCGATTGCCAGTCCGGTGGTATTGTTCTGGCAGCAGCGAGCCGCCGCGGCGGGCGGCGCGCCGGAGAAGCCTCGGGCAGCGGCCGAGAAAACGCGGCCGACGCGCGGGATTGATCGGGAGGCAGCAAGCGCGCGACGTTAAGGTACGATGCCGCGCGCCGCGGGTTTCCCTGAGAGGTGGCAGCCCATGGCCATGTTTGACGAGACGTTGCTTGACTCATCCACGAAGCGGGCATCCGTTCTCAAGCCCGTTCACTGGTACATCGCCATCGGCGTGGGTGTCCTCGGCTACATCGTGGGGTACTTCTCGCTGGGCCTGATCTTCGCCGGCACCGAGGGCGGAGCGCTCGCCACCCAGTCGCTGACGATGGCCGTGCTCCTGGGCTTCTACGCGCTGATTTTGTGCTACGTGTGGTCCGACACGGGACATCTTGGGTTCAGCCGGCCGCTTTGGGTGGCGATCGTGGCGATCTTCAACCTGGTTGGATTCGTCCTCTACCTGATGTACTCGGCATCGAAGAGCGGCGACTGGAAGCGCGCCACCATGCCGATTGCCTATCTGTTCGAGGCCATCCTGCTGGGCTCGATCATCATCTATCCCCTCATGTACACCCAGACGCTGCCCCAGGCGCAGTTGATGACCATGCTGGTGGCGCCTCCGCCTCCGCCCCCGCCTCCCCCTCCGGCGCCTCCGGCGCCCAAGGTGGTGGTCCACCACGTTTCCGTGGCGGACCTATTGAAGGCCCCGACGGTCATTCCCAAGACCATTCAGCAGGTCAAAGATGCTCCTGAACCTCCGCAGGCCGCGGGGGTCGTGGGCGGTGTGCCGGGCGGCGTGCCGGGCGGAAGCATGGGCGGTGTTATGGGCGGCATGATCGGCGCACCCCCGCCGCCGCCGCCGCCGAAACCTGCTGCCCCCAAGCGCATCACCGTAGGCGGTCAGGTTGAGGAGTCCAAGAAGATATACGCTCCGCAGCCGGAATATCCCCAAATTGCCAAGATGGCCCGCGTCCAGGGCCTGGTGCGCCTGGCGGCGGTGATCAGCAAGGACGGCACCATTCAGGACCTGCACCTGATCGGTGGTCCGCCGCTGCTGGTAAAGGCCGCCATGGACGCGGTTTCGCGCTGGCGCTATCAGCCGACCTTGCTGAACGGCGAGCCGGTGGACGTGGACACGGAAATCGACGTGAATTTTACGCTGCAGGAGTAGCGAAGGGTTCGGAAAATTCCCCGAGGAGGATGAGGCACCATGCTAGGAGCAAAGGTCGTAGCGTTGAGTTTATTGTTGCAAGGAGGCGAAGCGGGAATGCCGGGCTTCGATCCCATCAGCATGTGGCGCTCGATGGGCTGGCCGGCGCGCTTTGTGGTCATCGTGCTGGTCTTCATGTCGGCGTGGTCGATCGGCGTGATGATTGACCGCTGGATCGCTTACTCGGCGGCCCGCAAGCAATCGCGCGTCTTTGCCCCTGCCGTGGCGGGAGCCCTCAAAGACGGCAAAATCGACGACGCCGTCCGCATCGCCGAAGACAACAAGCGCAGTCACCTGGCCAAGGTGGTCACGGCAGGGTTGCAGGAGTTCCAGGCGCACCAGATGTCAGCTGAGATCCCCGGTGAGGAGATTGAGGCTTCGCGGCGCGCTCTCGAGCGGGCGTCGGCGATCGTGCACGCGGAGTTGAAGCGCGGCGTTTCCAGTCTTGCCACCATCGGTTCCACGGCTCCCTTCGTGGGACTGTTCGGCACCGTGCTCGGCATCATCCACGCGTTTCAAGGCATTTCCGCATCGCAGTCGGTCGGCATCGGCGCGGTGGCCGGCGGTATTTCGGAAGCCCTCGTGACCACGGCTATCGGACTCTTCGTGGCCATCCCCGCCGTGTGGCTTTACAACTACTTCACCGGCAAGATCGAGGCCTTCGACGTGGAGATGGACAACTCCTCTTCGGAGTTGATCGATTACTTCATCAAGCGCTCCGGACGCGGCAAGCCTGCAACAGGGAGATAAGGAACTATGCCCGGTCATGCCAAAGCTCCACCGACGGTTTCTGACATCAACGTGACCCCCCTGGTGGACGTTATGCTGGTGTTGCTCATCATCTTCATGGTCATCACGCCGTTGTTGCAGAAGAACGTCAGCGTGGACCTTGCCCGGACCGCTAATCCCCGGGCCATGCCTGACGATGACCGCGAGGATTCCATTGAGGTGGCCATCACGCGTGATGGCAAGGTTTTCCTGAAAAAGAATCCGATCAGTGTCGACGACATCACGCCCAAGGTCCGCGACATGATTTCGGGACGGCTCGACAAGACCGTCTACATTCGCAGCGACGCTCGCGCCAAGTACGGCGACGTGACCAAGGCTGTGGATGCGGTGCGCGCCGCGGGCGTCGAGCAACTCGGCTTGCTCACGGCACAGTTGGAGCGTCCTGGGGCGCCGGCGACTCCGGCCCCCGCGCCCTGACAGATCAGGCACGGCCGGCGTTCCCGGCCGGCGCGATGAATCCCGTGCCGACACGAGGCGGGGGAGTTTGAAGGAGGGTATCGATATGGCAATGGCGGTTGGCGGCAAGAAGGCGGCCATGGGGGACATCAACGTCACTCCCCTCATTGACGTCCTGCTTGTGCTCATCATCATTTTCATGGTCATCACGCCACGCACGCCCCACGGTTTGGACGCGCTGGTGCCTCAGCCGAACAAGGACAAGACGCAAGAAGACGTGATCAACCGCACCATCGTGGTCACCATGGATGCCGGACGCCAGGTGGCGATCAACCAGCAACCCGTTGATATGCGCAATCTCGGCGAAAGGCTGATCGACATCTTCAAGACGCGCAACGACCGCATTATCTTCGTGAAGGGCGACCCTACCTTGACGTTCGGCGATATCGCGCAGATCATCGACATCGCGAAAGGTGCGGGCATTGACAAGATCGGCCTCATGACGCAGGCAGTTGAAGAAGGCAAGTGACGCGGCCCGCCCCCGAGGCGGCTCCCTTGCCCGAAAGCCCTTGAACGGACACCGGCATCGAAAAGATCGGTCGGCATGACCGGAGCCGTCGAGCATCGTATGTGACTGACCCGCCGGTCGGGGCGGGTTCACGGAGGAGCGATGAGACGCTACAGGCTCGCGCCGTTGGGCGGCGTGCTGCTGTTGCTGGTGGCAGCGACCGGCTGCAACAGGTTGAAGGCGCGCGACCAGCTCAATAAGGGCGTGAACGCCTTTCGCGCCGCGCAGTTCCAGGAAGCCGTGGCCCATTTCCAGGAGGCGGCGTCGCTTGACCCCACTCTCGAAGACGCCCGCCTTTACCTGGCGATGTCCTACTTTCAGCAGTACGCGCCGGGCGGCGATTCCGAGGCCAACGTGAAGATCGGCCAGCAGGCCATCGACGCCTTCAACAACGTGCTGCAACTCGATCCCAAGAACACCACGGCGCTCGCCACCATCGGGACGATCTATTACGACATGAAGGACTTCGACAAGGCCAAGGACTATCAGCGCCATCGTCTCGACATTGAGCCCAACAACCCCGAGCCCTACTACTGGATCGGCGTGATGGACTACGCCCTCGTCGCCAAGAATGACACCGATGTGCGCAAGACCGATCCGAAGCTTGCTGTCCTATTGCCGAACGGTGATTTTCCGCCCCTGCCAGAGAAACTCCGGGCTGGGCTGGAGCAGAAGAACTCCGCCATGATCGCCGAAGGCATGGACGCGCTCAACAAAGCCATCAATTTGAAGCCGAACTACAATGAGGCCATGGCTTATCTGAACCTGCTCTACCGCCAGAAGGCCGACATCGATAAGGATTCCTCGGAGCGCGCCTCCGACATCAAGGCCGCGAACGATTGGCTGTCCAAGGCCATGGAGGCCCGGAAGGCGGCAGGCGCGGCCGCGCCCGCGCACTGACGCTCTTCTTGCCTGCTGCCTGCGGTAGCGGCGGCTTCATGCTGCTACAACGATCGGCGTAAACCCGCCGCTACCTCAATCTGACCCACCACCCGCTGCAATACCTCCTTGACAATCCGCGCCCGCGAGTTACAATGTATTCGAACGAACGTTCGATTGGGGACCGGCGTTCGCCCAGGGGTCCATGACGGCAGCAACCCGACATTCCAACAGCAACGGCCGTGCGGCCGCCGCGCCTCGCGCCGCCCGCGGCTCGAAGGCCTACGACCGCAAGCTAGAAGCCATCCTGCGGCAGGCGGCGGCGGTTTTCCGCACCCGGGGCTATCACCAGGCCTCGATTCGCGACATCGCCCGCGCCACCGGCGTGAGCCTGGCCGGACTCTATTACTATTTCGCGAGCAAGGAAGACCTGCTCTATCTCATCCAGCGTCATGCTTTTGAAACGATTTTGGCGGCGGCTCGCGCCGGGATCGAGGGTGTCGAGCGCCCGGAAGACCGGCTGCGCGCTCTGATCCGCATCCACCTGCGTTTCTTCCTCGAACATCCCAACGAGATGAAGGTGCTGACCCATGAGGAAGAGTGGCTCAGCAAGGAGCGCGGGCGCGAAGTGCGCACGATCAAGCGCGCCTACTATCAGCTCTGCTTCGAGCAGGTGGAGGAATTGCGCCGGGCGCGCGGTCTCGCGGGGTTGAACACCCGCCTGGCGGTGCTGTCGCTCTTCGGCATGATGAACTGGATCTACACCTGGTATAACCCCAAGATCGACCCCGGGGCGTCGGGCTGCGCCGGGGCGATGGCCGATATCTTTTTGGACGGTATCCTCAGTGGCGCCGGGCGGCCTGCGAACGGGCACTCGACGCGAAAAGCGAACACATTCGAGCGCTCCGGCGCTCCGGAAATACGAGTTCAAAATTAGAAGGAGACTTCGATGGCGACTACCGTAACGGCTCCCGGCACGACGAACCTGATCAATTATTCGGCGGAAAATGGAATCGGTTGGATCGAGATGAACGATCCGCCGGCGAACACTTACACGCACGAAATGATGCAGCAGATTGACGCTGCCATTCTCAAGGCGCGCATGGACGCCGCGGTTCACGTGATCATCCTGCGCGGTGCGGGTGACAAGTTCTTCTCGGCGGGCGCCAACATCCGCATGCTGTCGAGTGTCACGCCGGAATTCAAGTATTACTTCTGCCTGCATGCTAACGAGACGCTCACGCGCCTCGAACAGACGCCGAAGCTCGTGATCGCGGCCCTGAACGGCCACACGGTGGGCGGCGGGCTCGAGATCGCGCTGGCGGCGGACATCCGCCTGGCCCGGCGCGACGCCGGCAAGATCGGCTTGCCCGAGGTCGCGCTCGGCGTGCTTCCGGGCACCGGCGGCACGCAGCGGCTGGCGCGCCTCATCGGCAAGTCGCGCGCCATCGAGCTGATGGCGATCGGACGCACTTTCTCGTTTGAGGAGGCCGAGGAGATCGGCCTCGTGAATCAGGTGTTCGACCGCGATGACTTCTTCGAGCAGGTCGTGGCCTACGCCGGACAGTTCCTGCCGCCCGGCAAGGCGTCGCGCGCCGTGGGCCGCATCAAGCGCTCGGTGCAGTCCGGCCTCGAAATGCCGTTCTCGGAATCGCTGGCGCTCGAGCGCGAGCTGCAGCAGCATCTGTTTCAAAGCGAGGACGCGCACGAAGGCCTGGTGGCCTACGTGGAGAAGCGGACGCCGAATTTCAAGGCGAGGTGAAGAAGGGGTCAGGAGTCAGAAGACAGGAGTCAGAATGGAGGCGGCAATTCTGAATTCTGGCTCCTGAGTTCTGACTCCTGTTTGGCCATGCGCATTGTCCTTTCACTTTCGGAGAAGGATCGGCTTCAGGGTGAGCAATCGCCCTACTATCGCGCTCTGCTTGCGGCAGGCGCGGCGGCCGGTGAAATCACGATGGTGTCGGCACAGGATTCCGGGCAGGTCCGGATGGACCAATTTGACGGCATCCTGTTTGCCGGCGGTGAAGACGTGGATCCCGCGTTCTACGGCGAGGAAAAGAAGTACGAGAGCGTGAAGGCAAGCCGGACGCGCGACGAGTTTGAGCAGGGTTTGCTGCATGCGGCGCTCGGCCGCCGCCTGCCGATCCTCGGCATTTGCCGCGGGGCGCAGCTCATCAACGTCGATTTTGGGGGCGATCTCTATCAGGACCTGGCCCAGGATTTCGTTCCGGAATTTGAGCATCAGCAGGCGGAGGCGGGCCTGAAACGCACCGACGTGACGCACACCGTGACCGTGACCGAGCCCGATTCTCTGCTGCACCGGGCTGTCCAGGGAAGTTGCCAGGTCAACAGCATGCATCATCAGGCCATCCGGCACCTCGGGCGTGGCCTGAAAGTGAGCGCGCACTCCGAGGACGGTCTGGTCGAGGCCGTGGAATCGGCCGGCGATTATCCCTTCCTGCTGGCCGTCCAGTGGCACCCGGAGGAAATCACCGGGCACGACGGGCAGTTGCGGATTTTCAAGGAGTTTGTAGACCGGTGCCGGGAGAGGGGCCATGCCTGAAGATGCGGTGTTGTTCCGGCGAGCGGACGCGGTGGCGACGATCATCCTCAACCGCCCGGACAAGCTGAACGCGATCGACGACGATGTTCGCCAGGGTCTGGCGGCGGCGCTCGACGCTGTGGAGCATGACCGCGACATCCGTGTAGCGGTGATCACCGGCGCCGGGCGCGGCTTCTGCGCCGGGGGCGACATCCAGACGATGATCGAGCTCAAAAAGGGCTACCACTCCGCCACCTTTCGCGGATACCTGGATGCCGGCCACACCATCGCCCGCAAGATACGCCTGATTCCCAAACCGATTGTGGCCAGTGTCAATGGTCCGGCGGCGGGCGCGGGAATGAATCTGGCTCTGGCGTGCGATCTGCGGATTGCGTCCGACCAGGCCACCTTCACCCAGGCTTTCTCCAAAATCGGGCTTCACCCCGACTGGAGCGGAACGTTCTCATTGCCGCGGCTGGTGGGCCTCGGCAAGGCGCTCGAGATCTTCTGGCTCGGCGAGCCGATTGCGGCCTCGGAGGCCCAGCGGCTGGGCCTGGTGAACTTCGTGACCCCGCACGACGCGCTCGAGGCCGAGACGGGAAAACTGGCAGGGAAGCTCGCGGCGGCGGCGCCGCTTCCGATGGCGTTGCTGAAGCAGTCCCTGTACGAGCGCATCCAGACGGAGCTCGACCGGGTGATGGATCAGGAGCTGGCGGCGCAGATGAAATGCTTCGCTTCGGAGGATTTCAGCGAAGGGTTGCGCGCGTTCACCGAGAAGCGCGCGCCGAAGTTTCGCGGGAACTAGCCGGCGGGGTCCGGCCCGCGCGGTCTTTTGAGAAGATTCTTTGTGGAGGCACGAAATGCTCAGGGTTGCGAATTTCGATGATTGGATCGACTACTTCTATTGCTGGCAAAAGGACATCGGGCTCGACGCGCCCGAGTTCAGCGAGTACAAGTTCGAGGCCAAGTACGGGAATCTTCCCACCGACGAGATTGAGTTCGGCGACTACAAGGGGCAGTTGCGCTGGAAGTCGGTGATGCACATTCCCGAGCAGCGCATCCGCGACGCGGCGCTGAACCTGATCGTCTACCAGGGTGATACCGAGTTCGCCTCGGTCGAGCAGCAACGGCACCTGTTCGAGACAGCCCCGAGCCGCTACGATTATCTCAGCCTAGTGCGCGTGATGACCGAAGAAATGCGCCACGGGTGGCAGATGAGCCACCTGCTGGTGAGCCAGTTCGGCCGCTCGGGGCGCATCGAAGCGCAGAAGCTGCTGGAGCGCCGCGCCTTCACGGATGACCGGCTGCTTGGCGCCTTTAACGAGATCGTGGACAACTGGCTGGATTTTTACACCTACACGCAGTTTGTGGACCGCGACGGCAAGTTCCAGCTCACCATGCTGTCCTACTCGGGCTTCAAGCCGCTGGCCGAGAGCATGCTGCCCATGCTCAAGGAAGAATCCTACCACCTGGGCACCGGGAACAACGGCCTGCGGCGTATCGTGCAGGCGGGGCGCATCCCGATCGAGATCATGCAGCGCTATTACAACAAGTGGCTGCCCACCTCCTTTGACCTCTTCGGCACCGATCACTCGTCATCGGCGCAATGGTCCTACGTGTGGGGCTTGAAGGGCCGTTACAACGAGCGTGACGTCGCGGGCGTGGCGGCGGACAAGGAGCAGTTGAATGACAATGCCCGGATGCTCTATCGCGAGGAGGCGGTCAAGTTGACCGATCTGCTGAACAAGCTCATTCCCGAGGACGAGCCGAAACTCGTGGTGCCCGACATCCGGTTCAACCGCCACATCGGTCAGTACAAGGAGTGCTGCTGCACCGTTGAGGGCAAGGATCTGACCCGGGAAGAGTACGAGAAGTATCTCCCGGGCGTGCTGCCGACCGATGAAGACAAGGCGCTGCTCCGGTCGATCATGAAAGAGAAGGATTGGATCGTGGCCAAGAAGGAGGATCTGTAGTGACCGCTGAAGAACGAGAGCGAATCATCGAGCTGATCAATCACCCGCCGCCCGGCAGCAAGATTGCCGACGCCAAGCGGTATGGCATTGATTTGACCCTGTTGATCCGGAGACTCGAGCTCTCACCTTCAGCGCGCTTGGAGGAACTTGAATCGGCTCAGCAATTCCTGGCGAAGTTTCGGGCCGCCGCCAGAGAGCATCGATGAATGTTTTCCGAAAGATTCTTGATGCGCTCTCTGAGGCGGATGTCGATTTTGTGATCATCGGAGGTGTGGCGGCGCGGCGCACGGATCGGCACGGATCACCTTTGATCTCGACGTTTGCTACGAACGAAGCAGCGCGAATCTGGAGAGGCTGACGAAAGCTCTCCGACCGTACCATCCGCGTTTGCGAGGTGCTCCAGAAGGCCTGCCGTTCCTCTTCGATGTAGAGACGATCAGGCGCGGCATGAACTTTACGCTCACCACAGATTTGGGGGACCTTGACGTCCTCGGAGAGATTGCAGGGATCGGGCAACATCCGCAGGTGCTCGTTTTCTCTGAGAGCGTGGAGTTCCTGGGCCGTCCCTACCGTGTCCTTTCGCTTGACGGCCTCATACGTTCCAAGCGGACGGCCGGCAGAAGCAAGGACCTTGAGGCGCTGACAGGGCTGGAGGCGCTTCGAGAACTCCGCGGGAGTAAGAGCTGAAACCAGGCGTCTGCCTATGTTGGATGATGGCCGGATGCTGTGATGTTCCACGGAGATGACGAGTGAATTGTTCGACCATGTTGAGCAGGCAAGACGACCTCCGGGGCGATGTTGCAAGGATCCTAATCGATCGCCCGCCGCTCAACATCCTCGATCTCGCGACGATCGGTCGTTTGCGGCAGGAACTGCAGACGGCGCTCGCCGACACCACGGTGAGTCTGGTTGAGATTCACGGCAGCCCGAAGGCATTCTGCGCCGGTGTCGAGATTGGCGATCACTTCCCGGAGCGTGCGGCGGCCATGCTTACCGAGTTTCATGCGCTCATCCGCTCCGTGCTGTACGCGCGTCTGCCCGTGATTACCGTCGTGCAAGGCTTCTGCCTCGGTGGAGGCATGGAGCTGGCCCTGGCGTCGGACTTCGTGGTGGCCGCCGAGGATGCAACGTTTGGCCAGCCCGAGATTGCCGTCGGTTGCTTCGCGCCGGTGGCTTCCGTGCTGCTGCCGAGCCTGATTCCGGAAAAGATAGCCCTGGAGATGCTCCTGACGGGCAAGCAGATCTCGGGAATCGAGGCTGAGCGGCTTGGACTGGTGAATCGGCTGGCGCCCGCGGCTGCGCTCGATCTCGCGCTCGCACGGTTCCGCCAGGAATTGTTGGGCCAGAGCCCCGCTGTGGTCGCACTTGCCCGCAAAGCGGCACGCCTCAGCAGTAGGGCCGGCTTTGAGGCGTCATTGCGCGAGGCGGAGCGGATCTACATGGATGAGCTCCTCAAGACAGAGGACGCCGTGGAGGGTCTGCAGGCATTTCTCGAGAAACGGGAACCGCAGTGGCGGGGCAGATGAAGGCCAGCGGATAGGGTCTGGCCCCCACCCCCCATCGAAAATGCGGGAAGCGAACCCAATAAGTTATTTGTAATCAGCAAAATGATGAAAAACCGGCAAAAACCGAAGCCAGCCGAAGCCAACCGAACCCGCTGTACGACTGGAGCAGGAAGGCGGATCGGCTGACCGGCCCTGGCTGCCGAGGCGCCGGCGCGACGCAGCCGAAAAAATCGGCTGAATCAAGGAACGAACCCACTATGTTGTTTAGAATCAGTAGGAGCATTACCGGGAAGGCCAGTCGGCGACCTGATCGCGACAAGGACGCGCTCTTATGACGAGGGGAGTTGTTGAATTGCAGATCAACGGCCAGAGGCGGGCGCTCGAGATCGAGCCAAACCGTCTGCTGCTCGACGTCCTCCGCCAGGATCTCGGGCTCACGGGCACCAAGTGCGGCTGTGACGACTCCAGTTGCGGCGCCTGCACGGTGCTGGTAAACGGCCAACCTCAGATGTCCTGCATCATGCTGGCCGTCTCTTATCAGGACGCGGAAATCACCACCATCGAAGGCGTGGCCCCGAACGATGGCGATGAAGCCGAACTCGATCCGCTGCAAAAGGGCTTCATGGTGGAAGGCGGCGCGCAATGCGGCTTCTGCACCCCTGGCATGATCCTGACGGCGAAACACCTGCTGGCGGTAAACCCTGACCCAAGCGAGCAGGAGATCGCCGACGCGCTATCGGGGAACCTGTGCCGCTGCACAGGATACATGCAGATTTACGCCTCCGTGCGCAAGGCGGTCGAGTTGATGCGAGAGCGCCGGCCGGTTGAAGTCGCGCCGCGGTGAGTGGGTGGATTACGCATAGGATCGGGAGTGAATGAGATGGGCGAGACGGTTTTGAAGGATTCCCCCATCGGCGCTCGAGTGCCGATGATCGACAGCGTCGATAAAGTCACCGGCAAGGGCATTTACACGGATGACATGGCGCCGCCCGGAACGCTCACGGGCAGGATTCTGCACAGCCCGCACGCCCACGCGCGCATTCTTTCCATCGACACGTCGGTGGCCGAGCGTCTCCCGGGTGTGAAGGCGGTGGTGACCGGACGCGAGACACCCGTGAAGTACGGCATTCTCCCGATCGGGCACGATGAGACGATTTTTGCCACCGACAAGGTGCGTTACGTGGGCGATAACGTCGCGGGCGTGGCGGCGGAATCTCCGGAGATCGCCGAGGAAGCGCTGCGGCTGATCCGTGTGGAATACGAGGTGCTGCCGGCCTGGTTCGATCCCGAGAAGTCGATGCTGGCGGAAAGCAACCTGATCCACGAAGACAAGCCCCACAACATCGAGAAGGATTATCACCACCATTTCGGGGACGTGGTGAAGGGCTTTGAGGCCGCCGACTACATTCGCGAGGACCGCTTCTTCTGCCCCGAGGTCACGCACGCGGCTCTTGAGCCGCATTCCACGCTGGCCGAGTATTACCCCGAGGCTGATGCCATCACGGTTTGGTCATCCACACAGGTGCCTTACTACCTGAAGTTGAACCTCGCATCCACGCTGCAGATGCCTGAGGAAAAGGTGCGCGTGATCAAGCCGCTGGTGGGCGGAGGATTCGGCGGCAAGAGTGAAGTGATTCCCTTGGAACTGGCGGCCGCCGTGCTTGCGCGCAAGGCCCTGCTGCCGGTGAAGATCACCTACTCGCGCGAAGAGGTCTTCTACGCGCATCGCGGCCGTCCGGGCCAGATCGTGGAGTTGAGAACCGGCATCACGCGCGAAGGCCGGCTGACCGCCGTCGAGGCGCGCATCATTCAGGACGGGGGCGCGTATTGCAGCTACGGCGTGGTCACGATTCTCTACTCCGGCCAGCTTCTGAACGCGATGTATGAGATTCCGAACGTGAAGTTCGACGGCTACCGCGTGCTGACGAACAAGCCGGCGTGCGGGGCCATGCGCGGCCACGGCACGGTGAATACGCGCTTCGCCTTCGAGCAGCAGTTGAACCGCATGGCCTCGGTGCTCGGCATTGACCCGGTGGAAATCCGGCGGCGGAACTTGCTCAAGGCGCCCTGCATCACGGTGAACGGGCTCCGCGTGCTCAGCTACGGATTTCCCGAATGCCTGGACAAGGTGGAGGAGCGCTCCGGATGGCGTGAGAAGCACGGAAAGCTTCCCTACGGGAAAGGCATCGGCATCGCCGGCAGCCACTACGTGAGCGGGGCCGCCAACGCCATCATCCGCTCCGGCGCGCCCCACACCACCGTGAATTTGTCCATTGACCGCGACGGAGTGGTGACGATCTTCACCGGAGCCTCCGAGATCGGCCAGGGCTCCGACACGCTTCAGGTGCAGGTGGTGGCCGCTGAGCTGGGCGTCGATCTCGATCGCGTCAAGATCGTGGCGGCGGATACCGCGCGCACGCCCATCGATCTCGGGAGCTATTCCAGCCGCGTGACCTTCATGGCGGGGAACGCCGCTATCGCTGCGGCGCGGGACGCAAAGGGCAAGGTGCTCGCGGCGGCCGCCGTCAAGATGGCGACCAATCCTGAAAACCTCGCCATCGAGGGGAACCAGGTGATGTGCCTCGATGATCGCCGTATCGCAATGCCGTTTGAAGACGCGGTCCGGCTCGCCGCGGGCGACGGCCAAACGCTCGAAGCCACCGGCAGCTACCGTCCGCCCGACGCGGCCACCGGCGGCAAGTTCAAGGGCGGGGGTGTGGGACCGTCGCCGGCTTACAGCTATTGCGCGCAGACGGCCGAGGTCACGGTTGATCCCGAGACGGGCCAGGTGACCGTCGACCGCCTCATCGCGGCTCACGATTGCGGCAAGGCGATCAATCCTATTTGCGTCGAAGGCCAGGTGATCGGCTCGGTCTGGATGGGGCTCGGTCAGGCGGTGCAGGAAGAGATGATGTGGCGCGATGGCCGGCTGATGAATCCGGGCCTGCTGGAGTATCGCAGCGCCTCCACGCTCGAGTCGCCGCCGATTGAGGCGATCATCGTGGAGTCGAACGATCCCGAGGGTCCGTTCGGGGCCAAGGAAGCGGGCGAGGGTTCGCTCGCTGCCACCATTCCGGCCGTGACCCAGGCGATCTACGACGCCGTGGGAGTGTGGATCGATACCTTGCCGATCACGCCGGAGAAGATTCTGAAGGCGATTGCAGAAAAGAAGAAGTCAGAAACCCAAGTCATCAAGACTGAGAACTGAAAATGAGCTTGCCTAGCTTCAACGTGTTGAGACCCCGAACGGTGGAAGAAGCCCTGGCGGCGTTTGAGCGCCATGGCGCTGACGCCCAGATGATTGCGGGCGGAACCGATCTTTTGCCCAGCATGAAGCAGGGCCTTTTCAGCCCGCGCGTGCTCCTCGACCTGAAAGGACTGGGCGATCTCGATTTCATCCGCTTCGACCCTGAGCGTGGCCTCGAGATCGGAGCGCTGACCACAATCTCCGCCCTGGCCGGCTCGCCCGTCATCGCCCGCGAATTTCCGGTGCTGCGCGAGGCGGCCAAAAGCGTCGCCAGTCCGCCGCTGCGCAATATGGGAACGCTCGGCGGCAACGTGTGTCTCGACACGCGTTGCCTGTACTACAATCAGTCGGGGTTCTGGCGCGGCTCGCTCGGCGGTTGTATCAAGAAGGACGGCACGGTCTGCCACGTGGCTCCGGGCAGCGACACCTGCTGGGCGGTCTTTTCGGGCGACACGGCGCCGGCCCTGCTGGCGCTCGAGGCCGTGGTGGAACTGGCAGGTCCGCGCGGACGGCGCGAGATTCCACTTGCCGGGCTGTATGTGAACGATGGCCTGGTGCGGCTGACCAAGGCCACGGACGAGATCGTGACCGCGGTGCGCGTGCCGGCGGCGAACGCGGGATGGTCCGGCGCTTACCGCAAGCTGCGCATCCGGCAGTCGATCGATTACCCGCTGGCGGGCGTGGCGGTCGTCATGCGCAAGGGCGCGGACGGCGTCTGCGAGGCGGCGCGCATCGGACTGACGGCCGTGAATCCGGGGCCGAGGCTGGTGCCGGCCGCCGGACTGCTGTCGGGCCACAGTTACAGCGCCGGCCTGGCCGAGGAAGTCGCGCGAGAGGCTACTAAGGTAGGCAAGCCCTTGAAAACCTCCGCCTCCACCATGGAGTATCGCCGGCAGATGATCCAGGTTTTCGTGCGGCGCGCGATCGCGGATCTATGGCGCGGCGCGAATTGAAGCGGTCCGCGGCAGACGGCACAGCAGAAATCCGTCGGTTCCGGGATCGACCATGATTTTGAGGATTCACATCCTGAAGGGCGACATCACCGCCATGGACGTGGACGCGGTGGTGAATGCGGCCAACACCGACCTTCAGCTCGGCGCCGGCGTGGCGGGCGCGATCCGCGCCCGGGGCGGTCCGCTGATCCAGGAAGAGTGCGATTCCATCGGGCCCATCGCCTTGGGCGGGGCGGCGGTGACCACCGGCGGGCGGCTCAAGGCGCTTTACGTGATTCACGCCGCCAGCATGCATCTGGGCGACCGGACCACTGCCGAGTCCCTGCGGCTCGCCACCCGCAACAGCCTGGAGCGGGCCGAGGAGAAGGGCCTCAAGAGCATCGCTTTTCCCGCTATCGGCACCGGCGTTGCCGGGTTTCCCATGGCGGAGTGCGCGCGCATCATGCTCACCGAAACCCTCGAGCATCTCAAGACGCGCACCAGCCTCGAGAGGATCTACTTCGTGCTGTACGACGATGCCACTCTGAAGACCTTCGAAGACACGTACCAGCAGTTAACCGCCCGGTCCGCGCTGCACTAAGATTCGGAGGCATCCTCTCCGATCCTGACCGCACGCGGCTACTTCGCTTCGCTCACTTGCGCGTTGTCGGTATAGGGTTTCTGGATGTATTGGTTGGCGAGGTCGATTGCGCCCTGCGTGTTGTCGTTGGTCTGAAGCGCGCGCTGGTATTCGTTCAGAGCGCGGTCGCGCTGCCCGGTAATGTCAAAGATGCGGCCAAGCATCAAGTGGCTCCACACTTCCACCCACTTCGGTTGCAGATCACCGTTCAGAGAGTCGCGAAACGATTCCACCGCGGCGTTGTAATTCCGCATTCGCAGCAAGTTCTCGCCGATTCTGTAATGGGCGAGCGAACTGTTCTTGTTGAGTTCGAGCACCTGCTGGTACTGCTTGATGGCTTCGAGATACGCCTGCTGCTGCACAAGCTGATCGGCCTTGGCCATCTCCACTTCAACGCGGACTTGGTCATCGTACTTGAGCAAGCGGCTGGCGGGGTCGACGACGACCCGCAACGGGCGCGTGAGCGTGTCCACGGTGAAGTCGGCGGTGGTGCCGACCATATCCACGCGCGCGGTGGTCGGCTTACGCCCTTCGGTGTACACCCGGATCTCCACGGGCATGCGGAAGATGTCGAGGTCCTGCTCGATCTTTCCCACCACCTGGTAACCGGTCTGCTTCCGATAGACGGCCCAGGTGCGTTTGAATTGCGGCACGCCGGTGGAATCGACCCACTGCGCGAAGAAATACGTCAACTGCTGCTTGCTCGATGCTTCAGCAAGCTTTTGAAACTGAGCCGTGGAAACTTCCTTGTAAGCGTATTGCGCGGCCATGGTCTGCAGCGTTTTCCAAAAGGCGTCGTCGCCGATCACCCAGCGAAGCATGTGGAACACCATGGCGCCCTTGTCGAAGACGATCGACTGGAATTCGGGCGTGAACTCATGGAGGTGCGAGGCCTGCGCGATGGGCGCCACCTCTTCGTGGCTCAGAGATTGAACCTCGACGTTGTGCATCGTGGTTTCGAAGGCCGACTCCCCGGCGGATTCTTCCACCCAGAGCGCGGAGGAGTACGTGGCGAGCCCCTCATCCAGGAAGGCGTCGTCGCCGGTCGCCGGGCTTACCAGGCAGCGCCACCACTGATGCGAGATTTCGTGGGCCATAAGCTCCGCATTGACCGACTGGGTCAGCGTCCGCGAGGCCAGCGCCACAATTCCCGGGGCCGAGTAGCCGCCCACCGTGTCGTCATCGATTTCGACCAGCGCCAGGTGATGATCCTGAAGAGCGCCGAACTTGTCGGAGAAGAACGTGAAGATCTTCCCGGCGGCATCGCCATAGCTTTGGGCGATCTTCTCGTGGCCCGGTTTGAAGTAAAGAGTGATGTCGGCGCCTACGGCCGTAGCCGGCGCCACGGCATACTTGCCGGCGATCACGGTGCCCGGGAATGACCCCTTCTCGTAGTCGAAAGTGTAGGTCACCGTCGCGCCGTTGCGTACCGGGGACGCCGCTTTGCCCGAAGCGATCACGACCTCGTCCGCCGGCACAGTGATCGACATGCTGGCGCTGAAACGGTTGAGCGGGTTCTCGTTGACCGGGAACCAATGGGCGGGATAAAGAAGGTAAGATCCTTCCGGAGCTACGTAAGCGAGCTTGAGATCTTCAACAGGGCTACCCTCGGCTGAGGCCAGCGTGCCCCCATAGTCCACGGTGAAGGAACTGGTTTTCCCTCCCGTTTGCGGGCCGTTCAGGGCGACGGTCAACTGCTGCCCTTCCTGGTGGAAGACCACGTTCTGGCCGGCGCCGTCGGTTACGGTCTTCACCTGAAGGCTGCTGGCAAGGTTCAGGCTCAGAGTGCTCACGTCGCTCTCGGGTACGAAGTCGATTCGCGCGGAGGCGGTGATGCCGTGGTTGGCCGGGCTCAGAGTGGCCTTGATCGCGTAGTGCGTCACTGCGAAGCGCGAAGAAGGCGAAGCCTGTCCCGCGGCCGACGACGGCGCGAGCCACGAGGCCAGCAGCAAAAGCGCGGCGCCGGCCGGAAAGAAAGCGCGGGGCCGGGGCGCGAGCAGCCTAGCAGCTTGGGCAATCTCAGTCTGTGACATAACCGTGGAAGCGTTCAGGGAGCGAGTAGCCCGGAACAAGCGGCCAGCTAGGGGGTTGCTGGACTGTTCAGACTCTGTTGCTTTCAAGGACCACTCGCCCCCGCTACAATCTTTGATCATCTTCAAGCCGGAGCGGTTGCTCACGGTCGAAATAATTTTGTCACTGAGCCAGCGCAGCCTCCGAGCGCAACTGTGGCTGCAGCATCCTCGCTATGGCGCCCGCCGCGCGGAACGCGGCCCCGCCCGGACCGAGGCGCGCCCGGACGCGGTGAAAGTCCGCCAGCATGCCGGCGCGGGCTTCAAGGCTCGCGAGCAGCCGCTCCACTTCGTCCGCCACGCGCTCGCCTGTGAAATCGTCTTGGATAAGTTCCGGAACCGCGCGTTTGCGTGCCAGCAGGTTCACGATGCTGTAGTGCGGCACGTCGATCATGAAGCGAGCCAGGAAGGCCGTGCTCGGGGCCAGCCGGTAGACGACGACCATGGGACATCCCAGCAGCGCGGCCTCGAGTGTGGCGGTGCCGCTTGCGACCACGGCCGCGTCGGCGTAGCGCAGGGCGTCGTGCGTCGCGTCCGTCAGCGCCGTGATGAGTCCTCGTCCGGCGCCCATTTCGCTGAGGCGGGTCTCGATGCCGGCGGCGTCGAGCGTGGCCGCCACCGGAAGCACGAACTGCGGGCGTTTGTCCCCGGCGCGCCTCCGCAGCGCCCGGGCGGCGTCCACCAGCCCAGGCAGAATGTAGCGAACCTCGCTTTCGCGACTGCCGGGCAGCAGCGCGATCAGCGGAAGCGTGGGATCGAGGCCAGCGCGAGCGAAGAACGCGTCGCGCGACAAGGACGGTGCGGCGATCTCGGGCCGGTCGAGCATGGGGTGTCCCACGTATTCCACGGGCACTCCGGCGCGCCGGTAGATCTCCTCCTCGAAGTCAAAGATGCAGAGCATCTTGTCCACGCGTTTCTGCAGGTGGCGCATCCGCCACTTTTTCCACGCCCAGATCTGCGGACTCACGTAATAGGCCACTGGTATGCCACGCCCTTTGAGCCGTCGTGCCAGACGCAGGTTGAGCGACGGCGCATCGATGAGGACGGCGAGCTCCGGGCGGCGGCGGTCGGCGGCGCGGAGGAGCGCATTGAACGCCCGCCGGGCGCGCGGCAAGCCGGCCACGACCTCGGTGATGCCGACCATGGCGAAGTCGCGGAGGTCTGCCACCAGGTCAACGCCGGCCTGGCGCATGGCCTCGCCGCCGCAACCCCAAACCTCGACCCCGTCCAGGATTTGCTTGAGTGCGCCGGCGAGTTCCGATCCGTGCAGGTCTCCCGAGCGTTCGCCCGCTACCATCAGAATCCGGCTTGTCAAATCTTCCCTCATCACGAGGTCCCGCCAGGCGCGGCGGAAGCTCCCGCGGACGGGCCCGATGCTCATTATACAGGACAGGCCGCTAAAGCTGCCCGCAGGCGCAATTTACAAGCACGACCATGCGTAGTACCTTAGTGAGCGCTGACGGAGCGCCCGAATGGATGAGGCCAAACTGGAGATGGTTCTCTCGAGGGCAATGAACGATGACGCGGAGGCCTTTGGTGAGCTTTACGGGCTCTTCCGGCCGCGCGTTTTCGGACTCTGCCGGCATCTGATGGGGCGTCATGAGGACGCCGAGGACGCCACCAGCGAAGTGTTCGCCCGCCTGCCCAAGGCCATCAAGCGCTATGAGAAGTCGCTGCCTTTTCCGCGCTGGCTGCTCAGCGTAGCCAGCCACTATTGCGTGGACCGCTTGCGGCGGCGGCAGCTCGAGCAGCGTCTGTTTGAGGCTGAGCCGGTGGAAGCGCTGCAACTGCCGCTCAATCAGGCCTCGCCCCTGCAGCACGTGATTTCCGACGAAGGACGCGACAGGGTGCGCAAGGCCATCGCGGCCTTGCCGGAGCAGTACCGCGTGCCGCTCACCTTGCGCTACTACAGTGACCTGAGCTATGACGAGATCGCGGACCAGCTCGGCCTGAGCCGGCCGAATGTGGCCACGCTGATTTTTCGAGCCAAGCAGCAGCTCCGGCGCGCTCTGGGAGGAGCTGCGCCGGGAGCATAACCGACAGGACGGCCTATGGATCATCTCTCCGAACTCACTTACTCCATGTACGCTGACGGCGAATTGCCGGAGCCGGAGCGCTTGCGCGTGCAACATCATCTGGCGGGCTGCCCCGCCTGCCGGGCGCAGGTGGCGGCGCTCGAAGCCGAGAACCAGGTGCTGGCCGAAGCCTTCCGGCTGCTCGAGGAGCCTGACGCATCGCGATCGCGGGGCAGCATCGGGCGCAGCCTGCTGATCACCGTGGGCTCGGCGCTGGCGGTTGCCGTGGGATTGGATCGCCTGGTGGTGGCCGTCGACAACCTGGCTCCGGGGGCCACTTCGTGGATCAGCTTATCCTGGTTCCAAGGCATCTTGTTTAACAATGCTTTCGATGTGGTCAGGGAGGGTCCTGCGATGCTCAATGCTCTGGTGACTATCCTCGGTCTGCTCGTGCTGGGCGCCGTCATCGCCGGCGTTCTGCGCCATTTCGTCAGCCGCCATCCGATGTCGATGGCGATCCTGGCTACGATGCTGTTCGCTGTCGCGCTGCCCCGGCCCGCAGCGGCGATGGAGAAGCGCAGCACGGAGTCGGTCCGTATCGGACCCGAGGAGACGGTGAACGATTCGCTCCTGGTAAGTGGTGACAGCCTTGAGGTGGACGGTACGGTGAATGGCAATCTCATCGCATTCGGGCGCAAGGCCGTCATTCGTGGCGTGATCAAGGGAGACTTGTTCGTGTTTGAACAACAGGTCGACATCTCCGGCACCGTTGAGGGAAGCATCTACACCTCCTGCCAGACCCTGACGCTGTCCGGACATGTGGGACGCAACCTGTACGTCTGGTCTCAGACGGTACAACTCGATCCGGGCGGGCGCGTTGACGGCGACATCCTGATGGGGGGCGACACAGCGCGGCTGCGCGGGTCCGTGGGACGCGACGCGGCCCTCCTTAGCGGCAATATGGAGGCTGAAGGCAACATCGGGCGCAATCTGCAGGCTTATACCGGCGCGCTCACGATCGACCGGTCGGCGCGCATCGGGGGCAATGTCGAGGCGCATGTCAAGAAACAGCAGGACGCTGATATCGAATCGGGTGCAGTGATCGGGGGCAAGACCGAGATTTCTTTGGAACAGAAATCCCCCAGCCACTACACGGAGGTGAAGTTCTATTACTGGCAGGCCATCTGGATGGCGGGAGCGCTGATCATAGGCCTGCTGCTGCATTGGATCGCGCCGGGGTTCTTCGCAGCGCGGCTCGACTCCGGTGACTCGCTCTGGCGCAGCGGCGCCGTGGGGCTTCTGGCGCTGGTGGCGCCGCCGCTGCTCGCCATCGTCGCTTTCATCACCCTGGTGGGCATCCCGCTCGGCGTGCTTTTGCTGGGTCTCTGGTTGGCCGGACTCTGGATGGCCAAGGTGTTCGTGGCCGCAGCGGTGGGACGCGGTCTGATGCGGCCGCGCCCGGGCGAACCGCCGAGCTTCGCCGTGCCGTTCATCGTTGGACTGCTGGCGGTCTTTGTGGCCATCAACCTTCCCTACGTCGGCGCCTGGCTCAGCCTGCTGATCGTTCCTGCGGTGGGCCTGGGCCTCGCGGTGCTTGCCGTCCGCAAGGGCATGATAAGCCGCCCGGCTATGGTTTGACCGCGCCGCTTTCCGCGCCCGATCCCGCGACGGCGAGGTTGGCCGCGGCCGGCTGCGGCTTGAGCTTCGCGCCGAGATAGGCGAGCGGGATATCATAAAGCAAAGCCTTGGCCGAGTGGCGCAAGCTGTCGTGAATGAAGCAGACGTGAGTGCACCAGCATTGGTCCCGTACAATTGAGTCGAGCTCGAGCTTCCGTCCCTGAGTCTCCCAAAATCTCCCGAAGTCGCATTCAAAATCGCGCAGATTGCCGAGCTTACCGCGCAGCTCGCAAGCGCGCAGATCCCCGTTATAGTCGATCACCACGGCCGTCTCGCCCGCCGTGCACGGCATGGGCCAGCGATGCGGCGCGCTCGCATTTTCGAGTTGGACGCGGTTGTGAAAGGCGAGCGTACCCTGGTAGTAGGCCCGGGCCAGGACGCCGCCGAGCCCTCGATTGCTTCGGTTCGACGCGTAATACCCGTAATAGGCCTGGAGCCGGGCGTAGAGCTCGGGCAAACGCGCGGCCGGCACGGCCTTCAGGCCAGGGTCCTTCGCCTCGCCGCGGATCACGTTGAAATAGTGGCCGTCCACCTCGCAGTTGGCCTTCACAAATTCAGCGATGGCGATGACGTGGTCGAAGTTCTCGGCGCAAATCACCGTGTTGACGTTCAAACGCAGACGCGGGTGGCGGCCACGGGCCGGCTGCAGGGCTTCGAGCGTTTCCAGCGTTTTCTTGAAGTTCCCGGGCACGGCGCGGATGGAGTCCTGCATGGCGCCGAGCCCGTCCAGGGCGACGTTCACGTCGAGTTCGAGCTCCGCATTCTCCGCCAGTATCTCGTCCACCCAGGCCGCCGTGCGTTGCGGGAACAGCCCGTTGGTCGGCAGGTTCACCCAGCGGATGCCATTGGTTTCGTAGAACAGATGGATGATCCCGGCGAGATCACGGCGCAGCATCGGCTCTCCGCCCGAGAGCCAGAGATCGGTGAACCGCGGCATGGTGCGCGCGAGCTTCTGAATCTCTTCCCAGGTCAGGTCGCCGCGCTGGTTCAACTCCTGCCAGTAAAAGCAGGTGCGGCAGCGCGCGTTGCAGGCCGAGGTGACAAAGAAGATGACGGTCTTAAGCCGACGGGGCCGTGCGAACATCTCGTGCAGACTGCTGATCCGGGTGAGGCGAGCCATGCGTCTCCGTCGAACCCGCGCCGCCGGGCGGTGCGCAGGGCGCACTCAGTATACGATGTCGAGATATCCGTCGTACAAGCGATGTTGGAATCCCGCAAACTGCCTGAAGTATGGCGACGTGACGTTGTTGTAGACGTCGCGGGGATTGGAATGGTTCGTCAGATTGAAAAGGGACACGGACACGCGCATCTTGTGGTCGCGCACCCACGGCAGAAAGGATGCGCGAAAATCCTTGGTAATCTTCAGGTCGAGCGAGGCGAAGGCGGGGAAGCGCAGGCTGTTGGGCGCTCCCACGTAGTTCTGAAAGACGTCAATGGCCGAATAGGGGAAGCCCGAATGCAAGTCGAACACCGGAACGAGTGTCAGCTCGCGCGGAAGTTTCAGACTCGCCCAGGTGACCACCCGGTTGGGAATGTTGGAAGCGAGGTTCCCGAAAAGATTGGGAACAATGACCGGGGCCTCGAAAGGCGTGTAGATGGACGACAGGGTGTTGAGGTCTCCGCGCGCCTGGCTGTGAACGTACGCGAAGCTGACGTCCGCTCTCTCGAAGGGCCGCAGGCGGAGGCTCGATTCGAATTCGTTGTAGCGTGACGCGCCGGTGTTCGACAGCAGCAGCGTGGGCGGCGTGCCCGGCACGGTCAGCGGGTTGATGACGAATTCCTGGTAGGTGCGGCTGGAAAGAAAGCTCGCGCGCAGCAGCACGGCCGGCGTGAATTCACGGTCCGCCTCCAGGTTCCAGGTGAGATTGTGCGGCGTGGAATCCAGACGGTTGTGCGATGGGACAATCTCCTGGCCGTTCTCTTCGACCTTGATGTAGGCGTTCTGGTAGGTGAGCGGCGGACCGATGGGCAGGCCCAGGTCGTTGTACATCGTGACGACGCGTTCCGGGTTCTGTGTGAAGTCACCCGCCAGCAGGGGGACGCGGTCATAGAACACGCCCAGGCCGCCGCGAAAGATGGTGCTGCCGCTTGAACCCGGCGAATAGACCGCGCCCAGGCGGGGCGCGAAGGCGGCCGGCTCGCCGACGGTCTGGTAGGAGTACCGCAGACCGTAGTCGACCGAAAGATTATCGCGGAAAGCCCAGTGGTCTTCGGCGAACAACGCCATCTCCGTGTCGGTGGCGTGGAGGTTCCCGGCCGGCGTGAAGTTGATGCTCTCGGCGACGGTTCCGTCCTGGCGCTCGAGCAGGACGGGGTGCGACAGGCTTGTGCCGGAATAGGAACTGCGGTCCACTTCCACCCCCGCCTTCAGCTCGTGGGTACCGAGAAACCGTTTCTTCGCGAATTGATAGTTCTCCGCGACCTCTTCCTGATCGCTGTAGCAAGTGTAGGTGTTGAAGAAGTTCCCGCCCCAGCCGTCCGGCGTCACCAGCATGTCTTCTGAACCCTGGCCGTGAGCGTTGCTGTCGAACTCCATGTAATGGAACAGACTGGTCAGAATGCCGCCCGAGGGAAACAAATACCGGTCCGTGAAGCCGGTTGAAATCCCTTTCTGGCCGTAATCGGACGAGGCCGTCTGCGGAATCAGCGAATCGATGTCGGCAAATTGCCTGCGCAGCGGAAAGGCGTCCACGTTGGCCGTGACCACCTGCCGCTCGGACGGGATGAATTGGAAATTGCTGAAGGAGTTGAAGCCCTGGGTCTGGATTTCATTGACCGGCCACGCCAGGCCGCGCACGGGCTGGTTATTCACGTCGTATTCGAAGGCCTCGGAGAAATTGAGCTTGTCGGTGATGAGCGGACCGGTCAGGTAGAAGCGCGGCTCGTCATCGGCGATGCCGACAATGTGTCCGCCCTTGATGCGGGGATCAGGCACGAAGTCGTTGAGCTCATAGTCGAAGCGGGCGGAGGGCGACTTGGTTTCGATCGTGGTCAGGCCGCCCGAAAACCGGCCGTAGTCCGCGAGCGACGTGGTCTTGAAGACCGAGAGGGTCTGCACGGCGTCAATGGGGATCTCGATTGAGAAGGCGCCCGTGACCGGGTCCACCATTTCCGCTGAGTCCACCAGCAGCAGGCCCTGGTTCTCGACCTCGCCCTTGATGCTGACCTTGCCGTCGGGAGTGCGCACCACGCCGGGCGTGAGCGGCAGCGCGGCTTCAAACTTCTCCTGCACGAGCGGCAGCGTTCGGAGTTGGGTGGCGCTGAGCTGGGCGGGCGGCGCGGAGCCCTGCTGGGCAAGGCCGGGCGTCTGCGCCTTCACCTCAACCTTCTGCCGCACGATCACTTCCCGCGAGAGCACAAAGTCAAGCGCAGGGTAACTCTCCTCCGTCACCTGGACGTCAGTCTTGACGACCGGCTGATAGCCCACGGCGGCGCAGCTCAGCGTGTAAGTGCCGACGGTAATTCCCGGGAAGGTGAACCGGCCCTGTTCGTCGGTGGCGGTGGAAAGACCCTCGCGCGGCAGGATCGCCCCTCGCAGCATGCATTCCGCCCCCGTGACCGGCAGATTGTGTTCGTTGAGCACCCGGCCGTTCAGGTCCTGCGTGGCGCTGAGCGCGGGGCGCGCCCCACCCGCTACCGCCAGAGCGAGCGCCCCTCCGGCCGCGAATAGCAGGCGCAGGCGACAGCCGGCGGAATGGTGTTTGCAGCTCAAAACGCGGCCCCATCGAGTAACCAGGCCGTAACATGCCGGCGGTGGCAGGGGCTTGCGTCACGGTGTATAGTGGAAAATACGGGGGATGGAGGTGCCCGATGGCCGGGAGCCGGTCGGCTGGCAAGAGCGCTGAAAAGCTCACGCGGCAGCGCAGGTGGCAACTGAAAATGGCCAGCCTGCGACGGTGTCAAATTTGTGGGAAGCCCACGGAGCATTACAAGACCTATTGCGACGAGCATGCAGTGTGGAAACGCAAGCTGCGCCGTCGCGCCTCGCACTCCAAACCCTGGAAACCCGGCGCCAAGGGGCGTCCCCCCCTTCTGTAGAAGCAGTGAGTGGTGAGTGGCGAATAGCGGGTAGAACGGACTCTCCACTTCCTATTCGCTACTCCCGATTCGCTTCACTAACCGAGCATTCCCTCAACAATCGAAGGCACCGCCTCAATCGCCTGCGGGAGCTTCTCGGGACTTTTACCCCCCGCCTCGGCGAGATCTTTGCGGCCGCCGCCGCTGCCATCCACCAGGGCCGCCACCGCGCGCACGATCTTGCCCGCGTCGAGGCGGCCGGTTAGATCCTTGGTGACGGCCACCAGCACCGCGGCTTTGCCGTCGGCTGCGCTGCCAAGAACAATAACGCCCGAACCCAGGCGCGGCCTCACGTCATCGACCATCTGACGCAAGGTCGCTCGCGCGTCCGAGCCCGGCGATTCGACTTCCGCGCAAATCAATTTGATGCCCCGGACTTCGCGCGCGTTACGAAGCAAGCCGGCCGCCTGCAGCGTGACCTGCTGCGCCGCGTGGTGTTCGAGTTGCTTGCGCGCCTTCCTCTCGGACTCTTCCAGGCGTTCCAGAGTGGCGATCAGGTCGTCGGGCTTGGCCTTGAGCCGCGCTTCGATCTCCCGCAGCAGCTCCATGCGGCGCCGAAGATCGGTGAGCAACCCGGTTCCGGTCAGCGCCTCCACGCGGCGCGTGCCCGCCGAGACGCTGCCTTCGCTCGTCACCTTGAACAGGCCGATCTCGCCCGTGCGCTCCACGTGCGTGCCGCCGCACAGTTCCTTCGAAAAACTGCCGTCGCCCACGGCCACCACGCGTACGCGGTCGCCGTACTTCTCGCCAAACAGGGCCATCGCGCCCGAAGCCAGAGCCTGATCGATCCCCATGACTTCGGTGCGGATTTCCTCGTCACCGAGCGTGTGCTCGTTGACCAGGTCCTCGATATCGGTCAGGTCGCGACGGTCCACCGAAGCGTAATGGCTGAAGTCGAAGCGCAAGTGGTCCGGCGCCACGAGAGACCCCGCCTGCTTCACGTGCGTACCGAGCACCTTGCGCAACGCCGCGTGCAACAGATGGGTGGCGGTGTGATTTCGCATGACGGCATCGCGCCTCTCGGCATCGATACGCGCCGTGACCAGGTCGCCGACTCGCAGATTTTCGCGCGTCACTGCCCTATGAGCGGTGATTCCGGTGACGGGCCGATAGGTATCGCTGACGTCAGCCACGCGCTCGGGCGACCCCGGCGCCGTGAAGTATCCGGTATCGCCAATCTGCCCGCCGGCTTCGGCGTAGAACGGCGTGCGGTCGAGAATGATCTCGACCTCGGCCCCCGGCGCGACTTCGTTTACGGGGGCGCCCTTCACCATCAGGCCAACGATGCGCGAATCGCGCGTCTCGGTTTCCTTGTAGCCGAAAAACTCGGTCTTGTGCTTTTCCGCGAGCGCGACATACTCGGGTGATGCCGCCTTCTTTTCGCCGCCTTTCCAACTCGCGCGAGCACGATCGCGCTGCTTCTGCATTTCGACTTCGTAACCTGCCCAGTCGACAGTAAGCCCGCTGTCCCCGACGATGTCGGCGACGAACTCGGGGCGGAGCCCAAAAGTGTCATGGAGCTGAAAGAGCGTGTCACCGGGTACAACACCCGCACTTCTCGAGGCTATCATGTCGCGCAGAAGGGAAGTGTCTTGGGCCTTGCCGCAAACCGTTAGCCAGATGCCGAACGTCGGATTATCTCTAAATACTGAGACCACCGAGTCAGAGCCGCTGTCATCCGGTCTCGGGATAGGTGTGAGCGGAGTGTGTCGGTAGATGTCAAAAGCTTCATCTGAAAGCTTTACTAATTTTGTACCTAGTTGATTCACAGCTACGCGCGTCGAATGCTCATAGCGCCTCTCTTCAATTTCGATGGCTTTCGCGACATGCTCGGCCGTCCCGACGAGCTCGGGGTACGGACCCTTCATCATCTCGACGACATGCCCCGACATCTTGTAGAGAAACGGCTCGTTCAATCCTAGCGTCTGGCCGTGATACAGCGCCCGGCGCATGATCAGCCGCAGCACGTAACCGCGACCTTCGTTCGACGGCAAGACACCGTCGGAAATCAGGAACGTTGACGCGCGCGCATGATCGGCGATGATTCGCAGTGACACGTCGGTCTCGTGATTCGTACCGTACTTCACCTTGGCGAGCGCCGCGGCTTCCGCGATCAGCGGGCGAAACAAGTCGGTTTCGAAAACGGAGGACTCGCCTTGCAACACGGCTGAGAGCCGATCCAAGCCCGCGCCCGTGTCGATGGAAGGGCGGGGAAGCGGCGTCATGGTCCCGCTTTCGTCGCGATTGAACTGCATGAAGACGAGGTTCCATAGCTCGACGTAGCGTCCGCAGTCGCAAGGGAAGCGGCAGTCGGCGTGGCCTTGCTCGCTCGCCTCGGGACCCTGGTCGTAGTGAATCTCGGAGCAGGGTCCGCACGGGCCTGTATCGCCCATCTGCCAAAAGTTGTCCTTCATGCCGAGAGCAAAGATGCGGTCGGCGGGGACGCCGACGGCGAGCCAACGGTCATACGCGTCGGCGTCACGCGGAACGTCGCCCTGCCCTTCGAAGATCGTGACGTAGAGCTTGCCGGCTGGAAGCCCGTAGCCGGCGGTGGGGCTTGTGATCAGCTCCCAGGCAAAGGGGATGGCGTCGGCCTTGAAGTAGTCGCCGAAGGAGAAATTGCCCAGCATCTCAAAGAACGTGAGGTGGCGCGACGTGCGTCCGACCTGCTCGAGGTCGTTGTGCTTGCCGCCCGCCCGGACGCACTTCTGGCAGGTGGTGGCGCGGACGTAGTCGCGCTTCTCGCGCCCCAGGAACACGTCCTTGAACTGGTTCATGCCGGCGTTCGTGAAAAGCAGGGTAGGATCGCCAGCCGGGACGAGCGACGACGAGCGCACCAGGCGATGGCCGCGACTGACGAAGAAGTCAAGGAACTTCCGGCGAACTTGATCCGATTTCATAAGGCAGGGTCTCTGAACTTTATCTCTTTTGTTTTCAATGGCATAGCGGGGCTTATTTATGTAACTGCTCTGTTTTCAGTGTCTTACGGTCGCGACTTGCTACGCAAAAACACGCCTGCTGATTCTAAAGCAGATAGTGGGTTCGTTCCGTGTTTTAAGCCGTTTTTTCCTGGCGGCTCCGGGCAGTGCAGAGACGAAGGTCCTACAACTTCTTCCAAACCCTTCTTGAGACCGCTTTGCTGATTTTAAAGGACATAGTGGGTTCGTTCCTCGATTTGAGCACATTTTTTCTGCCGGCTGCTCGATCAGGCGACCCTTCGATTCTCACAGCTACTCTTCGAGCGACTCCAAGTCGACGTCGTCGGCCACCGGCGCCAGCTCAGGCCGGGCTCGCACCGCCTTCATAATATCATCGGAGCGGAACCCGCGCCGGCGAAGGCCGGTGCAAAGCGAGAACAGCCGGCTCCGGGTCAGGGGCAGGCGAAGGCCGCGCATCTTCTGGTCGAGCGCCCGCTCCAGCAGCGCCCGCTCGTCGCTCTCCTGGAACGCCAGGTCGACGGCGGGCTGCACGGCACGCGGGTCAACGAGACGCGCCTTCAGCTCGCGCTCCACGCGGAAGCGCCCAAAGGCGCGATTGCGGGCGAGGGATGAGGCGTAATGCTCCGCCAGGCGCCGGTCATCGAGGAATCCGAGCTGCTTCAGCCGGACGACCGTCTCGTCGATGGCGGCGGCGGGAATCTGCTTGCGGCGCAGCTTCTGCTTCAGCTCCGCCACCGAGTAGGCTCGAATGCCAAGGTAGCGCAGGGCAATTTGAAAAGGGCTCTCGCCCGGCGCGGAGGCTTTCGGGCCGGCGGTCCTGGCTTGGGAGGATGCTCTGGACTTCATGGGGCAAGCCAGCGAGGTCAGGGACCACCCCGGCCTTACGGCCACCCCTCCTCAAACGAGGAGGGGAAATAAAATCCGGGTGGTGCCCCCCTCCTCAAACGAGGAGGGGAATAATTTCCGGGTGGTGCCCCCCCTCCTCAATCGGGTGGCGCTCCCCTCCTCGGTGAGGAGGGGTGGCCGAAGGCCGGGGTGGTCGGTGTTGAATCTCCAACTGGGACAAAACCCGACGCTACATCCCGGCGGGTACAGTAGCGGCCACGGGCTGATTGCAGTAGGTCAGCCAGCCGTAGCGATCGTCGGAGCGGCCGTGGACCACGTCAAAGAAGCGCTGTTGCAGCCTGCGTGCCACGGGGCCAGGCTTGCCGGTGCCCACCGGAATGCGGTCAACCGAACGGATCGGCGTAAGCTCGGCGGCGGTCCCGGTGAAGAAGACCTCCTCGGCCATGTAGAGCGCTTCGCGCGCGATGACCTGCTCCTTGACGGTGTAGCCCATCTCCTGGGCTAGCGTCATGATGCTGTCGCGGGTGATGCCGGGCAGCACGGCCGAGGCGAACGGCGGCGTGAGGATCTGCCCGTCGCGCACCAGGAAGAGGTTGGCCCCGCTGGCCTCGCTGACGTAACCGCCGGCGTCGAGCGCGATGCCCTCGGCGTACCCGTTGGCGATGGCCTCGATCTTGATCAATTGCGAGTTCATGTAGTTGGCGGCGTTCTTCGACATGGCCGGGAGCGTGTCCGGGGCCATGCGGCGCCAGCTGGAAACGCAGACGTCCACGCCGTCTTCCACCGAGCCCTGGCCGAGGTACTGTCCCCATTTCCAGCAGAAGATGTACGTCTCGATGGGGTTCTTGAGCGGATTGACGTTCAGCTCGCCGTAGCCGCGAAAGACGATGGGACGGATGTAGCAGGCCGGCGCCTGATTCACGCGCACCAGTTCCGTCATGGCGTCGAAGATCTGGGCATGGCTGTAAGGGGGCTCCATGCGAAAGACGCGGCACGAGTTGAACAGGCGGTCCGTGTGCTCCTTCAACCGGAAGATGGCCGGGCCGTTCGGGGTTTCGTAGCAGCGAATGCCCTCGAAGATGCTCGAAGCATAGCTGATCACGTGTGAGCCTACGTGCAGGGTCGCGCTGTCCCAGGGAATGAACTCGCCGTTATGCCAGACCTTCTCGAAGTAGTCGATTGCCATCAGCCCACCTCCAAAGCCAAGTATATCATGCCCCTTTTCGGCGCTTTTTTCGCCGTTACGGGAATCACAGGACCGACGATTGAGGGCTTGTGGCGCCGATTGCGCTTTACCTGAGAGCCATCGTTCATCGTTCATCATTCAGCGTTCGGCGTTCACGAATCCCCGGTCTTCGTGCTCGTCTCCCGGCCGGGCGGGACCGCGCCTCGTAGATACGCGTCGGTGCCGGCCAGCCAGTCGGCGCGCGGCGGAACGAAGATGTCGAGGTCGAGGGTGTCCTCGAGCGCCTCGGCTTTGTGCGGCATGTTGGGCGGGATGCAAAGCACTTCGCCTGCGCCCACCACGATCTCGCGGCCGTCGATCCAGAACTTCAAAGCGCCTTCCAGGATGTAGCTGATCTGCTCGTTCTCGTGGTGATGAAGCGGGACCACGAATCCCTTGCGCAGCACGATCCGCGAGAGCATCACCTGCTCGCCCACCACGAGCTGGCGCTCGAACAGCGGGGTGAGTTTTTCCAGTTCAACGTCCTGCCAACGAAAGTGCTTGAGCATAATTCGTCCTCTGTTATTGGATGTCCGAAGAACGCTTAGGGCAACTTCGCTTTCGCGCGCCTTCTGATTACTGCGGCGGCCCACCGGAGGCATCGGGAGGCGGCTTCAACTGGTATTCCTTCGGCGGTTCCGCGCCCATCAGGTAGCGAACGAAATAATCCCACCGACGGCGCACCATGTAGGGCTCACTTCCGAATCCATGATGGCGATTTGGCAGCAGGAGAAGATCGAAGTCCTTGTTGGCCTTGATCAGCTCGTTCACCACCAGCAGAGTGTTATTCGGCGGCACGTTGTCGTCGAGCGTGCCGTGCGCAAGCAACAGGTGACCCTTGAGGTTCTTGGCGATATTCTGATTGGCCTGATCGTCGTAATTCGAGCTCCCGTCCGGCGCATGGGTCAGCAGGCCCTGATAGCGCTCGCCCCAGTCGTCTTCGTACTCGCGATTGTCGTGGTTGCCGGCCTCCGAGATCCCCACCTTGAAAAAATCGGGGTAGCGGAACATCGCGTCCGCCGCCGCGTAGCCTCCGCCGGAGTGCCCGTAGATACCGGCGCGATCGATGTCGATCCACGGGTAGCGCGCAGCCAGTTGCTTCATTCCGGCAATCTGGTCGGGCAAAGTGTTGTCGCCCATATTGCCGTAGTAGAAGTCGTGGAACTTCTTGGAGCGGAGGGGATTTCCCATGCCCTCGATTTCCACCACCACGAATCCAAGCTCGGCCAGCGCCTGGGTATCGCCGCGCGCGGAAGCGAATGACCAGCTTCCAACGCTGCCTCCCTGGGGCCCGGGATAGATATGGTTGATGACGGGGTACTTCTTTTGCGGGTCAAGGCGGGTGGGGAGGAACATGAGTCCGTAAAGATCAGTGCCGGCGTCGCGCGCCTTCACCGTGATCGGCTGCGGCGGCTTCCAGCCTGCCGCCAGCAGCTTGGACGCATCGGCCGTCTCGATGGTCGCCAGCAGCTTGCCGTCCGGCTGGCGCAGCACGGTGACCGGTGGGACGTCAGGCTTCGAGTAGGTATCCACGAAGTAGCGGCCCGAGGGCGAGAAGGTGACCTGATGGTTGGCGTCTTCGGGCGTCAGCAGTGTGAGCCACTGGCCGTCGAAGCCGGCGCGATAGAGATGAGTGAAGTAAGGATTTCCGGGCTCCCTCCCGTCGGCCAGAAAGTACACCGTGCGCGCCTTCTCATCCACGCGCAACAACTGGGTGACCACCCAATCGCCGGAGGTGATGCGGTTCTTCAGCTTTCCGCTCGAAAGGTCATAGAGGTAGAGATGGCCCCAATTGTCGCGCTCGGAGTACCAGATGTACTCGTTCGATTCGGGCAGAGTGCGCCAGTTGTCAGCGCCCTGGCCGGACTCGTACTCTGTTGCGACGCGCTCCTCCATCAGATCGCGCACCGCGCCTTCCGCGGCGTTGGCAATGCGAAGGGTCTCCTGCTTGTGGTCTCGCGAGGTGGAGACGAAGGCCAGCCGGGTTGAATCCGGACTCCACTCCACGTCCGTCCAGTCGCCCGCTTCCGCACCCTGACTGGCGCGGCAGGCGATGTCGTCGCAAAGGGTGGACCGGTGCGGGTCGGGCGGCATTTGCAGACGGATCACTTTCGGCGTTTCCACATCCACGATGACGCGCTGGATGGTCGCTATGGCATCGTCACCCGGCAGTGGATACTTCCAGGCTTGCAGCGCCGGGTGCCCTACCTTGGTCTCGACCAGGTACATCTCGCCCACGTTGCGCTGGTCCTGCTGGAAGGTGGCGATCTTCTTTGAATCCGGCGACCACATCAGAATCGGCCGGTCGCTCTTCACCCAGCCCGCGTTGTCGAGCGCGTAGGAGTAGTCTTTGACGCCGTCGGTGGTGAGCTGGGTTTCCTTGCCACTGGCCACATCGCGCACCCACAGGTTGTAGTCGCGCAGGAATGCCACCTTCTTGTGGTCCGGGGAAGGCACAACGTTGTTGCCTCGCGGTCCGGGCCCGGCCGGCGCCGGTTCCGGGCCGCCCTGCGCTGCGCACGCGGCGCCCAAACGGTCGCACTGGAACCGGCGGCGGCCAACGTTGAACGACACAGATCGCCCGTCCGCCGAGAGTTCGATTTCACGGAACGGCAGTGCGCTCGCCTGATAAGTCCGGCCTGACACAGCGGAGAGCGCCGCCGCGAGCCTCACGTGATCGAAAGCCGGCTCCTTGGTGAGCGCCACCGGATCGAAAATCACGAAGCGTACACCCGCCGCGCTGGTGTCGCGGTACCACAAGCGCTCGTCGTGGGTCCATGCGGGCCGCACCGCGTGATACACCAGGGGGTCGGTGTTGTAACCCATGAATTTCTCGGCGCGAGCGTAATCATCGGCCCCGAGCGCGCGGGGCAAACTCGTGTCTTGAGGCTGGGCGCCCGAGGCGACCCCCGAGTTGACCGTGAAGGCCAGCGAAGTCAGCAGCAAGAGCCGAAGGAGCCGCGTGCTCATAGCGTTAAGTCGCATAAGATTCCATGGGTGCTGAACTCGGATCACGTTGCGCGCTAAGATAAACTTCCGCCGGGGCTACCCCCGGCCCGGTAGTATACATGCCGCCGGTTAGCCCGCAACCACAATCTTGTAGTTCGTGTAGAGGTCGACGGGTTCCTCGCCCACCGGGAGCGCGGCGAGCGTCGCCGGGTTTGCTTAAGCCCGGTATTGCTTATGCCCGGAGAGCAGGCATATCCTTTTTTGTCTTTATGCGACCGCTCTTCCCCGCACCGATTCGAGAGCGTTCCCGCGTGACCCGCGTGTGGCTCATCGGCGCGGTGGTCCTGCTGGGCGCTGCAGGGGCGCACGCGGGACAGGTTGGGAGCCCGAAGCCGGCTCCTGCGGTGGGCTACACTCTCGTCAGCCGTGAAACGATCGAGGCGCGCCTCGGTGCGGCGCCGCGCAACAACCAGGATCGCGAGCCTGCGATCGAGTCCATGTTCGAGCAAGCGGGCTGCAAAGGCAGCGACCTGGTCGAGCAGCCGGTCAAGCACGAGAGATTCCCCAACGTCATCTGCCACGTAGCCGGAAGCACGGATTCCACGATCATCGTGGGCGCGCACTTCGATAAAGTTTCGCGCGGCGGGGGCGTGGTGGACAACTGGAGCGGCGCTTCGCTATTGACCAGCCTCTTCGAGAGCCTGCACGACCGTCCCCGGAAACACACGTTTATTTTCGTGAGCTTTACGGCCGAAGAAGAGGGGTTGGTGGGCTCGAAGTTCTACGTGTCAAGCATGACGCCTGACGACATCGCCCGCACCCGCGCCATGGTGAACATCGACACCCTGGCGCTTGGTACGACGAACATCTGGCTGACCCATTCCGATAGAAAACTCGCCGGCGCATTTTATGCCGTCGCGCAATCCATGAAGTTGCCGGTGGCCATCGTGAACGCCGATCACGTTGGTAACGACGATTCAGACTCGTTCCTGCGGCGCAAAGTTCCCACACTCATGCTTCATTCGATAACGAACCGGACTTTCCACGTCCTGCACACCGACGATGATAATCTCAGCGCCGTCAGGTTCGGGGACTACTATGATTCCTACCGGCTGATCGCGGCCTATCTCGCCTGGATCGATACGGTGCTGGATTGACACGGTGCTGGATCGACCCCTTTTTCAACCGACAGCAGCCCACGGCGCGGGCGTCATTTGCGGACCCTCAGGACGCAGTCATTCCCGCGAAGGCGGGAATCCAGTTCTTGACATGAGCGCTCCGCGCTGAATCTTCGCGCAAGAGAACAACTTGGCGGAGTAAGAATCCGGTGGCTACTTCAGGCGGACTCGCGAAAGATCGAAGGACGGCTTCGGGAATTTCAATTTGATGCCTTCCAGAGTCTCCACCAGAATGCTGGAGACGGCCAGATTGCGAAACCACTTCTTGTTGGCGGGAATAATGAACCAGGGCGCGGCGGCCTGATTGCAGCGGCTGATGGCCTCTTCGTAAGCAGCGACGTACTCCGTCCAGAGTTTGCGATCCTCGAGGTCGGACTCGGAGAGCTTCCACTGCTTGGCAGGGTCCTTTAGCCTCTCCTCGAGCCGCTTCTTCTGCTCGTCTTTGCTGATGTGGAGGAAAAACTTCAGGATGGTCACCTGGTTCTCGGCCAGCAGCCGCTCGAAGCCGTTGATCTCATCGTAGCGCCGCGACCAGACGCTTCGGGGCACGAGGCCATGCACACGAACCACCAGCACGTCCTCATAGTGGGAGCGGTTGAAGATGCCCACTTCGCCCTTGGCGGGTACCACCGCGTGTACGCGCCAGAGGAAATCGTGGGCCAGTTCCTCGGGCGTCGGCTCCTTGAAAGCGGTCACGCGGCAGCCCTGGGGGCTCATCCCCGACATCACGTGGCGAATGGTCCCATCTTTGCCCCCGGCATCGGGCGACTGGAGCACCACCAGGAGCGCGTGCCGTTTGTCGGCCCAGAGCAGGTTCTGTAGTTCATCGAGACGTGCGAGGGTCTTCGCGATCAACTTCTCGACCTTGGCGCCCTTCTCAAAGCCGAAGCTCTCGCCCGGGTCCCGGTCCGAGAGCTTCACCTTCGCTCCGGGTGGCACTGCGAGTTTTTCGGAGAAGCGCATTTGCGGGGAGTAGGTAGATCAGGTTGAAGCAGGGGCCGCTTCACGCCGCGGCGACAGTGCCGGGACGTTTCTCACAACTGGGAAAGCGATTGCCCAAGCCTTTCAAGACGGTCGGTGATCTCGGCCCGGCGGCGCTCGGCTCCCGCCACTACTTCCTGTGGAGCGCGGCTGCGGAATGATTCGTTGGCAAGCTGGCGCTCGATTTGTTCAAGCTGCTGCTTCATTTTGGCCAGGTCGCGCTCGATGCGCGCGCGCTCGGCGACGGGGTCGATCGCGCGCTCGTAGAACAGCCGCAGGTCGCAGCCCGAAGCGAGAGGAACGGGCGAGGCGTCCGCGGGCATGCGTCCGCGCACGAAGTTCAAAGCCTCAAGCCCTGCCAGCCGCAGGATCGCTTCCTGATGGGAGCGGAAGAGCTCGAGCAATCGCGTGTCCTCGCTCGCCACCTGGGCGCTCGGCTTCTCCTTTTGCAGGCCCATTTCCGCCTTGATGTTGCGCGCGGCCACGATCAATTCCTGAATGGTCGCGTACTGCTTCTCGGAAACAGGATCGGCCGCCCGAGGGTTCACCAGCTCAAAGCGCGTGAGCGAAATCGAACGGGCGTCGCCCGAGCGCGGCAACTGGTGCCACAACTCTTCGGTGATGAACGGCATGAAGGGATGCAGCAGATGCAGCGCGGCCTCGAAGACGCGCGCCAGGTTGATGGCGGCGGCCGATGCCTTCGGTTCCTCGGACGGCCGCGTGATCTCAGGCTTGACCCATTCCAGGTACCAGTCGCAAAGCTCGTGCCAGAAGAAGTGATAGATGGTGTACGCCGCCTCGTGGAAGCGATATCCGGCCAGGGCCTCGTTCATCTCCCGCGTCACGGTGGCGAGACGGGAGAAAATCCAGCGATCCACAAGGAGTTTTTCAGTTCGGAGCCCTTCAGTTCGGAGCTGGTCCGAACCGGGAGCTTTGGACTCCAAGCTTTGGGTGAACTCCGAACTCCGAACTCCGAACTCTAAGCTCCGCATTGCCGGCAATGCGTCGTAGCCGATCCCGGGGATGGGCTCGAGCGCGGCGCCGAGGTGGCGCCGGGCGGGCTCGGGCAGATTGCCGAGGTTCATCAGGATAAACCGTCCCGCGTTCCAGATCTTGTTGGCGAAAGCGCGGTACGATTCCGCCTTGTCATCGCTGAAGGCGATGTCGGTGCCCGGGGCGGCGCTCGAGGCCAGGGCGAAGCGCACCGCGTCAGTGCCGTACTTTTCCGTGATCTCGATGGGGTCAATCACGTTGCCCTTGGTTTTTGACATCTTCTGGCGGTCGGCGTCGCGCACCAGGGCGTGAATGTAGAGCTCACGGAAGGGAATGTTGTCTGTGAACTTCAAGCCCAGCATGATCATGCGCGCGGCCCAGAAGAAGAGAATGTCGAACCCCATGATCATGAGGTCGTTCGGATAGAAGCGGCGGAGGTCCTCGGTTTGCTCGGGCCAGCCGAGCGTGGCGAAAGGCCACAGACCCGAGCTGAACCACGTGTCGAGCACATCGGGGCCCTGCCGCAGGGACGATCCTTTGCACTTCGAACAGGCCGACGGCGTCTCGCGCGCCACCACGACCTCGCCGCAGGCTTCGCAATGCCACGCCGGAATGCGATGTCCCCACCAGAGCTGCCGCGAGATGCACCAGTCGTGAATGCGGTACATCCAGTCCAGGTAGACCTTGCGTGAGTTCTCCGGAATGATGCGGATGCGCCCGTCTTCCACCGCCCGGATGGCCGGCGTAGCGAGCGGCTGCATCTTCAGGAACCATTGCATCGAGAGCAACGGCTCCACGACGGTCTTGCAGCGCTCGCAGATGGACACGCTCAGCTTGTAATCCTCTGTTTTTTCGAGCAACCCCGCCGCCCCGAGATCGCGCACCACGGCTTCGCGCGCCTGCTCGCGAGACAATCCCGCGTAGGGGCCGGCATCCGCTGTCATCTGCGCCTGGAAGTCGATTACGGTGATGCGCGGCAAGTTGTGGCGCATACCGATGGCGAAATCGTTGGGATCGTGCGCAGGCGTCACTTTGACTGCGCCCGTGCCGAAATTGGGATCGACAAACTCGTCGCCAATCACCGGGATCACGCGGTTCAACAGGGGCAGAACCACCTTGCGCCCGATCACATCGCGATAGCGGTTGTCGGCCGGATTCACGGCCACCGCCGTATCGCCCAGCATGGTCTCGGGCCGCGTGGTGGCGACTACGATGTGTCCTTTGCCGTCTTCAAACGGGTAGCGGATATACCAGAGGTGTCCCGCCCGGTCCTCGTGGCTCACTTCGAGGTCGGAGACGGCGGTGCCGCAGCGCGGGCACCAGTTCACAATGTACTGGCCGCGGTAGATCAGGCCCTGCTCGAAGAGCCGGACGAACACTTCGATGACCGCGCGCGAGTAGGCGGGGTCCATGGTGAAGCGCGCGCGCGTCCAATCCACCGAAGCGCCCATGCGCTCCATCTGGCGGCGGATCGTGTCGCCGTTCTGCTCCTTCCACTGCCAGCAGCGTTCCAGAAACTTCTCCGGACCCATCTCGAGGCGCCGCCGTTGACCCTCGCGCTGCCAGGCGCGCCGCGCCCCGGGACCCTCGAGGTCCGGCAAAGCCTCGCGCCCAAGCTCGCGCTCCACGATCATCTGGGTGGAGATGGACGCGTGGTCCATTCCCGGCAGCCATAGGACGTTCTGGCCGCGCATCCGATGCCAGCGCATGAGGATGTCGATCTCGGTGTGCTCCAGCATGTGCCCCATATGAAGCGAACCGGTGATGTTCGGCGGAGGCAGCGAGAGGCTGAAGGTCGGCCCGGAGGCATCGTCCAAGGGGCGGTAGAGTTTCTGGTCGACCCAATACCGGGCCCAGCGGGGCTCAATCGATTCGGGTGCGTAGACCTTCGGAATATCGGGCACGGTTGTTCCAGTCTTTCAGTTGCTCAGTCTTTAGGCCGCTCGGTCTTTCCGATGTAACTGCAGGTTTCAAACCCGCCGCTATTGGGGCGGAGTCTGTGCCGCCAGGTTCGACGAATGCACTCTTGCACTGAGCGGCCGCACTGAGGTGAAGAGGATTCAAATATAACGTGCGCCGGGAAAGGTCGTCAAACAGCGTTTCCGGTGGCCGCGGCACGCGCGCAACTTGCGCAAGTGCCCCCCACTTCGAGGCGCGTTACGGCGATTCTAAAGCCGCTTTCGGCGCCGATCTCCTGCTTGAGGCGCTCGAACGTCGGGCTGACGTATTCCATGATCTTGCCGCAGCGGAAGCAAGCCAGGTGCAGGTGGTCGGACTGCGTCTTGGCCTCGTAATAGTGCTTCTCGCCCTCCAGGTGCATCAGATCGAGCTCATCGATGAGCGCGAGCCGCTTCAACAACGACAGCGTGCGGTAGACGGTGGCCCGGTTCACGCGCGGGTCGCGCTTGCGCGCCGCCTCGAGCAGCGCCGCCGCGTCCAGGTGACGATTGGCGTTCTGAATGATGTCGATCAGCAGGCGGCGCTGCGCGGTCAGGCGGACGCGACGGGAAGTAAGTTCCTGGCGGAGAGCGCGGCGCTTGATTGGCGCTTTGGCCATGGTCTTATCTTAGTCCACCTTGGACCGCCGCGCGGACAAGCTGCTAGACTGAGTTCTGTCGAGCCACGCGAGCTAGTTGGCAGCGAAAGCCGGAAGGTGCGCAGGTCATGCTGACGCAGCTCACGGCACAGGCCAATCTGCGTGAGGCGCCGGAGTTATCGTTCAAATGAGCGAACCTAAGATGGTCAGAGTGCGCGGATTCACGGGTCCGACCGCGAACAGGGACGCGGAGCTCGCCAAAGGCATCCTGGAAAACCAGGAGATCCCTTCCATAGTATCAGGCGGACAGTCCGCCGACATTCTGCCCGGAGTGGACATGGTCCAGTTGCTGGTGCACGAGGACGACGCGGCTGAGGCGGCCGAGCTTCTGGAAAGTTTTCTCGATAATCCTTCCGGCGCCTCGGCGGACCAGCCATGACCGGCGAGATTCGCCCGGCTCGCGGGTTGACCGGGACCGTCCGCATGCCCGGTGACAAGTCAATCTCTCATCGCTACGCCATGCTGAGCGCCATTGCCGAAGGCGCGAGCGAAATCCGCTTCTTTTCTCCCGCCGCCGACTGCGCCAGTACCCTGGCTTGCCTCGAGAAGCTGGGCGTTCCCGTGGAGCGCGCGGTTGAGGGTCAGGGCCAGGACGCGGTGGTCCGCGTTCAAGGCTCGGGCCGTGCCGGGCTCAAGCCGCCGAATGCCGACCTCGACGCCGGGAATTCCGGATCCACCATGCGGATGCTCTCCGGGATCCTGGCGGCGCAGCCCTTTCGCTCGCGCCTGGTCGGCGACCCCTCCCTTTCGCGGCGTCCCATGCAACGGATCATCGATCCGCTCCGTCGCATGGGCGCGCGCATCCGGGCCGCAGAGGGCGGGCTTCCTCCGCTCGAGATCGAAGGTGCGCCGCTCAGCGCCATTCGCTATGAGCTGCCGGTGGCGAGCGCGCAGGTGAAGTCCGCCGTGCTGCTGGCCGGACTCTTCGCCGAGGGCGTCACCGAGGTCGTGGAGCCGGCGACTACGCGCGACCATACGGAAATCGCGCTGGAACACATGGGCGCGGAAATCGAGCGTCACGGGCGCAACGTCTCCGTGCGTGGGCCGGCCTCGTTACGCCCGGGGAAGCTCTACGTGCCCGGGGACATTTCTTCGGCGGCCTTCTTCATCGCGGCGGCGCTGGCGCTGCCCGAATCGAATCTCGTGATCCAGAACGTGGGCTTGAATCCCACGCGCACGGCGCTGCTCGACGTGCTGGTGCCCATGGGTGCGCGCATCAAGGTGTTGAGTCTCGAAGTTGTGAACGGGGAGCTGATCGGCGACCTGCACGTGGAATCAAGCGAGCTTGAGGGCGGGGAATTGCCCACTGGGTCCGTACCTGGTCTGATCGACGAGTTGCCTATCCTGGCGGTGCTCGGCACGCGCATGAGCCGTGGTCTCACCTTTCATGGGGCCGGCGAGCTTCGAGTTAAGGAAAGCGATCGCCTGCGCGCCGTGACCGATAACCTTCGCCGCATGGGCGCCCAGGTGGAAGAGTGGCCGGACGGCCTGAGCGTTCCGGGTGGGCAGAAGCTGCGCGGGGCCGAAGTTCAGAGCAATGGCGATCACCGAATCGCCATGGCCTTCGCCGTCGCCGGGCTGTTTGCCGAAGGGGAGACGAGGATCGAGGCTGCGGACGCCGTTGCGGTTTCGTTTCCGGGCTTCTTTGAAACGTTGGCCGCGCACACCGCCTGAATCGGCTCAGCCCGTCCCACATGCGTCACCCAACACCCCGGCTACTTCAGACCGGTGACGCCTCGGGTTGCTAGGTCGCGCAGTTCGTCTTCTAATTGCCTGTAACACTTCCAAACACTACGTGCGCGACGATGGTGTCGGCGCCGCCGGCGGCTCCGGCGGGGTGGGCGGCATGCTCGCCTCGCCTTGTCCCAGATGGATGGTTCCGTAGGCGGTGCTCAAGTGGATGGTGGGGCCACCCTTGCCGTAAGAGCCCGTGATCGAAGGCTGATCCCCACTGTTGTTGACTTTCAGATCGGGCCCGTTGAACTCGCTGTCCACCTCGCCGTGGCGCGATACCGCGTCGATCTGGAAGGCGCTGTTGGGTGGGATGCTGATCTGAATTTCGCCCTTGTTGGATTGCACCTCGATGGGGTGTGTGAGCGCTGCGGCGGCGCGGAGTTGGATGTCGCCGTCCGTATTGGTGATTTTCACGCTGTGGGCGAAGCCGTCGAGATTGATGTCCTTGGCGCGCGTGTTGATCTCGAAGGGTCCGCGCACCCCATTCGCTTCGAGCGACCCCGAATCCATCGTCAAGCGCCCGGTGAGCTGCTGGGTGGTCAGGTCGGTCCGGGGAGACAGATAGTGCAGCGTCTGCCCGACGTTCGAGAACTCAACGTCTCCCGAGAAGTCGCCGTTGACGGTTGCGGCTCCGGTTACGTCGGAGATCTGAACGTCGTCGCCGTGGCCCTCCAATTCCACGCTGCCCTTCACGTTGGACACCTGGGTCGATCCGCCCGTTTTACGCAGCTTGACCAGTCCCTCCACCTGGGTAATGTGCGCGTCGCCATGGTCGACGGTGAAGTTCTGGTCGCCCTTGAGGCCGCTCGCGGTGAGGTCGCCGTGCTCGACTGTCACGTCCGTGGTGGCGGCGGCGGGGAGGCTGAGCACAATGTCCAGACGCACGTTGCGCGCGCTGTCGCCGAGGGAATCGATATTGGATTGCAAGGTGTACTGTCCACCCTGGTGGACGAATTCAAACTTGAGCCGGTCTGAGATCTTTTTGGCTTCCTGATCATTGCTGGCGTGGACCACTTCCTTGATGGAGGCCTGCAGGCCCGCCTCGCTGACGGAGCGCAGTTCGACATCGCCGTGGTGATCCACAAGCACCAAGTGAGGCTGGGGTCCCCCGGCCGGCGCGCTCACGGTCTGAGTGTAAGTGTAAGAGTTAGTGAAGATCCCGTCCCAGTCGTCGCTGTTGCCCCCGTTGATGCCCGATTCAAGCCAGCTCCACTGATGAAGAACAACCTTCGAGACGACCGTCCCCGTGATCAGGACCAGGACCAGCAGGATTACTTCGCTCGCGGAAAAGAGCGGAGGCGGGGTACTCTCGGGATGCGCGCGGGCCTGGATGTGGTCGATCAGCTTGGAGGCTCCCCAAAAGATGATGACCACCGGCCAGAACTTTGCAAGAATCTCCCAGGGATGGATCGCCGGATTGAAATTCTGATACAGGAAAAGGATGCCGACGGTAATCAGCGTCAGCGCCCAGAAAATCGATCCTCGACGATAAACGTATGCGCTCATAGCTTGCTCCCCCTGGGCTCGATCTTTCGCTGGTCAAATTTCGTGCGGCCCGAACGAAGATCGCGTCCCATCGTTTCCCTTCCGTCGCGCCGGCCCTCGAGCTGCCCTTCTGCCGAGCCCGCGTGCTCAGGTTAGATTTTCGGCCCTGCCGGCGGCCGCGGGGGCCGCGCCGAGTCGATCAGCTTGAGCACGCCAAACACGACCAGAAGCACCGGCCATGTTCTCTCAAAGTCCCAGCGTGGCAAGAATTCGTCGGCCAGCAGCATCAAGCCCAGCGTGATCAGCAATACCGGCCACGTCAGGCTGGTTCGCTGAAGGAAGCCCGCGCCGGAACTCCAGGCGCTTGTCGAATTGATCTGCTGTTCTGACATGGTATCTATTCTCCCTGCTTCACCCGCCGCAACTCGCGATCGAGTTCCGCCATGCGGAGGTTATGTTCGGCCTCCAGGCGCCGGATGGATTCCAAGGCGGTCAGCTCGCGATCGCGCAGGCCGCTGAAATTCACCAGTCCGACAATCACCACCACAGCGGCAAAGGTAGCCAACGGAATGAGCACTCCGGCGTCCATAGTCTTGTTGCTCCTCGAGTTGCTGAACTCTGCCTCGAGCCGGGCTGCCTGCGCTAAGCTGCGGTCGCGTGCGTCGATTGCGCCCGAACCTTGGCGGTTTCGAGTTCCAGCTCCTTCATGCGCCGCTCGTGCTCGAACTGGCGCATTTGCATCTCCTGGCGAACCTGCAGCTCCCGTTCGCGCGCTTTGTGCGAAAGCGAAAGGGCGACGATTGACACGATCATCGCAGTGCCACAGACGATTCCCAGAAGCGGTATCAATAGCGGATTCCCTAGCAGTTCCATGGTCCAACCTCCGTTTAAGCAGCCCGGCCACCTGCAACCTACAACCGATCAGGATGCCCGCACCGCTTTGTTCTTCTCAACTTCCAGCTTCAGGCGCTCAATCTCCAGCTCCTTCAGTCTGCGTTCGTGATCCATCTCGCGCATGCGCAGGTCCTGATGGGCCTGCAGTTCGCGCTCCCGCATCTTGCGAAAACTGATCGTCGCCACGATGATGATCACCATCAAGAACGAGCCAAGCGGTACCATAATTCCTGCATCCCAATTCATGACAGCCTCCTCCGTAGTTTGGGTCGACACCCGTCTTGCTTCTCAGAGCCCCTTGGGTCCCTGCGGCCCGCGGGGTGCGGAGTCTCCGCCTCCGGGCGGTGTCCCCCCGCGTCTCATGCGATGTTGCAGCATGATCAAGCCGATGACGATCAGCAGAACCGGCCAGAATCGGGTGATCGACTCAAAAACCGGCATTCCGAAGTTATCGAGGAGAAACAGCGCTCCCAGACCGATCAACAGGGCGGCGCCGACCGGAGCGTTCAGCTTGAAGTCGCCCAAGCCCAGCCACTCTTCCGGCGGCTGCCCAAGTTGCTTGCGACGCGCCGTCTGGTAGGAGTCAATCACCATGTAAAAGTAGAAGGCAGCGGCGCCCAGCCCAAAGATGGTGTCGAAGGGGCCGCCCACGCGATTGCTCAGCGCAATCAGAGAACCAAAGATCAGCACCTGCACCATGGCCTTCATGATCTGGCCGTTGTAGATGGAGCCTACGCCGGGGATGAATCCCAGAAACAGCGCGAGGCCCGGGTTGGGCCCTTCGCCAAGGCCCGTGATCGAAGGCAACGTGGAGGAGCGAAGACGGCCGGCAAGGCACGTTTCGCAGTAGATCATGCCGCTCACGTCGCGCTTGCACTCGGGGCAGAGCGGGCGTCCGCACTGGCCGCAGTACCCGACGGATTCGGTTTGAGGATGATTGGCACAGGTCATGGGTTTGTGCTCCTTGCTGAACGTTTCCAACCGGCCGCTTGAGCGTACAGGCCGGCTAGGACGGGAGCGTTCAAATTCCCGGCTGAGGCCAGCAGTCCCTCGTCCGCGGGAGCGCCATAGGTTGAACCGCCCGCCGGCGCCACAGGCCGGGGCGTTTCGGTTGGCTGAGCGCGCAGGCGCTGCAGCCGTGATTGAAACTCGTACACCACTTTCAGGTCGTAGCAGTACTTTTCCACCCTGCCGAGCAGCAGGTGGCCATTTCGATTCGCCTGGCCCACCCAGGTTGCCGGGTTCAGGTCGCCGCGCCGCACTTGCCGCAGGTTGATGCCGGCCACGTTCATAATCATGGAGAGCGAAAACACCGCCATCGCGATTCCGTAGGCCACGCGCGGTTGCAGCACCGGGCGGAACCAGTCCGCCAAACGCTGTCTCAGGCTCGGGACACGCTCACCCAGCGTGGCACGCAAAATCTTGGGGACAAGCCAGGGTGGAGGCTCCAGGGGCTCCGCGGCATGGCAGAGCTCAAAGGCGCGCCGGACATCGTCGGCCATAAACTGGCAGTCAGCGCAGCCAGCCAGATGAGTTTCGAGCTCCGCCCTGCGCACCGCAGGGAGTTGCCCTTCCACGTACTCGCCGATCAGGTTTTCGAGCTCCAGATGCGTCATAATCCCGGGCCTGTCCCGCCCTTCACTCCTTCCATACGCTTTATCACCCTCGCCAGTTCCAACCTTCCACGATTAATCCTGGATTTCACGGTTCCTTCGGGGACGCCCAGGACCTCGGCGATCTCGTCGTAGTCGAGGTCCTGGAAGTCGCGCAGCACTACGGCCTCGCGCATGTCGGGCGAGAGGCGATTGAGGGCGCTCTGCAGGACTTCATGGCGTTCCTGCGATTCTAGACGCGCGATCGGATGCTCATCGGCGCTCGGCTTGTCTTCGAGGCCGCCGGTTTGTTCCTCCAGGGACGAAGTCAGGCGGTCCTTGTGGGTACGGCGGTAGTGGTCAACGAGATGGTTCCGGGCCACCCGGTTCAGCCATGTGGAAAAGGCGCCCTGGACCGCATCATAAGTGGTCAGCATCTGGAAGACTTTGATGAAGACCTCCTGGGTCAGGTCTTCGGCCTCGCTCGCGCGGCCCGTAAAACGATAACAGAGGTTATAAATCTTGCGAGCGTGCGCTTGCAACAGCTCCTCCCAGGCAGATTCCTCGCCCCCCAGGCAACGTACGACGAGCTGCGCTTCTTGCTCCACTGGCCAATCCCAATTGCATGCGAATGCGAGCGCTGACCGGGAACGCCGCCTAGCTCCCGGCCCGGACCGGATGGTGTTTACGGCGGAATTCTATCACGCGCGGGGTTCATGAGGTTGTGACCCGGGCATGATCACGGTCACGCCGCAGCCGCCGGAGCTTCCAAACATGCCCAGAAAATAAATTGTTCGACGGTTGCGGATGCGGGAGGCTTAAGGGGCACGGCCTGAGCCGTGCCCCTTTGTTTCGAGGTTACTTCAGTGCTTCTTCTCTTGTTTCGGAGCCGGTTTCGATTGCTGATGGGCCTCAGGCAGGATCTCGCGATCCTTCGGAGGGCCGGCAGGCTTCCCCTGCCGGATGTTCTCCTCTTGCTGAGGCTCGAGGGGACGCCCCGGGTGCTGCTGCAGCGCCGGTTGGTGTGCAGTAAACGGCACGTCGCGCGGCGGCGGCGGCGTCCGGGTGATGAATCGCGGAGGCGCGCTCGATGGTGCGGCCCTCGGCGCCGCCGCTCGAGGTGCCTGCGCCTGATTGGTTCGCGCCGGAGGAGCGGACTCGACAGGTGCGCCGCGAGTCACCGGCGCCGTGGGCGTTGCAGCGCGTGGCGCAGGCTGCGCTCCCCGCGCTTCCGCCGGCGGTGAGGTGACGCGCGCGGCGTGTATCGGCTGGGCCTTCGCCACCGGGGCGCTAGCAGGCGTTCGGCCGCCGAACGCAGCCGTCCGGACTGGGGAGATCGCTGGATGTGCGATCACCTGGGCTTTGGCAAGCTGCGCGGGCGTCACGTGCACCACGGCGCGACCCACGGGCTGTCCACTGCGGAACACGTCTCCCGAAACGGCCGTGACACCGACGTTTTGATAGGCGTAGTGGATGTTTGTCACGTTGATGTTTGTGACGTTGATGTTGGTTACGCGGACGTTGGTCACGTTGACCTGCCGCAGGTACGCAGGCGAAGCGTGGTACCAGGGGATGAAGGGGTCTCTCGGACCCAGCGGAAACCAGGCGGCAAGCCCAACTCCGCCGACGCCGATTCCTACCGAAAAGCCTCCGCCGCCCACAAACGCGACCAGCGCGGGAGCGTAGATCGGTCGGACCGCTACCGGGCCGGGCGCCCAACCCCACACTCCGCCAACAAACGCCCAGCGGCCGTAGTGGAACGGGGCGAAGCCCCAAGGCTCGTCTTCAACCCAGGTCCAGCCCCAGGGCTCAATCCAAGCCCAGTGGCCGAAGCGATAGGGCACCCAGCCGGCTGCCACGCCCGAGGGATACCACACCGGGCCGTAATCCGGTGTAGTCTCCCAGCGGCCGTAAGCATCCAGATCCTCGGCACCCGGAACGTAGGGACTTACGTACTGCCCGGAGCGGAATCCGCTGATGCGGCGGTCCCGGGTCGCGCACCACTGGTCGAAGCCGTCTGGACCGGGGAATCCGATGCCGCTCACCTGGACCGGGTCGGTGCCCGTAAGCTGCACAGCCTGGTTCGCGCCGAGCTGTTGATTCACGCTGCCGGCGCTAATTTCCAGACCCCCGTTGTCGACCACCACTCGAGTCCCATTGTTCGGGTCAACGTCCACACGGTAGGAGCCCGGACCCTGGACCGTCAGAGCGCCGTTCGGGGTGTCGATCTCAACGGCCTGGCCTGACGGCAGCTCGTACACTGAAACTCGAACACTGCCCTGGCCAATACCCAACTGCAGGATTTGATCATTGTAGTTCGCCAGTGTCAGGTCCGTGGTCTCGGACATGCGCACGGCGTAAGGACCGGCTTCCAACTCGGCGCGAGCGCCCTGATCGGTATAAAGCCGGTCTCCCGTCGTAATGGTGTAATTCTGCGAAGCCTGGCTCCAGTCGGTTTCGCCCGATGGTTGCAGCGACACGTTTCCATCGGCAACACTCAGCCGGGCGGCTTGATTGGGCGGATTGTCGGTCTGACTCTGGTCCGGGGCTCCCTGGTCCGGGGCTCCCTGATCCTGAGCCCAAAGAGGGGCTGCCAAAAGCAGGGGCAGCAGATACAGCACAATCTTGCGAGCTGGGTTTCCTTTGTTCATTTGTGACCCTCCACCTCTGCACGCGATATGGTCAATCGTCTTATTTACGTTCCCAAAAAACTTCGACCTGCGCAGCGCATTTCAACTGCCAAAATACCGACGTGGCGTTATCCGATACATTGTAATCGATTTACGCGAATCCAGCCCGAGTTTGGTAGCCGTCGTCAGCCGGCGCGCGTGGCTCTTTTGCACCATGAGCGCCACCGTCGTTCGGTTCGATCACCCGGAATGGTGCGGCCCGGCATTGTCTTGTGTGCGAGTCGATGTGAGCCTGCGTCTCGACCGGGGCTTGAGCGAGGTTGGCGCCGCACTCCCTTCACCACTCGAGAAGCCATCAGCGAGCGGGGCAGGGTTGCCGTAAGGGAGAGGGGGTTAAGATGGCAGTCCGAAGGGACCGCCGTGCGTAACCGGTGTCGCGAGCTTCGCGTCTATTTGGAAAGGGGCGAGACAGTGCCGTGGGCAGCAGCGTGGGCCGCACGGATGGCGACACCAACAGGGGCGCGCGGAGAGCGCCGCAGCCGGTCATTGCAGTTGCCAACGCGAGGTGCACATTCAGACGGCGGGTCCGCAGCACTCCACCCCCCGGTAGCCGAAGAGCATCTCAGATTCTGAGGACCTGGACTCATGGATGACAAGCGTTCCACGACTGTGCTCGAAGACATCCCATCACCGACCAAAGACTTCCGTAACGGCGGGCCGGACCACCCGCGTCGGCGGTGGGGCTGGCTATGGATCGTGGTGCTGATCGTGGTCGCCGCGGCCGCGTACCGCTTTTGGCCGAAGGGGGGCGCACAACCTGCGGCCACGACGACTTCCTCGGCGGGCGGTCGAAAAGGCGCCGGGGGGATCACACCCGTGGTGGCCGTGAAAGCGACGAAGGGGGACATCGGCGTTTACATCGTCGACCCCGGCTCCGTAGCACCGGTGTATACGGTCACCGTGGAGAGCCAGATCAGCGGATATCTCACGGAAGTCCTCTATAAAGAGGGCGACATGGTGCAAAAGGGACAAGCTTTGGCGGAGATCGATCCGCGGCCTTACCAGGTGCAATTGGAAACCGCGCAGGCCTCGCTGGTCAGAGACCAGGCCAACCTCGATAACGCGCGGGTCGACCTCAATCGATATCAGACCCTCGTGCCGCTGCGGGCGGTTCCTGAGCAGACGCTCGCCACCCAGCAAGCCCTGGTCAAATCAGACGAGGGCGTCGTGCAGACCGACCAGGCGGCAATCGATAGCGCCAAACTGAACTTGGTGTATTGCCATATTACGGCGCCCATCACCGGTCGCGTCGGCCTGCGGCTGGTGGATCCCGGAAACTATGTCCAGACGAGCAGCGCCCTGGTGGTGGTCACCCAGCTTCAACCGATTACCGCCGTGTTCCCGATTGCCGAAGATTCGCTTCCGCCCGTAATCAAGAAGTGGCGGGCCGGGCAGCGCCTGAACGTCACCGCGTTCGATCGCAACATGAAGAAGCTCGCGTCGGGTTATTTGTCTACGATCGACAATCAGATTGATCCCACCACGGGAACTGTCAAGCTGCGGGCCACCTTCGATAATCAAGACAACGCTCTTTTCCCCAACCAGTTCGTCAACGCCCAACTGCTCGTGGAGCAGAAGCAAGGAGTCACATTGCTGCCCACGGCGGCGATTCAGCGCAACAACCAGCAGACATATGTTTGGTTTGTAAAGCCGGACTCAACGGTGACCGTGCGTCAGATTCAGTTGGGCACCACGGAGGGCAACGAGACCGAGGTCACCTCCGGTGTGAGCCCGGGTGACACCGTGGTGATGACCGGCGTGGATCGCCTCCAGGAGGGGAGCAAGGTTAACGCGCAAATCGAGGGCGCCTCTGACGCTCAGAGAGCGAGCTAGATGAGCCCTTCGCGGATTTTCATTCTTCGTCCCATCGCCACCTCTCTGCTGATGGCCGCCATTATGCTGGCGGGCGGCGTCGCCTACAAGGAGCTGCCCGTTTCGGCTCTGCCGGAGGTGGATTACCCCACCATTCAGGTCGTCACGTACTATCCCGGCGCCAGTCCCGACGTGATGGCCACCTCGGTGACGGCTCCGCTTGAGCGCCAGTTCGGCGAGGTGCCGGGCTTGCAGCAGATGACCTCCATCAGTTCCGACGGTTGCTCGGTCATCACCTTGCAATTCAACCTGAGCCTGAACATCGACGTGGCTGAGCAGGAAGTGCAGGAGTCGATCAACGCGTCTGGCACCTATCTTCCGCCGGATCTCCCCACGCCGCCCCTTTATAGCAAGACGAATCCTGCCGACACACCGATCCTGACCTTCGCGCTCAGCTCGAATGATCTGCCGCTCTCAAAGGTTGAAGACTTGGCAGACACGAGGTTGTCTCCGAAGATCTCGCAGTTGCCGGGCGTGGGCCTGGTGAGCATCAGCGGCGGCCAGAAGCCCGCCGTACGCATTCAGGCGAATCCCACCCAGTTGGCGTCGTACGGGTTGAACCTGGAAGACCTCCGCAACGCGATCGTTTCCGCCAACGTGAATCAGGCCAAAGGCAATTTTGACGGTCCGAACCAGGCCTATCAAATCGGAGCAAATGATCAGTTGCTGTCCAGCGGCGATTACGCTCCGATGATCGTGACGTACCGGAACGGAGCTCCCGTTAAATTGAGCGACGTCGCGGCGGTCAAGGACGACACGGAGAACACTTACCAGGCGGCCTGGATGAACGACACTCCGGCCGTGATCATGAACATTCAGCGGCAGCCGGGCGCCAACATCATAACGGTTGTCGATCGCATCAAGGCGCTGCTCCCGCAACTGACCCTGACGCTGCCGCAGTCTGTCACGGTGAGGATACTGACCGACCGAACGACCACCATCAGGGCGTCCGTGACGGACGTTGAGTTCTCGCTGATGCTGACCGTTGCGCTGGTGGTGATGGTGATTTTCCTGTTCTTGCGCAATCTTTCCGCCACCGTCATTCCCAGCGTGGCCGTTCCTCTTTCGATCGTGGGAACTTTCGGGGTGATGTATCTTCTCGGCTACAGCTTGAACAATCTCACGCTGATGGCGCTGACGATCTCCACCGGCTTCGTGGTGGACGACGCCATTGTGATGATCGAGAACATCACCCGCTACATCGAGGAAGGGGAGTCCCCGCTTCAGGCGGCCCTCAGAGGCTCCGCGCAAATCGGCTTCACGATTATCTCGCTGACGGTGTCGCTGATTGCCGTCCTGATCCCGCTGCTGTTCATGGGCGACATCGTGGGCCGGCTCTTTCGTGAGTTCGCCGTCACGCTGGCCGTCACGATTCTCGTCTCCGCGGTGGTTTCTCTCACCTTGACGCCCATGATGTGCTCCAAGCTGTTGAAGCACCGGCCCGAGCAGGAACAGAGCCACTTTTATCGTGTTTCGGAGCGAGCCTGGAAGTGGACCATTGACCTGTATGACCGCACGTTGCAATGGGTGCTGCGACGCCAGACGGCGACGCTCGTGGTCGCCATCGCCACCGTCGCTCTCACCATCGTGATGTACGTGTACATTCCGAAAGGGTTCTTCCCGATTCAGGACACCGGCGTCATCCAGGGCGTTTCCGAAGCGGCCCAGACCGTGTCCTTCCAGGCCATGGCCAAACAGCAGCAGGAACTCGCCAACGTAATCCTTAAAGACCCGGCCGTTGACAGTCTTTCATCGTTCATCGGAATTGATGGGACCAACACCACTCTCAATAGCGGGCGCATTCAGATCAATTTGAAACCGCTCGACGTCCGGAAAATCAGCGCCACCGATGTCATCCGCCGCCTGCAGCCGCAGTTGGATAAAGTGGCCGGCATCACCCTGTTCATGCAGCCGGTGCAGGATCTCACCGTTGACGATCGCGTGAGCCGCACGGAGTTCCAGTACACGCTCGAAGATCCCAGCGCCGCTGAGCTGGACACCTTCGCGCCCAAGATGCTGGCGGCTTTGCAGAAGCGGCCTGAGCTGCGCGACGTGGCCAGCGATCAACAGGTGGCAGGGCTTCAGGCGAAGCTGATGTATGACCGCGAAACGGCGTACCGGCTCGGCATCTCCCCTTCCACCATCGACCAGACGCTCTACGACGCGTACGGCCAACGCGAAGTTTCGGTTATGTTCACCCAGTTGAACCAGTACCATGTGGTGCTGGAGTTGAAGCCGAGCTTTCAACAGAATCCTCTCGATCTTCGCGATCTCTACATCCGCACCGGAGCGTCAGGCTCGAGTGCTGCCAGCGCCTCTTCATCGGTGGTGACGGGTGGTACCGCGGCGGCCCAGCTATTCGGTCCCACCAGCTCCCTGACGGTCGCCAGCAACAGCTTGTCTTCTACAACCTCTTCATCTCCGTTGAATGCCTCGATCATCCCGTCGGATGCTGCCTTCTCGGGAGGCATCAAGTCTTCTGCGGCATTCGCCAGTGGAGGGCAGGTGCCGCTCGCTGCCTTTACTCGCGTCGTGGAGACCAACGCGCCGCTCACGGTTAACCACCAGGGACAATTCCCCGTGGTTACGCTTTCCTTCAACCTGGCCCCAAATGCATCGCTGGGAGATGCCATAACGGCTGTCAACCAGGTGAAAGATGAGATGGGAATGCCGGCGAGCATCCAGGGCGCATTTCAAGGCACAGCGGCCTCATTCCAGGCTTCTCTTTCAAACGAACCCGTGCTGATTCTGGCGGCGCTCATAACGGTCTATATCGTTCTGGGCGTCTTGTACGAAAGCTACATCCATCCCGTCACCATTCTTTCGACACTCTCATCGGCAGGCGCGGGCGCTCTGCTTGCGCTGTGGATCACGGGCAATGATTTCAGCGTGATTGCCCTGATCGGCATCGTGCTGTTGATCGGCATTGTGAAGAAGAACGGTATCATGATGGTCGACTTTGCCTTGGAAGCAGAACGCAAGGAGGGCATGACGCCGGTCAACGCCATCTACCAGGCGTGCCTGCTGCGCTTCCGGCCCATCATGATGACGACGATGGCCGCCTTGCTCGGCGGCGTTCCTTTGGCCTTCGGCAGCGGGGTAGGCTCTGAGTTGCGGCGGCCCCTGGGTATCAGCATCGTAGGCGGGCTGCTGATCAGCCAGCTTCTGACGCTTTACACAACGCCAGTGATTTACATCTGGTTTGATCGCCTCCAGACCCGCCTGTCCAGACACTCGTCCCACGAGCGTGAAATCGGGCCGGGCACGGAGCCGGTTGGGGCCGGGTAACCCATGAACATTTCGCAGCCGTTCATTCACAAACCGATCGCCACCACGCTGCTGACCCTCGCCATAGCGTTGGCCGGGGCCGTGGCCTTCCGGCTGTTACCGGTAGCGCCCTTGCCGCAAGTGGACTTCCCCACGATCAATGTACAGGCCTCACTGCCGGGCGCCAGCCCCGAGACCATGGCCTCCTCGGTAGCGACGCCGCTTGAGCGGCAATTTGGGCGCGTCGCGTCCGTCACCGAGATGACGTCGTCCAGCAGCCTCGGATCAACCAGTGTTACGCTGCAATTCGATCTCAACCGGAATATCGATGCTGCGGCGCGCGACGTGGAGGCGGCCATCAATGCGGCACGCGGCTACCTGCCTACGAACCTTCCGAGCAATCCGACCTACCGCAAGTCAAATCCGGCCGATTCTCCTATTTTCATGCTCGCCCTCACTTCAGACATACTGAGCAAAAGCCAGATGTACGACTCGGCGGATTCCGTTATTGAGCAAAAGGTCTCCCAGATCAGCGGTGTAGGCCAGGTGGTCGTGGGTGGAGGTGCGCTGCCGGGCGTTCGAATCGAGCTCAATCCGAACCAGATGAGCAAATATGACGTCGGGTTCGAACAGATTCGGAGCGTGCTGAGCAGCGCGAATGCCAACACGCCCAAAGGGTACTTTTCGGATGGGCACCTGACGTGGGAAGTCGGAGCCAATGACCAGATTTTTCATGCTGTGGATTACCAGCCTCTGATTGTGGCTTACCGAAATGGAATGGCCGTTCGGATCCAGGACATCGGCGCGGCTGTGGATGGACCCGAAGACATTCGCAACGCCGGCTACGCCAACGGAAAGCCTTCGGTCCTCGTCATCATCTGGCGTCAACCCGGTGCCAACATCATTGATACCGTGGATCGCATTCGTGCGGCACTGCCTCAGCTCAAGGCAGCTCTGCCGCAGGCCATCGACATGCGGGTGGCGATGGACCAGACGGTCACTATCCGCGCCTCCGTGCAGAACGTCGAGCAAACGCTGCTGATTTCGGTGGGGCTGGTGATTCTGGTGGTCTTCTTTTTCCTGCGCAACCCACGCGCCACACTGATCCCGAGCATTGCCGTTCCGGTCTCCATCATTGGAACGTTCGGGGTGATGTATCTCCTCGGCTACAGCCTCGACAACCTGTCGTTGATGGCCCTGACGATCTGTACGGGATTTGTGGTCGATGACGCCATCGTGGTGATCGAGAACATCACGCGGTATCTCGAGCAGGGCCTGCCGCCTTTCCAGGCCGCACTCAAGGGAGCTCAGGAAATCGGGTTTACCGTGCTCACCATCAGCACTTCGCTGGTAGCGGTATTCATTCCCCTCCTGTTGATGGGTGGCATCGTGGGCCGCCTGTTCCACGAATTTGCAGTCACGCTCTCGGTCGCCATCGCCGTCTCCATGGTAGTTTCGCTGACCACGACGCCTACCATGTGCGCCCACCTCCTGAAAGAGGAGAAATCTCATGGCCGGCTTTACCGGGCCAGCGAGCGCGGCTTCAACTCGGTGATCGACGCCTATGGCAGAAGCTTATCTAAAGTGCTGGATTTCCCGGCCGTGACACTGGCGATCCTGCTGGCAACTATTGCGCTCAACATCTACCTTTACATCCGGGTGCCGAAGGGATTTTTCCCCCAGCAGGATAACGGCCGGATGATGGGCGCCATCATGGCGGACCAGGACACCTCGTTCCAGGCCATGCAGAAGATTCTGCTGCAAATGGTCAATATCATCAAGGCTGATCCGGCGGTTGATACCGTGAATGGTTGGGTAGGTGGCGGCACGCTGAATAGCGCCCGCATGTTCATTTCGCTCAAGCCGTTGTCGGAAAGAAAAATCAGCGTGGACCTTGTTATCGCGCGCCTGCGGCCGAAGCTTGCGCGCGTGCCCGGTGCAGCTCTCTATATGCAAGCCTCGCAGGATGTGCGCGTGGGCGGGCGGTTTGGCAACGCCCAGTATCAATACACCATGCGCGGCGACAATCTTCAGGACCTCAATGCCTTTGCACCGAAGATGCTTGAGGAGCTCAAGGGTATTCACATCATCGCTGACGTTAACAGCGACCAGCAGAATAGTGGGCTGCAAGCGGTGGTGAACTACGACCGGGATACGGCGGCGCGCTTCGGGATCTCATCGCAGCTGATCGATAGCACGCTCTACGATGCCTTCGGCCAGGAGCAGGTATCGATCATGTACACGCCCCTCAATCAGTATCACGTGGTGATGGAAGTCGCCCCCACATACTGGCAAAATCCGCTGTTTTTGCGCCAAGTCTACGTGCAGTCGCCAAGTGGGAAGGAAGTTCCCTTGAGCGCTTTCACGAGTTATGCTCCTGCCACGGCGCCGCTGGCTGTCAACCATCAGGGCCTCTCTCCGGCAGTGACCATCTCCTTTAACTTGCGTCCCGGCGTGGCTCTTGGGGACGCTGTCAATGAGATTAATGCGTCGGCCATGAAAATCGGGCTGCCTTCCACCATTCACACGGGCTTCGCCGGCACCGCTCAGGCGTACCAGGACTCTCTCGGCAGCGAACCTCTGCTCATCGCCGCCGCCCTGGCCTCGGTCTATATTGTGCTCGGCATGCTTTACGAAAGCTACGTTCATCCCGTCACCATTCTTTCCACGCTCCCCTCGGCGGGCGTGGGTGCGTTGCTCGCCCTGATGCTGACCCATACCGAGCTCACCGTCATTGCCATCATCGGAATCATCCTGCTGATCGGCATCGTCAAAAAGAACGCCATTCTCATGATCGACTTTGCCTTGTCGGCCGAGCGCAACGAAGGCAAGAGCTCGCGAGACTCTATTTTCCAAGCCTGCATGCTGCGCTTTCGCCCCATCATGATGACCACGATGGCCGCCATCCTGGGCGCCGTGCCCCTCGCGTTCGGCCACGGAGTGGGATCAGAATTGCGCCGTCCCTTGGGAATCGCAATCATCGGCGGCCTGATGGTGAGCCAGGCGCTGACGCTGTACACCACGCCCGTCGTATATCTCTACTTCGACCGTCTGCAGAATTGGAGGGAACGGGCGCGGGCCCGTCGCGCAGGAATCGCGGCGCTCGGGTCTGAGGTGTAAGTCTCGGAGGGGTTCCGCACTTTCGGCTTTTGAGAGACAACTCATGATGTTCAGGAGATCGAACCTGTTCCGAAATGGAATGCTGATCCTCGTGGTGCCGGCGCTGCTGTGCGGCGCCTGCATGGTGGGCCCGAACTACAAGCGGCCCGCCGCTCCCGTTCCGGCCGCCTTTAAGGAGCCACCCACCGACAACCCCGAGGAGATCGACCGGTGGAAGCCGGCTCAGCCCAACGAGGCCGTGGTACGCGGCAAGTGGTGGGAAATCTACAACGATCCGCAACTGAACGCGCTCGAGGACCAGGTCAACATTTCAAACCAGAATGTATTGCTGGCGGCCGCCCAGTTCCGGGAAGCATCTGACGCGGTTCGCATCGCGCGCTCCGCCCTCTTCCCCACCATTTCAACCTCGCCCTCGTACACGCGCTCTGCGTCGTCGAGCACCTTGTTCAACGCTTCGCTCGGCAACCTGACTTCCGGCCAGCGCAACGTCTACGACCTGCCGGGCAGCATTTCTTACACCGCAGATATCTGGGGGAGCATCCGGCGCAGCGTCCAGGCCGGTGTGGCCACCGCCCAAGCCAGCTTCGCGCAGTTGGAGAACGCTCGCCTGTCTTACCAGGCGACCCTCGCCGAGGATTACTTCGAATTACATGGCACCGACGGCGACGAAGATTTGCTGCAAACCACCGTGAAGTCTTATCAGGACTATCTGAAGCTCACACAGGACCGGTTCAACAGCGGCGTTGCATCGGGCGCCGACGTGGCGCAGGCGCAGACCCAGCTCGATACGGCGCAGGCACAGTTGATTGACTACGGAGTCGCGCGTGCCCAGTACGAGCATGCCATCGCGATTCTCGCGGGGAAGCCGCCCGCTGAGGTGACCATTGCGCCGTCGCCCATCAAAATTGTGCCCCCCCCCGTTCCCGTGACGGTTCCTTCCACCCTCCTTGAACGCCGGCCGGACGTTGCGGCTGCTGAGCGCCAGATGGCTTCCCAGAACGAGCAGATCGGCATCGCGAAAGCCGCTTACTACCCGAGCTTGACCTTGAGTGCGACCGGAGGACTTGAGGCCGGCCAACTCTACAACTGGTTAACCTGGCCCAGCCGGTTCTGGTCCATCGGGCCCACGCTTTCCGAGACGATCTTTGATGCGGGCAAACGCCGTGCCCAACTCGCCGAGGCGCGGGATACCTACGACGCCACGGTTGCGAACTACCGGCAGACGGTTCTCACCGCCTTTCAGCAGGTCGAGGATAATATGGCGGCGTTACGAGTCCTGGAGAATGAGGCCGTGGCTGAAGCGGCGGCGGTAAAGGCCGCCCAGGATGCGCTCGACATCTCCACCTACCAGTACAAGGCCGGAACCGTGGACTACCTCACCGTGATTACAGAGCAGGGCATCCTGCTCGGCGACCAGGTCCAGCAGGTCAACATCCTCACCCGGCGCATGACCTCCAGCGTGCTGCTCGTCGAAGCCCTCGGCGGCGGTTGGAATGCTTCGGCGCTGCCCACGGCCCAGAACCTGATCCACGGAAAGTAGCGGCAGTGACTTGGCCGCGCAACACCGCCCCGGGCCGCCCGCGTCCGTGCGCCGCTTGCCTTCCAGCGCCGTTGTGGTAATCTCTGTCCCTTGCGTGTAATGTGCCGCTGGAGGGACCTTGTGAAAGCTCATCTGCGAACTCACAGCTTGATCAGGGCGCTGCTTGTGACGGTGGTGTTGGTGCCGCCAGCCATTACGTCAGTGTCGTGTGGCAAGGCGCCTCACGAGGACGAGCACTACATCCTGGTAGTGAATAACAAGACTCTTCCGTACTGGCAGGAGGCGAACGCCGGCTTCGTTGACGCCGTGCGCCAGCTTGGGTTCGGAGTCAAGGCCGAGATGGTGGGCCCGGACAGCTACTCTCCGACTGACGAACTCGACGCCTTCAAGCAGGCGGCGGCGGCCCACCCGGCCGGAATCCTGGTCTCGCCCGCCGGTACCAAGCTGTTTGAGGACGCCATCAACGACGCCGTCCAGCAGGGCGTTCCCGTGATCGCGATTGACTCGGACGTCCCCGACTCCATGCGCCTGATGTTCATCGGCACCGATAACTTCCGCGCCGGCACCCAGAGCGGCACCCACATGGCGGAGGCGCTTCACGGGCAGGGAAGCGTGGTCGTGATTTCTGTTCCGGGCCAGTACAACCTGGACGAGCGTCTGCGCGGCGCCAAAGACGCCTTCTCGCACTATCCGAAGATACGCATCGAGCAGACTCTCGATGACCAGGGCGACCCCCGCAAGGCGAACGACCAGGTCGCGAGCCTGCTCGCCAAAAAGGCGAATATGGACGGCATCCTGTGCCTCGAAGCTTCGGGCGGACCGGGCGCCGCCGAGGCGCTGCACCGGCTGAACCTGGACGGCAAGGTGCCGATCATCTCCATGGACAAGGACCCTGAGACGCTCGACTTCATCGCGGGCGGCACGATCCTCGCTTCCGTCGCGCAGAAGCCTTACACGATGGCGTTCTATGGCCTGCGCGCCCTCGATGACCTCCATCACAACGCCGTTCACGAATTCACCAACTGGCGCTCGGCGCCCGCCTCGCCCTTGCCGACGCTCGTCGACACCGGAATCGGCATCGTCGACAAGTCGAACATCCAGGCTTATCAGGATGCGGCCAAGGGCTACACCAAAGCGCCCGGCGCGCTCTGATCCGCGGCCGGATCAGCGAGCCTCCTGACCTTTCGACGCCTTCGACGCGGCCGGCCCCGGTCCGCGACGCACCCTCTCCCCCCTTCAGGTGGGCTTCAGATGGACGGCACCGCCTCCCAAGGCGGTCGGCCCGCGCCATGCCGTGTACCGCCGCGTAACCAGCGGGTGGCGCGCGCGTAGTCCGGAAAGGCGCGCTCGGCGGCCGCAAACTCCGGGGGATGAACTACGCGCCGGTGGAGGCGACGCTCCACCGGAATGCGGACGTGGAGCATCTCGTGAAAGACCAGATACTCCACCACATACCGCGGCACGCGCGGACCATCGAGCCAGCGCGTGATGGTGATCGTACCGTGGGAACTGTCGTAGTGTCCGAGCATCGTCCGTGACCGGATCGGGCTCCAGCCGATACGCACCGGCTCCAGACTACCCTCGAAATGCCTGCGGTTCAGGTCGTCAAAGATCGCCTTCAGGTCGAAGCAGCGGCCCTGGGGCGGCAACAAGCGCTTGCGGCCGCGCTCCCGCCGCACCTCTTCGATGCGCCGGACCACCGCCGGACTGTGCGCCCAGGCCTGGTAACACTCGCGCGCCTCGCGCGAGGTGCGGATGCGGTAGAGGCGCGTGATCAGGATCTCGGCGATGGCTTCAAGCACGAGCGGTCGCGCTTCGGCGAGTAGATCCGAGAGCCGGGCCTCGATCACCCTGGTCCTGCTGACGCGGATCGTGCTGCGCAAGCCCGTGAACGCGTGAAAGGCCGCCCGAAACACCGGCGCGTCACCACGCAGCCGGAGGCGGCGGAAAACGCGGTCGAACACTGCCTTGAGATCGGCATCCGGCGGCGCCTTGTGGCGGTCGGAACTCCCGTCTGTGGGCGGCGCCGGCAACGGCGGCCGGCTGGATTTCTGAGCCGGGGCCGGGGGCGCGGGGGCGAACTCGTTCCAAAGAGGGAGCTGAAGGGCGGACGATGGCGGGCGGCGCAGAGCCTGCGGTGTTGGAGGCTCTTTATGTAGCCTAGATTCTTCCCGGCCGGGGAGGGGTGGGGTCAGGGGGCGCACTCAGTTCTGCTGGTCCTCGTCTTCGGGCACGCCTTCCTGCTTCTGCTTCTTGCGCAGCTTGCGGTCTTCCTTCTGCTTCTTTTTCTCCTCTTGAGTGGCGAGTTTGGCCGCCTTGGCGTCATCCTGCTCCTGGCGCTTGAGCGCCCCGAACGTCTTTTCCTGATCGGCCAGGGCCCGCGTGGCGCCGTTCAAGGTGTCGTTCAGATCGGTGACGGCGTCCGCCAGGCTCTGATGATAGTCGGCGTTGTAATGGTCCGGATTCTGGCTGGCCTGGTTGAGCAGGGCCAGTTGCTGGGGCGCGAGATTGAGGAGCGCGCGCAGTCCCTTGCGCATGTCGTGGCCGGTGCCGTACTGGTCCTCGATCCAGTTCTTGAGCTCGTCGTCGAGCGCGATGTATTGGCTGAGCAGGCGGTCGAGCGTTTCGGCGCGGTACGTCGGATCACTCGGGTCCGGCGGCGCCGCCCGCATGGCGTTGAACCTCTCCAGCCGCTCTCCCGCCAGTTCCATGTAAACTCCGATGCGCTCGCTCGGGTCCTGAGCCTCGCGGACGCGGTCTTCCTCTTCCTGCGTCAGGGAGGCGGGATCGTCGGTATGCATCTGGAGAGCGGGAGCGGCGGCCGCGGCGCCAAGCGCCACAAGGCACGCGAGCGACAGAGCCGCCAGATCCACGGCCCTTCGCGCGCAACAAGGCTTCATGGCTTCCGCTCTCCGGGACCGAGCACGGAGGCGGGCGGCGCCGGGCGTTTTTCTGACGACAGAGGCGGAGCCTCGTCCTCCTTCACGCCGTCCGGAAAGAGCACCGCCATCACTTGATTGTGAAGACTGTCGGCCTCCCTGGCCGTATCCTCGATGGGTCCGCGATCGGCGAAGGGAGTATGTTCGGCGAGGTCTGCCAGCGCGCGCGCGTTCTCGCGCAGAGTGATATCGAGGTCCTTGAAGCCCTGCGGCTTGCGGCTGGCGTCACGCCCGCTCTCTTTCAGCAGATTCCACGTCTCATGGATCCAGCCCGTGTACTGATCGAGCAGTTTTTTTCCGGAGTCGTACTGGTCATGATTGAAAGCCGCCGCCGCCTCGTCGAGTTTCAGGCTGGCGAGTTCCACTTGCAGTCTGGCTTTCCTGGCTGGATTGTTCTCTCTGCCGATTCGCGCGAGCAGGTCCTCCTCCGAATCCTGGTGCCGCGCACCGAGGACGATCGGAGCGGCGACGATGGCGAGTGCCACGGCCGCGATCAGGGCGGAACTGCCTGCCGGACGGGCGAGCCTCATAACGGCATTATAGCGACTTTCCCAGCTCACGGCTCAGAAGCTTGGCGCGCTGCTCGGCCTGCCACTCCTGGTCCGGATTCGAGCCCTTGGCGCGTGCCAGAAACTCCTTGTAAGCGGCCAGAGCCCGCGGACGGTCGCGTACATGGTCATAACACGTTGCCAGGATAAAATACAAGCCCGGCGTGGCGCCCGGCGACTGCACCAGCTTCTCGACGAGCGGCGCGGCGTCGGCGTAGCGCCCCTGCAGGTAGATGCTCGACGCGAGGCCCTTGAGTGCATCGATGCTCGCGGGATCGATTTGGAGCGCCTTGCGGAATTCGGCCTCAGCCTCGGCCTTCTTGCCCTCCTCGAGCAGCGTCTGGGCCAGGGCGCGATGCAGGTCTGCCTGCCCGCCGTTGGCCGCAAGCGCCCTGCGATAGTGGTTCTCGGAATCGCCGAACTTTCCGGCCAGGGCGTAAACGTCTCCCAGGGACGCTTCCACGTCCGGCGGCAGGCCCTGCGTCGATTCAAGGGGCCGAAGCTGAGCGATCGCCAGGTCCGGCTGCTTCTGGCTCAGGTAAATTCGTGCCAGATGGACGCGCACCGTCATGTCCTCCGGTCGCAATTTCAAATAGGCCTCGAAATGCGCGGCGGCGTCCGGGATCTGCCCCAGCGCTTCATCGGCCCTGGCGAGCTCGCGCTCGGCATCGGCGTCGGCAGGTGCCAGGGCCAGAGCCTTGGTGAAGGTGGCCGACGCCTCGGCGTAGCGCTTCTGGCCGAATTCGGCAAGCCCAAGCTGATAGGCGGCTGCCTCGGACTTGGGATCGATCTCGAGCGCGCGTTGAAACTCCCCGGTGGCGGGCTGATTCTGGCCCAGACCCTCAAACGCCAGCCCGAGATTGATGTGGGCGCGGGCGTCGCCGGGTTTGAGTTTGACGGCCGCTTGCAAGTGCGGCAGGGCGCCGGCGAAATCGCGCGCGGCCAGCAGCAGCAGGCTTAGATTCACCTGCGCCTCAGGCAGATCGGGCTTCAACGCGACCGCCTTTTCGTACGATTGGCGGGCGTCGTCGTCCTGGCGCAGGCCATGCTGGGCGTAGCCGAGGTAATACCAAGCCTCCGCCACGCCGGGCGCTGCGCTCGTGACCTTCTTCAGCGGGTCGAGGGCCGCTTGATAGTCTTTGCGCTCCAACGCGTCTTCGGCCTTCACCATCAGGGCCGCGAGATCCGGCGGCAACGGTTGATCGGTCTGCCGGGCTGCCCGCTCATCATGGCTGGGCTGTGCGTCGTGGTTGGATTGCGCGGCCGGGTCCGTCTCGAGGGGCTGCACCGCGCCCGGCTGCTGCAGAGCGGGAGCACGGAGCGCTGCGAGCACGCAGGCGAGGCTCAGTCCAAGGGCGATCTTCGCCTGTCGCTTTCGGGTTGCCGTTTGCCGACTTTCTATTGTCGATGGCGGGTGTGGAGGAACTGCTTGCCGCCCATGCTCCCCGTCAATCCGCGATCGCAGAGAGGTGGTGCCCGAGGCGGAAATTCTTACTTCAAGAGAGCCCTTGCGCGGATGAAACATAGCCCTGTCGCGCCGACCCCGCACACAGACCTTCTCCGAAGCGCGTGGGCGAGGAAGGCGTCACGTTGCCGCGAGTCCCATTCTAAAGCAAATCGGTCAGGGACGAGTTGGCTTCGAATTGATCAAACAAAGCCACCGTAAAATCAACCCAATTGATTTAGAAGGACTTATCTGGGACCGAGTTCGGCTTTCGGTGGCTTCGTTTGACTTCGTTTTGGCCTGTTTTTCGGGGTGATTTGTTGATTTGATTAGACTTAGTGGCTTCGTTTTGTAAATTTTTAGATTCTTTTTTTTTGGGCTTTTTGCAGGGCGCTGTGGCTGCGAGCATCGTAGGGACGAGTTTTGAAATCTGTCAATACGCCATGGAGCGTGCGGGCTGGCGTGATTTCGAGATCGGGATCGATCCATTGAGTCCTCGGCGATTGCGGGATATGGTCATTGGGCCATTGGCCATCTCATTAGCTTACTGGTTCGCGGCGCCTCGACACCTAACACCTCTAACCTGGGCGTAGAGAGGCTCGCACGCTTGGCGGCGATCGTGGGTAAAACTTGGATGACTGAGAATATTTATTTAGCCCAACGATCTCACTTAGTTACCCTGTGGAAAAGCGGATCAGCTCCGTTTCCGCGGGGCCCGCAGCATCGACTGCTAAATCTAGCCTGCGCTCGGAAGAAAGGTTTCACCACGGAGCGCACGGAGAACACGGAGAAAAGCTCTGTGAGCCTCCGTGGCCTCAGTGGTGAGGCTTTTCTCTTTGGTTGCGCTCGTCGGCTGTGCTCGGTTCAAGACTGGGTTTGATAAAAGAGCCGCGCACGCTGATCACTATTCCTTTGCCGTGAACTTCACAATCTTGTCACACGATTGATATCTTCGTAGGTTACAACGCAGTGGGTGTTGTTTCAACGTGTATGGCAGGGTATAGTTTTTGTCCGGTCTTTAGAGCCGGAAGCGGCGGATACAAGACTGCGGCGCGACTCGACGTGGTTTTGAGGCGGTCGCCCAACGGCCGTCCGGGTCAGTCTGAATCAATCAAGTTGAAAATGGGAGGCGTTCATGAGCGCGATGTTGAAGGGATCAAGTTCCAGGCTGGCGCAAGCTATGTTGATCACGGTGCTGTTCCTGGCGCCGGGTATCGTTTCGGCCCAAGGCAACCGGAAATGGATCGGGGCGGAGGCTCTCTCGATTGCGCGGCCTGATCCGGACATACTTCTCGGACTGCCCTGGAATATGACACGTCCGGGCGCCTTCACGTTCACTCAGGCCAACGCGATCAACGACCGAAGTGGGTCCCTGCACCTCTGGACGGCCTCAAGGGCGTCGGCGGCGCCGGCGCTCGAGTCACTCAACAGCGCCGGACTGGTCCCGTCAACCACAGACAACTGGATCGGGGGAATCGGAGAGTGGAGCGTTTCCACAAACTGGTCAGCCGGGCTGCCGACGAGCACAAGTAACGTCACCATCACCAATGCCGGGTCCAAGGTTACTCAAAACACCACCTCGAGCATCAACACCTTGACCATCAGCTCGGGCAACAGTCTCAGCACGAGTAACGACATCGATTTGACGATCGGCGGGGGCACTATCAGCAACGCGGGTGTTATGGTGCTGGCCTCAACGGGGAATTTGACGGAGTTGGAGGTCACGGCGACTACGACTACGCTGACCGGCGGCGGAACGATCTTCCTGTCCAACGACAGCCAGAACTATATTCTTGGCAACGGCAGCAGCGCGCTGGTGAACGCGAACAACACGATTTTCGGATCGGGGAACATAGGAGACGGCAATCTGACGCTGAACAACCAGGGGACGATCACGGCTGCCGGGAGCGCGGGGCTGATCATTGCTCCCAGTGCGGCGGGGATGACGAACACGGGGCTGCTGGAGTCGGGTCCTGGGAGCACCCTGGTGTTGTCGGACGGGCAGTTTGCGAATTCCTCCGGGAGCAGCAACGGGACGATCCAGACGAACGGCGGGGTGGTGGCGGTGAACAGTTCGACGGTGACCGGAGGGACGGTGGCGGTCAACGCGGGATCGTTGCAATTGAACGCCAGCACGGTGAGCCCGGGAAGTACGGTGACGCTGACGGGGGTGGCGTCACTGTTCTTGAACGCCAACAGCACGCTGGGCGGGGCGGTTACGAACAGCGGGACGGGAGTGATCGAGACCAGCACGAACGGGTATTACGGGAACACGATCAGCGGCAATGTGACGAACCCGGCGGGAGGGCAGGTGATCGTAGGGAACGACACGGGCCTGGTGCTGGGCGGCGGCACCGTGACCAACACAGGAGCGATCGAGATGAACTCGATCGGGAACATTACGCAGTTGCAGTTCAGCGGGACCACGACCTTGACGGGCGGCGGCACGGTAACGCTGTCGAACACCACGGCCAACGAGATTCTGGGGAACTCGGGCGGGACGAGTGTGCTGACGAACGCGAACAACACGATCCTGGGCGCGGGGGACATCGGCGAGAGCAACCTGACCATCATCAACCAGGGGACGATCATGGCCAGCGGGAGCGCGGGTCTGACGATTAATCCCGGCAGCGGCGGGATGACGAACACGGGGACGGTGGAATCGAGCCTGGGGAGCGTGCTGGTGTTGAGCGCCGGGACGTTTACGAATTCGGCGGGGAGCAGCAACGGGACGATCCAGACGAACGGCGGGGTGATGGCGGTGAACAGTTCGACGGTGACCGGAGGGACGGTGGCGGTCAACGCGGGATCGCTGCAATTGAATGCCAGCACGGTGAGCCCGGGAAGTACGGTGACGCTGACGGGGGTGGCGTCACTGTTCTTGAACGCCAACAGCACGCTGGGCGGGGCGGTTACGAACAGCGGGACGGGGGTGATCGAGACCAGCACGGACGGGTATTACGGGAACACGATCAGCGGCAATGTGACGAACCCGGCGGGAGGGCAGGTGATTGTAGGGAACGACACGGGCCTGGTGCTGTCGGGGAGCACGGTGACGAACTCGGGCTCGATGGCGCTGAACTCGATCGGCAATACGACTCAATTGGAGTTTGGAGCGACCGCCGCCACGCTCACGGGCGGAGGCCTGATCACGCTGACGAACACCAGTGCAAATCTCATGGTAGGAACCGGGACCAACACACTCACCAACGTGAACAACACGATCTCGGGCGCCGGCACCATCAAGAGCATGGGCATTGTGAACCAGGGAACGATCCTGGCCAATGAAAGCACACCCTTGATTATCCTGCCGGATTCGTCCGGTCTTAACAATCAGGGAACGCTCAGCGTGGCTCTGGGAAGCGTGATGGAGATTGGGACCTCGAGCGGTGGAGCGCTCCTTAATTTGGTGGGCACGACTCTGACGGCCGGAACCTACGACGTCAGCGGCACGCTGGAATTTGGAGGCGCAGGAACGAGCGTGGTGACCAACGACGCCAACATCACGCTGACAGGCCCCTTCGCCCAGATCATCGACTTTAGCGGACAGAATGTGCTCGCCGCTTTGGCCGTGAATGCCAGCGGGTCCAATTTCACGCTGGCCCCCGGCATGAACTTTACGACTGCCGGCAACTTCACCAACGACGGCACGCTCACCGTAGGAAGCGGCAGCGTGTTTGATGTCAGCGGCAACCTGACCAACTTCAGCGGCACGACTCTCACCGCAGGCACATACGACGTCACCGGAACGCTGGAATTCACCGGGGCGAACATCGTCACGAATGCCGCGAGCATTACCCTGATGGGATCCTCAGCCGGGATCATCAGCCAGACGGGAGCCAATGCTCTGGCCGGCTTCGCGACCAATGCGACCACCGGCAAGTTCACGCTGAGCGGCGGCGCCGACTTTACCACTGCCGGTAACTTCACCAACAGCGGCACGCTGACCGTTGGAAATGGCAGCACGTTTGATGTCAACGGCAATTTGACAAACTTTACGGGAACCAAGCTGACCGGAGGCATCTACGGCATCACCGGAACGATGCAATTCAACAATGCCAACATCGTGACCAACGCCGCGAATATCACTCTGACGGGCGCCGGCGCCGAAATCAAGGATCAGAACGGCAACAATGCCCTTCGGAATTTCGCAACCAACTCGTCTACGGGCAAGTTTACGGTCACAGGGGGCCAGAACCTGACGGACGGCGCGTCCGCCTTGTCAAATGCTGGAACGCTTACGGTCGGAAAGACGAGCAACCTGACTTTGACAGCGCCGACCGCAACCTATACACAGACCGCCGGTACAACCACCGTGGACGGCACGCTGACGGCGGCGGGCGGGATCACCTTCAACGGCGGCTCGGTGTTCGGAAGCGGCGGCACGCTGAGCGCGGGCACGGTGACGGACAACGCGACCTTCAACATCGGCGATAAGGTCATGACGGCCGGCACGGAATCGATCAGCGGCAACTACAGCCAGACCTCCGCGGGCGCTCTTGCCATCGACATCGGGGGGACTACGGAGGGAACTTTGTTCGACCAGTTAACCATCAGCGGCAGCGCCAGCCTGAACGGCGTCCTGAATCTGGATTTGATCAACGGCTTCGTGCCCACGCTGACGGAGACCTTCGACATCCTCAACGCCAGTTCCGTGACAGGAACGTTCGCCACGGTCAATGGAACCGGAATCAACAGCAACGAGCACTTTGGCGTGGTCTATAACGCGAACAACGTCACGCTCGATGTCCTCTCGGGCCCAGGCAGCGCGTCGTCGGGGAACAACCCTTCCACGCCCGAGCCTGGCAGCCTGCTCCTGCTCGGCACCGGCCTGGTCGGGCTGTCGGTCCTGGCGCGGCTCAGGTTCAACAGAACCGCGCGGCAGCGTGGCTAGTACCGAAATTGGTGGCACGGTCACCGAGCGAGGTTGTGCCGGCGGAAGCGAGGCCGCCCGGCATTTGAGTCAAGGGAATACAGGGATTCTTCGGCGCCGTGGGCTGGTCAGAATGACGCAGCCCACCTGTCACTTTCCGACCGGGTGATGGCATGAAGCTTCGGGCGCCAACTCCACTAGCCCAGGTGCGTCGGTTGCCGCCCGCGCCAGCTCCAGCAAGCCCGGCTGGAGTTGCTCGAAGGCGCCGAGCAGGCTCGCCCAGGCATCGTCCGCACCGCTCAGGTCGCCCTGGCGCCCCATCATTTCCAAGCGCCGTGCGGCCTCGAACGCCGGCCCCTTCACAAAATTCGCCACGGACCCCTTAAGGGCGTGAGCGCTACTCATCAGCGCCTCCGCGTCACTCCGCGTGATTGCCTCGTGGATGGCGGACATCTGGAGGGGGTAATCGGCGATAAATAGGGCCGCTATTTCGCCGAGCACGGCAACATCGCCGTCCACACGCGCCAGGGCTTCGGCGAACTCCGGCCGCATCGTCGAGTCATTGTTCACCCGGCGCGCGGCGGCCGAATCCTCGATGCGGAGCGTCTCGATCACCTCCAGCAGGTCCTGCCCCCGGATCGGCTTGGCGAGATACCGGTCCATCCCCGCCTGCAAGAACCGCTCCCGGTCGCCTCGGAGGGCGGACGCCGTCAGCGCCACGATGGGTATATGCGCCCCGGTCTGTTTTTCCGCGTCCCGGATGGCTGCAGTGGCCTCAAAGCCGTCCATCTCGGGCATCTGGCCGTCCATCAGAACCAGATCGAAGCTCTCCTTTTCGAGCGCCGCCAGAGCCTCGCGGCCATTGGCGGCCACAACCACGCGGTGTCCCCGCTTTTCGAGCACACGGACCACAAACGCCTGGTTGACCGGGTTGTCCTCCGCCACCAGGATGCGCGCCCCGCGCCGCGCTTCATCCTGGGCTGGACGGGCGACCGGCTGCCAAGGCTCGTCCTGCCCAGGCGCAAGCTTCAAGGCGCTCCCGATCGCTTCTCGCAGTTCGGTTTGCCGGATGGGCTTCACAAGGTAAGCCGCCACACCCAGTTCCCGGCAACGGGCCGCGTCGCCCTTCTGTCCGTTCGAAGTCAGCATCATAATGGTTGCCTCCGCGAGCGCCGGATCGTGCCGGATGCGCTCCGCCAGCGTAAACCCGTCCATCAGGGGCATGTGGGCGTCGGTGAGCACAAGGCGGAACCCCTCACCTGCCTCGGCGGCGTGCGATAACGCGGCCAAAGCTCTGGCGCCGCTCTCGACCGACGTGGGCCGCATCCCCCAGCGCCCCAGCACTTCGTCGAGCAACCGGCGATTGGTATCGTTGTCGTCCACCACCAGCACTCGAACCTCGCGCAAGCCGCTACGATCGCGCGCCGTGGCTGTTGCCGCTTTCTCCCCTACTCCGAATCGAGCGGTAAACTGGAACCGGCTTCCCTGGCCGGGCTCGCTTTCCACCCAGATCTTGCCCTGCATCATCTCCACCAGGTGGGCGCAAATGCTCAGGCCGAGGCCGGTGCCGCCGTACTTGCGGGTCATCGACGAGTCCGCCTGGGTGAACGGGGCGAAGATCGCCGACAGCTTATCCTTGGGAATGCCGATCCCGGTATCGCGCACCGTGAAGTGCAGCCGCACCCCTTCTTCGTCCCGCGACAACGCCTCAACGTTCAGCGCCACTTCGCCCCGCTCCGTGAACTTGACGGCGTTGCCGAGAAGGTTCGTCACTACCTGCCGCAGCCGCGTGGGATCGCCTCGCACCGCCTCCGGAACCCCGGGCGCAATGTCACAAATCAGTTCCAGTCCCTTTTCGTGCGCTGGCAGCGCGAGCGCCCGGACGGTTTCCTCCATCAGGTCGGCAAGGTCGAAATCAACGCTGTCCATTTCGAGCTTCCCGACTTCGATCTTCGAGAAGTCCAGAATGTCGTTGATGATCCGCAACAGTGAATCGGCCGACGCCCTGACCATGCCGAGGTACTCGCGCTGCTCGGCCGTCAGTTCGGTATCGAGGGCCAGTTCTGTCATGCCGATGATGCCGTTCATGGGCGTGCGAATCTCATGGCTCATATTCGCCAGAAAGTCGCTCTTGGCGCGGTTGGCCGCCTCCGCAGATTCCTTGGCATCCTGCAGTTCCCGCTCCGCCCGCTTGCGCTCGGTGACGTCCTGATAGAGACCGTACACCCCGGCGAACCGGTCGCCGACTTTCAGCGGAACCCCGTAGATCTCCACATCCACAAGCGTTCCGTCTTTCCGGCGCCGTCGGTCCGTGCCATGCACAATCTGTCCGGCAGTCGTTCGTTGACTGTATTCATTATTCGCAACCGGCAGGTCCGCCGGTGCAATTAAATGGTCGATGTTTGAGCCGGTAATCTCTTCACGACGATACTGGAAAAGTCGCTCGAACGCGGAATTGCAGAACTCAACCCGGTTGTCAGGATCGAGGACAACGATCGCCAGCGGGCTGTGTTCGACGAGCGCGTTCAAGTAAGCCGTTCGCTCTTCGAGGCTCTTCTCGGCCCGCTTGCGCTCGGTGACGTCGCGGAACCCCCAGACTCTTCCCACATTCTTGCCCTTCACGTTCTGGGGCTCGGAATGCAGCTCGAAGATTCGTCCATCACGGAGCTCAATCACATCGTCGAATTTGATTTCGCGGTCCGCATCCGTCCGGCGCACGTTCCGGAGGAAGGCATCCGGCGCCGTCGTCTGCTGCGCGATGAATACAAGCCGTGCTTCCATCACATCGGACCCGACAACGGACGCTGGAATCCGCCACATTTCGACGAATTTGCCATTGCACGTGGTGATTCTGTGCGTCGAATCCACCACCACAATGCCGTCGCCCGTGGACTCCAGGGAGGCCCGGATCGTCTCGGTCTGCTCGACCACTCGTCTCCGCAGCGCGGCAACCCAGAGCGCGCTGAGCACCACGATCCCCGCCAGCGCTGCCAGCAGCCACGCAATTCGGCGGCCCGTCCACCCCGACGGGCGTTCGAGGACCACAACGTCGCGTGGGGAGCGAAGCAGGATCCGAAACGCTGTCGGCTTGCGATAGCTATCGGTTTCAATCGACCAGATCCCCGTCATGCGGATCCGGCTGCCCATGGGGATGGAGGCGAGCGTGCGGTCCGAGAGCTCCTTTTGCAACCGCGCCGTAAACGTGGCGTCCTGCTTTTGTATCGTCAGGACAACCACATTGCCTTGCACCGACCGGTCGATAAGCTGTCCTTCGGTCTCGACCAGTTCAGCGTCCTGGTCGGCGCCCAGGCTGCGGGCTCCTGTCAGGTCGACCGGCGCCGGCAATGTGCCGGGACCGATCCTTCGGAATTCACCGTCCTCAAGCACCGGGGAGTATTGGCCCGCCATCGGGAATCCCACGGCATCGACGAAATCGCCAAGTTCGATCGCGCTGCCTTGCGTGCTGTCCACGACCACGCCGCCGGACGCGTCCTGAATGAAGACGCACACTCCCGGAAATTGATAGGTTACAACGCCTCTGACGCGGATCCTGTGGCCTGAAGCGCGTTCCGGTGTGAATTGCATCAGGCTGCTCGCGGACTTGATCGGGAGCGCGTAGGGGTCGGCCGGCCCCGCACGCTCAATGCGCACCTGGTCCATGCCCGGCACCAACAACCGAATGCCGACGAGCTGCCTCTTGCCGTTCACGGTCGCATCGCAGGCGCCGTGAACCGTAATCGCGGCGTCCACCAAGGATGCGTAATTCGCGCTGTGAGAAAAGTTCAGAATCCACGCCTGAAAGCGGTCACGGCCGGACGTGATTCCGAGTACGAGAGCCTGGGCGCGCTTGTGCCCGTCGAAGGAGGTCGTGTCCTGCAGTTCCACCGAGTGTACGACGCCTCGCACCTCCACCCATTGGCTGTCCTGTTCTCCCGTGAGGAGATCCTCCAGGGAGAATCGGTGGGCAACTGGCAGTGCGGCCCGGCCCACGACCCGGATCTTGGGGTGGTCGACCTGGGGTGCAAAGTCCCCCGGGCCGGTCACGCCCTCCACCTCCACCACGTCTCCAGGATTCGACTCGGGAGCTCGGTCAACGACATTGAGGAAGATCCCCGCGCTCGAGTCTTGAATGAAAGTGAGTTGAAAGTCCGGGGCATAATAGGTGACGACCCCGCGTAATGCGACCGGGTACTTCAGGCGCGCCTGTTCAGTCGTCAGCCTGCGAATTTGCGCCGCCTGCGTGAGGGTGGGAAGGCTACTTTGGGCGCGAGCTTTGACGCCCGGGATCAAGACCGCCGTGGCAACACTGACGAGGGTGAGAAGCCAGGTCGAGCAGCGAGAACCTTCGCCAAGTGCTTGCATGATACATTCACTCCCGCGCGCCAGCGACCCTTCGGGTGTGCGAGGGCGTCCGGCGCACATCACTCACAGAGAGATATCGGCTGGAATATCGCCCGGCGTTAGGGCCATCCGACTGCAAGATCCGCCGGCGCTTCGGTTATCGGTTTGAGAGAGATGGAGAGTTTTTCGCCGGAGGCGCCTAATGCTCCTGGCTGGGGCTGGTTCTTAAGGCCGCTGCCGCTTTTTCCGCGATCAGGCCAAATCCGCGGCCGGCAGCGTCTCGCTGGATTTCCTCAAGACTGGCGCGAGCCCCGGCGGGGTTTTCGGAGCTCATTTCCAGCTCCGCCAGGGTGAGGCGCGCCTCCAGGCCGTCATCCAGGAAGCCGCTGGTGGCAGCTTCCCTTGCCGTCTGGCGCAAGTTTCGCTCGGCTTGGAGCAGGTCTCCCGCGCGGCCGGAGGCTGCACGCACCCGGGCCGCCGTCACCGCCACCAGCAGGCCTGCCTCCCGGTCCTGGCACCGGTCGGAAAGCCGGACAGCACGGGCCAGAGCTTGCTGCGCTTCGGAGGCATTTCCCGACTTGAGCAGAGCCTCGGCCAGAACGGCTTGTGCCATGGACTCCTGGCCGGCAACCCCCTCACGTTCGAATTCGTGGGCCGCCTGGCGCGCCGCGGTGGCGGCCGCCGGGATTTCGCCCTGGTCCAGCCGAAGCCGGGCCAGCCCCAAGCGAGCCTCGGCGGCCATACGTTTTTCTCCGCTGGCCTCGAAAGCCGCGGCCGCCTGCGTCTTGTAACTGATGGCCTGATTGAGGTTACCCTCCGCTCGCATCACGCTGCCCAATCCAGCCAGGTCCTGTGCCTGCTTACTCCGGTCACCAGTGGCCAGGCAGGAACGGAGGGAGTCCTGATACATCGCCTGGGCATCGGTAAGATGGCCGAGCGCCAGAAACACGTCACCGAGGTTGGACTCGGTGAGCGCCACGCCGCCCTGATTCCCGATTTCGCGGTAGAGGGCGAGCGAATCCCGGAAGTTGTGGAGCGCCCCGGCAAGATCGCCCAGCGCCCGCTGCGTGTCGCCAATGTTGTTCAAGCTGGTCGCGACCCCGTACAGGTTACCGATCGCGCGCGAGCTCTGTAGCGCCTCCTCGAACCGCGCCTGCGCCCCGCCCGCGTCGCCCTCGAGATCGAGCGCAATTGCATGGACGGTGGTTGCGCGGGCCACGCACCTCTGGTCACCGACCCCGGCGCACAAGCGCCTGGCCTCGTCGGCGGGCGGCACCGCGTCCGCAGGGCGGCCAAGGTTCTCAAGTGCCCAGGCCTCATCCATGCGCGCCTGCGCCAGGAGCAGTGAGTCGCCGGCCGCGCGGGCCTTCGCCGCTCCCCGGAGCGCGTCCGCCTGGACGGCCCGGAAGTCCCCCTGGGATTCCTCCGCCCGCACCGCGGCCAGATCGATACGCGGGTCGTCGCGAAAGGGCTGGCCCAGACCTTCGAGCGCGGCCGCGGTACTCAGGGCGTCTTTTCCACGGCCGCCGCTCACCTGCGCTCCGGTCAGCGCCAGACCATAGTCAAGGTTGTCAGGGAAGAATTCGCATAACGCCCGGTAAATCTCGATGGCCTTGTCCCAGTCCCGGGCCGCCTCACGGTAGCGTGCTTCGATCAACAGGCGGTCGGCGCGCGGCAGGGTGGCGGAGAGGTCGAACGCCCGCCGGGCTTCGGCGCTGGCCGCCTCGTCATAACCAAGGGCCGCCCAGGCGGCCGACAGCGCGGAGTGAACCAGCGCGGAACCGGGTTCAAGGGCCGCTGCCCGGTCCAGCGAGTCGCGAGCCGAGAGGGCGTCAAACAGACGCAGCTTGGCCAGGCCTTCGGAGTACAACCGCGCCGCCGCCGGATTCGCCGGCAGAGCGTGGCCTACCTCCGCTGCCTGCTCCGCGGTGACCGCATCGACCCCCAGCCGGGCTCGCAAAACCGCGCCGGCGTGCGATACGAGGTCGGACAAATGGCCCTCGCCCTCCGTCTCGGAAACAGCCGCCAGGGTCTCACCGCTGCGCGTATCTTCGACCTGGAGGTCCAGCCGGATCTGGCCGCCGAATTTGGCGTCGAGGACGGCGTAAGAACCGGCCACCACGAGGTCGACGCCGAGATTGTGGCGGATTCGGTCGAGCGTGGCGCGGTCGAGGCCGGGCGACTCCGGCAGCGCCAGCCCCGCCTTCATCTGCTCGACTCTTTCTCGCGGTACGGCGCGGAGCTGCTCGCCGGCCGCCAGCTCCGTGGTAAGCCAGTCCGAAAGCGCCGTGGAAAGCCAGGCCTCGTCGGTTCGCCCCGATAGATTTCTGAAACCGAGGACGGCCACGGAACGGCGCACCTTCGAGCTGCTGGAGGCACCGAGCAACGCGCTGCGCCAGTGCAACGCCGCGGCTGCAGCCGCAACGAGCACGAGCGCCAGGCCCAGGAGGGACGCCGAGCGCAGCCCTGCGGGCGCCCGCGCGCGCGCAAACGCAGCAATCGGGGCGACGGACGCGTCCGCACGCTCAACTCGCGCTTCGGGTGGCAGGCTTGCCGGCGGCGAACTCGGCGCATCGACGCCTTCCACCGGCGCAATGAAGCGATAGCCATGGCGCGGAACGGTCTCAACAAAGCGCGGACTCTCGGCGGAGTCGCCGAGGACGGTGCGCACCTTGTTGATGGCCTTGTTCAGGCTGCGATCGAAGTTGACAAATGTGTCGGCGGGCCAGAGCTTCTGACGAAGCTCGTTCCGGGTGATGATCTCGCCCGGCTGCTCGATCAGCAGCGCCAGGATTTTGAAGGGCTGGTCTTGAAGGCCGATGCGCGTCCCGTGTTTGCGCAACTCCGAGCTGCGCAAATCCACTTCGAAGACTCCGAAGCGCAGGATTCGTGAACCGGGGTTGGAGCGTGGCTCCATCTGGCACGAGCTCCGAAGCAGCCGCCCCCCGTTTCCGTGGCTGACGATAGCAATGTTATCACTCGTACGGAGGGCATTCAAGCCTGGGAACGCCGCCTGTAACCGTGGACATCCCACTTTCACATCGCGGGCGGCATTCACGGCGGGAGGAAGAACTTCTGTTAAGTCATTCGATGTCAGATAAGTAGCAGGGAATATAAAGATGACACTCGCGGCCCTTGACAACGCCCATGCGGGCGCGCCAACCTGCCCGAGTCGATTTAGGTTTGACCGTCGGGTTTGTTGGGTCGCCGCCTGTAAGGCGCAGGAACGGCTGGAAAGCTCCTTTTCGAGGGCTGACGAAGGCGACTTTTGGACCGATCGAACACCAAAATCACAGCGGCGCGTATCGCCAGGGCTCGCCGGATACGTCTGCGGGCCGTCCTTCCTTCGCCTGAATCCCGGTTCCTGTCTCCCCAAATCCCAATGCCGGAAAAGGAGTCACGATGAACCATTCAAAGGCTTTGGCTGCAAGCCTGGCGCTGCTGATTCTGGTGCCAGGCGTTCGGATGCTGCGCGGCCAGGAATTCCGCGCCACGCTGACGGGCCAGGTTGCGGATCCGTCGGGCGGGGTTATCATCGGGGCTTCAGTCGTGGCGGTTAACAACGACACCCAAATCACGTATGCGGGTACGAGCAGCGCCACAGGCGTGTATTACATTCCTTACATGCTGCCCGGTACGTACACCGTGACCGTCAAGGCGCAGAGCTTCAAGACCGCCGTGCAGGAGAATGTCCTACTGGTTGCCAGTCAGTCCTTTGGCTTGAATTTCAAGTTGGATGTCGGCGCGACCAGCGAAGAGGTGACCGTGAGCGCCGCACCACCGGCTATTGATACCGTCACCGGCTCAGGCGGTACACTGCTCGGTGAGCGGGAGATTGAAAATCTGCCGCTTAACGGCCGCCAGGTTTATATGCTGCTCGGCACCACGCCCGGATCGCAGTTCTTGCAGACGCAGTTTGGCTCCTCCGGCTTCTCCGGGACCCGCGGCTGGGATGTGACCAACAACTACAGCGTCGGCGGCGGCGTCCAGGGTTACCAGCTCTTTACGCTCAACGGCAGCAACATCACGGCCATGACCGGCTACGGCCCCGAGGGAACCTGGTTTACGGCCCCTAACATCGACGCCGTGCAGGAAGTGAATGTCATGACTGACATCTACGACGCGCGTTACGGGCACACCGCCGGAGGAGTGATCAACATCGTGACCAAGGCCGGAACCAATCACTTCCACGGGGACCTTTACGATTATCTCGAGAACGGCGCCTTGAACGCCAACAACTTCGAAAACAACCTGAACGACATCCCACGGCAGGACGTTCATCAGCAGCAGTACGGCGGCACCTTCGGCGGGCCCGTGAAGAAGGACAAGATCTTTTTCTTCGGCAGCTTCGAGGGATACTGGGAAAACATCCCGTTCACCACCCTCACCAGCGTTCCCACGGCGGCGATGCGGTCGGGTGATTTCTCGCAGACGGGCTATGAGATTTTCGACCCGACGACGACGACGTGCGCCTCGCCGGGCGGAACGATTGGCAACTGCTCCGGCAACAACTATGCGCGCACGGAATTCCCGAGTGACACGATTCCAAGCTCTGACATTAACCCGATCGGCGCGGCTCTGGTGAGCCTCTACCCCATGCCGAATATTAATACGACCTCGCCCCTGAACAACTACATCGCCAACGTCCCGGATAAGTACCGCTACTACCAGCCCATGGTCCGGGTGGATTACGTCACGAGCGACAAGACGCACTGGTACAGCAGTTACGAGTACCAACGGGGCACGGAGTTTCGCGACAGCAGTGGATTTACGGGACCGGCCGAAAACGGCAACATCAACAGCCTTCGCCACAACACGGCGGCGAGCGAAGACATGACCCACACGTTTACCCCTTCGTTGGTCGGCGACTTCAAGATCTCTTTCGCGCGGTTCATTGACAGCTTCCCGGACGGGCCTCTCTCAACACCGGCGCCAAGCACGATCGGGCTGAACATGCCCGACGTGACCACGACCACCAAGCAGTTGCTGCCGGAGATTACTTTCAGCGAGGTCTATCCCCAGATCATCGGTAACAGCGTCTCGAACGACGTGGAGCAGAACATCGTGTTTGACGCCGACTTCACCAAGAGCCACGGTGCGCACAACATCGAGTTCGGCGGGGAGATCGGCGAATACTATTTCGCGAATCCGGACTCCGTGGGGCGTCCCAACGGCGACTTTAGCTTCGGCACCGACGACACCCAGTTCAATCCCACGAACCGGGGAGCGATTTCCGGAACCAACGGTAACGTGATCGCTGATCTCCTCCTCGGCTACCCGGACAGCGGCGGAGTAGACTGGAATGACACCGTGGCCGAGGGCTTTCCCCTCTACACCCTCTACGGGCAGGATAACTGGCGCGTGAATCACCGCCTGACCTTGAATCTCGGCCTCCGCTACGACGTGGAGCGTGGCTTGCGCGAGCGTTACGACCGTCTGAATCGCGGCATGTGCATCACCTGCGTCAACCCGATTACCAACAACTCTACCTATCAGGCGAACATTACGAACGCATCCAATATCGCGACGTGGCAGTCGGCGACGGCAGGATTTGGAGGAGGGGCCCCCGCGATTTCGCCCGGAACGGTTTACGGCGGTATCCTCTTTCCCGGAACCAACGGCCAATCAGTAGACGCTTACAACACGGATTGGGGCAACGTGGCGCCGCGCGGCGGATTTGCTTATGCCTTGAACGACAAAACGGTGATCCGCGGCGGTTGGGGCTACGTATTCGCCTACGGGATTGAGGCCGGCACCACCGACGGCTTCAGCATCACGACACCGTACATTGGGTCGATCAACAGCGGCATCACGCCGACGAACTACTTTGCGACCGGCACTCCCTTTCCGAGCGGGGCCCAGCAACCTGTTGGCTCCGCTGCCGGCTTGCTGACCGGTATCGGTGACACCCAGGCGATCGATTGGCCGCAGCGTAAGATCCCTCGCTCCCAGATCATGTCCCTGGGCATCCAGCGGGAGCTGCCGGGCCATATGACGCTTGACGTCCATTACTCCGGCAACTACGCGCGAGGGCTGCGCACCCAGGGCGCTTTCCAGTGGGTCAACGGCTCTCTGCCGCTGAGCTTCGGTTACAACGACGACCTGCAGCAAAAAAATTACAATCCGACCTTCGCCGGCATGTTGAACACCCAGCTGCCCAATCCCTATTACGGGGCGCTGCCCTCCAACACTTCGATCGGGGGCACGCCCACGCTTCCGCTTCCCTACCTGATGGTGCCGTTCGACCAGTACGGCCTGGTCGGCGACTACACCAATCCCTACGGTAAGAGCTGGTACGACGCCCTGGAAGTGAAGGTGAACAGGCGGCTCTATGGCTCGACTCGCGGCATGAGTTTCCAGCTCGCCTACACTTACTCGAAAAACATGGAGCTGACGGACTACCGCAATGGCTGGCCCTGGCAGGACCCGCATCCCATTTACGAACCGATCGGCTACGATCGCACCCACGTCTTCACCGTCACGGGGGAATGGGACTTGCCTTTCGGACGTGGCTCCAAGTACCTTCTTACGGACGCCTCCGGCGTGCTCGGCCAGGTTGTCAACAACTGGAGGCTGAACTGGGTTTTCTCGGACCAAAGCGGATTCCCTCAGGGCCTGAGCGCCGGCGCCGGCGTCTGGTACACCAGCCCTCACAGCTACGTGCCGAATGGTGGTCCGACTTTTTCGCAGTGGATTTACAACTGCAACGACGCGCCGATGAACTGCTACGAGGGGGTTCCGTCTTGGGGGCAGGGCAACCTTGCGGACCAGATCAGTTACCTGCGCCAGCCGTCGATTCCCAATCTCGACTTGTCGCTCGAGAAGGACTTTGCGATCACCGAAGCGAAGCGGCTGCAGTTCCGGGCGGAGGCCTTCAATTTCATGAATACGCCGCTATTCCCCGGGCCGGATACAAATCCGTACGACGGGCCTCCCGTGCGCAATGCCAACGGCTCGTGGAGCGGCTTTGGAACCATCCCCTTTAACCAGCAAAATTTCCCGAGAATCGTCCAGGTTTCGTTGAAGTTCTTCTTCTAGCCGCAGGTTGCTGAGACGTGCGTGAGTGTGTGCCGAAGGCCAGCGAGGGACAGCCCTCCCTTTGGCTTGGCCCGGCTATTTCAAGCTTGAGGAGGAGAAGCAGTGACCACGAAAACGAGCTTTTCGCCCAGTATGCTCCTGTTATCGGCAGCCTTCTGCACAGCCGCGATGCTGTTGTCGACCCCCGCGCGGGCCCAGCAGCGGCAGACGCTCCCGACGCGCGTGGCGGCGCCTGCAGGCTCGAAAGTTGTCGGGCGCCTTCCCGCATCGCAGCGGCTGAGCCTGGCGATAACACTTCGGCTGCGCAACCAGGAGCAGCTTCAAAGTACGCTCAAGCAGCTCTATGATCCGTCCAGCTCCAGCTACCGCCAGTTCCTGTCGGTGGGCGAGTTCACGGATCAATTCGGTCCGACCACGGACGACTACCAGCAGGTGATCGGGTTCGCCCAATCGTACGGGTTGACGGTGACGCATCAGGCGCCCAATCGCCTGGTGCTCGACGTAAGCGGCACCGTGGCCCAGATCGAGCAGGCCTTCCAGGTGACCCTGCAGGTGTACCAGCGCCCGGCGGCCGCGGGAACGGGCACGTTCTACGCACCGAACGTCGAGCCCTCGGTCGAGGTGGGCGTGCCGGCACAGGGCGTCGCCGGTCTCAACGACTTCGCCCCTCCGCGGCCCATCGGCCTCGAGTTGCCCCGTCCGGACGAACGAGTGCACGGGAATACCACCGGCTCGGGACCCGGCGGCGACTTTCTGGGAAGCGACATCAGGGCGGCCTACGCGCCTGGCGTTACACTCGACGGCGCCGGCCAGGCGGTCGGCTTGTTCGAGTTCGGACCCTACAACATCAGCGATGTCCAGGCGTACTTCAGCACCATCGGCCAGCCGCTCAACGTTCCCATCGTGAACGAGCTGCTGGACGGGGTCACCGGAGTCTGCGGCGCGGGCTGCGATGACGGCGAAGAAGTCATCGACATGGAGCAGGCGATCTCCATGGCGCCGAACCTGTCGGCTGTGATTGTTTACGAAGGCACGGACGACGTCGACATGTTCAATCAGATGGCGGTGGACAACATCGCCAAGCAATTGAGCTGTTCGTTCGGCTTCCTTCCCGCTGACCCGTCCTCGGACGAGCCGATATTCCAGGAATTCGCGGCGCAGGGGCAGAATCTGTTCGTGGCTTCCGGCGACGGCGGCGCTTACTACGGAAATCCCACCGATTGCCAGAACTTCAGCAACCTCAATGGCTGCGTTTTTTACCCCGCGGACGATCCGTTCATCACCTCCGCTGGCGGAACGGACCTGACCACCAATGGTCCGGGCGGCACGTGGCAGTCCGAGACCGGCTGGGTTGGCAGCGGCGGCGGGTGGAGCACCAACGGCCTCGCCATTCCCAGCTACCAGGTGCCGGTCATCAACTCGTCGAACCAGGGATCGAAGACCCTGCGGAACATACCGGATCTGGCCGCGGAAGCGAACACGGACAACTATTTCTGCGCCAACGGCGGATGCTTTACCGGGGTCGGCGGAACCAGCCTTTCAGCGCCTCGGTGGGCGGGTTTCCTGGCGATGGCGAATCAACAGGCGGGCGGTCAGCCCATCGGGTTCATGAACCCCACCATCTACACCGTCGGGCAGAGCACCAACTACGATAGCGACTTCCACGACATCACCGTCGGCAATAACTTCAACAGTGGAAGTCCCAACATGTTTTCAGCGGTCACGGGCTACGATCTGGTCACCGGGTGGGGCTCGCCGAACGGGCAGAGCTTGCTGAACGCGCTGGGTCCCGTATACACGGGTCCGAACTTTGGGCTGTCGGCGTCCCCGAGTACCCTGAACCTCACGCAGGGTGAAACCGGAACCAGCACGATCACGCTCAGCGCCTTGAATGGTTTCAACAGCACCGTGAATCTGACCGCGACCGTCCTCGGCCAGCCGGCGGGTGTAACGGCTACTCTGAACCCGACGACGATTTCAGGGTCAGGCACTTCAACCTTGACGGTCACGACCTCTGATTCCACTCCGGGCGGCGACTTCCCCATCGTCGTCACCGGCGTCAGCGGGACCTTGACCCAGACCGTTTACGTCACTCTGGCGCTGCCGGGCTTTACAATTTCGGCCCCTGCCAACGTGTTCCTCAATCAGGGAGCCAATTCCGCGAACACCATCACGGTTAACGCCGTGAACGGTTTCGACGGCAGTGTTACCCTCTCGGCCTCGGGCATGCCCAAGGGCGTCACGGCCGTATTCCAGCCCCGGCAGACCAAGAGCACGAGCAAGCTGACTCTGACCGCGTCGCGCACAGCGGCGACGGGATACGCCACGGTAACCGTCACCGGCACGTCAGGAGACATCACCCAGACAGCCAGCATCAACCTGGCGGTGAGCGCGGCCACCGGCACCGGCGGCGCGGGAACCCCGGTGAATCTGACGTCTTCGTTCAATGTGACCGGAATCTATACTAACGGAAGCATGTACTCGTCGAGCGGCGGTCTGGACGGCGGGGGCTACTCGTACTCGGCGAACCTGCTGACCCGAAACCGGATCCTCACCGACGCGCAATTCAGTTTCGGCCCGTTTAATCAACCCGATGCGGTCAGCGGCACCGGGGTAGCAGTTCCTTTGCCCGCCGGCCAATACTCCACGTTGCGCATGCTCGCGACCGGCGTCGAAGGCGACCAGATGTCCCAGGTGATTACGGTGACCTACACGGACGGCACGACCGCGGAGTTCACGCAGAGCTTCAGCGACTGGTTTACGCCGCAGAATTATCCGGGTGAGGCCGAGGGGGTGGCAATGGCCTATCGCAATGTCTCTAACGGCACCCAGGACGACCGGACCTTTAACCTGTACAGCTATGCGTTTCATCTGAACAGCACGAAGACCGTGGAGAGCTTTACGTTGCCGGACAACCGGGACCTCTGTGTGCTGGCAGTGACGCTCGAGAAAGCTCCGCCCGCCCATGCCGAAGCACCGGCGGCCGGACGGCATTGAGGCGACGACGCCGGCGCCTGAGCCGTTTTCTGGACCCCGAGCTCGGGGCTGCCGGCATGGAGGACATCGCGAGCCAGCGTCACGGCTACCCTGCGTGTAGCTGTTTGCGCTGGCTCACGACGTCGCCGTCTCCTGGTTTCAATCCGCGGAAAACGATAGTGGAGATCAGGGTCATCCCGCCCAGCACAAAGAAGGCGCGATGGATGCCATGGATGAATTGCAGGGGATTGGCGCGGTAGCGATCGGGAAGGAAGAACGCGGTCACCAGTGAGGCTGAAGCGACGCCGAAACTGATGGCCATCTGCTGCATCGTGCTCGCGATGGAGCTTGCGCTGCTCTCCATACGCTCGCCGACGTCCGCGTAGACCAGCGTATTCATGGACGTATACTGCAGCGACGTGAAGAACCCGTAGCAGAACACTTCCGCCACCACCAGCCACACCGGCGTGCCCCTCCCGATGGTCGCGAACAGCATGATGAACAGGCCGATGATGATCGTGTTCGACACCAGCACGCCGCGGTATCCAAAGCGCGCCAGTATTCGGGGCATCGTGGGCTTCAGGCTCATGGCCGCGATGGCCTGGGGCATCATGAGCAGGCCGGATTGAATCGGCGTGAATCCAAGGCCAACCTGGTACAAGAGCGGAAACAGAAAGGGTATGCCGCCGATCCCCAGGCGAGTGATAAAGCTGCCGCTCACGGAAGCGCGAAAGGTGCGAATCCGGAACAGGGTGAGACGCAGCATCGGGTACGCGGTTTTGGTCGCGTGCAGTCCATAGCCTGCCAGCAGGAGAATCGAGAGGGCCAGAAGGCCAAGGATCTCGTGCACGCTCAGCGTATGCTCGCCAAACACCTCCAACACGTACGAAAGCAGCGCCACTCCGGATCCAAATAGAATCAGCCCGGCCACGTCGAGGGGATCGGTAGGTTCGCGGTAGTCCGGCAGGTGCAGGTAGACCATGCACAACCCGGCGAGGCCGATCGGAATATTCACAAAGAAAATCAGCCTCCAGTGAAGATATCCGACGATCAGCCCACCGGCGATCGGTCCGAGCATGGGACCAATCAAGCCGGGGATCGCGACGAAGCTCATGGCGCGGACCAGTTCGGACTTGGCGAACGTCCGCACGACCGTGAGCCGGCCGACCGGCACCATCATCGATCCGCCACAACCCTGCAGGATGCGGCAGGCGACCAGCACATGGATGTCGCTCGATATGCCGCAAAGGAACGAACCCAGCGTGAAGATGCCGATGGCTGAGGCGAACACGCGGCGGGTTCCAAATCGGTCCGCCATCCACCCGCTGATCGGAATGAAAACCGCAAGGCTCAGCGTGTAACTTGCGAGCACAGATTTCATGCTGAGCGGAGCAACGTGGAGTGCGGCCGCGATCTGCGGCACGGCCGTGTTGAGGATGGTGGTGTCGAGAGACTCCATGAAGAATGCGACCGCGATCAGCCACGGCAGCAGGCTCTTTCTGGAAGGGGTCAGGACCGGGCCGGAGGAAGAGGCGATCGGACTGGGCGGGCTCACATTCGTCGGGGTCGGCTGCATCGGCCTCGGTGATCGCGTTCATTACTTGATAGAGTGACGGATAGCGGAGCGGCTTTGCGGCCCAGCCTCGAAGGGGCGGTCCATCCCAGCCCAAGCCAACGGCCTGGGTTTGGATTCCCGCCGAGATGCCCTCAGAGCCCTGAAGGGGCGCGATAAGACCCTAGTCACCGCCATAGGCCCTGGGGCGCCCTTTCAGGGCTCCTGGCTTGCGCCTCGGCCTTTGGCCCAGGCGGTTGGCCTGGGCTTTGGTGGATCGGCCCTTCGGGCCTGCCTCGAAACGCTCCCGCGAGGCGGCATTCGGGTGCGCTTCTCCCCTTGTAAAGTTCCGCTGGGCTCACCGATTTTCGAAACGGCAGGGCGGCAAAGCCGCTGCCTCGCAAGCCACGGGTTCTCACATACACTTTCTAGCACCGCCGGCCGAAGCATAGCTTAACATTTCACTACGGGCTGCAGGGGTGATACCGCGGACCTCTTCATCGATTTCGGAGACTAGTCGCGGGCCTTCACCTCGTGCTCCTGCGCGATGCCGGCGCCGCGGTTCGTGGCCATCGCTTTCTCGATCTGTTCGATCAGGCCACTGGCTTGGATCGGCTTCGCGATGTAACCGTCCATTCCCGCGCCCAGGAACCGTTCGCGATCCCCCTTCGTGGCGTGGGCGGTCATGGCGATGATGGGAAGATGAGCGCCGCTCTGCCTTTCCAGCGCGCGCACGGCCGCAGTCAGCTCGAGTCCATCCATCTCAGGCATTTGAATATCCACCAGGGCGACGTCAAACTGCTCCTTTTTGAGCAACTCCAGAGCCTTGCGCCCATCGGCTGCGGTGGCCACCTGGTACCCGTGTTTTTCGAGCAGCCTGACTGCCAGGAGCTGGTTGACGGGGTTGTCCTCAGCTAGCAGGACGCGCTGCCTTCGCCCTGTTTCCCGCAACGAATGGCGGGTGACTAAGGCGGCGGGCTGCCCTGGGGCCTGACCCATCCCGAGAACGCGCTCGATCGCCTGGCGCAGCTCGGCCTGCCGGATCGGCTTGGTCAAGTAGGCCGCCACTCCCAATTCCCGGCAGCGCGCCGCGTCGCCCCGCTGCCCGGCGGAAGTGAGCATCATGATAATGGCGCTTTCGAGCTCGGGATCCTGCTTGATCTCTTCCGCGAGGCGGAAGCCGTTTACGTCCGGCATTTGGGCGTCGGCCAGCACGATGCGGAAGCCGCGTCCTTCACGCTGGCTGCGCCGCATGAGCTCCAACGCGGCGTCGGCGCCGCTGGCCGACGCGGATTCCATCCGCCAGCGATGCAACAATTCGTCGAGCAGGCGCCGGTTGGTGCCATTGTCGTCTACCACCATCACCCGGACGCCTTCGAGCGCGACCTGCCCGGCGACGAAGGCGGGGACGGATTCAGCCGGCATCTGGGCTTTTTCGAAGCGAGCCGTGAAATGAAACCTGCTGCCCCGGCCTTCTTCGCTTTCTACCCAGATTCGGCCCTGCATCATTTCCACCAGGCGGGTCGAGATGGTAAGGCCGAGGCCAGTTCCGCCGAACCTGCGGGTCATGGAACCATCGGCCTGCGTAAAAGCCCGGAAGATGAGCTCCTGCTTGTCGCGGGGGATACCGATACCCGTGTCCGACACCACGAAGTGCAGCAGGCCGTCGCTGGCGTCTTCGGGCTCGGTGCCGACGCGCAGCACAATTTCGCCATGCTCGGTAAACTTGATGGCGTTACCGATCAGGTTCACGATAATCTGGCGCAACCGGGTAGGGTCGCCGTTTACCCACTCCGGGGCCTCCGGTTGGACGTCCACCACGAGCTCCAACCCCTTCTGATCTGCGGCCGGCGCCAGCCCCCGGACCGCCTCGCCCAGACTATCGCGGAGGTTGAAGTCGATCGGGTCCAGGGTTAGCTTGTGGGCTTCAACCTTGGAGAAATCGAGTACTTCGTTGATGATCGCGAGAAGGGACTCGGACGAACTCTTGACCATCACCAGGTATTCACGCTGCTCCGGCGTGAGTTCGGTGTCGAGCACGAGGTCCGTCATACCCATGATCCCGTTCATGGGGGTGCGGATTTCGTGGCTCATGTTGGCCAGGAACTCGCTCTTGGCCCGGTTAGCGGCTTCCGCGGCCTCTTTGGCCCTTATAATCTCGGTTTCTATGCGTTTACTCTCTGTGATGTCTTCCGCGATGCCAACCACCCTATAGAACTTGCCCGCGGCGTCACGCACCGGGAAGGCCCGCGCTTTGATGGAGCGGACAGACCCATCGGGCCGCACTACGCGGTACTCCTCGTCGGCCTGCTCACCCCGGTAAGCCCGAGCAAAAAAACTGATGACGCGTTCGCGGTCCTCGGGATGAATGGTGTCAATCCAGGCATCCGCCCGATCGTAAGCCTCCTGGCGGGGCCGGCCCCAGATTTCTTCGTAAGCCGGGCTGAGGTAAGTCAGCCCTCGCCGCTCCGGTTCACCGACGAAGAATATCTCGTGGATGTTTTCTGCCAACTGCCGAAATTGCTCTTCGCTGGCGGCCAAGGCTTCTTCAACCTGCTTGCGCGCTGTGATGTCTCTGGAAATACCGACGTAACCGATGATCTTGCCCTGGGCGTCGCGGAGGGGCGTTTCTGTGGCCGAAACCCACTGGATTCGGCCATCGGGTTTGGTGATTTTTTGAACGGCGTCAAGGATCGGTTGGCCGGTATTGAGAAGCTTCTGTTCAGCGGCTTGAAACTCCCGGGCGGCCTCGGGTGAGAAGAAGTCGAAGTCGGTCTTCCCGATGGCCTCCTTCGGATCCGCGATTCCGAGCATTTGAGCCTGGGCTTTGTTGATTCTGAGAAAGCGGCCCTCCCGGTCATGGAAGTAAATGGTGTCCGGTGCGCTATCCATCAGGGCCTGGAACAGATTCCGCTCGTAGGCCAGTTCGTCCTCCGCCTGTTTGCGCGCTGTATTATCACGGATGAGCAGGCAAGCGCTCCGGCAGGAGCCGTCTGCGGTCCGCACGGGGCTGATTCTCGCCACAAACGAGCGCGTGCCGCTGCCGACAGGCAGCGAGTACTCCAGTTCTTCAACGTGGCCGTTGCCGAGCACGCGGCGGATGGCCTTAAAGAAGGGTTGCATGAACTCTTCGCCTAGAACGTCCGAGGCGCGGCGTCCGATCAACTCGGCTTTGGGCAGAGCCAGAAGCGCTTCGTTGCCCCACACGTTGAGATAGGTCCCGTCGGCATCCAATTCGAAGACCACGTCGTCGAGCGACGCCACCAGGGCCCGCAGCCTGGCTTCGCTCTCGCGAAGAGCTTCTTCGGCACGCAGGCGCTCGCTGATGTCCTGGTACAAGCCATACGTGCCGATCACTTTTCCACCGAGGCGTAAGGGCACAGCGTAGATCTCGACGTCGACCAACGTCCCGTCCTTGCGACACCGGCGCGCCGTGCGCTGGAAAGCCTCGCCGGCCAAGGACCGGCGGGTAAGTTCGACTGCTTGCGGGACGGCATCGCCGGACGCAACCAGTGAATCCACGTCCATACCCACGACCTCTTCCGTCCTATACCCAAATAGGCGCTCGAAGGCCGGATTGCATAGTTGGACCCGGCCGCGAAGATCGTGCACAACAATCGCCAAAGGGCTGTTCTCGATGAGGGAGTTGAGATACGCGGTCCGCTCGCGGAGTTCGTCCTCAGCCCGCTTGCGCTCGGTAATGTCTTCAACGTGCGTGATGAAATACGAAGGCTCGCCGCGTCCATCTCGAACGGCCGAGATCTTTATGCGGACCCACAATACGTTCCCTTGCTTATGGATGTAACGCTTCTCGATCTCTATCGAGGGAGCCGTACTCTTGCCCATGTCGGCGGCCGCTTGCCACGAGCGCTCCAGGTCTCCTGGATAGGTGAGTTTCTCCCAGTTCAACCCTTGCAGCTCCTGTTCGGAATAGCCCAGCATCTCACAGAGGGCCTGATTCGCCCGAAGGCAGCGTAAGTCAAGGCCGGTCAGGCACATGCCGGATGGTGCATCTTCAAATGCGGCCTTGAATTCCGCCGCCGCCTTGCGTTGCTCTTCCTCGGCACGCTTGCGTTCCGTGATGTCGCGGGAGATTCCGAACGTGCCGGTGATCTGCCCGTCAGCGTCGTGGAGAAGCATTTTCGTACTAAGCATCCATGTTTCCCGGCCGTCCGGCCACGTTTCCTTTTCCTCCACCGTCATCGCTGGCTGGCCCTTAGCGATGAGATTCTGTTCGTCAGCGTAGGCCCGTTCGGCGTGCCCGCGGGCAAAGAAGTCAAAGTCCGTCTTGCCGACCGCCAGAGCGGGGTCGCTCAATCCCATCAGGTTCGCGTTGGCCTTGTTAACGAGGGTGAAGCGGCCTTGGCGGTCCTTGAAATAGATCTTATCCGGCACGTTATCCATCAGCGTGCGGAGCAGGTGCCTCTCTTCGGCGAGCGCCGCTTCCGCCTGCTTGCGACTCGTGATGTTGGAAAGCAGGCCGTCGGCGTAGCGCACCCCGTCCTTGTCGAAGCTTGCCACCGCCCGGTCATGCACCCAATACCACTCCCCGGTCTTCCGCTGGATACGGAACTCCAGGTCGTACGCTGCACCTCTTGCAAAAAGCCCTTCTATGGCCTCTCTTACCTTGCCGGCGTCGTCGGCGTGGATGCGGCCGAAGAAGATGTCAATGCCTTGATGCTTAATCTCGTCCGGGGTGTAACCGCTGAGCTGTTCGATGTTGGGGCTGATGTAAGCGAAATGACCGGCGGCATCTAGCGTCCACACCACGTCAGGCAGGTTCGTGACCAGCGAGCGGAATTTGGCTTCGTTTTCCCGAAGGGCCTGCTCCGCCCGCTTGCGTTTCACGAACTGGGCAACCCGGCTCGCCACCACCGCCAAGTCCTGGGTGACTGCTTCGGAGAAAGGCCGGCGCGCAAAAGCGGCGATTACGCCCACGGTCCGGCCCTCCAACACCAAAGGGTAGCCTGCGAAGGCCACCATTCCTTGCTGCCTCGCCCACTCCGGGTCCGACAGCCACTTATCCGTGAGAACGTCATTCGAAAGGTGGGGCTTGCCCTCTTGGGCGATCCTGCCGATCTTGTATTTGCCCACCGGCACCCGTGCGTGCCCGCCGTTGATGTGGGTATACATTCCGGCGCTGGCCTCGAGCTCCAGCATCTGCGTCGTTTCATTGAGGGTCCAAACGCGGGCGAAAGCAACGTCGAGGTGGCCCACCAAGGCCCCCGTGCAGCGCTGCAGGCCCTCGCGGAGCGTGCCGGCCTCGGTCAGGGCGGTGCCGATGTCCGCGTTCAAAGCTGCTAAACGCGCTCGTTCGGCCAGTATTGCCTCCGCGCGCTTGCGCTCTGTCACGTCCTGGGCCACGACCAGAGCGGCGCTCCGGCCTTTCCATACCATCAGGTGGCTGACGACGCTGGCGTAAACGATGCGACCGTCTTTTGACCGGTGCCGCCAAACCCCGGATTCCGCCAACGCGGGTCGCTCTGAGTGCAGGTTTTGCTCGAGCACGGCAAGATCTTCGGCGGGACGGATATCCGTGATGCGCATCCCCAGGAACTCGTCCCGAGCGTAGCCGTAGTGCGCCACAGCGGCATGATTTACTTCTAGAAACCGGAGAGTCTCGACGTCGTAGACCCACATGGGAAGGGGATTATTGGCGAACAGGAGACGGAAGCTCGCTTCGGCCTGCTTCTGCGCGGTGAGGTCGCGGGCAATTCCCGCCGCGCCCGTCGTCTCCCCCACGGCATTCCTCATTGGAGATATGTTCAGCGACACGTTGACCACACTCCCGTCTTTTCTCACTCGCCCCGTCTCGAGATGGGATCCTTCCCCTTTCTTGATTCTTTCCAGGATTTGAAGCGCTTCGCCCTGACGGTCGGATGGAGTAAGCGTGGAAACGGGCCTTCCAATAATCTCGTCGGCGGAGTAGCCATAAAGCGCTTCTGCGCCTTTATTCCAACTTGCAATCATTCCATCCAACGTCAGGCCGATAATGGCGTCCTCGGAGGAGTCCACGATCGACGCTAGGAACGCGCGCGCCTCCTCCGCGCGCCTGCGCTCGGTAATGTCCTGTTTAATCGCAATGAAATTGGTGACGGCGCCGGCCGAGTCCCGGACCGGAGTGACGGTCATCTCTTCGCTGTAGAGCGTGCCGTCCTTGCGTCGATTGATGAGCTGGCCGTGCCAGGCCTGCCCGGCCAGGACCGTCTTCCACAGGTTCTCGTAATAGCTCGCGTCTTGCCGGCCCGACTTGAGAATGCGCGGATTCTTGCCGAGCGCCTCCCCGGCGCTGTAACCGGTCAGGCGCGTGAATCCGGGATTCGCATACTGTATGTTGCCGCGGGTGTCGGTGATGACGATGCCGTCCGCAGCTTGCTCCACGGCAGCGCCCAGGCGGGCCTTTTCCGCCTTCGTTTCCTCAGCGGCCTTGCGCGTGGAACCCATCCAGGCGGCCGCGAGTGCGCTCAACAGAAACGGAAGCATGTAGGGCCAGGCGTCACGGCTGATGCCCAGGGTATAGAGCGGAGGCACAAAGAAATAATCCAGGGTAAACGCGGCCAGAACTGCCGCGAACAAGCCGGGACCGGTGCGGCCAAGCCAGCCGCTGGCCGCCACGGCCGCCAGGAAGAGGTAAACAAAGGAATTGGGGAGGATCGGTTGGGCGAGCAGCGACAGCAGAAGCGCGGCCGCTATAAGAGCTACTGCAAGCCCGTAGCGTACCGCAATGCGCGAGGCCACTGAAGGCTTTCCGAAGCCGGTCCGAAGGTCTTTCGACGGCTCCTGATCGTCTTTACCACCGGTCGGTGAATCAGAACCGACGGGATGCTCACCCATCAAACTGCTCCTCGGGGCTTCCGGTGACGAGATGTCCCATTATAGCCCTCATTTGCTATTGGCGACTTCAACAAGATCGCGGCAGCCAGAGTCCCGGCAAGGTTCAGCCCGCGGTTGAATATACGAATACATTCGTAGTATGTTAACGGTTGATGACACAAACCCGTCTTGATCATGCGAGCCCGCGGCTGAACATCCGGGTCATCACCTAACCGCCGGGGCTCGGCACAGTCTAACGGGTTCGAGGAGCGCCCATGGACCAACTTACCAAGGACCTTCGCTTTGCCGTTCGGATGATTCGCAAGAGTCCGGGCTTCGCCGCCGTTGCCATTATGACCCTGGCGCTCGGGATCGGGGCCAATACCGCCATCTTCAGCTTCGTGGACGCGGTTCTTCTCAGGCCGTTGCCGTTTCCGCATGCCGACCGGATTCTGAACGTCTGGGAAAAGCCGCCCGGGGGCGACCGCAACGGCATTTCGACGCTCAACTATCTTGATTGGAAGCGGCAGAACACGGTTTTCACGGCCATGGCCGCCCAAACCTGGACCTCCGTGACACTGACCGGCACTGACGTGCCCGTGGAGCTACGCGACGGCCGCGTCTCTGCCCCTTACTTCGACATCTTTGGGGCGAGACCGATGTTAGGGCGCACTTTTGGGTCCGATGAGGATCAACTCGGCAAGCAGCACGAAGTCGTCCTCTCTCACCGGGTCTGGGAGAGCCGGTTCGGAGCGGACCGCGGCATCATCGGCCGCAGCATCCGGCTGAACGGCGAGCCTTACACAGTCATCGGCGTAATGCCGCCCGGAACGTTCGATCGTGAATGGCAAGACGTTTGGACGCCGCTCGCTTTCGAGCCCAAGGAAATGACGCGCGATTATCACTGGATGATCTCGTGGGCGCGCCTGAAGCCGGATGTGACCCTGGAACAGGCGCGCGAGCAGATGAAAGGGATCGGAGCCCGCATTGAGCGCGACTATCCGCAGTCCAACAAAGGGTGGGGGGTAACGGTAGATCGCTACCAGGATCGCGTGGTGGACGACGACCTCAAAAGGTCCCTGCTCGTGCTTCTGGCGGCCGTCGGCGCAGTGCTGCTGATTGGCTGCGTCAACCTGGCCAATTTGCTGCTCGTGCGCGGCGCGGGGCGTGAGCGCGAAGTGGCCATCCGGTCAGCACTTGGTGCGGGCCGCGCGCGCCTGGTCCGCCAGTTCCTGACTGAGAGCGTTTTGCTGGCCGGCTTGGGAGGATTTGCGGGCGTGGCACTAGGCTGGTTCCTGATGGTAGGGCTCAAGGCGTGGATTCCATCCTCCCTTCTACCCGCGGAGGCTGACGTTCAGATCAACGGCCAGGTGCTGCTGTTCACGGCCGCCATTATCGTCGTCACCGGAATTTTATTCGGCATCGCGCCGGCGCTCCACAGCGCGCGGACTGACCTGGTGGAGTCGCTCAAGGAAGGCGGCCGCGGCGCGACTTCCGGCGTGGGACACAAACAGGTCCGCGGCGCCCTGGCCGTGGCCGAAATCGCCCTCGCTTTCATTTTGCTCGCGGGCGCCGGCCTCCTGGTGCGCAGCTTCTACCTGCTCCAACAGGTCAATCCCGGCTTCGATTCCACGAACGTCATCACCATGCATCTTCCGATGACGTCCGAGCAGTATCCCGACGGACCGCGGATTATCACCTATGTGGGGCAGGTGATGGACACGATTCGGGCGGTACCGGGCGTCCGCGAGGTCGCCACCACCGTCGCCCTTCCCCTCGAAGGCTGGGGAGACGGCATGCCTTTCCAGATCGAGGGACACCCCTTTGTCGACATGGCCAACCGGCCCGCCGCCGGATTCAAACCCGTGAGCCCGTCGTATCTTTCCGCGCTCGGGATGCAACTGCTCAAGGGTCGATGGCTTGCGGAAACCGATACGGCCGGCACCGTGCCCGTCGCCGTGATTAACGAGACCATGTCCAAGCGCTATTTCAAAGACCAGGACCCGATCGGCCAGCGCCTCCTGATTCAGCAGATTATTCCCGGCCAGCCGGCGCTCGGGCCGGAGATTCCGTGGCAGATCGTGGGCGTGGTCGCGGACGAGAAGGCGTTCGGCCTCGACGGTTCGAGTTCGGGCATGTACCTGTCCTACAAGCAGAGCCCGAGTACGCGAACGTCACTGGTGGTGCGGGGCGTCATAGAACCCACGCATCTCGTCAAGTCGATCCAGGCGGCCGTCTGGCAGCTCAACAAGAGTCAGTCGTTCGATGACATCAAGACGCTCGACGAGATCAAGTCCGAGTCGCTCGGTCAGAATCGGCTGAGGACCGTGCTGCTCGGCACGTTCGCCGCGCTCGCCTTGTTGCTCGCCGCCATCGGAGTCTACGGCGTGATTTCCTACTCGGTCGCGCAGCGTACGCATGAGATGGGCGTAAGGGCGGCCCTCGGCGCCAGCCGATGGGATCAGCTTCGATTGGTGTTCAGGAGTGGAATGGGACTGACGGCCGTCGGACTTGCCCTTGGAGCTTTGGGGGCGCTGGGCCTCACTCGTCTGTTAGCCAGCTTTCTATTTGGCGTGAGCCCGCGCGATCCTTGGACGCTGGTGTCGGTGACCGTGATACTGGCTGCCGTGGCGGCCACCGCATGCTTCATTCCCGCCCGACGCGCCACTCGCGTCGATCCCATGGTCGCGCTCCGGCACGAATAACACGTCTAGGGCACTCATTTCAACGCGCGCTGGCGCTTCTTTATTTGACTTGTGCGAAGGAATTCAGCCAAGTCAACGTCAGCGTCTTGAAAAGCGCCTTTGAGCGTGTGGCGATCAATCTCCGCGTGAAAAGGGAAGATGATTCCTTCTGCCGTCCGCACGCTCCATCTTTACATGACTGTCTTCCGGTGAAGGTCCGCGAGGGCCAGACGCTGCAGCGCTGCCACGACTTGCGTGCCGGAAGGCAGCGGAATAACTACTGTCCGATTAGGCTCGAACAGATTTCAGTTGGTTGACGTTCTCAACCAGATCCGCCCCCCGACCGTTGGCAAACACCGTGCGCCGGCGTTCATCCCGCATTCTTACCGCTCCCACTTATGATAGAGAATAGGAGAGGCTTTGAGGCGGGACCCATGGAGACGAATCTTCAGGACCTTCGTTATCGGGTGCTCAAATGTCGCCAATCTGACCCTGGCGCGGGGTTCGGACCGCGAATACGAGATCGCTATTCGTTCAGCATTGGGCGCGCGCCGTCTCCGTCTGATCCGGCAGTTGCTTACGGAAAGCATACTTCTCGGAATCCTCGGCGGCGGGGCTCGCGCTTACGCGCGTACTGGCGAGCTTGCTCTACGATACAAGCCCGACGGATCGGGTGACGTGGGTCGTCGCTGGGGCGCTGCTTGCCGCGGTGGCGCTCCTGGCCTGCTATTTTCCAGCCCGGCGCGTGACGAAGCTCGACCCCCTGACGATCTTGCACTTTGAGTAAATGATGGCCCCCCTGCGGGAATCACAGCCAACAATGAAAGAATGTGCTGCAGCACAAAGCCACTTGTCTCATCACTTCACCGTTCAGCTGCTCACGAAGAACTCATTCGGTTTTCCCCGGACAGCAACGTGCTCCAGGCGCGACTTTCGACAATGCTCTTGAGGGCGCAGCAAGCAGCGCCCCTACGGCAGCTTGCCACTCGCCACTTGTCACTTGCCACTCAGGATATGATGAACCCATATGAATCCTGTGACCGTCGCGGGCGGCGGACTCGCCGGGAGTGAGGCTGCCTGGCAACTGGCCGAGCGCGGCGTGCCGGTCCGCCTCTTCGAGATGCGGCCTATGCGCAATACGCCCGCGCACAAAACCGCGCAGCTCGCCGAGCTTGTCTGCAGCAATTCCCTCAAGTCGAACGCGCCCGGCGCGGCGAGTTGGCTGCTCAAAGAGGAACTGCGCCGTTGCGGTTCGCTGCTGCTTCGCCTGGCCGACGAAAACGCCGTGCCGGGCGGGTCAGCCCTGGCCGTGGATCGTGAGCGTTTCGGGGAGGCCGCGACGGCGGCGCTTAGCGAGCATCCGCTGGTCCAACTCGAACGCGTGGAACTGGCGGAGGTGCCGCCTGAGAGCGATGCGCTCATCGCGAGCGGGCCTTTGACCTCAGACTCGCTCGCCCGCAGCCTGCAGGTTTTGACCGGGGCGGAAAACCTGGCCTTCTATGACTCCATCAGCCCCATCGTGGACGCGGAGACCCTGAACGAGGACCGCATTTTTCGCGCCTCGCGCTACGATAAGGGCGGGGACGACTACCTGAACTGCCCCCTCGACGAGGCCGGGTACCGCGCCTTGCACGAGGCCCTGATGGCGGCGGAAACCGTCGAGGCGCACGCCTTCGAGGATCTGAACTACTTTGAAGCCTGCCTGCCCATAGAAGAGCTGGCGCGACGCGGCTTCGACACTCTGCGCTTCGGCCCCATGAAGCCCGTGGGTCTCGTTGATCCGAGAACGGGCCGCCAGCCCTGGGCCGTGGTCCAGCTTCGCGAAGAGAATCTGCGCCACTCGAGCTACAACCTGGTGGGCTTCCAGAATCACCTCAAGTTTCCCGAGCAGAAACGCATCCTGCGGATGATTCCCGGACTCGAGCGCGCCGAGTTCCTGCGATTCGGCCAGATTCACCGCAACACCTACATCAATGCGCCCCGGCTGCTCGCCCCGGACCTCAGCCTGCGCGCGTCGCCGGGCGTTTTCGTTGCCGGGCAACTCTCGGGCGTCGAAGGGTACGTCGAGTGCATCTCGACCGGGCTGCTCGCCGGCATGGCCCTGGCCGCGCGCTCACTCGCGCAGTCCTTTTCGCCGCCTCCGCGAACCACGGCGCTAGGGTCGCTCGTTCACTACATCACACACGCCGACCCGGCAAACTACCAGCCTGCGAACATCTCGTTCGACCTGCTGCCGCCGCCCGGGGATCTGCCGCGCGCCGTCATGCGGGATCGTTCGAAACGCCGGGCATGGCAGTGCGAGAGGGCGCTCGCCGATCTCGAGCAATGGCGCGAGAAGAGTCAGGCGTCCGTTGTCAGTGGTCCATTGTCCGTTGCTCATGGATGATAGATCGTGGTTCGGCGGTGCTTAACGACAAGGGGTGTTTGATGTCAGTTCAGGTGTCTGTTACTGTGCTTGTATGGTGACTCTACTTGCCTTCTTGGCGTGCAAGAGGGCGACTGTGGACCAGAGCGGAAGGGTGAGGCTCCATGAACTGTTCGACGGGCTTGTGATCCCTCACCCGGGAAGTGCTCCCCGTCCGCGATTCCCGGGGCCTCAGCGACATCGAGAGCAGCTATCTTTTGTCTTTTATAAAATCGTTGTGAACATGCCATGCACGGTGAGGTTGAGAGTAGTTAAGCCCGTCGGGAGAGGAGATCTCTGGAGAGTGGAGCGACCCCATATCGCCTGTGACGGCACAGCCGTCAACTTGGCAATCGCTCTGGGCCCTGAACACGGGCTCGTTTCCTTGGGATCCTGCGCAGCACCTAGAGTTGCAGGGCGAGGATAGCCTAGGATCTCCGGCGGGGCGCGCGCGGCGGGAGATCCGCATTTCGGACGCGGAAGCCTCCAGCGACTTCGCGGGTGTACTGGCTCGCGTTCGTAACGGTATCACTGTGATAATCCAGCACGAGGATCGACCCGTCGCAGTACTTCGCCCCGCCGAGCCGCTCCGGCGAACCATCTCCGAATGCATCGCCTTGGCTAAGGCACACGAAGAAGAGACCGGCAAGGCGCCGATTCTCGATTCGGACTTTGCATCCGACGTCGAAGGAGTCCTTCGGGACCATGAAGCATGGAAACCACCGGAGTGGGAATAATTGTCGATTCTAGCGTGATTGTGGCCGCAGAAGGACGCGGGCATACCGTTTTGCAGATGTTGGAGCGGATTCAGGCCACGCAAGGCGAAGTTGAAATCGCGATTTCGGTTGTCACGGTCGCTGAAATGGTGCACGGGACCTATCGCGCCGATACGCCGGAGCGTCAGGAGAGGCGTTTGGCGTTCATCGACAGGCTGTGCTCGGACGTTCCGGTGTACCCAGTGACCTTGGCGATAGCGTACTTGGCAGGACGCATCAGGGCCCAGCAACAGCCAAAAGGCATCGAGATTCCTTTCGCGGACCTGCTGATCGGAACTACGGCTTTGCATTTGGATTATGCAGTGGCCACACGCAATGAGCGCCACTTTCATCTTGTTCCTGGGCTCGCTTTGGTGTAGCCCGTTATGACGGAATTGATTGACAAGTATCTCGGTTACCTTCAAAACGAGCGCAACGCCTCGCCCCACACTCTGCGCAACTACTCGAGCGACCTGCGCCAGTTCCGCGATTTCCTGAGGCACTCGCTCGCCGTCGATGAAGTCGACATCGCCGCCATCGACGTTCTGCAGATTCGCGCCTACCTCGCCTCGTTGTTTCAGGAGCAGAAACAGAAGGCGTCCATCGCGCGCAAGCTTGCAGCTCTTCGGGCTTTTCTGAAGTTCCTGGTGCGTGATGGCGTGATCGATAAGAATGCCGCCGAATTCGTCGCGACGCCCAAGCTCTCGAAGAAGCTGCCTCGCATCATGACCGAAGAGGAGACCAACAACCTCCTCGACCGCATTGCGGAAGCCATCCCGCAAGGCGAGCCCATGCTCAAGCGGGACCGCGCCATCCTCGAACTGCTTTATGCCTCCGGCCTGCGCGTGAGCGAATTGGCCGGGCTCGACCTCGGCAGCGTGAATTTCGGCGACAAGCTGGTGCTGGTGCGCGGCAAGGGCCGCAAAGAACGCATGGTGCCCTTTGGACGCAAAGCGGCCGAGGCGCTGGAGGCGTATCTGCCCGTGCGCGAACGCATCTTGATGGACAAGCACACTTCCGGATACGCCCTGTTCCTGAACGCGCGCGGCCACCGCCTGACCATGCGCTCTGTGGACCGGATGGTGCGGAAGTACGTCCGGCTCTACGGTCCGAACGTCCGTGTCAGCCCGCACGGCCTGCGCCACGCTTTTGCCTCGCATCTGCTGGCCGAGGGCGCCGATCTGAGGGCGATCCAGGAAATGCTGGGGCATGCCAGCCTCTCAACCACGCAGAAGTACACCCAGGTGTCGATCCAGCAGTTGATCGAAGTGTACGACAAGAGTCACCCCAAAGCGTAAGAGACAAGAGTCAGGAGTCAGAAGGCTCGTCGCGCGTTGGATCGCGAAGGACCAAGCCTTCGCGCGGGAGATGCCGAGTCGAGCGGTACGACGTCCTGGCGCTTTATGAATTGTTATCTCCTCAGTTATGTCTTTCTGACCCCAATCTCCTGGCTCCCGGCTCCTGACTCCTGCCCCTCCAAAACTCCCCCTTCCGCCCCGCGCCGGTCTCCTGTAAACTTGAAATTGACCTTGGAGTCTCCGCTGGTTGGGGCGGTCCGGCTCAGGGGGCAGAACACGCGCTATGTTTGACGCTTTACAAGAGCGGTTCGAGAAGACGTTTAAGTCCCTGCGGACGCAGGGCGTGCTCACCGAGCAGGCCGTGGACGAGACCCTGCGCGAGGTGCGCCTGGCGCTGCTCGAGGCCGACGTTAACTTCAAGGTCGTCAAGGACTTATTGGACCGCGTGCGCGCCCGGGCGCTCGGGGAAGAGGTGAAGCAGGCCCTCACCTCCTCGCAGGAAGTGGTCCGAATCGTCCGCGACGAGCTGGTCGATCTGCTGGGCGGCAAGGAAGCGGGCTTGGTTTACTCGCGCGATTACCCCACGGTGTTTCTGATGGTGGGGTTGCAGGGCTCAGGCAAGACCACGACTTCGGGGAAGCTGGCGCGCTGGCTCCTGCAGCGGAAGCGCCGGCCTATGCTCGTTTCCACGGACGTTTACCGTCCGGCGGCGCGCGAGCAGCTTGCGATCATCGCCAAGGCCATTGAGGTCCCGTGCTTTCTGGGCACTGGGATGGACCAGCCGGTCGAGATTGCCATGGCGGCCCGCAAAGACGCGGCTGATCGTGGCCACGACATCCTGATCGTGGATACCGCCGGGCGCCTGCACATTGACGAGCAGTTGATGCAGGAAGTGACTGATCTGAGGACGCGGCTGCGTCCGAGCGAGGTCCTGCTCGTGGCTGACGCCATGATCGGCCAGGACGCGGTTCGCAGCGCCCAGGAGTTCCACGAGCGTTTGGGGACGTCGGGCGTGATTCTGACCAAGCTCGACGGCGACGCGCGCGGCGGGGCGGCGCTTTCCATTCACGCCGTTACCGGGCAGCCCATCAAGTTCATGGGTGTGGGCGAAAAGTACGACGCCCTCGAAGTGTTTCACCCGGACCGCATCGTCTCGCGCATCCTCGGCATGGGAGACGTGCTCTCCCTGATCGAAAAGGCGGAACAGCGGCTCGATCGCGATAAGGCGATGGAAGTCCATCGCAAGCTGCAGTCGGACTCCTTCAGCCTGGAGGACTTTCGCGACCAGCTTCGCGAGATGAAGAAAATCGGGTCCGTGGAAGAGATGCTGGGGATGCTCCCCAAGATCGGCATTTTCAAAGAAGCCTCGAAGGCGAAGATTGACGAAAAAGAACTCGTCTACATGGACGCGATCATCAACTCTATGACGCCGCGTGAGCGTCGCAATCACGAGATTATCAACGGCAAGCGCCGGCGGCGCATCGCCCGCGGCAGCGGTACCAGCGTCCAGCAGGTAAACCAGCTGCTGAAGCAATACGTACAGACCAACCGAATGATGAAGACAATGAGCAAGAGCTTCTTCGGCAAGCAGTTAAGCAAAGTGAAGCTCCCGGCTTCGGCGAGCCCCAGCTAGCGGGTTCAAGGCGACCCTTGAGGGTCCGTGACGTGAAAAAAAGAAAATGTTACGAACGAAGCCGAGAGGTTATTGAAAGCAAAGGACTTCTGTTTTCCATATTTGCTGAAAGCCGTTAGGTTGCTGAAAATAATATGTTTAGCCGTTTAAAGCCAAGAGGTATTTGATACTAAAGGGTTTAATCGAAAATGAAGGGTCAAAAATGAGAGTGCTTGACGAAAAAGACCCGATTTTGGAGCCAAAAACAGGGCTAAAACGACGTGAGGCGACCCGTTTTTCAAGCCCGGCACAGCAACGGATTTTGAGCTTGGCGGGCGGTCAGCGCCATCGAACAAATAGGGAGGGTGCTTGTTAAGGATAAGATTGAGTCGCACTGGGGCCAAGAAGAAGCCCAGCTACAGGATCGTGGTGATCGAGCAGGACAAGGCGCGGGACGGCCGATTCGTGGAAATCCTGGGCCACTACAATCCCAGGAACAACCCGCCCGAGCTCGTGTTCAACCACGACCGTGCATCTTACTGGGTGGGAAAAGGTGCCCAGCCGTCGGAAACGGTGAAGAGTCTTCTGAAGCAGCGGCCGGTTGCGCAAGCCGAGCCGGGCGCCGCTCAGGCGCAAGTGTAAAGCGGAGAATAGTTCCGTTCGCCAGGGGGGTCTTTCGAGTCCCGCCGGATTTCCGGTCTTACCGCCGGAGGGCCGGTTTGACAGGAGGGCCACATGAAGGAGCTCGTTGAGGAAATCGCTAAGGCGCTCGTTGACAAACCTGATAGCGTTCTGGTTCGCAAGGTAGAGGGCGAACAGGTTACGGTACTGGAGTTGCGAGTGGACCCTACGGACATCGGAAAAGTAATCGGGAAACAGGGGCGCACAGCCCGTTCCATCCGCACCATTCTGGGAGCGGCGGGAATGAAGCTGAGGAAGCGCTTTACCCTGGAGATTCTGGAGTGAGCGGCCCCGGAGCGGCCGGGCAGACATCGGCCGCCGAAGAAGGCGCTGCCGGCAGGGCGGGCCCGGATGAATGGCTGGCTATCGCCCGCGTGCTCAGGGCTCGCGGGCGAAAGGGCGAGGTGAGGGCTCAGGTCCTCACGGACTTCCCCGAGCGCTTCGAGAAGTTGCGATCTGTCTACCTGGATCTTCCCGGCGCGCGGCCGGAGCCGGCGGAGATCGTGAGCTCGTGGTGGCATCAGGGCACGCTGATCCTGCACTTTGCCGGCGTGGATTCGATCAGCCAGGCGGAAGCGCTGCGCGGGCGCTTGGTGCTGATCCCGCGCGGCGAAGCGACCCGGCTCGGAGACCATCAGTATTACGTCTCGGACCTTGTCGGCTGCGTCGTGGTACGCCCCGGCGGGCAGCCGGTCGGTACCGTGATCGGGGTCGAGCCCACCGGAGGCGTCGATCTGCTCAAGGTCAGCCCGCACGGCCCGCAGAGGCCAGAAGGTTCCGAGGATTTGCTGATTCCGCTGGCCCTTGAGATCTGCACCGGGATTGACCTGGGCGCGCGTCGCATTGTGATCGAGCCGCCCGAGGGATTGCTGGACCTGAACCAGGAGCAGTCCGGAAGCCTTAAGACGTGATCTTAGACCGTGACTTTTGACGTCATCACGATTTTTCCGGGCTTCTTCACCAGCGTTTTCGAGCACGGAGTTTTCAAGCGCGGGGTGGCCGGCGGCCGGCTTGAGATTCGCGTGCACGACCTGCGCGAGCATACGGACGACCGGCATCGCACCGTCGATGACCGGCCCTTTGGCGGCGGACCCGGGATGGTGTTGAAGCCGGAGCCGCTCTTTCGCGCCGTGGAGGCTTTGAGCGCGGGAGCCGCGCCCTTTCCCGTGGTTCTGCTTTCGCCGCAAGGCCGCTTGTTCCGCCAGGAGGTGGCCGAAGAGCTGGCGGGCCAGGACCGGGTGGCGCTCCTCTGCGGGCGTTACGAGGGTGTGGACGAGCGCGTGGCGCGGCATCTCGCCACCGACGAAATCTCCATCGGCGACTACGTGCTGGCGGGCGGAGAACTGGCGGCGGCGGTGGTCATGGAGTCGGTGGTGCGGCTGCTGCCGGGCGTGCTCGGAAACGAAGAGTCGCCGCGGCAGGAATCGTTCTCGCTCGAGTCGAAGCCGGACGCCAGAAGCGATGGTGAACGGGCCGTGCCGGCCCTGGACCCATCTGCTGTGGCCGGCGGACGGGGACTGCTCGATTTTCCGCAGTACACGCGGCCGACCGAGTATCGCGGGTTGAAGGTGCCCGACGTTCTGCTCTCGGGCAATCATGAAGAGATTCGCCGCTGGCGCCGTCGTGAGGCGCTGGCCAAGACCTGGCGGCGGCGTCCCGAGCTTCTGCGGCAGGTTTCGCTCGCGCCGGGTGATCTCGAAACTCTCGAGGATTTGCGGCGCGGCGAGCCGCCTGCAGGGAACGTCGGGAACGCCGGGTAAGACGCGGAGCCTGGAAGACAAATCGACCCGGGGTCGTCAGACCCCGATCCGATCGCGTGAGTGCGATCCCGAAGCGGGATGTAGCCGAGGGGCCCGCACATTTCGATTGAGGGGTGGGAACATGACAGCATTGGAAAAACTCGAACAGGAGCAGATGCGCAGCGATCTGCCCAAGTTCCGGTCCGGCGACACGGTACGGGTCCACGTGAAGATCAAGGAAGGCGACAAGGAGCGCGTCCAGGTTTTTGAGGGCACGGTGCTCGGCCTGAAGAAGGCGCGCAATCACTCCACCTTCACCGTGCGCAAGATTTCCTTTGGCCAGGGGGTGGAGCGCATTTTCCCCATGCACTCGCCGGTGATCGAGAAGATCGAGGTCACGCGTTCGGGCCGAGTGCGCCGGGCCAAGCTCTATTACCTGCGCGGCCTGAAGGGGAAAGCCGCGCGGCTGCGCGAAGTGCGCACGGAGCGCAGCGCCGCGTCCTGATCGAAGCCGTTCCCGCTTGGGGGAGAGCGATTCTCGCATGCCGGCCCCGCCCGACGCCGCCCGTTTCCGCTGCACTTCCCGCTTCGAGGCGAAGATTAGGCGCCTAGGCTATTGCTTCGTGGCCGGCTGCGACGAAGCCGGGCGCGGCGCCCTGCTCGGCCCGCTCTACGCAGCCGCGGTCATCCTCGATCCCACCCGCCTCATCCGCGGCCTTGACGACTCCAAACGCCTGACCCCGGCCGAACGCGCGGACCTCGCGCCCCGGATTCGCGCCCGCGCCCTGGCCTTCGCCGTGGTGCCGGTTCCGGCCGCCGAGGTTGACGCCCTCAACGTGTACCAGGCCTCGCGCCGCGCCATGATCCAGGCGCTCGAAACGCTGCGCCCGGCGCCCGACTACGTTCTGACCGACGCCATGCGCCTTGCGGGCTGGGGCGATGCGCGCGAGTTCACCCTGCCGTACCGCGCTATCATTCACGGGGATGCGCGCTCGGTTTCCATCGCCGCCGCCTCCATTCTGGCCAAGACCGAGCGCGACGCGCGCCTCGTGGAACTCGATTGTCTCTATCCCCAATACTGCCTCGCGAGCAACAAGGGCTACGGAACTCCGGACCACCTGAAGGGGCTGAGGGAACACGGCCCATGCCCGGAGCATCGGCGCACCTTTGCGCCCGTCAAGTGCCATGATCTGCCGTTGCTCGCCGGTCTGCCGGAATCGCTGACGATCGCATAGTTGCAGAAGTGGCGCGGGTTTGGAGTTTAGCACTTGACCGCCCCGGCCTTAGGCCACCCCTCCTCAGCGAGGAGGGGAGTACGTGGGCGAGCAGATGGCGGCCTACGAGAAGACCGGCTGAAACAGGATCCCCTCCTCGTTGAGGAGGGGTGGCCGAAGGCCGGGGTGGTCGCTGTCCTGAAGAGTTCCGACCTATGCCTTCCCTCCTGATCCGGGGTGGTCGCGTCATTTCCCCCGCCGATGCTCTGGACGCGACTCTCGACGTGCTCGTCGAAGACGGCGTGATCCGCGCGCTCGCGCCCTCGCTCCCTGGTCCCGCCGATGAGGTGATCGACGCCCGGGGGCTAGCGGTGTCGCCGGGCTTTATCGATCTTCACGTTCACCTGCGCGAGCCGGGCGGCGAAGAGTCCGAGACCCTGGAGTCCGGCCTCGGCGCCGCGGTGGCGGGCGGGTTCACGGCGGTCTGTCCGATGCCCAACACGCGTCCGGTGATCGACAACCCCGAAGCCGTGCGCGCCGGGATCGATCGCGCGCGTGCGATCGGCCTGGCCCGCCTTTATCCGATCGCCGCCGTGACCCTGCGAAGCGAGGGCGAGACGCTGGCCGATTTGCCGGCGCTCGCGGCGGCGGGCGCGGTCGCCTTCTCGGATGACGGCCGTCCGGTGAAGACCGCGGGCCTGGTGCGGGCCGCTCTCGAGTGCCTGCGCGCGCTCGACGCGCCGCTGATCGAGCACTGCGAGGATGCGACTCTCAGCGCCGGCGGAGTTGTGAACGAGGGACCGGTGGCCGAACGCCTGGGCATCAAGGGAATCCCCGCGAGCTCCGAGGAGGTGTGTCTCGCGCGCGACCTGGTGCTGGCCGCGGACACAGGCGCGCGGCTGCACGTGGCGCATCTCTCCACGGCGCGATCGGTCGCCATGGTGCGCGCGACGCGGGCGCACGGCGTGCGCGTGACGGCCGAGGTCACGCCGCATCATTTCGTGCTGACGGATGAGGCTGTGGCCGATTACGGCGCGGCGGCTAAAATGAATCCGCCTCTGCGCACGGCGCGCGACGTGGAGGCGATCATCGGCGGGCTCGCCGACGGGACCATCGACGCGATCGCGACGGATCACGCGCCGCACGCGCCGAGGCTCAAGGCGCGGCCTCTCGCCGAGGCGCCTTTCGGAATCATCGGTCTCGAAACCGCGTTTGGCCTGGCCATGACCTTCCTCGTGCACAGCGGCCGCATCTCGCTGGATGATGTCATCCGGCTGCTGAGCGTGAATCCGGCCGCAATCATCCGGCGTCCGGGCGGCCGGCTGCAGGTGGGCGCGGCCGCCGACCTCACCCTGTTTGATCCTGATCTCGAGTGGAGGTACTCGGTCGCCGAGAGCCGCTCGCGCAGCCGGAACTCGCCTTTTGATGGTTGGAGGTTGAAGGGCGCGGTCATCGCCACCGTGGTCGGCGGCCGCATGGTCTACCGCCGTGATCGATGAGGAAGCTATGGCCGAGTGCGCTGCTAGGATGCCGCGGGCGGGGTTCGGCTGCCTGGCTTCACCGCCGTCGAGCCGGCCTTGCAGAGAGGGCACCCGGAGGGATCGTAGTTTCGGACGGTCAGCGTGAGCAACGCGACCCGAGGCAAGCCGACATCCGCCGTGCCGCCGCTGCGATCCACGAGCGATCCGGCGGCCACCACTTTACCTCCGGCAGCTTCCACGGCCGCGATGGTTTCGAGCGTCGATCCGCCCGTGGTGATGACGTCCTCCACCACGATCACGGGCTCGCCGGGATCGAGGCTGAAACCGCGGCGCAGCGTCATGCGGCCGTCCTGCCGCTCGGTGAAAAGCGCGCGCAGGCCCAGCGCTCGCGCGACCTCGTGAGCCACCAGGACGCCGCCCAAAGCGGGCGCCGCCACCACCGACGCTTCCGTTCCGCCCAGCTTCCGGGCCAGTTCGCGCCCCAGTTGTTCCGCGGCCTCGGGATGCTGAAGCACGAGCGCACACTGGATGTAGCGGTCGCTGTGCAGTCCCGAGGTGAGGACGAAGTGTCCTTCGAGCAGGGCGTGATGCCGGCGAAACAGGCCGAGAATCTCATCCTCGGTCATGCGGGGTGTCCTCCTGATTTGGCTCCTGACTCTGGCTCCTGATTTGGCTCGTGATTCGGCTCGTGATTCGGAGTTCGAAGCGCGAGCTCGATCTCGCGCACGATGGCGCCGGCCGCGGCGGCGGGGTCCGATGCCTGGGTGATGGGCCTGCCGACGACGAGGAAATCCGCGCCGGCGCGAATCGCGGCCTCGGGCGTGCTGGCGCGCGCCTGATCGTCGCGCGAGGCGGCGGCCGGACGAATGCCTGGCGTGACGATAGCGAAGGCCGGTCCGCAGTTGCGCCTGATCGAGGCGGCTTCCTGCGGTGAGGCCACCACGCCATCGAGTCCTGCCGCTTGCGCGAGCGATGCGAGCCGCAGAACGACGGCTTCGGCAGGCTCGCGCCAGCCGACGTCCGCGAGGTCTTGATCCGTGAGGCTGGTGAGCGCGGTCACGCCGAGCACCAGGGGCGCTCGCCCGGCGCTCGCGCCCGCTCGAACGCCTTCGAGCGCCGCCTGCATCATCGTACGGCCGCCGGAGGCATGAACCGTGATCATCGAGACGCCCAGGCGTGCCACCTCGCGAGCCGCGCCGCGCACAGTGTTGGGAATGTCGTGCAGTTTAAGGTCGAGAAAGACCCGCGCCTCGCGAGCCAGCAATTCGCGCACGAGCGCCGGCCCCTGAGACGAGAAAAGCTCCAGGCCGACCTTGAAGACGCCCGTCTGGCCGCGCAAGTGATCGGCCAGCACTAACGCGGCCTGGGCCGCCGGCACGTCCAGGGCGACGATCAGTTTTTGAGCGGCCGGCGTGAGCTCGACGGGGTTTTGAAGCGCAGCGTGACTCTCTGAGAACATGATCGCATTCCTGCCACTTCGATCTTATCGAAACCGCCTGCGCGCGCCAAGCTCTGAGGCCGCCGGAGACACGCGTCAGGACTTCGCATCTTCGCCGCCGCCCGATCCGGATGCGGGCGGAACGCGATCGTGCTCCGGGAACAGCTCACGAAAATCGTCCGCGCGCTTGCGCAGATCGAGCCAGTCAAAGAACAGCCCGGGATTCTCGAGCCAGACGCGGAACCAGTTTGCGATTTCGCGTTTCTGCCGGCGCTTGGCGGGATCGACGCGCGGATTGGCGGCGAGGCTTTCGGCGCGCTGCCGCCCGCGCAGCGCCAGCTTGCGCACGAGCGCTGCGCCCTCGCGATCGGCCGCGGACCGATACGCGCGCCAGGCGGCATCGAGCGCGCCGAGGGCGCTCTCCGCCGCCGCCAGATCGTGAAAGCGGAGAACCCCCTCGAGCCGGCTGCGGTAGCGCTCGGGAATCACCGGATCCGCGAAGCGATCTTCATAGTCCACGCGCGTGCCGGCCTCGCGCAACACGGCGGCGATGTACGCGAGCGACGGCGGTCTCGCGGGCGCCAGGCGCTCGCGAATCCCGTTCTGAATTCGCCGCAGTTCGGGCAGGCCCGCGCTTTCCAAGTGCTGCTCGTCGCGGCAGGCGAGGATCAGGCGCTTTCGGCTGATGCGTTCGGCCACTTCAGTTCCCGGCATGGCGCCGCTTCCGGCGCCGGGTTCGATGAGTTGCCGGCGCCGGCTTGGGCGGGGCCTGGTCAGGGTTTTCGCCGGCCATCTCGCGCCGGTAGCGCGCCACATTCCTGTTGTGCTCGTCGAGTGTGCTCGCGAAAATATGTCCGCCGCGCAGGTTGCTCACGAAGTAGAGCGCGTTTCCTGCGGCAGGATGCAGGGCCGCGTCGATCGAGGCCGCGCCGGGAGAGCAGATCGGCCCCGGCGGGAGTCCGGGGCGACGGTAGGTGTTGTACGGCGAGTCCGAGGCCAACTCGCCGGCGGTGATGGGCGACGGTGCGGCGGGCAACGGGCCGGCGCTTGCCGACGACAGGCGGGCCGCGTATGCGACGGTAGGGTCGCAATCTAGCGGCATGTCGCGTTGAAGCCGGCGCGTGAACACTCCGGCGATCTCGGCGCGTTCCGCAATGTCGGGCGTTTCCTTTTCGACCAGCGACGCGAGCGTGAGCACGTCGTGCAGGCTTTCGTCCGGCGCGGTGGCAAGCGCCGCGCGGAATCGCGAGTCCATCACCTTGCGAAAGCGCGCCAGCATGGTGGCGACGGCGCTCGCGGCGGTTGTGCTCGCGGGAAAGCGGTAGGTGTCGGGAAACAGGTAACCCTCGAGCGTAGGCGCGGCAGGATCGAGATCGCGAACCAGCGCGGGCTGGGCCGTGGCTCGCAGGAAGTCATCAGGATCGAGTCCGAGCTTCTCGTGAAGGATGCGCGCCATGTCGAAGCGATCCGAACCTTCGGGAATCACCACCAGGTGATAGTAGATGTCGCCCCGAACGATCTTCGCGTAGACATCGCACGGGCTGAGCGGATGATCGAAGAGATATTCGCCCGCCTTCAGGGTGCGATGCCTGAACCTTCCGAGCGCGTAAAGCGCGAGAAAGGGTACGCGCGTCCTGAGGACTCCGCGCGCGGCCAGGATGCTCGAGGCGGAGGCCGCACCGGACCCGGGCGGAATGTCGACGATGACGCCGCCCCGGTAGCCGCGATAAGCGCGCTCGGTTTCGAAGGCGAGAAAAGCCGCGGCACACGCGGCAAGCAGAAGAATAGCGGCCAGGAACTTCTTCACGAGTCCGCGCGCGCCCCCGTCGGTTGCGTATGAGCGCGCTCGCGAGCGCGTCGATCGAGGTAGCTTTGCAGAAGGATCTGGGCCGCGACGCGATCGCGGAGCCCGGGCTGCTTTCGGCGGTCAGCGCCGGACTCGCGCAGAAAGCGGTCCGCCTCGAGGCTCGTCAGGCGCTCGTCCCAAAGCTCAACGGGGAGGCCGACCCGGGCGCGGACTTGCTCGGCAAAACGGGCCGCCCGCCGCGACATCTTGGTTTCCTCGCCGGAGTGGCTGATGGGATGGCCGACGATAATGCGCACCACCGCGTAATCCGCCGCGAGCTGCTCGATTCGCCCGAGGTCCGACTCGTTCGTCGTCCGGTCCAGCGTGGGCAGGCCCTGGGCAGTCAGCCCCAAGCCGTCGGAGACCGCGAGACCCATCCGCACGCTGCCGAAGTCGATCGCGAGCGTACGGCCCGTCGCCTCGAAGGTCCCAAGATCTTCCGCCATCATTCGATGATACACCGGCCCTTGCTGACGATCGATGCTGGACGCTGGTTGATGGAGCGCGCCCGATGGCCGGCTCCTGATTCAGCCCGACCTCTTGATTCAGGCCGGACTCGCGCCACCTTTCGGTGCGGCGGCGCGAGATGCGCGAGAGGCAGGCGCGGGCTCGGACCGCTTTCGTTCGCGGTCGAGCAGCGCCTGCTTGCGTTCGAGCCCCCAGCGGTATCCGCCGAGGCTCCCATCCTGACGGACGGCGCGGTGGCAGGGGATCACCACGGCAACCCGGTTGGTAGCGCAGGCGTGACCGACGGCGCGAACGGCGCGCGGGCTTCCGACGGCCTGCGCGATCTCGGAATAGGAGCGCGTTTCTCCGTAAGGAATGTCGCGCAAGGCCTGCCAGACCTTCCACTGAAAAGCTGTGGCCTGGACGTCGACCGGCAGATCGAGCGCTCGGGCGCGGCCGGCCAGATGCTCACGAAGTTGGCGCACGTGGGGCTCGAGCCCCGCCGCGTCGCGGACGATCTCCGCGCGCGGATACTCCTCGCGGAGCGCTGTCTGCAAGGGCTCGTCCGTATCGCCGATGCAGACCGAGCACACCCCGCGCTCCGTGGCGGCAATCAGCAGGCGGCCGAGCGGCGAGCCCACGATGGTGTAGCCGATGCGCATGCCCTCGCCTCCGCGCCGGTAAGCGCCGGGAGTCATGCCGAGCTGGACCGGGGCGCGCTCGTACACGGCGCGGCTCGATCCGAAGCCGGCGTCGTAAACAGCCGCGGCTACATTTTCGCTGGTGCGCAGCGTGGTCTTGAGGCGGCTGAGCCGCTGCGCGTCACGGTACTCCCGCGGCGTGACGCCGGTGGCGCGCTTGAATCCTCGTGTCAAGCGATCGGGACTCACCTGAAGGCGCTTGCTCAACGCGGCCACAGTGGCGGAATCATCCCCGGCGGCTCCGAGGGCGGCGAGCGCGCCCGCGACGAAGTCGCTCTGCCCCTGATCTGCGCCTCTGTGGTTGCCGCATCGGCGGCAAGGGCGAAATCCGGCCCGTTCCGCGGCCTCCGGCTCGGGATAGAACACCACCTGGTGGCGCTGCGGCCGTCGCGACGGGCAGGAAGGGCGGCAGTACACTCCGGTCGAACGTACGGCGTAGACGAAGTTGGCGTCGAAGCCGCCGTCGCGCGCGAGCACCGCCTTCCAGTAGCGGTCCTCTGTCGCGCGGCCGGGCTGTTCGATCTTTTTCGCTCTCACGCTGAGTATCATTTTAGCCTCTCTCGAATGTGATCTCATCCCCGATTCTCGGGGACAGTCTCAACATACGTCGAGGCTCCGCGCCGATCTATCCGATTTGCGCACCCGAACTTGATTCCCCGAATGTTATGGACCGCCGGGCGCCGGCGCGCCGAACTTTGTTGGCTTTGGCCCGGCGCCGGGCTAGAATCAGCCTTCATGCCTGATCTCAAAGTCTCCGGGACTTCCGCCGCGGCGAACGCCAGCTTGCGGATCATTGCCGCCGGCATGGTCATTGCGGGCCTGTACTACGGGAGTTCCGTCATCACGCCGGTGGTTCTCTCGATCTTCATTGCCTTCGTATTTGACCCGGGCGTTCGCGCCATGGAACGTCTCGGGCTGCCGCGGTGGCTGGGTTCGCTCATCCTCGTTCTGCTGGGCCTGGCCGTGATCTACCTCCTCGGTTACGCTCTTTACAACCGCGGCGTCGCCTTGGCCGGAGAGATGCCCCGGTTGCAGGACCGGCTCGGACAATTGGCAGTCCGAATCGAAGGCCCCTTCGCCCGAGTCAGGTCAAGCCTCTCGCCTGCCGACCGGAATGTCCCCACCGTGCGCATCCAGCAGGAGTCGCCGTGGGGACAGTATCTGCTGAACGGGATCGGCTCGGTCTATTCTTTCACCGTGGCGGTGATGTTCATTCCCTTTCTCGTTTTCTTCATGCTCACTTCGAAGAATTCACTTTGGGCCGCCACTTTGAATCTGTTTGCGCTGGAGCGCCGCCACCAGGCTGAACAAGTGATTCAAGGAATCGTCTCCATGGTGCGGCAGTATGTGCTTGGCAATTTCCTCGTGGCCCTCATCTGCGTCGCCGTGAGCACGCCCGCGTTTGCTATCATCGGGCTTCCCTATGCGCTGATCGTCGGGCCGGTCTCGGCCTTCCTGAATCCCATACCTTATATCGGAGTGGTGCTGGCGATGCTTCCGCCCATGCTGGTGGGTCTCGTCGCCTTTGACACGGTCGCCCCTTTTGTAGAAGTAGCCGTGACCGTGACCGTGATCCATCTCGTCGCCGTGAACCTTCTTACTCCGCGCATCGTCGGCCGGCGCGTGAAGCTCAGCGCGATTTCCGTTACCCTGGCGCTGATGTTCTGGGGATGGCTGTGGGGGGGCGTCGGCCTGCTCCTCGCCATCCCGATTACCGCCGCCTTCAAGGCCGTGTGCGATAACGTGACATCGCTGAAGCCGCTCGGCACGTGGCTCGGCGAAACCTGATTTGACTGGACCTGATTTGACTGGGACTGCCTGCGGAACTTATGGCGATTCCCGGCGGCCGGAATCGCCGGGAGGTTGGGCCACCGCCGCGCCGGCAAACTCACGCCGCAAGGCCCTCACGCGTTCGGCAAGGGCGTCGCATTGCTGGAAGATCGAGATGCCCGCGATGCCGGTAGCGCCGGCGGTGAGGCACTCCCGTACCCGTTCGACCGTCATCCCGCCCAAAGCGAGCACCGGCATGCGCCGGACGCCCCGCGCCGCGCGCTCCAGCACGCCCAAGCCGAGCGGAGCGCCATAACGCAGTTTGGACGCCGTCTCGAAGATCGGTCCGAGCAGGGCGTAGTCCGCTCCGTCGCTCTCCGCGGTCCAGACCTCTTCGGCGGAGTGGCACGACACTCCAATCAAGAAGGCCGGCGGCACGGCGCGTCGGACCTTGCTTGCGGACATGGATTGGCTGCCCAGGTGTACGCCATGGGCCCGGACTGCCAGGGCTACGTCGAGCCGGTCATTGATCACCACGCGCGTGGCCTGTCCGCCAACCCCCTCCATGGCCGCTTCCGCGATCTCCGTCAACGCGCGCGTCCCGAGGTCCTTTTCGCGGATCTGAATGAGATCAATGCCCGCGTCGATGGCCGCTTGCGTCACGGAAAGAAGCGGCCGGCAGGCGAGAGAGAGGCGGTCGGTGATGTAGCAGAGATCGAGCGGCGGAATCATGGCCCGGGCACGGAACTCGCGTTCCGAGATCGGCGCCCGGTTTCCCAAACGCCGAGCGCGATGTCCGCCAGGCCGATTCCGGAAACCGCGCCGCGCACATAGTAGTTGCTGGCCGCCGCCTGAACCCACGAATAACGCAGGAAGAAGTAGTTCTCCGGCCACGGCAGCAGCCACGGAGCGAACAGCAGCATCAGCCCCATTAGGAAGCAGAGCACGATGTAGAGGAACCTCAGCAAGCGCATCAGGCTATTATTGGCCGCTTTCCCGCCATCGCGAGGATTTTCTGCGGCACTACCAGGTATTGCCTCCGCCCGGCGGCGGCCAGGCCCCGAGCGATCGCCGCAGAAGCGCGATCTGCCCGATGTGATAGCTGTTGTGCGCCACCGTCTGCCAGAGCACGGCCAGCACCGTAGAGGCGCGCCGCGTATGGCTGACGTGCGCCGGAGGAACTTCGCGCGCGAGCATTTCCGCGGGTGACCCGGCGAGCGTCACGTGCTCATCGATCAGCGCCTCGAACCTGGCCACGGCCTGTCGCCACTCACCGGCGTCGCCCGGCGCGGGAGCCGGCGGGAAGCTTTCGGCGTTGTGCACTGGGTGAGGCCGTACTTCGCCGCGCACCCGGCCGAGGTCGTATTCCATCCAGAAATTCAAGTGGGAGAGAAGCTGCCAGATTGTGTGCGGCGAACCCGCAACCAGGATGCCCGCCTGTTCGGGCGCGAGGTCCGCGACGCAGGCCACCGGATCGATGTGCGCCCCTTCGCCGCGCAGCAGTTCGACGAGAGGCCGCGTGCTTTGATCGCTCACTTACCCCCCATGATCTTCTCAATCTCATCCGGATCGCTTGGCAGGCGCCGCGTAAGGACTTCGTTGCCGTCCGGAGTAATCAGGATCATGTCTTCGATGCGCACCCCGATGTTTTCTTCGGGGATGTAGATGCCGGGCTCGTCGGTAATGATCATTCCGGGCTCGAAGGGCCGGGTGTAATCCATGGGGTCATGCACGTTCAGGCCGACCGAATGGCCGACGCCGTGCGGAAAGTACCGGCCGAGCGACTTGCCGTGCAGATCCTTGCCGTGCGTATTGATGTACTCGAAGGCGATTCTCTGCAGGCCGTTCTTGCCGTCCATGATGGCCCCGGGTTTGGCGGCGGCGAACACGGCGGCTTGCGCGCCGCGCACGATTTCATAGATCTCGCGCTGGCGTGGCGTGAAGTGTCCGTTCACCGGAAGCGTGCGCGTCATGTCGCTCGCGTAGCCGCTGTAAGAGCCGGCCACGTCCATCACCACCAGGTCGCCGGACTGCATCTGGTGCTCATCGGCGTCGTAATGCAGCACCGTGGAGTAGAGGCCCGAGCCCACAATGGGCGGGTAGGACGGCCACTCCGACCCGCGGCGCTCGAACTCGTATTTCATCAGCGCGGAGATTTCGTACTCCCAGGCCCCGGGACGCACGGCTTTGATAGCGGCGAGCTGGGCTTCGACGGAATTGTCGACGGCTTTACGGATCAGGGTGATCTCGGCGGCCGACTTCACTGCGCGCATTGACATGAGGGCGGGGCGCACGTCGCCAAAATCAGCCTGGGGCGCGAGCTTCTTCAACCGCGCGACCTCGTCCTGCTGGAAGCAGTCCTCGCCGCTCTCGGGTTGGGGCGTGAGCTCTGTGTAAATCTTCGGGAACTTTTGGAGCGCCTGGAGAAGTTCGGAGTTGAAGGCTTTGGCGCTATGCACGGTCGCAAAGCCGGTCTCGGCCGGCGCCTCCGGCGAATCGGCTCCGAGCCGCGCTCCGTTCCACTTTTCCTCGACGAGATTGCGGGGCGGCAGGTAAAGAATCTCGCCCCCGAGTTCAGGCGGCTGGTTAGGCCCGGCGGCTTTCGGGGTCAGCATCAGGATCGCGCCGGGCTCCATCCAGCCGGTGAGATAGTAGAACTCCTCGTTTTGCCGAAAGGTGGTTACTGAGGCTGCGACGTCTTCGTCGTTGTAGCCGAAAAGAACGACGACGACGCCGCCGGTACGGTTGACCAGTTGTGCTCGACGCTCATGATAGTCCGCGAGATTGCCCCGATCCCACGCCGGCGCCGCCGGCGCGAAGGCGGCGAGCAGCGCGAATAGCGACATCAGGGTGCAAAAACACATACGGCGCAAGCGAGGCCCGGACACGAGGCATCCCCTCAACGATGTGGAATCCGCCGGAGGCACGATGAGCGGCCGCGCACGGCGCATCTGACATCATAACCCGATCGCCCACTTGCCGGCGCCGAACTTGGCGGCTGAGCGCAGGACTACACCTGACCTGTACAAGCTGCGTCAAAAACGGGCCAATATTTACGTTTCTGCGGAGATACTCCGAGGACGAGCGAGCGCAGGCCGGGCGTTCCAGAGCCGGCGCATGGGGATCTGGAGAAGGGAAAGCGACCCCATGTAGAGATATCCGCCAAGAAAGAGCATGAGGAAGGGCGTGGTCAGGTAGTCCTGCACGCTGAAAGAATAAAGCGTGGTGAACAGGAAGTAGGAAGCCAGTCCGAGCTCGACGTAGGGAACCCAGCCGCTCTTGCGCGAATACTTCTTCTGTTCCCAGGCGGCTTCCTTGCCTTCCACGCGGCCTTCCACGCGATACTTGGGCGTGCGCACGAATTCGGATTTCATGCCCAGCAGCGCCTCCAGCACCACCTTGGCGTTCATCGCCGAGAGGCCGATTCCGGTGGCCATCAGGAAGGGCATGTACTTGATGCGCTGCTTCCACGTGCGAGGATAAAGCTGGCGCTGCGCCACCATGTAGAAGCTCGACACCGAGCAGGTGGAGGCCAGAAACAGGGGCAGGTCGAGATACAGCATCTGGAACCAGCCCTGGTAGAAGCGCACGATCATGGCCGGCAGCAGGATCAGCGAAAAGAGCACCATCAGCGGATAGGCGCAGTTGGCGGTGAGGTGAAAAGTGGCTTCGAGCTTGATTTTGAGCGGTTGCCGGCTGCGCCAGACGGCGGGAAGGATCTTGCGCGCAGTCTGCGTCAGCCCCTTGGCCCAGCGCGCCTGCTGTTGCTTGAAGGCGTTCACTTCCACCGGCAGTTCTGAAGGACACTCGATGGCGGGATCGTAGACGAATCTCCAGCCCTTGAGTTGGGCGCGATAGCTCAGGTCGGTATCTTCGGTAAGGGTGTCGTGCTCCCATCCGCCCGCGTCTTCGATCGCCGCGCGCCGCCACATGCCGGCAGTACCGTTGAAATTAAAGAAGCGTCCGGAGAAGTTGCGTCCGCCGTGCTCGATCACGAAGTGGCCGTCGAGCATGATGGCCTCAACTTCGGTCAGCATGGAGTATTCGCGATTGAGCCACGTCCAGCGGCCCTGCACCACGCCTACCTTGGGGTCGGTGAAGTAAGGCAGCATGCGGCGAATGACGTCGGGGTTCGGAACGAAGTCGGCGTCGAAAATCGCCACGAACTCACCGGTCGCCCTAGTGAGGCCCGCCTCGAGCGCCCCCGCCTTGAAACCGTTGCGGTTGTCGCGGTGCAGGTAGCTCACGCCGTAACCCTCGCGCGCGTATTGGCTCACCAGACGCGAGGCTACGATGGTCGTTTCGTCCGTGGAATCGTCCAATACCTGGATCTCGAGCAGTTCACGCGGGTAGTCGATGCGCGTGGCCGCCTCGAGAAGCCGCTCCACCACGTAGCGCTCATTGTAAATCGGCAACTGAATCGTAACGCGCGGCAGGACTTCGAATCCGGCCGGAGGCTTCGGCGCCTGCTTGCGATGGCGCAGGTAAACCCAGGTCAGATGGTAGCGATGCAGTCCGTAGACGGAAAGGATAATCAGAATGGTGAAGTAGGGAATCAGAATACTGAGGTCGAAGGCGTTCGCCTGGTAAAGGCCAGAAAAGGGATCCTTGTGGAAGATCTTCTGGACGTAGTGAACCACCGGGTTCGGCGGCGCGATCAGGCTCGATATGAGGAGTAATTTCGTCATAACCTGAAGCGTGTGAATGTATCCGCGAGTCGCCGACCTCCATTATAGCCGATCTGGACGAGCATCGCCAAATTGCGTTTGGGGCGCGGTAGCTTGTCGTCACTATCTTCGGGGCGAGCTTGCTCGCGGTGCTACCGCAACTTCAGCTTGCTCGGCTCAATGCTTGGCAACGGCGGCGGCGTTCGCATCCTGAGGGGACGGGCCGCCGGACTGCAGGGAAGACCCGGGCGTCTGCATCCAGGCCGGCACAGGAATCCTGAACTGAAAACTCGACGCCGGGATGGGCGCGCCGGGCGCAAGCGAGATGGCGCCAGTTGCGCTTGAGTCCGTTTCGGTACCCTGTTTGTTCTGCCCGGATTGCGGGCCCGTGGCTGTGAGAGATCCTTCCGGCGGACTCGGTTGCTTTACGAGGCCGACCATGTCCAGGGCGCGTTGCGGCTCCACGTTGCTCATAAACCATTTCCAGACGTTTCCGGTCCGCAGGTCTTCGGCGCTCAGCAGCGTGATCCCAACGTCAATGCCGATGACGTACGGGCTCACCCACCCCGTGGTGGGGTTGAAGGCGTCCGCGAACCCGTAGCGTCCGTAGATCTCCTTGCCAAACTTTACCAGCATGGCGCGCAGCGCCGGGATGCAAATGTCGGGCGCGAACATCAGTGAGCCGGCCGCGGCGCTTGGAGTAACGGTACCGTCGATGCGCGGGTCCGCGAAGGATCCGCCCCAGTCCCGATATCCCTTGATGCTGTCCGACGACGTCAGGCCCCACACGTTCTCAGAGTAGCCGGGGAACTGCCGCGACAGGGTCTTGCTGAAAGCTTCCTGCTGCGCGTACGTCGCCGCGACCGCATTTGCGAAGTAGTTGATCCGGGGACCCGTCTCGCCCGTCAGCGGTCCCTCATCCACCCGGTCGCGGAGGTCGATCCACGCCTGCGAATACTGCTGAATGAACAGCGGTCCGCCGCCTACAAAGGTATAGTTCCCGACATTCACCAGGGGAAGCTTCCAGCTATTCCAGGTGTAAGGTGGAATCGGGTGAGTGGGTGAGCCGATCCCCAGAACATACAGAATCATAAGCTCGCTGTAAGTGTCCCAGCGGTACTTGAAAAATCCGCTCTCCGGCGTCCAGCCATGAGAAAAGTAGGTCTTGCTCCCGTCCATCATCCAGGGAAAATCGACGCGATTGTAAATCAGGGTGGCAAGCTGAACCACCTCGGGGTCGTCGATGAAATACTGGCGCACTGTCAGTATGCCCGCCAGAAGAATGGCCGAATCGATCGAGGAGATTTCGCTCGTCCAGCGCCGCTGGCCGGTGACGGAGTCCAGGTAGTGATAGAACCATCCGTGCTCCTGGGGGGCGCTGTACGCGAAGTAACGCAAGGTAGGCAGTATGCGCTCCCGGGCAGTGTCGCGGCTGATCCAACGATGGTCCGCGGCGATGCAGAATGCGGTGAGGCCGAAGCCCGTGGCGGCAATGCTCGCCACCCGCAAGTGATTGGGGTTATCCTCCGGCTCGCCGTTGGTTCGCGCGCGGTCCAGCGTCAGACCGGTATTGGGGTCGGTCCACTCCCAGAAGTAACGGAACGCCCGGCGCGAAACGTCGTCGATCAGGTCCGTGTTCCCCGGGCTAAGCCCTGGCGCAATCGGAGAGGCCGTCTTGGTGACTGTTTTGGCGGCGGCTTTCTTGTGGGCGGTCCGGTGGCGGGGAGGGGACTGCGCCTGGCCAAGCGCGGGCAGGACGCAAAGGAGCAGGAACGCCGGAAGCAGCCACCGGCTCCAGCCGGACCGGTGGAAGCCACAGGGGCGGTAACCAAAAATGTGCGAAGGCGAGCGCATCCTCTATCCGTCGTGCCGGGCTCCGCCCCGCGAGCCACAGGCATCGCATCGTAAATCGTTGGCAGTGGAACTCAAGGTGTACATCTGTTCTGATGCCCTCCACTGAACGTCCGTTGCCGCAACATCCAAGCGCTCGAAACGCACCGCCACTACGCCGCCAGCTCCGGCTCGTCAATCAGAATTGCCCGGGGCAGCCTCTCGTGCAGCAGGCGTTCCGTGGCCGCCACCATCGGCTCGGTGTGGAACAGGTTCTGGATCGCCGAATCCGTCAACAGGTTGCACACGGCGAGCAGGATCATGCCTTGATGATGCGCCATCCATGATCGTACGATCTCGCAATCTTCCGGTTTCCCGGTTTTGGACGCCGAATAGTCCGCAGCCTCGTAAAAGCCGTAGCGGCCCACCCAGCCCAGTTCGTGCATCCAGCGCAGGTTTTCAGCCGCAGCGCTGGTGTCGGGTGCGAGCGCCAGGAATGACGAGTAGGGTGAGATCACAGTGCCTGGAAAGGGGTCGGGCCGCATGGCCAGGCCAGGCACTCCGAAGGCATAATACTCGTAATGACCCGAGCCATTTTTCCGGCTGCAACCTGATTCCGATATACCCCAGGGGGTTTTCTTTGATGCGCGCCTCTGGCACCGTACGGCGGAGCGCACGCTCTCATCGAGGAGCGTTCTCGGCAAGCTCTTCATCCATAGGACCGGCATCAGGTACTCAAACATGGTCCCCGACCACGAGAGGAGTGCGCGCCAACCGTCGCATACGGTCAGCGTCCTCCCCATGCTGAACCAGCTTTCCTGGGGTATGTCGCCCTTGGCTACGGCCACAAAGGCTGCTGTGCGGGCTTCGGACGCCAACAGCTCATAACAGCTTGCCTCGAGCCTCCGGCGGCCGAGGTCGTAGCCGATCGATAATACCTTCCTCCGCGCAGAATACAGGAAGGAAAAGTCCATTTGGCGAACCAGGGCGTCGCATTCGGCGGCAATGGACTGGAGTCGCGGGCAGAAGCCAGGCCCAGGATCGCCGGTCAGAGCAGCGAGTACCGATACCCGGGATTCCGTTTCCCGAATCCAAAATCTGAGTTCCTCGACTCCGCTTGTATGATCGGGCCGGATGGCCGCCCCGAGTCGTGCGAGGGCGCTCTGCAATCCGGCGGGATCATACACCGGGGCGCCGTCGGTGGCATGTGCGACGGCGGCGCGCAGTTCTTCGGCGGCCGCAGATACGGAGGCGTCGGGCGGCACCGCTCCCACAAGTTTGAGGACAAGCCGGACGTGGTCAACGACGCCTTGGCCAAGGCAGGCTTCGGTGACCGGGTGGCCGGCGAAACGCAGGCAGCTCTGCTTCAGGGTCCACAAGCAGCAGGCCAGATTGCCGCTGTCGACGGTTGAAACAAAGAGCGGATTCAGGGGTTCGAGGTTGGAGGTGTCATACCAGTTGAAGAAGTGGCCGCGGTGCCGCGCCATACGTCGCATGGTGGCAAGGGTCTGTTCCGTCGCGGCCACGAATTCGCCCAAGCTGAGATAACCCAGCTCACAGGCTGCGATACGCGCGTTCAGCAGGAAACCGAGGTTTGTTGGCGAGATGCGTCCGGCGACCGCGTAAGGATCCTCCTCAACATTGTCGGGTATCAACCAGTGGGCCGCCTCGTTGCTGAACGATCGAAAGAAGCACCACGTTTGCAGCGCCGCCATGCGCAGGAATTCCTCGTCCGCCCCGGTGATTTCACTTCGGCCCGGCCTCAGAGGCCGGTTGAGCCAGCGCGACAGAAGACCCGAACACGCCCAAACCACCAGAATGGGAGCCGCCAGTGGCAAGGCCGAGGGGCGAAGTGCAAGCAGGAGTGCAGCGATTGCGGCCGACAGGAGCGGAGTGAGCTCCAGATAGAGGTCGACCGGGGTCCGGCGGTCGCTTCCGGCCTCCGCCTCAGCCGCCGTTTCCCACTCCAGAAGCCTTCGGCGCGTGATCGCCAGGCGGACAACCGTTCTCACGATGGCATCCAGTGTCACGAGTACTTGGTGAGCCAGGAATGCCAGCAGCATGAAGACGTTCACCTGGTCCGCCACAAAAGCCTCGGCGGTTTCGCTCAGGAAACCCGGCACATACTCCGCCCGGGGCAGGTTCAGCAGCGCGAGAATCAGGCGCAGATAAGCAGGAATCAACAAGAGGGCCAGAACGGCGAGCGTCCAATGCGCGGGTCCGCCTGGCAGGAAGAACCATCCCGCGAGCAGCAGCACGAATGTTGCGGGCTCCACGAGGCTGCGCCGGAGATTGTCGAGGATTTTCCATTTCGAGATTGCGCTGATCGGGTTCTTAACCTTCCGTCCGGAGTAATCCGGGACGCGCGGAAGCAACCAGCGGATAATCTGCCAGTCTCCCCGCACCCAGCGGTGTTTTCGCCGGCTATAGGCGCTGAAATGCGAAGGGTAGTCGTCGATGACCTCGATGTCCGAGACTAATCCCGCGCGGGCGTAGGCTCCCTCAATCAGGTCGTGGCTCAGGATGGTGTTCAAGGGGAATCTCTCGGAAAGAACCCGCTGAAAGACGTCCACTTCGTAAATGCCCTTGCCCGTGAAGCTGCCTTCATCGAGGAGGTCCTGGTAAACGTCGGAAACCGCCCGGGAGTAAATGTCGAGACCCGCCTGACCCGAATAAATGCTGGCAAGGCGCGATCGATTCACGGAACGAACGCTGATCCCGACCCGCGGCTGCAGAATGCCATAGCCCTCCACGACGGTGTTCGTGACGGGATCGATCACGGCCCGGTTCAGCGGGTGCGCCAGCGTGCCAATCAACTGGCGGGCAGAGTCTCTCGGCAGTTGAGTGTCAGCATCCAACGTGATGACGTACCTTACCTTGGGAAGGATGGTGGGCAGCAATGAAAGATCCCCGACCTTGACGGGAAAATTGTCAGACTTGCCGCGCAGCAGGCTGTTGAAATCGAGAAGCTTCCCCCGCTTTCGCTCCCAGCCCATCCAGGTGCTCTCAACCGGGTTGTACACCAGGTCGCGATGGAAGAGATAGAACAGGCCGGCGCCGCGACCGCGATACTTTTCGTTCAGGTCTTCGATCAGTTTCGAACAGATCTCCACCAGCGTGCTGCGTTCGCGGGTGGGTTGCGGCGAATCGGGGAAATCCGTCAAAAGTGCAAAGTGGAGATTCGGGTCCTGATTGCCGAGATACCGCAATTCCAGGTCCCGCACCATCTGCCGGACCTGTTGCTCGCTGGTCAAAAGAGTTGGAACTGCCACCATTGTGGTGAATTCGCTTGGAATTCCCTGGGAGAAGTCGAGCTTGGGCAGGGCGCGAGGGGGAAGAAGGAATGAGACGAGTTGATTCATGGCCCCTACTGCGGATTCGGTCGCCGGGACCAGAAGCAGGAATAGCGCCCAGACAAGCGGGATGTGAGCTCCGAGACCGTTGAGGACGAAACCCATAATGGCAAACGTCAGCAATTCGATTCCCAGGAGATAGAAGGCGTCGGGCCTGCGGCGGACAGCATCGCGGAGCTGCGCGGCGAGAGACGGCCGGTACCCGATCTGATGCTCCAGAAGAGGGCGGCCATGGTCCACCAGGTAGTAGCCCACGTGGCTGCGGCGCTCGGCGCGTCGAACCTCCGAATTCCACTCTGTTTCCGCCAGCCGCGCCAAGGCAATCGCCGCCTTGGCAATCTCCACCTCGCCACACTTGGACCGCTGCCCCAACTTGTCGATGACCTCGCGATACTGATCGCGGCTTTCGAAATCCATGCGGCTGTAAGCTCCTGCTGGATCCTCACGCAGCACAGCTTCCGTCAAACTCATCTGCTCGACGAGCCCCGTCCAAGGCGTGTACGCCACCCCTCGCAGGCTGTTGATGAGCAGCGCCATGGATGGGGTCGATGGGCAAGGGGGCGCCGTTGCGGAGCGGGAGGCGCCGGGCTCGTTCATCAGGCGGGTCGCCGCCTTCGCAACTTCCTGCAGCAGCGCCAGAGCGAACATGGTGCGGAGAGACCATAACTCGGCCATGTCGAATGCGCCGTGCTCCTGCGCCGCTGCGAGGTAGACGCTTAAGGCGCGATCGTCGAAGATGTAGCCGGCTGAACGCAGGAAGGCCTGGGCAGCCGCGTAGGCGCGGGGTACAGACTCCTGCCTCTTATCTTCCTGCTGGATTTGCGGCAGGTCCCGGCGAATCTTGAGAGCGCGCCGAGTGTTGGCCAGCTCTGAGCGCAGAAGCCTGCGATTTTCCACGAGCCAGCGCGCGTCATCCGAAGGGGCCTCAGCGGCGCCCGAGGACTTTTGAAGACGGGTAATGGCAGCAAGGATCGTCTTGCCCGCTTCGCGCGAAGCACGTTGCAGGTTTGGGCAGCGTTTGCGCTGCGGACTCAGTTTCCAGCGCTCCGCTTCGCGCGAGGCTTCGATGCTGAGCCCTTCCCAAGCCTCGAGGGGCTCAGCAGAGGGCCCCAAGTCTTCATTCCAGGAAGGCGGCGATGGCGGGGTTGGCGGGGTGGAGCCGGCTTCGAAGATGTGACTCTCCGCCATTGGGCATCCTACCGGTAGCTTGCCGCCTGCATCTCGAACATTTCGGAATAACGTCCCGCGCTGGCCATCAGGTCAGCGTGGCTGCCCTCTTCCGCGATGCGGCCATCCTCAAGCACAAGGATCCGGTCCGCCATGCGGACCGTCGAGAAGCGATGGGAGATCAGCAGCGCGATCTTGCCTTCGGTCAGCTCGGCGAAGCGCTCGAAGACTTCGTGTTCCGAGCGCGCGTCGAGCGAAGCCGTCGGCTCATCGAGGACCAGCACCTGGGCGTCGCGCAAGTAAGCCCGCGCCAGGGCCATCTTTTGCCACTCTCCGCCCGACAGGTCTACGCCGCCTTCGAATCGCCGTCCCAACATCTGCTCGTACCCCCGGGGAAGCCTCGCCACCACGCCGTGCGCGAGACTCTTGCGGGCCGCAGCTTCGATCCTAGAGCGGTTTGACTGGCTGTGAATCTGTCCCACCGCTATGTTTTCCGCGGCGGTCAGGTCATATCGCATGAAATCCTGGAAGATCACCGCGATCTGGCCGCTGAGGTCCTCGAGGTTGTAGTCGCGGAGATCGACTCCGTCAAGGAGAACATGGCCCTTCGTGGGATCGTAAAGCCGGGTCAGCAGCTTGACGATCGTGGTCTTGCCCTGGCCGTTTTCGCCGATCAAGGCGATGCGCTCGCCCGGGCCCAGGCGAAAGTTCAGATTGTCGAGCACGACTCTGCTGGTGCCGGGGTATGTGAAGGACACATTTCGAAATTCAAAACCGTCACGGATGGGGCGTGGCGCCGGCAGAGCGTTCGGCTTCGAGCGGACGGATGGCTGGACGGCGAAGAAGTCGATCAAGTCAGTCAGGAAGAGGGCCTGATCGGCGATGCTCGAGAAGCTGGAGAAGACCATCTGGATATTGGTGCTGGCTCCGGCGATCGCCCCGGCAAGGAAGGTCAGACTGCCCACGGTGAGCCGTCCCTGAACGGTTTCGTATACCACCCAGGCGTAAGTTCCGTAGTAACCGACTGTGCTGAGCATGGAGAGCAGAGCGCCCGCCCTGAGGCGCCGCCGGGCGAGCGCGACGTTCTGCACGTAGATGTCGCGGGAGAGTCGCGTGAACTCAGAGCTGAGAAATGGGGCCAGACCAAAAAGCTTGAGTTCTTTGGCGCTTTCTTTGCTCGCGCCCAAGACTCGAAGGTAGTCCAGTTGACGCTTCGTGGGAGTCTGCCGGAAGGCCAGCGAGTATCCGAGGAACGCGAAATGACTTTCGCCCAGGAACGCAGGCACCACGCATAATACCAGCACGGCCAGCAGCCACGGGGAGTAGACGAGAATTCCCGCGGCCAAACTGAAGGTTGTGATGACCTCCTGGATGACCCGGCCGACGGCCTGAATCATGCTGAGTCGGTCCGTGGCCTGCACGCGCGCCCGTTCCAGCTTGTCGTAAAACACCGGATCCTCGTACGAGGCTAGATCCAGGCGCGAGGCGTGACCCATGATGCGGGTGCTGATGTGTAAGGTAAACCGGTCGGCCAGGAGAGTGTCGCAATAATCGGTCCCCCGGCTCAGGAGGGTGGCCAGTGCGGCCAAGCCGAATTCGAGAGCCACCAGCCACCAGAACCTCGGGATCAAGGGCTGGTGACGGGCCGCGTGGGCTACGACCGCGTCAATGATCCGCCGGGTAACGGCCAGCAGCCCGAGCGGTATCACGGCCGCGAATACGCGAAGTACTATGCCGGAAACTACCACCCGCGGTCCGGACTCCCAGACCATCCGTAGCACAGGCGGAACGTTCCGGAGTGCCTTCAGGCGGCGGTTCCATGTACTCCATTGACCCTGAGTTGATGCACTCACGCTCATCTTGCGAGGCTCTGGGCACTTTTCCTGCCAATGAATGAGATGATCGTAGGAACGGGGGCGGCCTCAGAAAAGCAGGACGGAGGCTGTCGTACCGGGCCAAGCCGCGCACTGAGTTGGGCTGTCAGGCTCGACGATGGTAGAGGAGTCCGATGAACGAACCGACAGCGAAGATCACGGGAGCAACCAGGAAAAACACATTGGCGGCAGCGGCGCACATCTTCGACACGCCAATAGAATCAAACGCCGCCGCTACACTAGGAACCAGAACCACCAACAGCATCACAGCGTAAGCTTTCATCCGCCCCTCCTTCAATGCTGTAGTCTCGCCCGCGACCTCAACAGAGCACGAAAGGGTCCAAACCCCTTTGCCACTCATAAGATTACGCTTAGGGGGATTGCTCCCCGGCGCCTGCGGAAATCGGGCTACGAACCAGGTAATTTCTTCTCGCCGCGCAACAATCCTGCCTGCCACTATTTGAAGCGCCTGCGGAAATCGAGCTCGAATCCATACACGCCGTTCTGGTCCCGGATGCCGAGTACGGAAACGGTATCGCTGACATCCCACTCCACCCGGATGATGCGCTCCAGGACGCCCCCGGTCGTGGTGACGTAAGTAATGGCGAGGTCAGGCGCCAGACGCTCTTCCACGGTGACCTGAGTGCCGCCCGTGCTGACGGGGCTGGGGTCGATGCTGATGCGGCTCAGCCCGAACAGGCGGGTCACGCGGCTCGATTTCTGGCTGGAAAGCGCCTGCGAGAGCAGCGCGCTTGCGCCCTCGGTGCTGAACGAGGAACGCCCCGTATTGGCGATCAGCTGATCCTGCGTGGAGTAGCCAAAGGCCAGCAGGGCCAGAATGCCTGGGGTGGAAAGCGGGGGGTCCGAGCGATAGCTGATTCTCGGGCGATCCGCCGGTCCTGTGATACGGAGCACGAGTTCGTAACGCTCGATCCGCGTTGTGGCTTCGAGATCGAGCGTGGGTTCGGTGCGGAGCGGATTGGCCATGATGACGTCTCCGTGCGTCAGCTTGTAGCTGGTCTGGCGCAGCACCGCCTGGCCGCTCTGGATATGTACGTTGCCGAAGACGACGGGATCGGCCAGCGTTCCGCGCAGAGAGAGATCGATCGCGGCCACGGCGGAGAGATCGTGCGAATCAACGCTGACCGTGGGCGACGATGTTACATGTACGTCCATGCGCACGCCTGAGGAGAGGGGCGAGGGATTCTCCAGGGTGGAGGCCGGCCCCGTCGCCAATGCCGCCGCCCAGTTGAGGACATTAAAGTTCTCGCTGACGAACATCTGCTCCACGGCCAGATCGCCGGTCAGAACGCCGGCACCCTTCGTGCCGCTGAGCCGCGCCGCGCCGCTGATGACCGACGTGAATTGGACGGGGTAGGCGACACGCATATGGCTGAAGTCGGCCTGGAGGCTATAGCGCGGGGTGCCGGAAAGCGTCGCCGATCCGGTGATGGTCACTGAGGCGGGGCCGGTCTGGGCGCGCAGGGAGCGCACGGTGAGGCGGTCGCCCTGCAAATCGACGTCGCCGTTCAATCCTGCCAGGCGCAACGGCAATCCGGGGTAGCCGATGCTCACCTCGTCCATATGGAGTGACCCGTAGAGTAAAGGCTGGCGGAAGCTGCCTTGCACCTGCACCTGTACGCCGAATCGTCCGGTGGTCTGCAGGGCTGGATCGAACACATGCAGAAATTGCGAATCGATTTGTCCGTCCGCACGCAGATTCAAGACCGGAATCGGGCCGAGGTCGCCTGTACCCTGAAAGCGGAACTCCGTCGACGGCCCTTGCAGATCGAAGGACGTTATCTCGAAGTGCGGCTCATCGAGCGATATATCGAAGGGGTGATCGTTCCGCCACTGCAGGCCTGCGAAACTCACCTTCACGCTCTGGACCTCACTTTTGACATGGCGCGGCCCGGTCCCGCTGAGCGTGCCCGAATAATCGACGCTTCCCGTGGCTTCCACGGTTCCGGAAACGGCAGACACCCCCAGGGTCCGCAGCCAGGGGTCGAGCCGCAGCCCGGTATAGTGCGCGCTTAGCCTGACCGGCCAGTCCGGGTTTTGCAAGGTTCCCACCTGGCTGTTGCCTTGAAAATCGAGCGTTCCCCCGGGTCCCTGCAACTGGCCTTTCAGTGTAGCCTCGCGGCCGCTGGTCTGCAGGTGGCCGGTAAGATCGCCCAGCGCAATGTCGCCCATCCTCAGGTCCTGAACCTGAACATCCCCGTGGGCGGAAGGACTGTCCAGGCTGCCTTCGATCTGGAGATTGAAGCTGAGCGTCCCGTTCGGACCGCTGGGGCTCGCCGGTGTCGCGAGATTCTGCAGGCGGGTGAAATCCGCCAGGACGATTCCGTCTCCCTGAGTGCGCGCGGACAGGGCCCGGGTGGCGGGATCGAAGGATGCGCTGGCAGTCACGACGCCGTGGTGCTTCTTGAGGGTGAAGCGATTGAGCTTCCAGACACCGGCCTCGGCCGCAATCCCGGCATCCAGAGAATCGAAGTGTTCGCCGGCATAACTGCCGCGATTGATGAAAAATGAGCCCTCTCCAGCAAGCTGGTTGCGATGCTCCTTCAGGTGAAGCTCACCGGTCACCTCACCGTCGAGCGGGGTTCCCACTCCTAAGACCTCGCGCAAGCCCTGAATCGACGTCTTGTCGGCACGCGCCGAGACCTCGAAAGGCGCGCCCGCCCGGTACTGCCAATTTTCCAGAGTCGCCGTCGCCTCGATGGCAAGGGCGCTGCCCGCGCCGAGCAGACGCCCGGAGGTGACCCGAAGTTCGCCGGGTCCGACCGCCACGTCCGCCTGCAGGCTGTTCCATTTCCAGCTCTGATACTCGAACGCGCCGAGTTGCAGGTGTCCGGCCAGAAGGGGGCGGGCCAGAGACCCTGTCAGCGTCCCGGTGAAGTGCGCGGGTGAGTCCAGTCTTACGGGCAATGGCCTCCCGGCGAAATCCTCGGCGCTCCTGCTCCACTCGCCGAAGTCAGTAGTCTCGAGATCGACGGCAAGGTTTGCGCTAGATTCGCCGGCGGACCCGTGCACCTTTAGGATCGAGTGCGTGATTTGAAGCTCGGCGGATTCAAGCTCGAGGGTTGGCTCGGGCCCGAACGTCGCCGAGCCGCGCATGAAACCTGCGAGCGGCTCCCGCCCCCCGGCTTCGAGCCCGGAAGAATCAAGGCGGAGGTCAAAATGAGATTCCGCTCTCGTGCCTCGGCCGGATAGCTGGAGTTTGCCGTAGGCCCGGCTGACTACTGGGAAGGCTTTCAGGATTACCGAACCCGTTGCCAGCGTATCCATCGCTTTCACGAGGTCGAAATTCTGGAGGTCCAGATCGGCCTCGAAAGCCGGCAAGCGCGCAGCGAACGATACCTCGGCGCTGCCGCTTGCTGTACCGCCCAGTAGAGAGGCGGTGAGGCGCGGAAAGCGCAGTTGCTGACCCTGAACCACATAATCCGCGCTCAATTCAATAGGCCTCGATTCAAGCCTCGGTACGGATAGCAACAGGCCATGGGCTTTCAGGCGTCCGTGAGCATCCACTGAGCCGTCGCGATAGCTGCCCTCGCCATCGGCGCTCAGTGTGCCCTGGCGGATGTCCTTGCGACGAAAGATGCGGGCGAGCGGCGCCGCCTCCCCGTTGAGGCTGAACGAGAATCGCGACTCGACGGACGGGATCCAGCGAAGCGCAACTGCGCCGCTGCCGCTCAGACCGGGAGACCGCCAGGTCAGCGAATCGAGCAGTAGGGAGTTCTTGCCAAAGGCAACGCGCGCGGACACCGTCACGGCCGGCAGGCTAACTTCGGAGCGTGAAAGGTCCAGCGCTACTGCGGAGACCGACCCGGCGTAGCTGCCCCGGTGCATCCCGATGACCACGGCGAGGTCGCGTGCGCTTACGGCGAGCGGCCACTGCCGGTTGTCCCAGGAGAAGCTGCTTTGGGCGATCAGAAGCCGCCCCACACCGAGGTCGACCAAATCATCGAGGGCGGTCAGGCTCTCAAACCGGACGGCGGGACCGGGAAGATTGGTGGACCCGTCCGGGCGCGTATAAAGATGAATTGCTGCGCCTTCCAGATCCACGCGGGCCACCCGCAAGGAGCGGCGGTGGAACAGGGCCCTGGGGCTCGCCCGAACCACCAGTTCGCGCGCGGCGAAGAGAGGAAGTTCCTCACCGGTCTCATTGCCATGCATCACGAGGCCGCTGAAAGTGGCTTGCAGGACCCAGGGGTTGACCTGCATCTGGCCGATCTCCACCCGCGCGCCGGTTACGCGTTCGAATTCGGCGCGCGTATCCTCCAGCAGTACGCGATTGAACCACTTCGTGCTGATTACGGCCACGAGCACGAGATAGCCCAGAAACATAGCGCCGAAAAAGCAGGCGATCACACGAACGGGCTTCGACACGTGCCAGTGTTTCGATCGTACGGGGCCGGCCGGCTGAGTCATGGGGATGGAGCCCCACTTACCTCAGCGCTGCCGAAGACGCGTACGTCACCCCGGGTGCGGAGTCTCTTCAGCCAATCTTCAAGCAGACTGTCGATCTTCTGTTGCACCAGAATCTCCCGGATGCGGCCTTCCACCTCGCCTGGCGGCGGAGGCTGCTGGTTTCCCTCCCGCGCCAGGCTCGGAAGCAGGGTGCCGCGATAGTACGCTTCGATCGCGGAGGGGTCGACGATGACCTGCGGTCGCAGCCGTTGATCGATCAAACGGAGAATCTCCTCCTGCCCGGCCATGACTTGCCGCAGGGCGCCTTCGCTCATTGCGAGTTCCTTGAGCGCGCTCCCGAACGCCTCCGGGCTCGGGAATTTCTTTTGCAATTCGCTCCAGCGGGCTGCGACTGCCGGATCGTCCGGCAAGACCTTGATGCCGTCGTTGCGCCCTTCCTCCTCGAGGAGGATGTGGTCGATCATTCGTTGCCGCACCTCGTTGAGAGTAGCGGCGCCGGAGTCGCTCTGGCCGGGCGTTTTGCCTTCCAGGAACGTTTCCAACCGGTATTCGTTCTCGACGTCGCTGGCCGTGATGGCGACGTTGCCCACGGCGGCCACCACGCGGTCCAGAGTCTGGGACCTCCCGACGGCCGCGACCAGAAGCAGCACAGCGGGAAGCGTCAGAAGCTTTGGCCGACGCTCAGCACGAACTCGACCCTGGGTAATCGAAGCACCTCCATGTCGCTCGCCGGGCATACGGAAACCGATTGATTGCTGCACGAGAGGAACTGGGGAATATCCGGGCTGTAAGCCACGTCGAAGCGGACGGGCCCGACCGGCGTCTGATAGCGCACGCCGACACCCGCGGCCTGCACGTCGTAGTCGAAGTCCGTCGGTCCGCCCTGCTCAAATTTCAGCAGTCTGAACCGCCGGACGGACGTAAAGACGTTGCCCGCGTCCTCGAACAACACCAGACCAAGGTGATTCTGTTCGAGCGGGAAGCGCAGCTCAACTTGATTGAGGAACATCGCCCTGCCGCCGAGAGGATAGCCCGTGATGGGATCGCGCGGTCCGGCCTCGTTCAGAGAGAAGGCGCGGTCAGAATCGGCGCCGCCCATGAAGAAGCGCTCGGGCAGCGGCACGCCTTCGTCAATGTTGGTGTGGCCGTAGATCGGTTCCACCCCGGCTCGCGTGTTGCGGGCCAGGATCAGGTGGGAACCGAGACGGTAGTAGGTGGAGTTTTGCCCGATGATGCGCCCGAAGTCCGCGGAGGAGCCGAGACCGGTCCAGGCGGCATCGGCGTCCACGGTGGAGTATGAACCGCGGGTCGCGTCTATCGGATTGTCACGGTGGTCATTCACGTAGCCGCCGCCCACCGTCGCGACCAGCACTCCCTGATTGAACAAAGGCACGGAGGCCGGGTTGATCTGCAGATTCGACACCGATACGTGGCGGAAATTGTAGCGGGCGAGCAGCGAGGAGTGGGTGCTGTAGCGCTTCTGCAAGGTGATCTGAAGCTCCTGCCGCTTGGAATTGAAGGTGAGAACGTTGCGGCTTTGATCCACCAGGCCTGTAATTCTCAGGTCCACGCCAGGGTGTCCGAGGAAAGTCGGGATGTCGTAACTGGTGGATCCGATCTTCTCGAGATTGGAGAAGTGCCCCGCCAGCGTGTAGGTCTGGGGCCTGCCGTCCAGGTCGAGCCGATCGACCTCGATGGATACGCGCGGGCTCACGCCGTATTGCCCTGCGGACGAGCCGCTGTTGCCCGGCAGTCGCTGCACGTCCAGGCCGCCCCCATAACCGAGCGTCCACCGCTTGGCTTCCTCCACGCCCACCAGAACCGTTTTCTCCGCGGACGAGCCGGTGGGATCCTGTGTCGTGGCCTGCACTTGGTTGAAGAGTCCGAGGTCATAGAGCCGCTGTTGGCTCTGCAGCAAGGCGCTTCCGTTCAACGCCTGGCCTGGCGCCATGCTGAGTTCGCGGTTGATCACGCTGTCGCGGGTGAAATCGTTGCCCAAAACGAACACGCGCGCGATGGTCTCCTGCACCCCGGTCTCCACCTGGTATTCCACGTCCACCTCGTGCTGGGCGGTCGGATCCGATGCGTGCCATTGCACGACGGCCTGCGCGTACCCGTGGTTGCCGAGGTAGCTGAATATCGAATCCCGATCGCTCTGCGCGCGTTGCGCCGAGTAAGGCCGGCCGGGCAGCGTGAGCAGCGAGGAACCGAGATTCTTGCGCGCGTCCTCGCTGAGCCCCTCAATCGTCATGTTGCGCACGTGCGCCTGAGCGCCTTCCTCGATGTTGAAGGTCACGAAGAGGAGGCCGGGCTGACCCTGGTAACTCGCGTCCGGCGAGGCAACCACTTTGACATCCGCGAACCCTCGAGACTGATAGAGCGCCGCCAGCCCCTGAACCGAGCGATCGAGCAAATCCTGGTCAAAGCGGCCCCGGCGCAGTTCAAAGGCAGCCGGTTGCAGCAAGACGGACCCGGCGAGGTCGGCGGCCGGAACCGAGCGGTTGCCCTGGAACCGGTAGCCTACGAACCGGCCTCGCGGACCGAGGTCCGCCTGATAAGTGATCGTGCGGTCTCCCTGAACGCGGGAGGAGGCCTGATCAGAGAGCTTCACCGCGGCGCGGAAGTATCCGCGGTCTCTGAAATGGTCGGCAAGCACTTGTTCGCCGTCCAGGAGCGTTAACGGGTCTGCGCTGGACTGCAGATAGGCGGGCAGGATGCTGCGCAAGTCGGAAGCGGAGATATGAGCTCCGGTCACCCGGATACGGATTTCGGGCCCGGCGTCGATGCCAACCGTAATTCGCTCGGTGTTCGGCCCGCGGTCGAAAGCGCGCTTCTCGGCGATTGCCGAGGCTTCCAGGTGGTCACGCTTGACGTAGAACGTATGAAGGCGAGAAAGACCGTGCTCCAGGCGCGCCTGGGTGAGTTGAATGCCGGTCTTCCAGCGCGCCTCGCGGACCAGCGCGGCGGCGGGCTCTCCGGGATTTCCGGTGAAGTCGATGCCGGAAAGCCGGGCCGGCCGGCCCGCCGTCACCGTGAAAATGAGGTCGGTCTCTTCCGACTCCGGGTGCCGTTCTTCCTTCACTGCAACGGTGGCCTGGTAATAGGCGTTCGAAGCGAGCGCTGCCAGCATGCGTGACTTTGCCTGTGTGAGTGACTCCTCGGAGAAGGGCAGGCCCAGGCGCAGCCCTGTGCCCGAAGCGAGCGCGGCGGCATTAGCCCTGGTGGGCGCGCCCTCCACGCGCACCATGCCGACGAAGTAGCGCGCCCGGGCCCGGAAAACCAGCACCACCCCATCGCCCTGCGCTTCCGCGTCGGCGGCCAATTCGACGAAGCGCCCGGTGGCATAGAGATTCTTCAGGCTGGCGCTGACTTTAACGGGGTCGAGGGGCTGGTTCTTCGGCTGCGTGATCTGGGCGGCGAACTGGGACAGCGCCAAGTCGGCGTCCGCCTGCAGGCGCACGTCCAGCACCGTTCGTCCCCATAGGCTACCGGTGTCAGCTTTTAGCGGCCCGCGCGAAAGCGTCAAGGCAGCGAGGAACAGCAATCCGCTCCGGAGGGCAAGCGAACACCGTCCCGGGCGGGCCGCCGGCGCGCTGACCTGCGGCCGAGGGTGGAGTGTCACGTTTTCTCTTTCAGCGCGTCCGGGACTCCGCCGCTCCGAGGAGGCGCCGGCCGGGAGAGCGAGGCTGGCTGCGAGCAGCGGAGACGCTGCCGGGGGCGGCGCCATCTTACGAAGCAGGTTTGAAGGACGCCGACAGCTTGGCGGTTCCCCAGGCGATTTCGATCGTGCCGCTGCCGCCCTGGCTGGCCAGATTGATGCTCAGTTCATCCACGGACGGCTGCTCCTCCACCTGCATGGGCACTTCCGCCAGCTTCGCGGCAGGGGCGTAATGGTTGACGGGCTCACTTGACACCACCAGCGTCCATTGGCCGGGGGCGATAAAGTGCGCCAGCAGTACGTGCTTGCCCTTCGGCACGCGCGTTCCACCGAAGTCGAGATCGGCGTCCGATTCGATGGTCGTCGCCATGTCCGCCCCGATCCTCCATATCTGGCCGGGCTGAATGAGCTTGTTGATGTCGCGCCCTTTCAGCGTCGGACGGCCATATACGATCGTCACCTTGGCGTTGCCGATGGTGGCCTCGGCTTTGCCGGCTTCGTTGCCGTGGGCGATCGCGCCCGCCACCGCCAGAGTCAGCGCCCCGCCGAGACCGGCCAGAATCAAAACCGTTCGTCTTCGCATCAGAGCCTCCTTGTTGTGTTCGATCTCGCAGGTCAGTTGGCCGAAAGCAGCTTCCCGGCCGCTTCCCCAAGCTCCCGGGCGCTCACAAATCCCACCCAGTGCCCCCGCACCACGCCGCTCGAATCCATCAGAAATAGCGTGGGAAAGATGGAAATGCCACCGTACGCTGCATCGGCCGGCTTGTCCCAGTGCGCCATGGGAAAATCAATCTGGTGCTCGCGGATATAGCGCTCGCGTACGGCGTCGGTGTAGTTCAGCCCGAGCACTTTGTCCGCGTTGGCGCCCACGATCAACAGGCCCTTGTTCCCGAACTGATGATTGAGACTTACCAGCACGGGCGTCTCTTGCATGCAGGGCGGGCAGCCCGTAAACCAGACGTAAAGCAGCACGCCTTTGCCGGTGGAGTTGCTGATCTCAGCCGGTTTCCCGTCGAACCCCTGAAGAGTGACGGCTGGCGCATGCCGGCCCTCCCAGCCCGCGATCTGGTGTTCGAGCGCCTGACCGAAGCGTGGATCGGACCGGATGAGGGCCACGTCAACCTTGTCGATTTCCCCGCTCTTCGGATCGCGGGTCAGGAAGCGTGGCACGCGCGGGTCAGACTCCATGACGCGCAGCAGCACATCGGCTTCGCCGGGCACATGGAGGTCAAACTGCTCGGAAATGGCGGCGAGCGTCGGCGGATGACCGAACTTATCCTGGTACCCGGCGACGAAGAGCGGAATCCGGAAAAAGGCGCTGTAGAGCTTCCCGAGCGCCAGCCGGTCGGCCGGCGATGTGAACACGTTCTTCTCAAGCTCAGTGACCAGCAGCGGCTGGCCTGGCTGCAGATGATCGCTGATGTAGCGTACGACCCTGGCCTCGGCCGCGACGCGCTCCTCGGACGACGGTTGGACGGCGGCCGGAGACGGGGCGGCCGGTGGGTTTTGGGCGCCGGCGAGGCCGGCGAGCCCACCCAAAGCGACAGCGAGAGAAACGAACTCGCACAGGCGCGGAGTCCGGCGACCGGCGATCCCTGCGATCACTTCGACCTCCCGCCTGCGGCCGCCCCCGCCGCTGGAGCGGAGGCGAGGGCCTGCTGGAACTGCTGCGCGTGGAACTGCAAGGCGTATTGCATGTAATCCTGCTCGTAGCTCCAGCCGTGGTCGCCCGCGCGCAACGTGAATTGATGCGGGAATTGCTTCGCCGTCAGAACCTGGTCGAGAAGCTGATTACCTTCCTGGAAGCCGTAGCGGTCGTGATCCCCGCAATCGAAGTAGAGCTTCAAGTTCCGGAAGCTTTCCGGATGTTCGGCCAGATCAATGGGATTGTTGGCTTCAAAGTAGGCCTCATTCAGAGGCGAGCCGAACGGCCCCTGCAGAAGCTGGGCGTAATGCTGCCAGCGGCCCGTGGCCGGGAAGGGATTGGGAAACTTGGGCAGCAGGGCTGCGCTTTGGGCGCTGACCGCGCCGAACAAGCCGGGATGACGGAATCCGATGTGCAAGGACCCGAAGCCGCCCATCGATATCCCGAACAGCCCGCGCTCGGCGGGAGTAGCCACGGTGCGGTAATGCTGATCGATGTAGGGGATGAGTTCCTGGACGAAGAAATCCTCGTACCGCACCTTGCCATCGTACGAATTGACGTAGAAAGTCCTCCCGGCGTCGGGACAAACCACGATGAATGGCTGGAGCTGCCCCTTCGCCAGCATGCCGTCAAAAACGTCCTTGCCTCCACGTTCGGCCCAGTCCCGCTCGTTCTCAAACAGCCCGTGGAGGATATAGAGCACGGGATAGCGCCTGGAGCTGGAAGCGTAGTCTGCCGGCAGGTCCACGCAATAGGCTACAGAGTTTCCGAGGATCGCGCTCTGGACTTGACCGCAATCGAGCGTGGTGGCGGATGCCGGCTTGCCGGCCGCGCAGGCCGCGCCCGGCCCGAATAACCCCACCGATCCCAGGGCCAGCAGCGAAGCCGTCACAGCAAGGCGGCACCCCGAAACCGAACGAACACCAGGCATGTGAACCTCTCGATTCTCTCTCCGGACTCGATGGACGCGGGGTGCGCAGCAGTTTCGGCTGCCCAATCCCAGAAACATCTTTTCAACCCTATTCATATCAGTAACATTTCGGATTCGTTTCGCTCCGGCTCACCTTTGGGGCGCAGCGGTCGAGGCGGCCTGATCCGACTCGACGTACACCGAGGTCTTTCCGCTCTTCGAAGTGCCGCCAACCGATTCGCTGCCCGCGCGGCCCGTTCCGCCGCCGGCGCCGTAAACGTCGCCGTTGATTCGCTTGAGCGGCGACTGATCCTTCTGCACCACCGGGGCCGCCGAGCCCTGATGCGCGCCGGCGGTCACCGGCTGGAATTCTCCGACCTCTGAAGGTGCCGCGCCCGAGTCGTCTTTCTTCGCGGCTCCTGTATTCTTCGCCTGATCACCGGTTCTTGCTTCGGACCCGCCCGCAGGCGCCTTGGCGAGATCGTGGGCGGCCTTGCGAGTCGCGTCATCCACCAGCCCCGGACCGGCTTCTTTCAGCAAACTTGGCCTCGCGGCCGCTGACCCGGCCGTGTTCGCCACCGGAGTCGCATCTTGAAGCTCAGGCTTCGGGACCGGTTTCTGATCGGATTTCTTGCTGGCCGGAGTGGATTCCAAATCGCGGGATTGGCCGTCCTGCGCGGTCAGGATTCCACAGGTCGCGAACAGCGCCAGCAAGACGAGCAGCACGGTCTTCATCTGTACTCCTGAGATGCCTGCAGGCTGTCTTCCCGGTGCCTCGCAGGCAGGTCGCAACCAGCTATTCTGACCTTCGCGCTTCGCCGGAGTCAACCGCAGCAATCTGCGGGATCGGCACCGCCAGGTTTTCCCGGTCATCGTATTCGACCTCATGACTCCCCCGGCTCAGCCGCCATCCCTCGATCCTTTCCGACTCGCTGGCCAGCGCCTCGGACACTAGGATGCGTTCCAGGCACAAGGTGTTACGAATCCACACCACCCGCTGTTCGCCGGGGTCAGGGCTGCCGAGCACCCGCAGCGCAAACTCCAGCGCTTCGCGGTCGGCTCCAAACCACATGGGCACTCCGGCGACGCTCGGATGCAGCGACGTACGCCCGTTGACGTGCATCTTGGCGAAGTCGATCTTGCGGTACAGCCGCTCGTGAATGATGTCCGCGAGGCCGGCGCCCAAGCCGTTGCCGCCGCTCTCTTCGGTGAGATCGCGGGCATAGATCAGCCGGATGTCGGGCGCCTCGCCGGGCGCGCAAGGGATGCCGCGGCCAATCACCTTGGTGTCCATGCCGCTGCCGCTGATGTTCTTACCGATCTCGTCGACCACCAGCAGCTCCAGGTTCGAAAACGGGATGCGCGGCTGCAGGCTCTTGACGAGCGCCAGCGTCTCTTCTTCGACGGCCACTACGCTCTCCGGCCTCGCTCCGCGAATCGCCGCCAGTTCGTGCCTTGAGTTCTCAGCTAGAGCCAATCCGGCCAGAATCCTCCGGGTACTCAGGACGGCTCCCGCCACCGCGCGGATCACGGGCTCGTAACCGTGGCGGCAGGCCAGACGATGAAACTGCCGCGCGCCCCGTTCCTTGCCCATGCCTACGGCCATCATCTTCGCCAGGCCGCTTTCCACACGTCCGGAGAATCCCGTGTGCGGCTTCACGCGATTGATCACCAGCACGCCGTCGGATTCCGAAGCGTGGCGATCCATGAAGATCGGAAAGCCTTCCGGCGTCGCGCCAATCTCGACCGCCGCCATCGAGGAACGGACCTCAGCCCCCACGAAGTCGGGGGTGACGCCATATTCGGCCACGATCTGGCGCTGGCCCGCGTCCGTGGCCCCGCCGTGGCTCCCCATGGCCGGAAACACGAAGGGATGCGCGCCCTGCCGCGCGAGCCACCGGCAGGCGGCGCGCACCACCTCGCGCAGGCTGGCGATGCCGCGGCTGCCTACAGCCACGGCGATGCTGCGCCCTTCCAGGCGGCTACGGTCGAGGCGAAGCAGATCCAATTCGGCCGCAACCGCGCCCTCAACGTCACCGATCGCGGGGCGAGTGGGCGCGGTGCGCTCGAGCACGTGAAAGCGCGCGAGCATTGGGGTGTCGTCCATAGGCTGGCCGCTCATCGGCAACTATCACACCACAGCGCATGGGTCGGGGGCAAATCCGGCGCGAACAGACGCCTGACCGCGCTATGCTAGACTCGCCGTGTCCCATTAAGGAGAACCGTGGCCGCAACCGTACTCGACGGACTGAAGATTCGCGACGAAATCCAGGCGGAACTGGCCGGAGAGATTGCTGCGCTTAAGGCCCGTGGAATTACGCCGGGCCTGGCCGCCGTACTGGTGGGTGAAAACCCGGCTTCGCAGATCTACGTGCGCAGCAAGGTGAAGGCCTGTGAGACGCTTGGGCTCTACAGCGAAAAGATCGAGCTACCGGCTTCGACGACCACCGCGGAACTGCTGGAGTTGGTGGAGGACTTAAACAGGCGCGACGCTATCGACGGCATCCTGGTGCAGCTTCCGCTGCCACCCCAGATCGATACACGGCGCATCCTGGAGGCTGTCGATCCTGCCAAGGATGTGGACGGCTTCCATCCCACCAACGTGGGACGCCTGGTGGCCGGACGCGCGGGCCTGGTGGCCTGTACACCAGCCGGAATCATGGAACTGTTGCGCCGCTACCAGATTCCGATCAAGGGCGCACGCGCCGTCGTGCTTGGCCGCAGCGACATTGTGGGCAAACCCATGGCGCTGCTCCTGCTGCACCAGCACGCCACGGTTACCATCTGCCACTCACGCACGCGAGATCTCGCGGTCGTGGCACGCGAAGGCGACATCCTGGTGGCTGCCATGGGCCGTCCTGCCCTGGTCACGGCAGAGTTTATCCGGCCCGGAGCCACCGTAATCGACGTGGGCATGAATCGCCTCAGCACTGAGGACGAAGTGCGACAGGCCTTTCACGATCCGGCCGAGGCGCTCCGCAAGCTCGAATCCAAGGGCTCGGTGCTGGTAGGCGACGTCCAGCCCGAGGATGCGCGCGAGCGGTCCGGAGCCTACACGCCGGTGCCCGGCGGCGTGGGTCCGCTCACCATCGCCATGCTAATGTCGAACACGGTACGCGCGGCAAAGCTGCGGAGAGAAGCCTTAAGTGAATCGCGAGTGGCGAGTAGCGAGTAGCAAAAAGCCAGTAACAAGTGACAAGTGACCGCATGCGTGATCGCTTCTTGGCACTCGCCATTCGTCACTGGCCACTTCCGTTTTCATGGCATCCTTCGGATTAACAGGCGGCATCGCCTCCGGCAAGACCACCGTGGCGGCGACGTTTTACGACCTCGGCGCCAAGGTGATTGACGCCGACCGCCTCGCGCACGAACTCCTCCGCGCCCGGTCGGCGACGTTCGAGAAAGTTGTGAACCGGTTTGGCCGCGCCATCCTCAACGTCGCCGGTGAAATCGACCGCGGACGCCTGGGCGAAATCGTATTCGCCGATCCTGCCGAACGCGCCGCCCTCAACGCCATCGTCCATCCAGCCATCATGGCCAGGCGCGAGGAGTTGCTGGCCGTCTACCACGCCGAAGATCCTGCTGCGGTTGTGATCTCCGATGCCGCGCTTATCTACGAAGCGCATATTGAAGACCGGTTTCTGAAGGTGATCGTGGCCTGGTGCCGCCCGGCGCAGCAACTCGAACGCCTTTTGGCGAGGACCGGGCTCCCGCGCGAGCAGGCAGAGCGCCGCATCGAGGCGCAGATGCCCGTGGATGAGAAGCGTCGTCGCGCCGATTACGTGATCGATACGTCGGGAGCCATCGCCGATACGCGGCGGCAAGTGGAAACGCTGTACAGAGAGTTGAAGCGGCTGGCGGGAAGGGAGCCGACATTGCAGATTTCATGAAATCTGTCGAATGGGCTGCTTCTCATCCGTCATACGGGTGAGAGCACAAAGGCGCTCTCAATTGTTCCCAAAGGAGAAACGGTGATGCAATTCGCCCTGCTGATCTTCGAATCGCCAGAAGCTTTTGCGGCACGGAATGCGGACGAAAATGATCCTTATCTCGGTGCGTGGCGGGCGTACTACAAAGCGCTCGTCGAGGCCGACGTCTACGTCGGTGGCAATCCACTGCAACCCCCGGAGACCGGGACCACGGTGCGACTGAAGGATGGAAAGCGCCGTGTACAGGACGGCCCCTTCGCGGATGCCAAGGAGCAACTGGGAGGATTCACAATCCTGGAGCTTCCGTCCCTTGACGAGGCACTCGAATGGGCAGCGCGATGCCCGGCTGCCTCGATCGGTGCTGTGGAGGTCCGTCCCGTCTCACCTGAATACTTGCGCCGGGTCACCGGATGAGTGGAAGCGAACAAGAGAGCACTCAACGGACTATCGAACGTGTGGCTCGCGAGTCCTACGGTCGGCTGGTTGCTTACCTTTCCTCCCACACGCGCGACCTGGGGAGCGCGGAGGATGCCCTCAGTAACGCGCTGGTTGCGGCACTCGAAACCTGGCCGCGAGACGGCGTGCCACAAAATCCAGAGGCGTGGCTGCTGACGACGGCGCGCCGCTCTTTTATCGATCTTGTGCGTCATCGGCAGGTAGCCGAGGCTGGCGAGTCCACGCTCGCGCTCCTCAGAGAGGAATCCAAGGACATGACTCTGTCGCCGGAATTTCCGGATGAACGGTTGAAACTGCTGTTCGTGTGTGCCCATCCGGCAATTGATCCGGCAATGCATACACCGCTCATGCTCCAGACCGTTCTCGGACTGGATGCCGCGCGCATTGCCCACGCATTTCTGATTTCGCCCACGACGATGGGGCAGCGCCTGGTGCGTGCCAAGACGAAGATCCGCGACGGGGGTATTCG
>DASZIG010000128.1:0-67272 GCA_035949375.1 Terriglobia bacterium | reverse complement strand
GAAAAACCGAAGTCTCTCTGCCCCTTCGAGCCCTGGAGCACCCGGCGGCGTATCCGAAAGTGTTCATGTTCACAACTCTCCTTTGCATCGCTCGAATCCGGGCGAGGCCGCAACAGCGACGCAACCTACTTCACATCCCATACGAGCGACCGTAATATGGATGATGCGGGCGCCACTTTAGTTCCCACGCACGCTCTCCAGTCGACTCTAAGGCCTAGTCGAGAGCGACCTCGATGGTGCCCCGCGTCGCGCGGGATGAGTACCTCTTGGGTCGAATACTTCTCAGGACCCGGGTTGCCCCCCCGCATCTGTGCGCGACGAGACCGAGGGAAACTTATTGAATTAACTTAACGATCGGAGCGCTGCCCGGATCTCTTCAGGAAAGAGTTCCGGCCGGTGACGCGTTCTCGAGCAGGGAGCGGTGTTGATTTTCCATAACATCTCAGGGAGCGCTTCTTCGCGGCCCTGAGGTTACGAAGCATCGCAGCAGGGTAGATGGGTCATGGCTGGTCGTGAGCGCGCACGGCGCTCTTTGGCTTTTCGGGAAGGCCCCTTTGGGCTATTCGGGGCAGGGAATCGCTACGACTCGTTTCGGTGGTTGTTTTCCCGCGCTCAGTATTCCCGCGTGGTGATGATGCCCGGCTGCGGCACGGGATATCGGCCGTTCGCGTCCGGGGGCAGCGGCGACGGGGAATCCATGGTTAGTTTGTCCACGTCCGGCGCCATCTCAAAATCGCAGTTGAGCATCTGGTCGAAGGTGATTTCCCGGCCCGTGTTCGCAGCCATGCGGCCCATGCTCGACACCAGGCTGGCTTCGACACCGCGTTTCACCTCGCTGTAGGGCTTGTCGTCTCGAACGGCATCCATCAAATCATTCCACTCGTTCTGATACGGATCGCGCTCGTCCGGGCTCACTTTGGATTCCCAGGTCATATCCGCCGGAGTCGCCATCTGACTCTTGTACAGGCTTGATGGCAGCCCGCAATCGCCGCTCTTCGAAGCGATCCCCATTCCTTTGGTGCCCTGCAGGTAGCTCGAGTAGATCTCCTCGGCTCCGGTCATGCAGCGCCCGTCCATGAAGAACTTCGTGCCGTCGGAGTAGGTGTACTCCACCGAATAGGTGTCGAAGTTCTGGTCTACGTACGCCACTCCTTCGGGACTGGCCTTGTAATGGCGTCCACCGAGCGCCTGGGCCTTCACCGGCCACTCGTTTTTCATCCAGGAGAGATGATCGACTATGTGGATGTAGAAGTCGTTGTAGCAGCCACCGCTGGCCCAGATAAAGCTGTGGAAGCGCTTGATCTGGTAGAGCAGGTCCGTGATCCCGGCAGGCTTGGGCAGCGAGAGGAAATATCCGCCGGGCCCTGACATCCGGTAGCCCCGCTGCAGGATAATGTCGCCGATCTCGCCGTCATGGACGCGGTTGGCCAGTTCCTGGAGTGCCCGGCTGTGGCGCGACATCAGCCCCACCCCGACTTTGAGGTTCTTGGCCGAGGCGTCTTGGGCGAGGCCGAACATGCGTTTGCTGGTTGGGCCGTCCACCGTAACCGGTTTCTCCATAAAGACATTCAGGCCTTTCTGAATGGCATAGGTGAAGTGGACCCAGCGGAACGCCGGCGGCGTGGTGAAAATGGCGATATCGCCCGGCTTCAGGCAATCCATCGCCTTCTGGTAGGCGTCGAAGCCGAGAAACTGGCGATCCGGGGGCACATCCATCTTGGCGGCGTATCGCTGCTGGAGATGGCTAAAGCTCGCCTGAAGGCGCTCCGGGAACAGGTCCGCCATCGCGACCAGCTTGATGGGACCGCGCTTGACGGACAACGCGTTCCCAGCCGCGCCTGTGCCGCGTCCTCCGCAGCCGATCAGAACGATCTGGATCTCGTCGCTGCCGGCAGCGTGAACGTTGGGAATCGCAACATTGGCCAGGGCCGAAGCTGCGGCCAATTTGCCGGTGGTCTTGATGAATTCACGACGGCTGGTCAAACCTGGAATGGAATCGCTCATGGTTGCCTTGTACCTCCGCAGCGTGTTGTCGCCTTTTGCCTTGCCGGCAGAAGGCATTTGTGGCGCGCCTCATTCTGGGGCGAGTCCGCCTCTTCGTCAAGAGTAAACCTTTCGCCTCTCGATATGCCAGTGCCGCGGGAGCCCGAGGGAGCATTTGCGGAGCCCTAGCTAGGACACCGTCATTCCCTCGAAGGGGATTCCACATTGGCAAGTGACGCCAGCACCAGAATTCGCTTTCGGTTGATGCGGGCAGCCGATTCATGTAGATTGAGAGGCCTGAACCGCGTTGAATTGCAGGACGAAAATGGAATTGCTCCAATTGCGCGACGCAGCCCGCGAACTCGGGGTGAGTTATCCGACGATCAAGCAGTGGATCTACCGCCGCAAGCTCAAGTCCGTGCGCACTGCGGGCGGACACCATCGGATTCCTCGTACGGAAATCGATCGGCTGGCCTTCTTTGGCGAGACCGGCAAGCGGCGAAATCCCGGGGCTTCGGCCGCGTCGAAATCGCCGCAGAGACTCGAGCGCTTGATCAGCGGCCGGAACCAGCTCATTGACCGGGTCACGAAGGTTGAAATCGTCGGATTGCTGGCCAAGGTATCCCTTGACATCGGCGGCCAGACCGTCACATCCATCATCACCAGCGACGCGTGCCGCGAGCTTGGCCTGAAGAAAGGCCAACCGGCGGCAGCTCTTATCAAGGCGACCGAAGTCATGATCATCGCGCCCGGAGCGCCGAAAGCCTGAACAAATCCGGCCGCGCAACGCTGCCGGCAGGTCCGCAACAGGCACCTCTACTCCTCCCCGCGGCCCCATCGCAAAAGTGCGCTCTCCGCGGCTTTGGCTCACCACGAACTCGTCTCATTGACCCGCTGATCTTGAACCGGTTCGCATCGGAGGCAGAATCGCCTATTTTCGACGATAATCGTCCTTAAAGCGTTCCCGTAGACACCATAATCGTATTTGCTGTAGACTTCATGATCCTTGATTCGATTGCCTGACCTTGGAGGGTTTAATGCGGAGTGTCGCGTTCTTGCTGCTTTTGTGGCTTGCGATGGGGGCATTCACGGCGTGGGCCCAAACGGGGGCGAGCCTTTCCGGTGTGGTGACGGACCAAACCGGCGCAGCCCTTCCCGATGTCGCGGTGACCATCAAGAACGTTGACACAAGGGTGACGCGCACGATCCCGACCGACGGCGGGGGGCGCTATCAGGCGTCGGGCCTGCCCGCGGGGCGTTTCGAGATTCGAGCGGCCAAACAACGGTTCGCCGATGCGCACACGGGGATCAACCTGGCGGCTGGCCAGGACGCCGCGGTCGACATCAAGATGCAGCGGAGCACCCCCGACGCCTGCGCGAGCGGCCACGAGTTCGCCACCACCGATTGCGCGCTGAGCTGGCACGGCATCACGCTGTACGGTGCGTATGACGTCGGCGTTGGCTGGGTCAGCCACGGCTTACCGGAAAACGCCGTCAACTATGAAGGCGAATCGCTGGTGAACCGGAACGGCTATCAGCATCGATTCGTTATCGCGCCGAACAACCTGCAGCAGACGGGCCTGGGCGTCAGGGGCAAGGAAGAGTTTGCCCATGGCTGGTCCGTTGTATTCAACGCTTCAAGTGGCATCAATCCGCAGTCCGGCCAGCTCGCCAACGCGTCAGCCACCGACATCACCAACAACGGCCTTCCCAGGGCCAGCTATTCGGAAGCCATCGACGGCGCGCGCGCGGGCCAACCCTTCAATGACGAATACTATGCCGGTGTATCGTCCGAGGAGTTCGGCACGCTGACCTTCGGTCGCCAGCGCGCGCTCGGTACCGATGCGATGCTCCTCTACGATCCGGCCGGCGGCAGCTATGCCTTTTCGTACATCGGATATAACGGCACGATGGCCGGCGGCGGCGACACCGAGGACAGCCGTTGGGACGACGCCCTGAAGTATCGCCTCATCTATGGCCCGGTCCATTTCGGCGCGATGTATAAATTCGCCGATGGTTCCGCCGGCTGCTACTCGGCCTCCGCAACCTGGACTGCCGCCACATGTACGCCGGAACAGGCGCATAACAACGCTTTTGGATTCGATCTCGGCGGGACCCAGGGCAAGTTCTCCGCCGATGTGGTCTACCAACGTTACAACCAGGCGATCAGCGTATTGAACCCCCTGCTGGGGCCGCAGAGTCTCTCGGCGCCCTATCAGTCGACCACCGACAGCATCAATACAAATCCCATAACGGGGACCAATCTGATCGCAACCACCAACACCGTATATGGCATCGTGACCGACAACCGCGCCATTATGGCCGCCGCCAAGTATACGTGGGACCCATTCAAGTTGTTTGCCGGCTACGAATACATCCGGCAGTCTAACCCGGTGAACCCGTTGGGGGTTGGCGCCTTGGACCAGGGCGGTTACCTCATGAGCGGCGTTGAAGACAACAATCTTGATTCTCCCAAGCACGTGCAGATCTGGTGGACGGGCGGGAAATACGCGCTCGACAGCAAAACCGACATCACTTTGGCCTGGTACCAACAGCGGCAGAACGACTTCCGTATTCCGTCAACCTGCTCGCCCGAAGCCGGTTTCCGCAGTTCCTGCGCGGGCACCCTCAACGAGGGGTCGCTCTATGCGGATCGCCACCTCACCAAGCGTTTCGACGCTTTCGCCGGAGTTGCGTATTCCTACGTGGGCGGCGGTCTGGCCATCGCCATTCCTCATGGCCCCGGCGTCCCCTATAACTACAACAATAACCTTGCTCCGACGATCGGTGGTCGTTTCACCTTCTGATCAGCGGTACGGAGCCCGTGGGACCGGAGCGCGTTTGCCGCGCAGCCCCGAAGAGGTGAAGCGGCCCTCCGGGCATGCTTCGAAACCCTCCGCGAGGCAACATTCCAGCGCGCTTCTCTTCTTCCAATTCCCTTGGGCACACCTCTTGACCTCGCCCTGGTGGTCCGGCGGCCTTCTACAGTTTTCGGTAGATTTTTCGCACGGAGTTTCTCCCTTTCATAGGTAGATGCAGAATTCTGTCGACGCCTGAAGAAGCGTTGTTCGCACTCGAACGGTGCGGGGGTGTAGGTCTGTTACTCGCGACTGTAGGGTCATCCCTGATTCTCCCTGCTTGGTAATTCTCCTGAAAACCGGGGTGCGGCGCGGCTGTTGATGGCAGGATGAGTGCATAAAGGCGTGGTCGAGGAAAGCCAAATGTGTGCCGCCGCTCGCGGAATCCCGGGGACCAGCTTGTCTCAACACAATCAATTCAAAACAAGGAGGAGGTTATGAAACAGCAGCACGTTTGGAAACTGGTGGTCGCTTTACTTCTGGCTTGCGGTTTGGCGCAGGCTCAAACCATTACCACCTTCGACGCTCCGGGCGCGGGGACGGCCTCGGGCCAGGGTACCCTCGGCGAAGGCATCAATCCGGCGGGGACAATCTGGGGGTACGACTTCGATTCAAGCGATGTGGCGCACGGCTACCTGCGCACTTCCGACGGCACGTTCACCGCCGTCGACGCCCCGGGCGCCGGCACCGGCTCGGGTCAAGGCACCTTTGCCTTCTGCCTCTCGCCGGCCGGCGCGCTCGCGGGATACTACATCGACGGGAGCATGGTGGCTCACGGTTTCGTGCGCGCTTCCGACGGCTCTTTTACCACCTTCGACGCTCCGGACGCGGGCACCAGCTCGGGGCAGGGCACCTTCGCAGAAAACATCGACCGGGCGGGCGGCGTCGCGGGATACTACATCGACGCCAACACCAATTTTCACGGCTTCCTGCGCACCTCCACCGGTGACTTCGTCAGCTTCAACGCTCAGGACGCGGGAACCGGCGCCGACCAGGGGACCGTACCGTCGGCGATCATCGGCCTGAACGCGGCGGGGAAGATCTCGGGAACTTACGCTGACGCGAACACCGTCCTTCACGGCTTTTTGCGCTCTTTGGACGGCGACATCACCACTTTTGACGCTCCTGGCGCCGGCACGGGGACGGGGCAGGGCACCAACAATTCCGGCCTCAACTCGGAGGGGACGACGATGGGGTTCTACATTGACTCGAACGGAGCTGATCACGGCTACGTGCGCGCTTCAAGCGGCACGATCACGACGTTCGACGTTACAGGCGCGGGTACGGCCTCCGGTCAAGGCACTGAGCCTGAGGGTATCAATGCGGAGGGGGCGATCACCGGGCAATACATCGACTCGAACGGTGTGAATCACGGCTTCTTGCGCGCCACGAACGGTACCATCAGCACGTTCGATGCTCCGGGGGCGGGAACAAGCAGCGGTCAGGGCACCGTTGCGTTGACGAATAACCCGATGGGTGCGATCACCGGGTTTGAGGTTGACTCCAGCGGTGTTTCGCACGGCTTCCTCCGGACTCCGTAAGGCCGCCGGCCGGTTGGATTCCCGCTTGGGATCGAGGGGCTGGCAGGCATCAAGTCCGGGCGCCGGGCACACGCGGTGTCAGGGCTCGTACCTGGATGGCGTGGACCAGCCCCAAAATCCCACTCTGAGGTGCTGCGGAGCATTGACTCGAGAACGGGGCGGGATCACGCAAAGGAATTCCATCCTGGCCGGCACTGTCAGGAGTGTGGATCGGTGGCCGCGGTGGTTGCTTCACGCTCGGGCCACAGGGCCGAAACCGCAAGGCCCACGCCCACTCCCACCGAGACCTCGCAGAAGCGATGAACCGCCACCAGCCATACGGGCTCGTTGCGCGCAACCAGCATTACAATCGCCAGCGTGACACCGGAAAAGTGATAGGCGGACGGCCCCACGCGCAGAAGAGCGCAGACCAGGCCCATGACGAACACGCCGGCACCGAAGGCAACGACACCCGACCCGAAATATAGGACCACCAGCGCGCCGAAAACCCCGCCGAGCGCTGTGCCGACGATGCGTTGACCCGAAATCTTCAAAGCCGCCCCGAGGGTCGACTGCATCACCACCAGGGCGATGATCGGCGCCCAGTAGGATTCCGGCAGCCGGGCTACGCGCGCCACCACGACGGACCCCACGGCCACGATCGCGGTCCGCGCCGATTGCTCCAGAGTTTGCCGGTCCAGTCGCAGCACGGCCCAGCCGTTTGGTCTTCGCATGATCTCTCCCGCGCCGGATGCCCTCATTGCCCGGCTCTAGTCGATTGTGCCACACCGGTACGCAGGCGGAAGCGCCCCCGGGACGTCCTTCTGGTTCAGCGTAGGCTACAACAAGGGCCTCGACCTGACCCTTGACAACCGGGCCGGAAACTGGTAGGCTCGCGTCTCGACCCGGAGCCTTCCATGACACTCCGCCCCCATTTGACGATCCTCGATTTGAGAATGCGCCGGACGGCGCGTGTCCCACTGGCGTGCGGGGTCCGGACCGCTTCAGGCACCGAGCTGCGCCGCGAGTGAAACATGGCTACGGAATGAAGCTGTAATGTTGCTTGGAATCAATAACATAGCCGGATTCACTTTCCGCCCCCCGGGGGACGCTGGGCGCCTGGTTTCAGAATCAAGTCCCCAAACGCGGCAGGCACAAGTAAACTCGTCTTATGGTTGAAGCCCAAGCTGGATATTCCACCCCGGAATCCGTGATGCTGCGGGGTTTCTGGTACTCGCCGCTGCGCAGCGATCAACTGGGGCGTGGCCGGCCTCGAGGGCGGGGCGCGTTGAAGACCGCCATGCTGCTCGGGACGCCGCTCGTGATCGGGCGCGATCGCGAGGGACGGGCGTTTGCCATGCGCGACAGTTGTCCGCATCGCGGGATGCCGCTTTCGCTCGGACATTTCGACGGCTCCGAGATCCAGTGCCACTATCACGGCTGGCGCTTTGACGCGCAGACCGGCCAGTGCCGCCTGATCCCTTCGATCCCGCAGGACTCGAAGCTGAACGTGGAGCGCATCCGCGCCGGGCACTTCGCTTGCGAAGAGCACGATGGCTACGTCTGGGTGTACGTCCCGTATCCCGGCACCAGGGGCGAGCCGGAGGAGCCGTGCCCGCGCCTGCCCGTCTTCGGCGAGCATTACACCATCGCGCATCTGGCCGCCGACCTGCCGCTCGGCATCGATCACGGCATCATCGGCCTCATGGATCCCGCGCACGGTCCCTTCGTACACCAGGCGTGGTGGTGGCGAAGCGGGTCGAGCATCCACGAAAAACAGAAGCACTTCGAACCGATTCCGCTCGGGTTCCGTATGAGCGCTCACGCGCCTTCGGCCAACAGCGCCGCCTATAAACTGCTGGGCGTCTATGGAGAGCCCGTGGTGACGACCATCGATTTCCGCCTGCCGAACATCCGCCTGGAGCAGATCAGGTGCGGCAACAAGTGGTTTTCGAGCCGCGCCATGGTGACCCCGGTGACTGGGAATACGTGCCGCATCGATTTCTGCGCCGCCTGGAATATTTTCCGCCACGTTCCCTTCATGCGGTCGATCTTCGGGCTGTTCGGCCGTATGTTCATCGGCCAGGACACGCGCACCATGACGGAGCAGTCGCTCGGCTTGAGGTACAACCCACCGCTGATGCTGATCGATGACGCCGACCGTCCGGCGAAGTGGTACTTCGGCTTGAAGCAGGCTTACCTCCGCAGCCGCGAGACCGGTCAGGCCATGGAACATCCCATGGACGGCCCGGTCACGTTGCGCTGGCGGAGCTGACAACAACGGGATTGGGGGCTCGGGGTTCGGGATTCGGGATTCGGGCTTTAGATTTGGAGACGTGCGCAGAACCTGGAATCCCCTATAGGCCTCTTCATCTGAATTCTAAGCGGTGATAAAATCACGAGCCTGTGGAGGACACAAATGGAAATTCCAGCCAGGACCCCAGTGCGCCGACCCTTGCTTTCGCCCGCGAGTTTGCTCAGGCAAACGCTTCGTCTCACTTGTTGCCTGCTCATGGCGGCTCTGGCTCAGGGTGCCAGCACGCCTTTGTTCCAGTCGTCTTTCACGAAGCCTAGCCAAGCCAGGCAGGATTGGACCGTGGTGCGTGGCTCCGCGACGCCGGACGCTTCCGTGCCGCACGGAAACGCCGCCTCCCTTCGCGTCGAGCACGCAAGCGGGTCGGAGGACGCGGTTGTTCGCCTCGCGCCCGTCACTCTCGCGCTCGGCAAGGGTTACGAGTTGAGCGGTTGGGTGCGCACGGAAGCCGTCGCAGTGCGCGATCTGGATCGCTCCCCCATTGCTTCGGGCGCCACGCTCACCATGGCCTCGATGCCATTCGACGTTCACTCGGCTTCGGTGGGTGGAACCGAGGCGTGGACCCACCTCGCGCTGCGATTCGTCGCCAGCCGCACCCAGGATCAGATCCTTCTCACGGTCGGCAATGGCGGCTCGTTCAGCGGCCGGGCCTGGTTCGCGGGTGTTCAGCTCGATGAAATCCCGTCCGGAGCGGGCGATTGGCCGGCCCGGGAAGCCGTGCAGACGTTTGGCCCAGCCTATCGCTACCCCGCTGCCGGCTGGATCTACCTGCACATCGAAGGGCAGCCCTACGAGCGCGGATACCAGCATGGCCATCTGATGGCCCGTGAGATTCCGGAGTATCTCGAGCGCTGCGCCGCCATTCTCGGCGACAAGGACCACTGGCAGGACTATCGCACCACCGCCAACGCCCTCTTTCTCCGCGGCTTCGACCAGGAAATCCTCGAGGAGATGCGGGGCATCGCGGACGGCGCCTCCGCGGCCGGCGCCCGCTGGCAGGATCGGCCCATCGACCTGATGGACATCGTGGTGGCCAACGTCACGGTGGAGATGGGCGAGCTCGGCTCCGCCGTGTCCACCACCCCCACGGGACTTGAAGGCCTCGGGCTTGACAAGCCTCCCTACGCTGGTCCCAAACGCGATTCCGTCACGGATCATTGCAGCGCGTTTGCCGCCACGGGCCCGGCCACGCGCGACGGCAAGATGGTGATCGGACACGTCACCTGGTGGCCGCTGACGCTCGCCGAGCAGACCAACGTCCTGCTCGACATCAAACCGGCCGCGGGTCATCGCATGCTCATCCAAAGCTACCCTGGCGGCATTGAAAGCGGCACCGACTGGTACCAGAACGACGCCGGAGTGATCCTGACCGAGACCACGATTGAACAAACGCCCTTCAACATTGAAGGCATCCCGGTGGCCTTCCGCGCCCGCATGGCGATTCAGTACGGCGGCAACATCGACGAGGTTGTGCGGTACCTCGGCACCCGCAACAACGGTCTGTACACCAACGAGTGGATCATGGGGGACGCCAAGACCAACGAAATCGCCATCTACGACCTCGGGACGCATCACACGCGGTTGTGGCGCAGCTCGAAGAACGAATGGTTCGGGGAAACTCCGGGATTCTATTGGGGTGACAACAATGCCAAGGACCTGAGCGTTCGCCTCGAGGAGTATCCCGATCCGCAGGGCGACACCGGGTACATTCCCTACGTGCCCGGACCCCGGGACCTGGCGTGGCAGGAACTGTACCGCAAGTATCGGGGCCAGATCGATGAGCAGTTCGGGTTCCTCGCCTTCCGCACCGCGCCGCTCGTGAGCGCCAGCACCATGGATGCCAAGGTGGCGACGTCGGACATGGCGTCTCACCTCATGGTGTGGGCGGCCATCGGAAAGCCCAACCAGCGCGAGTGGCTGCCGGGCAAGTGGGACAACGCCAAGATCGACGACGGCCTCTATCCTTCGGGCTACTACCTCTTCCAGACGGAGCCTTCCGAGGCCCTGCGCGCCTCGATTCAACAAAACGAAAAGACGCGCCTGATGGCGTCCGTGGACCCGCCCGCGCCCAAGAGTGCCGACCCTCCGGACCCGCCATCGTATGAAGATCGCCTGTGGAAAGGGTGGATCCTGCCCGCCTCGGACGCGGACGCATGGTTCGTAGCCGGCTCCGCCCGCTACAAGGAGGTGCTTCAGTCCAAGGATCCAAACGAAGATCTGAAGACCCAGCAGGCCATGTGGCGGGGCCTCGAGCTGAACCCCGATACACCCGCGAATCATTTTCGCCGGGAACAGACGAAAGGGGTGCTATTTCTGGATACCCTGCGTCACAAGATGGGCGATGACTCTTTCTTCAAACTGATGAGCGACTACTTCGCCGTCAACACCACCAAGACCGTGACGGCGCAGTCATTCCTGGATAAAGCCGGCGTCGGCCTCGATCCCATTGATCCTCCCGACGGTCCCGCCTATCTCACGAGCGACATCATGCGCCGCCTGGCCTCTGCCGTGATCGTCTACGGCACGGTGCGGGAAGCGGGTGCGAACCGGTACGCGGCCGAGCAGATGCAGACCCGTTTCCTCAATCGCTACGAGAGCCGGGTTCCGGTCTACAAAGACTTCGAAGTTACGGGCGACCTGCTTCGGCACCGCGACGTGGTCTTCGTAGGGCGCCCCGAGGCCAACTCCGCGCTCGCTCTCTGGTCCGGAAAGCTCGGTCTCGATTACCAGGGCGCCACCTTCAAGATCGACGGCCAGGTCCACGCCTCGGAACGCGAGGCTTTGATTTTGGCCGCCACGAACCCGCTCGACGGCGCGCACATGGTGCTGGTGGTCGCCGGCAACGCTGCTCTCAGTACCGTCAAATCTCAAAACGTGGATTTGCCGGCCGATGAATATATGATCGTCGAAGGCGGCGATGCGCCCGTCACGGGCTTCATCCGGCATAACGCTGCCGGCGCCCAACAGGCAGGGAAATGATGAACAATGCTCCGTGGCATGCCTTTAGTGGCCTTCACGGCCCTTTACGGGCCTTTACGGGAACGGATGGCGGAGCGCCGCCCGCATGGCTCGGTTGCGGCGCAGCTTCTGCTTGATGATGGCGAGCGCCTGTTCCGGGGAATCCACGAAGCGCAGCAGCCGCAAATCGTCCTCACTGATGGTTCCCGACTCCACCAGGAAATCGAAGTTGATCAGACGCTTCCAGTATTCGGAGCCATACATCAGGATGAAGGCCTGATGGCCCATCTTGCGGGTCTGCAGCAAGGTTACGAACTCCCAGAGCTCGTCCATGGTGCCGTAGCCGCCGGGAAAAACCACGAGCGCCCGGGCAGGCTGCGCAAACCAGAGCTTGCGCATAAAGAAATACTTGAAGATGAAGTTCAAATTCGGACTCACGTAAGGATTTGACCTTTGCTCGAAGGGCAGCTTGATGTTGAGGCCGATGGAGAGGCCGCCGGCCTCCGCCGCGCCGCGATTGGCGGCTTCCATGATTCCAGGTCCGCCGCCCGAGCACACCACTAGGAAGTGATTGCCGCGTTTCAGCGAGATCGACCATTCCGTGATCAGGCGCGCCAGATGCCGGGCTTCCTCGTAGTACTTCGACATCTCAACCGCGGTGTGGGCGGCGCGTAGGTGCTCAGGGGAACCAGGCCGCGCGGTGCCGGCAGCCTCGATTTCACTCAGGCGCGCTTGGGCCACGTCCCGAGGCAGGATGCGCGCGGAGCCGAAGAAGACGATGGTGTTCTGCACCCCGGCCTTTTCGAGGCGCGCCTGGGGTTCCAGGTACTCGGCGCCGATTCGCAAGGTACGGGCAGGAGGGCTTTCCATGAATCGACCATCGCGATAGGCTAACTTGGGCTGGCGAGGATGAGGCGAAGTGGGAACAGAAGGCTTGTCCGGCATGGCGTCCTCGATTCAACTGGAAATACGCGGGCATGATTCAATTGGCACAATACCAGAGTCGGGCGATGCCTTGCCATGCCGGGAATCGCTTGCTTCCCGCTCCGGCCTTGCGTCATGCTCGGTTCATGCAGGCCGGCACCCGCTGGAAGATGGTCTATGTCGCAGCCGGGGCGCTTGCCTGGGCGACGATGACCGCTGCGCCTCTCCCTCATCCTCAGAGCGCCGTCGATACCGACACGCCCTTCATGGGCGCTTACCGCCGGGCCCAGCCTATCGTAGATTGGCCGCTCAAGCAGGTCCTTCACGAGATCCCCGAACTCAAGGGGCTGAAGCCGGCGGCGGACCAGTCAGCGTTGGCTGCTACGCTGTCAGGTGCCGCACAAAGGCTGGAAACTGTCTGGAAGGACTTCGAAAACACGAGCTCAATCGAGACCATCGAGCAGTCGCGGCAGCACATCAATCCGCCGACCGACGATGTCGATCAGGCCGAGCAGCGGTTCCGCTACTTGATGTTGACCGATCCCGACAATCCCCTGCGGATCATGGAGTATCGCACGGACCTGCAGGGACGCGCCCACAACACCGGCCTCGCCGTGGCCGGCTTCCTCGAGACCAGCGGGTTTGCTTCTCTGCCGCTGTTCTTCGATTCGCAGGATCAACGGCTATCGGACTTTCGGGATTTTGGTTCCCAGACTCTTCACGGACGCTCTTGCAGGGTGGTGGCGTTCGCCGAACACGTTGACCCGTCAGGCGTGCTTTCCCGCTGGTCGATCGGAAAAGGGAAGATACCCGTCCTGATTCAAGGCGTGGCCTGGATCGATGACAACCAGATTGTCGAGATGCGCACCGATCTTCTGGCGCCGCAGCCCTCGATCGCGCTCAGCCGCGCCACCACCCTCGTGACCTTTGCGCCCGTTCAGTTCCACAACGCTGCCGGCGCCCTCTGGCTTCCGCAGGAGGTCGTGGTCACCATCGATCTCGACAACCACAGTTACATCAACCGCCATCGTTACTCGGACTACCAGCTGTTCAGCGTCAGTACCGGTGAGAAGCCGCAAAGTCCGCAAGCGCCCGTGCGCCCGACCCCTCCATAACGGCTGCTCTATGGATTACCAATTGTTCAGCGTGACGACCGGGGATAAAGCGCAGGCGCTAAAGACGGGGCCGCAGTGAGCCGGCTGGGACTCGAACCCAGATCCCCTGCCTTAAAAGGGCAGTGCTCCACCATTGAGCTACCGGCCCGCACTTATTCACCGTAACCCAGCGCCGCACGGTAAGTAAAGCGTGGGGCTGCGCGTATTCCGGGTTTGAGTCAGTCCAGCAGGAGCATGATGCCGGCCGATCCGAACGTAAGACTGAACAGCGTTACCCTGCGCAAAGTGGGCGCGGCGCTCGGCTGGATCGCGTGCTGGGCTTGGGCGATTTTCGTGGTGATTGGCGGCATCGGGCTTCTGATCATACGGGGGCCATGGCGGCCGACACACGGCTGGTTCGCCCTGCTTTCGGGCCTTGCCGCCTGTCCACTGACGGCGACGTTGCTGAAAAAATACGCCGGGATCAAGGTTTCACGTTGGGCTCAGGTTGCCGCTGCCGTTCTTTTCATCGTCGCAGGCAGGATTGCGCTAAAGGTAGGACTCTGATGCCATGGCCTCGCCGCGGCGATTCGACCGCCCGGCTGTTTTCTACGTATCGCTGAAGTCCACCATCGCGGGCTTTTGGCGGAAGCCGCGCGTGGTGTACGCGAGGTAGCCCATTCCGATCGCAAACCACAGGCCCCCTACCAGCCAGGCCAGGCGACTCAAGTTCCACCAGATGATCCCGCAGAACAAGAAGCCCCCGAGCGGCAGCAGGATGTCGCGGACAACCCTTGGCTTGCGGCCCTCGGAGCGCAGTATCGAAAACTGCCAGAACGCCGCGAAATTCACTCCCATGAAGGCGATGAAGGCCCCGAAATTCATCAATTCACCGGCGTGTTCGTAGGCTTGGCCGTAGTAGCCGAGCGCCGCCGCCCCGAGGAATGACAAGGCTCCGATCAGCAGGATGTTATAGGTCGGCGATTTGCTGCGCGCGCCCAGATACCCGAAAAATCCGCGCGGAAGGACGTTATCGCGCCCCATGCCGTAGAGCAGGCGGGCGGCGCCCATGCTTCCGGTCAACGCGCTCCCAAACGCCGCCACGATGAGCACGGCGCCCATGGCGTGGAACAGGGGCATGCCGCCGACGCGATGGCATACATCCATGAAGGCTGTTTCCAGGTTGGAGAACGTGTGCCAGTCGGGCCACACTCGCGCTCCGAGGTACGCTTCTATCCCGCTGAAGATGCCGGCGAACAGGCAAACCGTGACCACGGCCACCAGCACGTTGCGCTTGGGGTTCACCACTTCCTCGGAAAGCGTGGTAACCCCGTCGAAGCCGATGTACGTGAGGGCGGCGAACGACGTCGCGCCCCAGATGCGGTGGGCGTCGAAGGTGGCGGGATCGTAAAACGGCTGCACGGAAAACAGGCCACTCCAGCCACCGCCGTGGTAAAGGAAGTGCACGGCCAGCACCAGAAAAACCCCGAGCACCGCAAACATCGCCACCAGCATCACCTTGTTGGCTTCGGCGTTCGACTTGACCCCCGCGAGATTAAGCAGCGTAATGACGATGGCGATGAAGGCTGCCGCCACCACGTAGGGAACCTGGGGCAGGTAGCGCGAATGAATCGCCGTGGCGATCCAGACGGTGTTGATCAAAGGTTGCAGCAGATAATCGAGGAACATCGCCCAGCCCACCAGGAAGCCCAGGTGCGCGTTCAGTCCGCGGCCCACGTAGGTGTACGCCGACCCGGCCGACGGGTAGATCGCCGCCATGCGGCCGTAGCTGACAGCGGTGATTAGCATGGCGAACATGGCGATCATGATCGTGTCGAGGAAAAACCCGTTGGACAGGCTTTGCGCCACGCCGAAAAGGGGCACGGGAGCGATCGGTTGGATCAGGACGATGCCGTAAAAGATGAGATCGTTCACCGACAGGACGCGCCGCAGGTGCGGCGTCGGGGCTCCGGAGGTGCTGGGCGCGGTCGATGATCTATCGGCCATGAGCGAATCGCGACCCGGCGACCGGCCGGGTGATATTGGATTCTAGGCGAGAGCGTGGCAGATGGGAAGCGGTTTTCAGATCGGGTCGCCGCCCGCGCGAAATCATTGAAGCCGCCCGTTCTCCGGCGGCCCCATGAAATCGTGATATATTTCGCTGAGGCACGCCTGCCCCACGAACCCGCGCGGCGGCAGGGATCTGTTTCAGGCGATGCCTGTTGGCTTCTTTGAGGGCGTGTAGCTCAGTTGGATAGAGCATCGGATTTCTAATCCGACGGCCGGGGGTTCGAGTCCCTCCACGCCTACTACCTCGAGCGAGTCTGACAAGAGAAAGTTGCTCAAAGGATCCTACGTGAGAGCGCTGCTCGTCTCGAAACAGGGCTAGCTCTCGCGAGCACCGGTTTCGAAGCTCTTCAAGTCCAGGTCATCGATGAGCCTATGCAGATAGGGCCGGCTCAGGTGGAGGACGCCAGCGGCCCGGGTCTTGTTGCCCTCGCATTCCTGCAGCGTGTTGACCACCAGGCGCCGTTTGAAGGCGCGAACCGCGGCCTCATAACCCGTTTCGAGCTGCGGCTCGGGGTGCAGAAGGCCGGAGATCTCACCGGGGAGATACTCGAGCTCCACGCTTGACGTCTCCGCCAGGGCGACAGCGCGCTGAATCACGTTCTCCAACTGGCGAACGTTCCCCGGCCAATCGTACTCCACGAGCGCCTGAAGCGCCTCCAGCGAGAAGCGGGTGACGTGTTTATTGAATTTCAAAGCAAAGCGGACGAGAAAATGTTGCGCCAACTGCGTGATGTCAGTGCGACGGTCGCGCAGCCCGGGCATGCGAAGCTGTACGACGTTCAAGCGATACAGCAGATCCTCCCTGAAGGTGCCTTCGCTGACCATCGAGTCCAGGTCCCGGTGCGTGGCGCAGATCAGGCGTATATCTACGTAGACTAAGCTGGTGCTTCCCAGGCGCTCGAAGTTGCGCTCTTGAAGGACGCGCAGGAGCCTCGACTGCAGGGCCAGCGGCATATCGCCGATTTCATCCAGAAAGAGGGTGCCGCCGTCCGCAGCTTCGAAGTGCCCGCGACGCGTCCCGATGGCGCCGGTGAAGGCGCCCTTCTCGTGACCGAAGAGCTCGTCATCGATCAACGTCTCGGGAAGGTTGCCGCACGAGAAAGCCACGAATGGACCGGCGGCCCGCGGGCTAAACTGGTGGATGGCGCGCGCCAATAGCTCCTTGCCCGTCCCGGTCTCGCCGGTAATGAGGGCCGTCACGTCGCAAGCGGCGATTCTATGGGCCACGGCGAAGACTTCGGTCATCGCTGGAGCGCTGCCGATGAGTTGGCCGAAGCGCGGCAACCCACCGCGCGGAGCCCCGTCCTGGATCTGTAACGTCTGTAGTGTATTGCGCTGGCAATTTCCTTCCGAAGGCAACGCTGGAGGCTTCAGCATGATATGTCCCTCCGTTTCGACTGTGTTGGGTGCGGAACCCAAATTACTGTGTAATCATTATAGAGTCTGTCACGTACATCACGAGTAGTTACATATATGCTATACTATTCATGTATCTGATCTTAGAAGCGCCGGTCCATCAAGCGTCCAACTGTTTTTCAGACCTGGGTTGTGGGAGCTAGGTCGGTAGGGTCGGTTTCAGACAGCGGCGGGCTTATCCAGCCCATTATTGTGGCGGCATGAAGCTGCCTCTCTTCAGGATGCCGCTAGTCGTCGGTCAGACTGCGAGAGGCGGTACCCATATCTTGAAGGTCAAGACCACCGCGCCTGACGGGTTCGCTTACCAGGAGGCACGATGGGCATTCCGAGCAGGCTTTCGGGCAGTGGCGGGTTGCTTCTACAAAGCTCTTGGTGCTTTGAAAGAGGCGACGGTCTCGCCTCTCACTCCCATTCTGAACAACAATGCAATATTCGAGCGGCGCGCGGCCTGGAGAGTATATCCAGAATTTCCAGTTTTCGTTTTCCGGCCTGCCGACGAGAGCCCCTCGAATCACAGTTTCCACCCAGTGCTTTGCAAAGTGATTTCGAATCTCGTTGATCTCAAAATCGACTGTCATGTCGCCCCGGACTGCGCCGCACGTTCACTTCGCATGCGTTCAGCGGCTCAGTCAGTGTTATACGTTTCTTCATCGCCGGTATGTTCCACTCGGAACACCGTACATATAAAGATTTTGCCCGCTTTTCCGCGGCGAAAGCCATTGAAAAAATCGAGTGCGATAAGCTTCTCACTGGTCCCGACCGTAACCCACGACCAGCAGAAAGAGGCGCGACGCTCTCGAAGTCAGATTCCGGGTGCCTGGCGCCAAGCGGGGATGTGGCCCGATGACCCAATCGCGCAATCGCTCAAACGGATTCAGTGGCTCGATGAAAGTCAAAGTTCGATTCACTGTAAGTCTTGTGGAATCAATCAGACGGTTTCGGCGATGGCCTTGTTCAATGGATTCAAAGCCAGAGTCGTTCTGCCCAGGCGGGCGGGGACTCGCGATCGATGCGGAGCCTTGCGGTCTTCTTACTGGGAGGTCTAAAAGGGCCAGAAAAGAGGAAGGACGCGGCAGAGGCTTTGCTCGACCACGTCTTTCTTGGGAGGTGTTCAGCGAGCACTAGGCTTTGAACGGTTCGGGCTGGGCTGGCTCTGGTCAGTGACTTTGTTACGCCCCAATCAGCCGGCGCCACCCCCGGTGCGGTGCCGGCTGACTGAAGGACTAGGATCGTAGCACTCTGCATCGGAACGGACCGGATGTATCCTGGTCCTTCCAGGTGCTGTGGACCCTGTATGGCCTCAGTTTCGGCCGGTTCGATTGATCGGGTCTGTGACGCGGGTCACGTCTGCGTGAAACCGCCGGCCCGCGCGGGCCTTTACTCTGAAATCTCCTCGAGCGCCGCAGCGTTGGTTCTTGGCCCCCACAGCCCGACCACCAACGCCACTCCGCCCATGGCGGCGGCCATGAAGATGAAGACCGCGTTGACGCTGCGAGCCACGAGCGCTCCGATCACGAGTGTGGAGGCGAGCGCGCTCAAGCGGCTCCAACTGTACGTGAAGCCCACGCCGGTGGCGCGTGCGCGGGTAGGGAAGAGTTCAGCCTGATAAGCGTGCAGCACCGATGAGAACCAGTAGCTGAAGACGGTGAGGGCCGCGCCGATCGCGACGATAGCCGCGGCGCCGGCGGGCGCCACCAGGCGCGAGGCCCAGGGAAAACCTAAACCGGTGACGGCGACCAGCAGTGCCAGGACCACGATGGCGCGCTTGCGTTCCACGCGCTCCGTAGTCAGAACTCCCAGCAGCGGTCCGAGCGGGCTCACAAGGGCGATCAGGAACCCGTAGTCGAGCGAGGCCTTCAGATTATGCCCTTGACGAAGGAGAAAAGTAGGGGCCCAATTGGCGAACCCGTAGAATCCGACGGTCTGGAGCAGATGAAACACCACCAGCATGAACGTGCGGCCGCGATACGGCGGCTTCCACAACTCCCAAAAGGGCAGCCGCCGTTGCGCTTCGCCCGTCTGGCCTCTTTGGCTGAACTCGAGCGGCGCGGCTTCGGATGCCTGAGGCGTGAGCGATTCCTGCGACGCCTCGCGCTCGATGCGGCTGAGGATCACCGCTGCCTGTCGCGATCGTCCTCGAGCTTCCAGCCAGCGCGGCGACTCGGGCAGGTTGCGGCGCAAGAGCCATGCGAAAAGCGCGCCCGCACTGCCGATCACCATCACCCAGCGCCAGCCGGCCATCAGCCAGTGTGTCGGCACGAGGACTCGCGCCAGCAGAGCCGCCACCGGGATGGCCGTGAAGCCGATCAGTTGGGTGATGGCCACGTAGCGTCCTCGGGCGCCGCTCGGGACCATCTCGGAGACGTAAGTGTCAATCACCACCAACTCGGCGCCGATGCCGACTCCGGCCAGCACTCTCGCGGCGAGCAACAGGGCTGGGCTCGGGGCCAGGGCCCCGGCAAAGCTGAAGACGGAATAGATCAGCAGCATCGTCACAAACGCCGTGCGCCGGCCGAAGGAGTCGCTACCCGCGCCGAGCACGATCGTGCCCAAAAACATGCCCAGGAATCCGGCGGCGATCAGGCTAGTGAACTGAGCCAGGGTGAGAAAATGCGAGCTCTGCAGCGCTGCGCCGAGGTACGCCATCATGAAGATGTCGAAAACGTCAAACCAGGATCCGAGCGAGACCAGGACGATGAAGCGGCGATGGAAGCGACCGAGGGGCACGCGCTCGAGGCGCTCGGCCGCGCTGGGCGTCGTGATGGCGGGCTTCTGTTTCATCGACTCAGGCTGCGCGGGAGCGGTGTTGGCGCCGCTCGGGCATCCGGAAACGGCACGATGCGGGCGGCCGCGCCGGCAGCGAGTCATAAACGTACCACAAAGGGCTGCGGCATCTGATCCATCCGAGATTGACCGCCGTCGCGCTTTGTGTGTAATTTCAATGCGTATACGGAGACTGAGAGAATCAGGGTCATGCCAGGAACAGCTATCGAAGACAATCGCCGCATGTCCGTGCGGGTTCGGGTGAGGAACAGATTGCGGGGAAACCGATGAGAGCTAACGTAGCAAAGGCCGTTGTCGTCGCGATGATCCTGGGCTGTAGTCCTTCGGCCCCGGCGAAGAGGCACGGTCGAACGGACGATCCTCTTACCCGCAAAACTTTCAATGCTCCCGTCGAAAGCGTTTACACGGCGGCCGTCGCCGTTGCGGGCAAGCAGTGGCAGTTGATGTCGTCTGACGCGGGCGCGCACACCCTGACTTTCGACACCACAAACACCCGGCTCGAGACTGCGGAAGCCTATTCTACATACAGCGTCTCGGTGGCTTGCGTGCCCGCCGCGCCCGGCGCGGGAACTGCGGTTAGGCTGGAGGTCACCGAGCACGCGTCAAGCCAGCCGTCGTTCGGTGCACTCGTTTTCAAGTCGCAACGGCGGACGGGCGTCCTTCAGGACTTTTGGGATGGAGTTGAAGAGGCTCTCAAGGAAGCCGCGCCGCCTGCGCCTCAGGCTGCCGTCCAATCCCCACGACCGGCTGTGCCCGCCGCCCAGCCCGAGGCGCCCGCGTCCGCCGGCGGGCCGCCACAGACGCCCACGCCCGCTGCTCAGCCTTCGCAGCCGCCGGCTACCGTTGCGCAGCCGACTCCTGCGGCCGCAGAGGGCGCGGTGCCGGTCCCTTCAGAGTCCGCAGGCACGAAGCCCGCAGCTCCGACTGCGCCCGCCCCTTCGCCCGAGCCCCCAACCGCATCCGGAACAGCTGCTGCAGTCTCCACGCCGAAGGCGCCGAAGCGCGTCGCAGGCGGCGAACTTACAGCGGTCACGATCAACTCGACTCCGGAGGGAGCTGACATCACCATCGACGGCAAGTTCTTCGGTGATACACCGACCACGGCACGGCTTGCAGCCGGCGACTACGTGATCTCGATCGAGAAGATTGGCTTCAAGCCCTGGAAGCGAACCACAACCTTGACGGCGGGCGGAAGCGTAACGCTCGACGCGACGCTCGAGGCAACCAAGTGATTACCCGAGTCACGCAAGTTGCGGCGGAGGGCCAGACCCCGTGACGGTCGTTCCCGGCGTGCGCCTGGACCATTACGAAATCCTTTTGCGGTTGGGCGAAGGGGGAATGGGTGAAGTTTACCTCGCTCAAGACACCCGGCTGCCGCGCAAGGTGGCGCTCAAGCTGCTGCCGAAACACCTGATTGTCAACCCGGACCGCCTGCGCCGCTTCAAGCAGGAAGCACAGGCCGTGTCCGCGCTGAATCACCCCGGCATCCTGACCATTTACGAGGTGGGCCACAGTGACGGCGCGGATTTCATGGTTACCGAGTATGTCGAGGGCGAGACCCTGCGCGACCGGATGCGCTCCGGAAAATTCGACCCGGGCGTTGCCCTTGATATCGCAATGCAGGTCGCGAGCGCGTTGGTGGCGGCGCACGCGGCCGGGATCGTACACCGCGACATCAAGCCCGCCAACATCATCGTGCGGCCCGACGGCATCGTCAAGATTCTGGATTTTGGCCTCGCGAAGCTCAGCGATCTAAGCGATCCCGCGGCCGCGACCCTGACGAGCGCGCAGACTCTGCCCGGCACGGTGATGGGCACGGCCGGCTACATGTCGCCGGAGCAGGCGCGCGGCCTGGCATTGGACGCCCGCAGCGACATCTTCAGCCTGGGCGTGGTGCTCTACGAGATGCTGGCCGGCCGGCCGCCGTTCCTGGGCGCGACTACCAGCGATTTGATCGCGGCCATCCTGATGACTGAGCCGCCTTCCGTCAGCCTGCTTACGCCCGAACTGCCGCCCGAGATCGAGCCGGTTCTCCGCAAGGCCCTTTCGAAGGACTTGAACGCGCGCTACCAAACCGCCCGGGAATTGCTCGACGAGCTTAGGAACCTCAAGGAAGAGTCTGAATTCCAGAAGAAGCTGAAGCGCAAAACCGACCCGAGTGCAATGGATCTCGGCGGGGGATCTCAGGCCGCTCGGGGTCAGGCAGCCGGCGTGCCGGGGCCGGCAGCGGTTGCGTCGCCTCGTGACCGAGATGCGGTCCCGCATGATCCGGGCCCGACCACTCGCGCTCTGCAGGCGCGCCGGGTGAGGCGCAGGGCGGGCGGGATCGCGCTGGCCTGCGTGCTCGTGCTGGCCGCCGCCGCGGGCGTTGTCCTGTACGTGCAGCGCATGAAAAAGAGCGGTCCCGCGCGCGAATCGCCGACGCTCGCGATCCTCCCCTTTCGCAACCTGGAGCCGGATGCCGACACCGACTTTCTGGGGTTCTCGCTGGCGGACGCTGTCACGGCCAAGCTCGGCTACGTCAGCGCGCTGACGGTGCGCCCGTCCTCCTACGTTTACAAATATCGCAACCAGGCCATCGATCCGCACCAGGCGGCGCGCGATTTGAATGTCAACACGCTGCTGACCGGAACGTTCGTCAAGGAGGGCGACGATCTCCGCATCACGGCGCAACTGATCGACGTGAAAGCCGACAGGATTCTCTGGAACGACACCCTCGATCTGAAATATGACAAGCTGCTGACCGTGCAGGATCGCGTAGCACAGGAAATTGTGCGCGGGATGGAGCTTAGCCTTTCGCCGGCGGAACAGGCACGCCTCCAGCCCGGCGCTGCGGTCGATCCGCAAGCCTATGAGTACTACCTGCGCGGGGTCGATTTCTATTCGATGAACGATTTTCCCATGGCCATCAAGATGCTTGAACGATCGGCCGCCCTGCAACCCGGCTACGCGCCCACCTGGGCGCACCTCGGGAGGTCCTATACCACCAATGCTTCGCTCCAGTTTGGCGGCCGGGAAGGGTATCGCAAGGCGCAGGACGCTTACCAGAAAGCGCTGAGCCTCGACCCCTCCGACATCCAGGCGCGTATTTTCACGGCGAACCTTCTCACCGACACGGGACGCGCCGAGGAGGCGGTTCCGCTCGTCCGGGCGGTGCTCGAGACAAGCCCGAACAACGCCGAAGCGCACTGGGAGCTCGGTTACGCGTATCGATTCGGCGGCATGTTGAACGAGTCTGTGAGCGAATGCGAGCGGGCGCGCCAACTCGATCCTCAGGTGAAAATCAACAGCTCGGCGCTCAATGCTTATCTGTATCTCGGCCAGTACGACCAGTTCCTGGTCAGCCTGCCCCAGACCGAGAACTCGGTTTTCGTCCTGTTCTATCGCGGTTTCGGCGAGTACTACCAGAAAAACTGGCCGGAAGCGGCCGGGAGCTTCGACCGCGCTTTCGCCATGGACCCTTCGGCGCTTCCCGCGCAGCTGGCCAAAGCGTTCAGCGACGCGATCGCGCATGACGACGCGGCCGGCCTGGCGCTGATGCGCGAGACGGAGAGCCGCATCGAGCGCAGCGGTGTGAGTGACGCCGAAGGCATCTACAAGATCGCGCAAGCGTACGCCGCGCTCGGCGACAAACGCTCGGCCATGCGCATGCTGCGCCAGAGCATCGACGGCGGCTTTTTCTGCTCCCCGTACTTTGAGACCGATCCACTCCTCGATCCGCTTCGCCAGGAAGCTGGGTTTACGGAGCTGATGAGTCAGGCGCACGAGCGGTACGAAGACTTCAAGACCAGGTTCTTCACGGCCGCAACCGAGCGCCGTCCGGAGAACTAGCGCGAGCCTCGCTGCCGCCGGGCTCATCGTCCTACTGCCGTTGTACAATCGACCCGAGGAGACAGGGCATGCAACATTCAGAGGCGTTTCTACGGTTGGTGAATGAATCGCGAGCGCGCGTCAAGGAAACGAATGTCGAGGAAGTGAAGAGGCGCCTGGACACAGGGGAAAAGGTCACGCTGGTGGACGTCCGCGAGGACAATGAATGGACGCGCGGACACATTCCGGGCGCCATCCACATGGGACGGGGTGTGATCGAACGTGACATCGAGCACCGTTTCCCCGACAAGACGGTCGAGCTGGTGCTTTACTGCGGCGGTGGATATCGGTCCGCGCTCTCGGCCGACAATCTGCAGAAGATGGGCTACACGCGGGTGATCTCGATGGATGGCGGCTGGCGGGGCTGGACCGAAGCGGGTTACCCGGCCGAACAGGGAGATGGGTTGGGCGAACGCGGAAACTAGTTGGGCCCGCCGGATCAAAAGCGTGTGAATCCGGCGGGCCCAAGACCCGAAGAAGCAGACGTTCAGCGATCCCTTACGAGGCCGCGATCACTGCCCACCGGCGCCGGCTGCTGCGCTCGGGTTTACCTGCGTACCGATGACGCTGCCGGAGACGATCATATCGACGCGGCGATTCATCCGCCGGCCGTCCGAGGAATCGTTACTGGCGATCGGGTTGGCCGATCCGAAGCCTTGCGAGGCGATCGAGTCCGGCGAGACCCCCTGCGATACCAGGAAGTTTCGCACGGCCTCCGCGCGCTTATCGGAAAGCGTCTGGTTCACCTCGTCGGTTCCGGTGCTGTCGGTGTAGCCGTCGATCTCCAACCGGAGTCCGGGATAGGCCAGGAGTACGCCGGACATCTTGGCCAACGACACCTTGGCGTCTGGCGTCAGTTGGTAGCGGCCGGTGGCGAAGAGCACGTCGGACATCCGCACCACGAGTCCGCGCGCCGTGTCCTGGGTCTGGAGGATGGCGTTAAGCTGCTGCAAGAGCCGGGCGCGCATCTGCTCGGCTTGCTGCGTCGCCTGTTGAGCTTGTTGCTGCGCCTGTGCGGCCTGCTGGCTTGCCTGGTCGGCCTGGGATTGAGCCTGAGCCTGAGCGGCCTGAGCCTGTTGCTGGGCAGCCTGGGCCTGCTGCTGGGCAGCTTCCGCGTTCGCCCGCGCCTGGGCGTCGGCTTGCGACTGCGCCTGGGCCTGCTGGGCCTGCGCTTGCGCCTGGGCCGCCTGAGCCTGAGCGTCGGTGGCCTGCTGCCTCAACTCGGCCTGGTGCGCGGCCTCGCGCTTGCTCAGTGAAATCAAGCGCGCGTCTTCGGCGAGTTGGACGGCTTCACGAGCTTCGCTGACGATGTCCTTCTTGTTGCCCTTACTCATCTCGCCGGCTTGGGCGTTCTGCAGATCGGTTTGCGCCCGGCCGAGCGTGTCGGAAGCCATCTGGTCGGCTCCGGCCCAGGTTGCGATCCGAATGGCGTTCTGCGCCTCATAGACATCAAGCGGCGCCTCGCCCTTGATCAGCAGCGGCGTAATCTGACTGCTGGTCGTGTTGTTTGTGTACGACCCGCGTTTTAGCAGATCGAACTTGGCGTCGACCTCCTCGATGGTGCCCGTGGTCTCGGCGAGAATCTGGTTCTCGGCCACGACCATGTCACTCGGCCGCGTGACCGCAAAGTAGGGCTCGGCGGTGACGATCAGCGCGAATGCCTGCAGGTCCGAAGCGACTTCGACGCCGGCGCTGCCACCGGAATTGGGGACGATTTCGCCCAGATTAGACGGGCGTCCGTCGGGAGTGACGGCCCACAAAACGTAGGTGAGGTAGGGAGGCCCGAACTGCGAGGCCGCCGGTGTCAGGTGCTTAAAGCTGGCGTGAATCCGGGTGGAGCCTTGCTTATTCTCGACCGTGGCCTCTCCCTGGACGCCCGCGAACAGGCTGGTACCGCCGAATCCGATTCGCGTGGACTCGCGGTTTCGATAATTGACCGCCTTGACCGTTCGTCCGATGACCTCGACTTTGAAGATCGCTACCGTTCCGTCGGGCAACTTGTCGGTCTCAGTGGGCATTGCCTGAGGCTGGTCCACCTGGTCTTGCGGTTGCTGAGCCCATAATCCCATCGCAGAAACAGCGGCGAACAAAACGCCGTAAAAGAGAACTTTTCGCATTTCTCGGCCTCCCTTTTCTTCCATCTGCGCAAAAGCAGACACTCCCCGCACCGACGCGTCAACGCTTGGCCAAGCGGCTACACGGCCGCAGGTCAGTTGCGCACGTTGAGTTCAAGGCAATTGGCTTGCCGCAGCCATGTGCTGATTGCTTAAGTTGCGCTGCCACAATACGATCGGGCACGTCGGGAAGGGGATCGGGAAGGTCCGCCGAAGCCCGGGGCCGAAGTAAGAATTACATGCCGAAGCGCCGCGCAGCCCGTCGCCTCTCCCTGCGAACGGCCGGCGGCCATCGTAACTCAGGGCTAATGGACTCTCAAGCTCGTCCCTATCTACTAATCGCCTCACTCTGATGCATTAGACCCTCAGAACCCGTCCCACGCCGCCGATAAGGTTTGCGTGGCGCAAGTCTTATCGTTCAACCCGAAATCCCACCTGAGAGGCGCTGCCAGCGTCCATCAGCAGCGAGAACTGCGTCCTCAATTCCAGGACACCGAACGACGAAAGAGAGAAAAAGACATGTACAGGCTCAAGAGCATAGCCTTGGTTAGCTTATTGCTGCTGATTCCCGCACTCGCCCGGCCTCAAGCCACGGTGAACGAGAACCTCGAGACCGCATCCATCTACGTGGACGCCGTCAACGGCTCGGACGCAAATCCGGGCACGATCGCCCAACCTTTGAAGACGATCGGCGCCGCGGTGACGATGGCTGAGAGTAACAACCAGAACAACGTCGGCAGCCGCGTGATCATTGATCCCGGCACTTACCGTGAAGCGGTCAGTGTTGCGCCGGCGCACAAGCCCACAGGCATGCCGATCACTTTCCAGGCGGCCATCAACGGCACCGTATTCGTCTCGGGCGCGCAGCAATACACCGACTGGCAGGCTTACCCGCGTAACAACACGATGTACACGACATCGTGGCCCTATTCGTGGGGCCTGTGCACTCCGGCGCCGAGCGCGCCACTCCCGCTCCCCGACATCACCATGCGGCGCGAGATGGTATTTGTGAACGGCGCTCCCCTCACCGAGGTCGCCTCTCTCACGGCAATGACGGTGCCCGCGACCTTCTATGTCGACGAAACGGGCGGCACGTTGTACATCTGGCCGCCGACGGGAACCAACATCAGCACGGCCGATGTGGAAGTCTCAACTGAGCCCACGGTATGGAGCATTCAAGGGCAATCGAACGTGGTCGTGCGGGGCCTCACTTTTGAATACGGCAATCCCTGCCGTGAATACGCGGAGGTAACGCTCTCCGCTCCGGGAACAACGGCCCAGAATGTGATCTTCGACAGCGACGCCTTTCTCTGGAGCAATGCCCAGGGCCTGCAGATCACCTCGAGTGCGTCATACTTCACCGTTCAAAACAGCGTCGCGAACTACAACGGTGAGGCCGGCTTCCAGGCCGCTATGGTGAAGTACGGCCTTTACCAGTCGGATCAGGCCTCCTTCAACGGCTGGCGCGGCGCGCAAGGAGCCTATTATGCTTTCAACGCCGGCGGCCTTCATACCTACGAGATGCACAACCTCACCCTGCAGGGCGTGAACACGAGCTACAACCAAACATACGGAGTCCACTTCGACACGGACCACCTGAATGTCAGCGCGAGCTCCATGCTGTCGTCTCAAAATCTGTTGTTCGGAATGTTTGTTGAGGCGAATGAAGGGCCGGTATCGTTTGCGAACAGCACCTTCTGCGGCGGGAGTCCGTCGGCATTTCTCAGCAACTCGTCTTTCGCCCTCCGCGATTCCGAGAACGTGACGGTGACGGGCAGCAACCTGCTCAACAGCAACGCGGCGGTAACAGTGATCGGCGTCGCGGGCGGTCTCGAGAGAACGAATTGGGAAACGGGCCAGATCTACGACCTGATGAACGAGAACTTTACCCTGAAGAATAACGCTCTTGAGGCGCTCAACGGCCAGGACGTCTTCTCCGATGCCTCGCTCGGCGGCAACGACTGGCAGACGTTTCAGAGCACGCTGCTGTCTAACAACAACACCTGGTGGAGTCCGGACAACACCATGGCCTACATGGTCCCGGTACCGAACAACAACACAGCCGCGGACTTCGCTTCGTGGCAAACGACCACCGGTCAGGACACTCAGTCGAGCTGGGCAGCTGCCAGCGGTAGTTCCCCGGCTGCTGCGTGCTCGGTCCCGACAGGCGCGGTGGACTACTGGTTTGTGGTCCCATACACGCAGACCAGCCTGACCGTGAGCCCTGGAAATTCGGCGGTCTGGACCGCAAATGTCGTCCCCCTCGGATTCACCGGTACCGTCGCGCTCAGCCACGACGGTATTGAGAACATTCCCGGCGCAACAGCCAGTTGGTCCGCCAACTCCGTGGGGCCAAACGGCGTCGCAAATTTCACGGTGACTCCGGGCCAGAACACGCCGGCCGGCACTTACCCCGTGACGATGATCGCCAACAGCGGCAACTTGACCCATACGATAACCGCCCTCCTCGTGGTCGACAACACCGTACGGCTTTCGAGCGAAAGCCTGGCCTTTGGAAATCAACCGGTCGCGACCACCAGCGCGACGCAGTCCGTCACGGTCACGAACACAGCCAGTGCAGCCCTGGCAATCACCAGCATCTCGGTTGGAGGACCGAACGGGTCCAGTTTCGGCCAGAGTAACAACTGCGGCGCCAGCCTGCCGGCCGACTCCAGTTGCACCATCACCGTCACGTTCACACCGGCGGTCACGGGCGCTCGTACAGCCGCTGTGACCATCAATGACTCGGACCCCACGAGCCCGCAGCAAATCGCATTGACCGGCACCGGAACAGCTCCGGCGCCCGTGCTCTCCCCCTCCAGCCTCACGTTCGGTCCCGAAACCATCGGCGCCAAAAGCGCCGCTCAAGCCCTGACCCTCAACAACACGGGCAGCGCCCCATTGACCATCACCAGTATTGCCCTCACCGGCGCAGGTTCCAGTGACTTTGCGCAGACCAACAACTGCGGATCGAGCGTTGCTGCCGCCGCCAGTTGCGTCATCAACGTGACCTTCGATCCCGCCAAGACGGGGACGCGTTCGGCGATGTTAACGGTGACCGGCAATGCCACGCCAAAAACACAGACGGCCAGCCTGAGCGGGCAGGGAACTCAAGCCGCCGCAAACCTCTCACCCCGCTCGTTGTCCTTCGGGACCGTGGTGTACGGCGTGACCGGCGCCGCAAAGACCGTAACGCTCACCAACACGGGCACCGCGACGCTCAGTATCACGAGCCTCGCGATCACAGGAGCCAATAGCGCAGACTTCGCCCAGACGAACACTTGCGGCACATCCGTCGGCGCCGGGGCAAGCTGCTGGATCAATGTCACCTTTACGGCGCGCGCGCTCGGTTCGATGTCGGCTAGCGTCACTGTGACCGACAACGCGCCCGGCAGCCCGCAGACCGTGAGCCTGAGCGGCACCGGAACGACGTCCGTTTTGTTCTCGCCGAAGACCATAACCTTCGCGGCCATTAAGGCGGGGACAAAAAGCTCCGTCAAGACCGTCACGGTGAATAATCTTGGCAAAACCCTCGCGATGTACAGCGTCGCCATCAGCGGCGCTAACGCCAGTGACTTCGCCGAAACCAACACCTGTGGGACAGTTCTGGGCGCCGCAGCAAGCTGCACCATCAGTGTGACGTTCTCTCCGACGGCCGTGGGAACACGCACTGCCATCATCAAAATCAACGACGCCGATCCGTCCAGTCCACAGCAGGTGACCCTTTCTGGGACGGGCGAATAGCGTTGCCGGCAGAGTAGAACGAGTAGAAGGGCAGGGAATTTGCGCGGCCCGGTTTCCACGGGCTGCGCTTCTCCCCAAGCCATCGGAAGCCTCGCCGCCTGACCCCACACGCATCGACTCCCAAAGTACGGCTGCTCCATCCCCCCTTTCAACCGGCCCCTCAGCCGGCTCTGCGGCCGCGGACTCTGCAAAGCAGTCCGCGCAAAGCAGTCCGCGCCTCTCAGCACAACCACCATACGACGTGGTAGCATCGTTGATCCGTCATTTGAATCGCCGGAATTGAGACGGCGCAGCGACACCCGGATGGCGGCGCATTCATAACCATTCCGAGGGGAGAACAAGCGATGATCAAAAGCCTCGCGCGTCATCAGGCAGACGCTCGATTCCGGCTGGTTCCGGCGTTTATGGCACTCGCGCTCGTCTATAGCGCGTCCGGTTTGCAGGCCCAGGCGCCTCCATCCGTCACCTTGACCCAAATCAGCGCCGATCCGTTCACGAACAGCACCAGCCAGCACGCCACCGAAGTCGAGCCCGACACCTTCTCGTTCGGATCCACAATCGTGGCGACCTACCAGACCGGCCGTTTCACTGACGGCGGCTCGTCCGACATCGGTTATGCGACTTCGATCGACGGCGGCAATACCTGGACCTACGGATTCCTGCCGGGCATCACGGACATCCAGGGCGCCGGCAATCCCTACGACCGTGACAGCGACCCCGCCGTGGCCTACGATCCCAAACACGGCGTCTGGCTGATCTCCTCGCTGCCCATCGTGGATGCGAACAAGGAGATTCCGGCCGTGATTGTGAGCAGCTCGACGGACGGCCTCAACTGGAACAACCCCGTGTCGGTCACGGGCCCGGTGAACAGTTCGGACAAGGACTGGATCGTCTGCGACACGTGGTCGAGCAGCCCCTTTTACGGCAATTGCTACGTCGAGTGGGACAACCCTGACACGGGCGACGGCGTTCTGATGAGCACTTCCACCGATGGCGGCGCGACCTGGGGCGCGGCAATCCACCCGGCCAACGCCAATGGCCTGGGCGGACAACCGGTGGTGCAGACCAACGGGACGGTGGTCGTGCCGTTCGAGGGCAACGCTATTCAGGAGTTCACGTCCACCAACGGGGGCGCCAGTTGGAACAAGGCCATCACGATCTCGACGATCAGCGATCATCTCGACGCCGGCAACATTCGAAGCGGGCCTCTGCCCTCGGCCGCCGTGGACGGCGCGGGGAAGGTGTACGTCGTGTGGGAAGACTGCCGCTTCCGGGCCAAATGCGCCGGGAACGACATCGTGCTCAGCACTTCCACAGATGGCGTCACTTGGACCGCGCCTGCGCGCGTCCCGGCCGATCCGGTCACGAGCACCGTGGACCATTTCATCCCCGGAATCGACGCCGACAAGACAACGTCCGGCACGAGCGCGCACCTGGCGCTGACCTACTATCAGTATCCGATTTCGAGTTGCACCTTCAGCACCTGTAACCTGCAGGCGTCGTACATCTCCTCGACCGACGGCGGCGCCACCTGGAGCCGCCCGACCCTGCTTGCGGGAGGCATGAGGCTGGGCTGGCTTGCCAACACCACGCTCGGTTACATGGTGGGCGATTACATCTCCACGTCGTTCGTGAACGGCAAGGCTTTCGGAGTATTTGCCGTCGCCAAGTCCAAGACTGGAACGACCTACAACGAGGCCATGTACACCAACGCAACCGGCCTGACCGTGGATAGCACCGGCCCGCGCTTCAGTTCCGCCGGAGAGGAGCCCGTGCCGAACGCGAAGTCTGACCACGGACCGCGCAAGGAAGAAGAGGAACGCGGCCCGCATCCGCCTGCTCCGAGCGTGAAGGCGAAGCGCGTCGCTCATAAGTAGTCGCCAGTAGTCGCCCGCAAGCAGCAGCTCGCAACCCGGGGGAAAAAGTTGGGCCTCCAATTTTTTCCCCCGAGCCACTCAGCCCGGACCGCGCCGTCGGGCTGACTCCCAAAGACATGTTTCTCCTGACCTCTACCCCGAAATAAGTCTTAAACCCCTTGCCTTCAACGCGGCTGTCGGCATGCGCATTTCCGGCGCACATTTTCGGCACTCTGGGAGTGCGGCGCGAGGGACATGTCGGAATAAAGGACTTAGCCGCCCGCAGAATGGGTTCTGTTGGCTTCGGTTGGCTTCGCCTTGTCCCAATTTTCTCGCAGTTGCGTTGATTATAAAGGGCTTATTGGCTTCGCTTCCGTGCTTTTTCGATGGGGGTGGGGGGGGGCCAACCCGCAGTTCGCGATGTTGCGACGGGATCCGGGGCGGGTAGCCATGCAAGTTCCTCGCAAAGAGCGCCCCGCCTTGCGATCGAGCTTGCTTGGCCGGCCTAAGGCAAAGGTTGATGCGGCAGCGGAGCTCTTAACGAGCGCCAAGACGGAAGTCCGTGTGAGCAGGGCCATCGAAGAACCTTTGCGCGAACACATCCCTAGGGTCTCTTTGGTACGTATTTCACGTTGCCCATTCCCTTGAAGTCCGCGTCTTGCGTCCAGAGCACGGCGTCATGGGCCCGTGCCGTCGCCAGAACCACGCTGTCGGCCAGCGGCAGCTTTGAATCGACGCTGATACGCGCCGCGTCGAGCGCCAGCGTTGAATCGAATGCGACCACCCGGCCATGGTGCATCTCGGCCGCAGCCTCCAAGGCGTACGCCTCTCCTTACTGCTGGAGGACTCGCTAGAACACCTCGTAGAGATTCACCGCCGAAACCACCAGTTCATCCGCATTCTCGATGGCTGAGCAAAGAAGGCCGCATTCGGGCCGTCGGCGAAGTATTCGAGCCATCCCGAGGAGTCCACAAGGTTCATACACGGTCCTTCTCACGCTGAACCGAGGTGTTGATGCCCTTGAGGAAGCCACGCATCCGTTTGATGGGCTTGAGGGGTACGAACTCGATCCGACCCTGATAAAGGAATACTTGGACCCTCTGCCCCGGACGGATGCCAAGCTGCTCCCGCACTCGGCGCGGAATCACGACTTGAAATTTCGGAGATACTTTGATGGTTTCCATGAGTTCATCGTCGTTCAGGCTATCGTAAAAAGCAACTAAGGTCGATACACCTTCTGTTTAACGAGATCAGGCAGCGCAAACCTCCGTCCCCACGGTTTGCGGTTAGTTGGGGCCACGAAAAAGCGCGGACCTAAACGGCAGGTCCGCGCTAGCGTTTCTCCCTACTTGTTCCAATCTAATGATGCCGCCCTGAAGGCCAGTGCAAAATTAGTGGCCGCCCCCGCCGCTCAACTCGCGTACGATGTCGCCGACGAACGCCTTGGCGTCGCCAAACAGCATCAGGGTTTTGTCCATGTAGTACAGCGGATTGTCGATGCCTGCAAACCCCGGGTTCAGGCTGCGCTTGATCACCATGGCGGTGCGCGCCTTATCCACCTCGATGATTGGCATGCCGTAGATCGGGCTGCCCTGATCGGTCTTGGCCGCCGGGTTAGTGACGTCGTTCGCTCCGATGATCAGGGCCACGTCCGTCTGGGCCATTTCGCTGTTGGCGGTTTCCATGTCGATCAGCTTGTCATAGGGAATGTCCGCCTCGGCCAGCAGCACGTTCATGTGGCCGGGCATGCGGCCGGCGACGGGATGGATGGCGAACTTCATGTCCACGCCCTTCTTGGCGAGAACGTCGAAAAGCTCGCGGACTTTGTGTTGTGCCTGCGCCACCGCCATGCCGTAGCCGGGCACAACCACCACCGAGTTCGCTGAACCGAGGATGGCGGCGGCTTCCTCAGCGGTGGCGCTGTGGACGTTGCGCTCTTCCTGGGCGCCGGCGGCGGCAACCTGGATCTGGCCGAAGGCGCCGAACATCACGTTGGTGAATGACCGGTTCATGGCCTTGCACATGATCACCGACAGAATGAAGCCGGATGATCCGTCGAGCGCTCCCGCCACCACCAGGACTTTGCTGCCCAGCACGAAGCCGAGCAGGGCAGCCGAGAGGCCGACGTAGGAGTTGAGCAGCGAGATGACGGTCGGCATGTCGGCGCCGCCGATCGGCGTCACCAGCAGAATTCCAAACAGCAGCGATACCCCGACCATCACCGGGAACAGCACCGTGTATTCGGGGTGCTCCATCAGCACGAGCGCGATCACCACCGCCGCGGCCAGCACCGACAGGCTGACAATGTTCTGTCCCTTGTAGACGATGGGCCGCTGCGGCAGCAGCTCCTGCAGCTTGCCGGCGGCAATCAGGCTTCCCGTGAAGCTGAGCGAGCCGATGATGACTTCCATCGCGATCTCGATCATGCCGAACTTCGTGATGCGCGGCGTATTCACGTAGAATTCGGAGATTCCGATCAGGGATGCGGCGAGCGCGCCGAAGGCGTGGCTCATGGCGGTCCGCTGCGGCACGGCGGTCATGTGCACCAAGCCGAGCGGGATGCCGATGATGGCGCCAACCACGAGCGCGATCACAATCCAGCGGAACTCGACCAGTTCAGGGTTGAAGAACGTGGTGGCCACGGCCAGGGCCGCCCCGATCTCCCCGGCCAGTACGCCATGCCGCGCGGTCGCCGGCGAACTCAGCCATTTGAGCGACAGGATGAACAGCGCGATGGCGATGATATAGGCGAAGTCGACGAGCTGTTGCGTCGCAAGTGTAGTCATTGTTTTTTACGCCCGCTCAGTTTGAACATCCGCAGCATGCGGTCCGTGATGAGGAATCCGCCCACCATGTTGCTGAAGGCGGCCGCCACGGCGATCGCGCCCAGAATGGTGGCGAGCTTGGACTCATGGCGCCCGCAGATGATGATGGCGGCAATCACCACGATGGCATCGAGCGCGTTGGTGAGCGACATCAGCGGCGTGTGCAGCAGGGGCGAGACCCGCTTGATGAGCTCGAAGCCCAGGAATCCCGCCAGTACGAATACATACAGGCTGATGGTGAAATCTGAAGGCACGGTCTCCTCCCGGAATTATGATCTTTGACCCTGGGCGGCGGGCGCGGCCGCGGTGAAAAAACTCTGCACCATGGCATTTACGACCTGGCCCCCGCGTGTCAACAGGGTGTCGCGAGTAATCTGATCCTCGAGATTCAACTGCAGCTTGCCGTCCTTGACGAGATGGGTCAGGAACGTGGTCAGGTTGCGGGCGTACATCTGGCTGGCGTGGTAGGGCACGTAGCTGGCCAGGTTGACGTAGCCTATGATGCTCACGTCATGGTCCACGACCACTTCGCCCGGACGCGTCAGCTCGCAGTTGCCGCCGCGCTCAGCGGCCAGGTCCACGATCACCGAGCCGGCCGCCATTTTCGCAACCATTTCCTTCGTGACCAGGGTCGGCGACTTCTTGCCCGGAATGACGGCGGCGGTGATCACCACGTCGCTCTCGGCCACCACCCGGCCGAGCAATTCGCGCTGGCGTTGATAAAAGCTCTCATCCTGCGCCACGCCGTAGCCGCGCGCGTCCTGGGCTCCTTTGGCTTCGATCGGCAACTCCACGAAGCGCCCTCCCAGGCTCTGGACCTGTTCCTTGACAGCAGGACGCATGTCATACGCGGAGGCGACCGCGCCCAGGCGGCGCGCGGTTGCGATCGCCTGCAGCCCTGCCACGCCGCACCCGATGATGAACACCCGGCCAGGCGAAATGGTGCCGGCGGCGGTCGTCATCATGGGGAAAAGGCGGGGCAGGGAATCTGCCGCCAGCAGAACGGCTTTGTAACCGCATATCGTCGCCATCGACGAGAGCGCGTCCATGCTCTGAGCGCGCGTGATGCGCGGCATCAGCTCGATGGCGAACGAAGTCACGCCCGTGGCCGCAACCTCCTGCACGGTTTCGAGCGTTCCGAAGGGCCGCAGAAAGCCGATCAAAGCCTGCCCGCTGCGGAGCAGAGGCAGATCAGCCTTGCCGGTCTGGTCGTTCGATCCGTGACAAAGCACCTGGACAACGATCTCGGCGGCCCGGAAGACTTCCGCCCGCTCGGCAACAATCCTGGCCCCCTTGGCCGTGTATTCCGGGTCGGGATACCCAGCGCCTTGGCCGGCGCCCGCCTCGATCACAACCTCGAGGCCCGCCTTGGCCAGCGCCGGAAGCACGGCCGGGACGAGCGCCACCCGCCGCTCCCCGGGAGAACTTTCTTTGGGTACGCCGACGATCATAAGTCTCCTTCCGAAAGGGCCGCCGTCCTTCCCATCAGTCTTCTGAGTTCGACGCTTGAAGAATCAGGCGACGTTGCCGGACCGTAATTTGTATTTCCTGTCGCCCGGCCGATGCAAGTTCTATTTCACGGGCCAGTCTATTGTCGGCCGGGCAGGCCGCAGGTGATTGATGTCACCCTGGTTGGTGAGCCTGACCACCGCCCCTCACGCGCCCCTCACGCGCCTCGAACCGGATTCCCATAGCCTACGATGCGCCGGCCTGTTACCGCGGATTGCTGGCGGGCGTCGAGTCCGTCAGGCCGAGGTGGTCGCGGACCTTGCGGAAAACGGAATAGACCTCCGGCAGCCGCGCGTAAATGGCCGTGCACCGAAGCCACCGGGCGTTGTCGATGGCCGGCGAGCCTGAGACAATCTTGCCCGCCTCGACATCGCCCCCGACGCCGGATTGGGCCGTCACAACCGCCCGGTCGCCGACGCTCAAGTGTCCGGCGGAAGCGGACTGCCCCGCGAATACCACTTCGCGCCCCAGCTTCGAGCTGCCCGCGAGCCCGACCTGGCCGCAAAGCAGCGTGTGCTCGCCGATGTCGCACCCATGGCCGACCTGGACGAGGTTGTCCACCTTGACGCCTCGCCGCAGCCGCGTCTCACCCACGGTAGCGCGATCCACGCAGGAATGCGCCTGCACCTCGACACGGTCTTCCACCACCACGGTGCCGGCGGCGGCGATCTTGTAATAGGAACCGTCCGCCTGACGCGCGAAACCAAAGCCGTCGCTGCCGAGCACCGCGCCGTTTTGCAGAATCACGTCGTCACCCACCTGGACGTTTTCGCGGACCACAGCGTGCGAATGCGCCATGAAACGGTGGCCCACCCGGGCTCCGCGGTAGATCACCACGAAGCTCTTGAGCACGCAGTCGTCGCCGAGCACCGCGCCGTCATCGATCACCACGTAGGGTCCGATGGAAGGGTTGCGGCCGATGCGCGCGCTCGGCGCGATCACGGCGGTGGGGTGGATGCCCGCGCGAGGCTTGGGCAGGGCGGCGAAAAACTCCACAGCGCGCGCAAAGGCGAGGTAAGGATTAGCGGAGCGCAGCAGGTTCTTGCCCGGAAGGGTAGTCGATTGGTCGACAAAAATAGCGGCGGCCCGGGTCTCGAGAGCCTTCGGATAGTACCGCGGATTGGCGAGGAAGGCCAGGTCCCGTCCGGACGCCTCTTCGAGTCCCGCCACTCCGTCAATCTCAAGTTCCGGGGGACCTTCCAGCGCACAATCGAGCCGCGCCGCAATCTCTCCCAATGTCATGCCCGATGTCATGGATGTTCTCCTGCTTCAATGCGAGGCGAGAAGTACCGAAGCGGCAAATGACAGAATCCCAAAACAGCGCTCATTCTTATAAGCCCTGTATTTTCATCCACATTCCGGCTTCGCTCGTAGCCGCGGCGGGCGCGCACTTCTGACTTGCGCGGGAGACGATGCTCATGGTCTTGACGCTCGCTGCCTGCGCCACTTGGTGGGTAATTTGGCGCGTTGAGGTGATGCCCGCGCATAGATATCAGAGAATACGTTCCAGTTTACGCCGCATAAGTACGCGACGCAATGCTTCAAAAAAGTTGTAAGCGGAGGATCTGTTCCGCGACATCCTCCGCGCTGTGCCCCTCGGTTGAAATCCGGTATTCGGCAAGCTGGTAGTACGGCAGGCGCTGCTGGAGCAGTTGGTCGAAACTCGCCCGGTCGCGGAACAGCGGACGGTTGGTAATGCCCTGGCAGCGCCGGTGAAGCTCGTCGGGCGAACACTCGAGCCAGATGGTGGGTCCGCCTCGCGCCTGGATCAATTCAAGATTTGGCGGCTGGACAAACGTGCCGCCGCCGAGGGCAATCACCGCCGGCTCAACCTTGATCACTTCCGCGAGGGCGGCGCGCTCGATGGCCCGGAAGAAGGGCTCGCCGGCTTGCTCGAAGATCTGGCGGATGGTCAGGCCCTGGCCCGCTTCAATGGTCGTATCGAGATCCACGAAGGGCCAGCTCAAGGCTGTGGCCAGACGCGCGCCGACCGACGATTTGCCGGCGCCCATAAAGCCCACCAGGTAGATCAATCGTGGACGACTCAAAGCCATGGGAGAAGTGGGTGGCCGCATCCGGCCAAATCCTATTGTAGCGAATTCGCACGGGCGAGCACGGGTGAGGGTTCAAAGTCTGTGTGAAAGCCTGAGAGGCTGCGGCTTTGCTATAAACAAATTAGGGTTTTGACGGCCTGCCGGATAGGCGGAGCCTTTCCGCACAGCAGGGCGGCAAAGCCGCTGCCGCGGGTTTCACACACGCTCTCGAGCAACGAAGAAATCAGGGGCATCTTACGGCGGGCGGAGGGAAGACAGCGGTCAGAAGCGGGGCCGAACGTGGATGGTCCCGCTGAACGACTTGACCGTTACGCTGGCGTCGCCGCGGTTGTTCGTTCCAAAGGCGCTGTCGCCATGCGAGGGATACGGTACGTGAGCTTTACGGCTCAATTTGAACTGGTTATCCACCTTGCCGCGCAGGCTGTGCGCATCCAGGGCGAAGGAATCCGAAGTCGGACACGTCACACTAACATCGCCCGCATAAGTCTTGAGCACGTAGTCGCCGACGGGCAGGAAGTCACCGTCAAACGTGATCTTTCCTGACTCGGTGTGGGCTTCGATCTTCGTGCTCTCGGAGCCCGTGAAGGTCAGGTTGCCCATGATGGAGGTGGCTTCCACTCGACCCGTGGGCCGGATGAAGTTGATGTTGGCGTTGAGCGACCGGACCCGAACCATGCCGGCTCCGTCGCTGACCGAAACGGCGCCATTCACCGACTCGATGGAATCATCGCCGTTGATGTGTTCCACGCTGATGCTGCCCTCAGGGCTGCTGATCACCAGGCTCGAGTCTTTCGGGACGTCCAACTCGTAACTGGCGGTCTTTTCCTGAGAGCTCGCCTGCGGGTCGAGGATGTGGGTCGTGAAGTCGACCTTTTCAGCCTCATCGTTGGCGGGCGTGGGGTCGGAATCGATCTCGATTTTTGGGGAGTTCGTCAGGCAGACCGCGTGCACCTCTTCCTTGTCCCAGCCCCGGACCACGATGGTGCCACCGCCGGGATTGAAGATCTTGATGCGGCAATTCGGCACGGCGTGAAAACTCTTCTCCACCCGGGCCTGGCCGGCGCCGAGCACCACGCCTGCCGGAATCAGCAGCGCCAGCGGAACCTGCAGATATAGCGTCCACATCCGGCTCTTGCCCGCGCCTGTCCAAGCAGCTTGCAACCCGTTCCTAGCGGCCATCACTGTCCCCCAGCTCCAGAGCGGACTCCAAGACCCGAGCCTTTTCAGTGTAAGCCGAAGCCAGGTATTCACGCGAAAAGCCGTCGTCAGGCTCGAGAGCCAGCGAGGCGTTGCATTCCTTGATCTCGCCGTTCAGGGACTCGAGGTCCTCTTCGTAAGCCTGTTTGACTGTTGGGTTGAGGCCGGCGGAGCGCGCGCGGTAGGCGACCTCCATCTGGGATACGCTCTCGACCAGGCCTGGGTCCACGATCGCAACCGCCGTAGTGGCCGCCTGGTGATTACGGTGCAGCCACGACCGGGTGGCGAAAACCGAGAGCAGCACGATGGCGGTCAGGGCCGCCGCCGGCACCGGTCTCAGGAGCCACTCCGTCCAGCGCCGGCGCGGTGGGCGAATCAGCCCCTCCGTCTCGAGCGCCGCCCGAACATTGGCCCAGACGCGAGCCGGAGGCCCATCATCGGCCAATTCGGCAGCGTCGGAGCGCGCGAGCAGCAGGTCAGCCAGCAGGGCGCCGCAGAAGCCACACTCGGCCGCGTGCGCCGGGACTGCCGGCAGATCACCGCCTTCGAGGTAATCGCTCAGTTGGGCGTCGAATTCCAAGCAGGCCGCACTAGCCCCGTGCGCCGCTCCATTGCCCCCTTGCTCTTGCATGCGTCTCTTATCCTAGTTCTGACCCGATTCACCCGAGCGATCTGGCAACTTGCCGATCGATGCTGATCGTCGCTGGCTTCTAAGTACTTCGCGGAGTTTCAACCTCGCTTTGTGAAGCTGCGACTTTGAGTTTCCGACTGAACAATCCAAAATCTGCGCAATCTCGTTGTGCTCGTACCCTTCAACGTCGTGCAGCACCAGCACCGCCCTGTAACCGGGCGGCAGATCCTCGATCGCTCGCGACAGTGTAATACGATCGATCGAGTGCAGCAAACGCTTGTCATCGTCGCCGTATTCCCGCTTGACGGGGTCTTCCTGCGACGAGTCCGTCTCGTCGAGCGATACCTGCTGCAGGCCCTTCTTCCGCAGGTGCATCAGCACCACGTTCACGACCAGGCGGTGCAGCCACGTGGAAAAAGCCGACTCGCCGCGGAACGTCGCGATCTTGCGGAACAGTTGCAGAAAGGCTTCCTGCGCCAGGTCCTCCGCTTCCGCCGTGTCGCCGGTCATGCGCAGGCAAAGGGAGTAGACGCGGCGCTTGTGAAGCTCGAACAGACCGGCAAACGCCTCCTCCTCCCCACGCTGCGCGCGCGCGATCAGCTCGGCGTCGGACGCCGCCTTCGAAGCTCGACTCTGTGTTAAAGCCAATGATTCTCAATGTTCGCTGCGTCCAATCCGACGAATGAGATGCAGCGCCTAAGGCATGAGTTGTATATTTTTGCTGCCGCAAGTGCCTGGGCTGGATGGAGCCGCCGCGCTCCGAGCCCGGTCCGCCCAGCTAGTTGCCCGATGAGCCCGCGCCGGAGCCGAGCACAGCCCTCCCGATGCCCGTGTTGCCCCCAACATCGGTGGCCCGGAGCAGAACCTCGTGCTCTCCGGGCGCAAGCTGCGGAAGACTGACCGTAAAGGTCTCGGACCGTGAATCGATAATGCCGTCATCGGCCGCGACCGGCTTCCAGGGACTGCCATCGACAGAAACCTCGGCCGCGCGCAAAGGGGAGATTTCCGTGCTGGCGTGGAAATGGACTTCCGCCGACGCGCCCCGGGCCTGCTGCGAGGAGACCTCGACCCTGGGCGGCGTGTTGACGATCCAGAACGGAGCGCTGACCAGCTCGGAGCGCCGCGCCTGCCCGGGAGGATTCGACTCCTCGTCGGAAGCCACCACGCGCGCTACGTACTCGCCGTCCGGCACGGCGGCGCCGTCCAGGCCATAGTTGTTCTCGTGAAGGTGGGCCTTCACGAGGTGCCACTCCCTTTCATCCGAGGCTCTCAAATAGAGCGAGTAAACCAGGCGATCACCATTGGGGTCATCGGCCTGCCACGCGATGGTGGTCTTATGATCGCCCGGAGAAGCGCCCGGATTGCCCACCGCAATGTTGGGGACGCCGGAAGGCAACGAACCCCCGCTGGCGTTAACGTCGAGCGCGTGGAGCTCCGGCGGCAGGTTCTCGTTGAGGTAAGCCAGCGTCACGTCATCGAGAACCGGGGTCTCTCCATCCTTGCCCTTAAAGACTGCTTTCCACTGGATGTAACGGGCGGAGGGGCTCGAGACCTGACTGCCGTCGGCATTCGAGTAAGGCCCCTCCCAGTCGCTCCAGGTGGCATCGGGATGCTCGGAATTCCCGGAGCGGGTATAAAGCTGAAGCGAACCGCCGGCCGGAGCCTGGGAGCGCCAGCTCAGGCCGCCCCAGTGCGATACGAACTTCGCGTCCTTGACGGGCGACTCGTAGCTCCCTTCGTGGGCGGCGCCGCTGCCCAGGCGGAATAACCGCGCCACGTTGCTGGTGGCTACATACACGTTGCTGCCTTCCACCAACAGGCGCGTCGCCTGGGCCTCGCGCGTCTCGGTCATGAGGGTCAGAAGCGGTCCATCGGCGGATGGGCTGAGGCGGAAGATCCGGCCGCTGCCGTCGGTCGAAAACAGCACGTTGCGGCCCTCCAGCGCCAACCCGAAGATGCTCTCGCGATCCGAAGTCCAGAGGGTTTCCGCGGAATTGTCCGGGGCGATTCGGATCAATGCGCCCCGTCCCTGCGGCGACGAGGGCGGCGTAAAGGCAGAAGGAGCAGTGCCGCGATTGAAACTTGGCGAGAGATGTTCGGAAAGCGCGGGGGCGTGCGGTGGAGGGGGCTGGGGCGTGGGGGTCTGTTGCGCGTCGGCATCCTCTGCCTCAGCAGGCTCGTTACCCCCTGAGGCGGTCACGGTCACCGTAGTGACGCTGGCAGGCTGCGGTTGCACCTGGACGGGGGGCATGAAGAACGGCGACGTGGGTGTCGCGCCGTTGCCTCCGAGCGCCGCGGCGTAGATGTGCCCGTCGGCCGCGAGCGCCAGGGCGTGGACTTCGGGGAAATCGGCCTTGTAGAGCACGAATCCCTTGCCTTCGGGACTGATTCGGAAGATCAGACCATTCGGGTCGCTGCCCGCGAGCAGATTCCCCTTGCCGTCGAATGCCATGCAAATGACGTGGGTCTGCAGGCTGTCGAAGAACACCCGGCCCTTGCCGTCGGGGTCGACCTCATAGATCTTGCCTGCATCGCCGGTTCCGGCGTACAGGCGCCCGCGCCCGTCGAACACGAGCGACCAGATGTACTTCTGCTTGGGATCGAAGAAGACGCTCGACTTGCCTTCGGGAGTAACGCGGTAAATCTTCCCCTCGGGAGAACTGGCGGCGTAAAGATTGCCGTCGGGACCTGAAGCGATCGCTAGAATCTCAGGCTCTGACGCCTGGAACAGCAGCTTGCCTTGACCCTGCGCGTCCACGCGGAAGACTTTGCCCTGATGCCCCGTGCCCACGTAGAAGCGCCCGTCCCGGTCGGAGGTCAGAGAAAAGGCCAGTGACTGCTCGGGGTCGAAGTAGGCCTCCGTCGGCGGGGCAAGCTGCAGCGATCCCTCCTGGTTGAGGGACACGTCGTGCAAGGTGCCCTGCAAGAACTCGTCAAAAGCCCCCACCTGCCAGAACTGGGTCTGACTGGCCCACAGGCGCACCGGACCCTGCAGCGCCAGCGCGCCGGCCAGCACGGCAAGGCCCGCCGCGATCTGCCAGGCCAGCATGGTGCGCCCCGCCTGAATGGCGCGTTTCGCCGTGGATTCCGGCCGCTCGAAGTTTCTTGTTCGATTCGTGCGCAAGCTACGCTCCAATCTCAACCAATCCCAAATGTCGAAATTCCAAATCTCCCATCCGGCTGCCGCCCGCCGACCCTACTCGCCGGCGCGGATCACTCTCAGCTGCAGCGTTTGCTGCCCGGTGACCGTATAAGGCGTGGAATCGGTTTCAAAGTCACCAACCACGGATGTCGCGCTCAAGGTCACGCGGCTGGCCGCAGCCGGATCGGTAAGAAACGTTTGCAGCAGGGAAGGCGGCGGGGAAGGGAACTCGTCGCCGGCCAGGCGGAAGGAGCCCTCCGGGGCCAGGAGCACCGCGTAAATCCGGTTATTGCGCCGCGTTTTGTTCAGCGCCAAAACCATGCGATGCACATCGCGGGGCGGCGACGCCAGCGGGGTGAGACGCCCTTCGATGGCATCCGCGGAGGCGCCGCTGCCCACCACGAGCGTCAGCGTCTTGCTGTTCACGTTCTCAGGGATGGTGACCGGAATCTTCTGAGTGAACGACTCTCCGGCCGGGGTGCGCACCACCGTCATCACGTCGATGGAATCGCCGGGCCGCACCTCGGACTTGCTCGCCCATGCCGTCTCGAGCGCGGCCGCGCGATCTTCATTCTGAACGGCCAGGTTCAGGTCGATGCCTTCCACGTGCAGGCCGGGGAAATCGCTGGATAGCAGTGCGTTGAGCGGCGCCGCCACCATTGCGCCGGCGGCATTCGCCGGGCCCGAATCACTCACCAGCACGTCATCGAGGTCTACGGCGTCGCCGCTCGCGAGGCGAATCTTGCCCTTCAAAGCCAAGGTGGACGGTCCCAGGGTCCGCTCCGTGGCCCCCACCGTCGAGACCAGCGCCAATTGCACCAGCAGCGGCGACACGAGGGGCGCCTGGGCCACGCTGAAATGGTAGGTTTCTGTTCGCTGCAAGTCGGACTTCACGCTGATGCTCACGGGGATGGTCTGCGCCTGGTCGCCCAGCTTGCCGTAGATCGCCCCGAAGCGGTCCTCATGGATGCTGCCTACCGGCGTGCCCGGGTCGTCCACCTTAAACGAAACCGTGAGAGCGGGAATGGTGGCCAGCACGTGCGCCGGCGCGAACGGGATGTCAGTCTGTCCGAGTTGAAATACCTGGTGCCCGCAAGCGTAAACCCGATCGCCCTGCCGCAGGGTCACCGTACAATCGGCGGCCAGGTTGAAGTCCCCGCTCATAAACAGCATGCTGATCATCTGGCCGGGTTGGACTTTTTCCATATCAGCGGCGCTCGGGAGCGCCGGCTTGGCAAGCGCGCCGCCCGACGGCGCACCGGTCAGAGCGCCGCCCGCCAGGGGCTCGAGCCCGAGGGCTCGGAATTCGGGAGCATATTGCTCGATGAGCTTCTCGTCAAAGCCGCTGAAGTGCACGGGAAGGCGCAGCGCCGCCGCGAACACGCTCTGGGCGTCGTCGCCAGCGCCGGCTCCCGGTTTCGCCGTCCGCCCTTGCGATCCCGACTCGGAATCGTCGGCTACGAAGCGAAGATCGCCCGCGGAACCGCCGGCCACGCGCACGAAGTGCCCGAGCGAAGAGGCAAACCTTCCGCCGGCCGCGGCGCCCGGTTCCCGCGGACCGTTTCCGGCGGCGACTGAGTTCGAAGGCGCCACCGCAAGCATATCTTCGATAGGGGTAATCAGCCCGTAAGGCTCCTTGGAAAACGGGAACGAGACCGCCACGGCGCCGAGCAGTTTGCCGTCGATATAGACCGGGCTTCCGCTCATTCCCGCCACCACTCCGGTCTTCTCCACGCGATCCCCGGAGAGGCGCACGAGAATGGCGTCGTGCTTCGGCGCCAGCACGCCCCGCAAGATGCCGAGCACTTCCACCTGGAATTCGGTCATCTGGTCGCCCTGAAAGATCGTCTTGCCGACGCCTTTCAGGCCGGGATGAACGTCACTGAGCGGGAAAAACGCGGGAGAGTCCTGAGCGGACAGAATGGTGCGCGGAGCGGGCGCAACCAGGAAAAGCATACAAATCGACAGCCCGAGCGCTGTCGAAACCTGCCGTAAGCGCATGAAGAGCTTCCACCTCACTGAAGGGGCCAACATCAAGTTTAGGGAAGAGATACCGAGCCCGTCAAGCGAGGGTCTCAGAACTGCGCGCCGAGAGGCTCGCGATCTGGTCCGCCGCCGCTCCTTCGATAAGCCGGCAGCGCCGATATCAGGCAAAGCGCCGCGACGGCATAGGTCGAGACGTAGTAGCGTTCCTCAAAACCCGGGTAAACAATGATCCGCAGCGCGGAAAAACCGAGACTGAGGAGCAGCGCGTCGCGCATCAAGGTTCCGCGCTTCAGCAACAGCAAGGCGGCGGTCGTGATAAACACGAAGAGCGCGAGGGAACTTGCATCGAGAGCCTCGCGAGCGGACCTGGCCGCAGCGCGCAAGTATTCGGCCGGCGAGATCGCGGGTGCGGCGGTCTCGGCCGGCGCGGGCACCCTCTGGACAAGTCCGTGGTAGAAAGACATCCGCCATCCGTAGCCGCCCCCGAAGTGGCCGAGCGCGAGCACGGACCCGATGAGCAGAACGATCAGAACAGCGCCCTGAGCGCGCTTGATTTTCAGGGGGCTGCGGGAGGCCAGCGCCAGGTAGCCGATCACGAGCGCGGCCAGCAGCAGCGTATCGTTGCGGACGAACACCGCGGCCGACAACAGCGCCAGCCCGAGCAACGCGGCCACCGATCTCTGCGACGCCGGACGTGCCGGGGCCATGACGAAAAAGGCGTACAACGCCGCTGTAACCATGGCGACCGAAAGTGCGTCAGGCGAGAACATCCGCGCCAGATTCCAGACCGGCGCGCTAAGCATGAAAGCGGCGGACAATATGGCGGCCGGCAGAGCCGGAAAGTAGGCGCGCGTCCACAGGAAGAACACCACACCCAGGGCGAAGAATCCCGCTGCCGAGAGCGACTTCATGCCGCCTACGTAGCTTGCACCGAGGCCATGCAGCCCAAACATCAGCTCGATGTAGAGCACCTTGCCGTCGTAAAAGGGAAGCTGCTCCAGAAAGTGGACGGGATTGCTCGCAAGGTCGGCGCGATAAGGATTGCCCGCGGTCAGAAGCTCAAAAGCCTCAGCGGGCATCTCGCTCCGGGCCTCGCGGTACACAGACGCGTGAAGGGCGACCGGATCGCGTTCTGACCAGGCCGCAGCACAAGCGATGTAGGCCAGCCCGTCCCAGTTCCAATCGCGATCCACGGTGCGGTAAGCGGCGACGGCCGCGAGCAGCAGCAGGGCGAAATAAGCGGCGATCGAGATCCTCTGAACCAAGCCGGACCCTCCATCGGCCCCGGTCGAGAATGACCAAACGCCCGGCGGGAGTCAAGCGCCCCGCTCAGGCCGCAACGTGCCGGGCGTTCGCCCGCTCACCACTCCAATCGCAAAGCGAATTGAACCTCGCGGGCGTTTTCGGCGGAAGTAATCACGCCGAAGTCCGAGGTGCCCACGATCAGGCCGGGGCGATCAAAGTTGGGGTGATTGGCCAGGTTGAAGAAGTCGGAGCGGAACACGAGCCCGGTGCGCTCGTTCAGCCGGAAGCGGCGCGACAGGCTGAGGTCCCAGTCGCTCAAGCCAGGTCCCGTCATCACATTGCGGCCTTCGTTGCCGAGCACGCTGAACGAGCCCTGGGAGTCAAAATAAAGCGGCGGAGGAACGAACGCCGTGGCGTTAAACCATTGGTTCGGACTGCGCTCCGATGCGGGCAGATTCGGATTCCCGACGAGGTTGGGCCGGTCGGTCCCGTTCGAGTCCGTACCGCTGAGAGCGGTGGAGAGAACGGCGGTCAGCGGCTGGCCGCTCTGGAACGTCAGAATGTTCGAGGCCTGCCATCCTCCCAGGATGCGGTTGCCGGCCCCTGCTGCCAGCCAACGCCGTCCTCGGCCGAAGGGAAGCTCCCAGATGCTCGAGAGCACAAAGCGCTGGCGGACGTCGAAGTCGGAAAGCCCGCGCTCGGCGCCGAGGTCGTACACGTTCTGCGCCTGGCTGGTCCCTTGCAGGCCGGAGCCGGTATCGATCGACTTGCCGTAGGTGTAGCCGGCCTGGAGGGAAAGGCCGTGCGACATGCGCTCGGTCAGCCGCACCACCAGCGCGTTGTATGTGGAATTCACGTCCGTGGCGCGCGTGAACTGGTTGGACCCGGGTTGAGGGTGCTCTCCCTCCCGCATGTCCGGCAGGTTGGGCTCGCCCTGGTTCTGGAGCGACCGCCGCGGCAGCTTGTGCCCGTCGGAGGCGTTGTAGTTGACCTCGAGCGACGTGTTGCGGGTGAGTTCGCGATCGAGTGACAGGTTCCATTCATAGACGTAGCCGTTGCGGATGTCAGGCGGCGACGAAATCGCGTCCGGCGCCTGATTGCCCAGCGTATATGCGAGTTGATAGGTGAGCACCGGCGGCGCGTAGGATTGGCCGCACGCGCCGGGACCGTAGAAACGGCAAAGATCGAGTCCGAACAGGAACTCCGTCAGAGGCGCGGAAAGACGGGTCTCTGACGTGTAATCGAGCTCCATGAGCGAGTTGAATACGCCCACGCCGCCGCGCAACGCGGTCTTGCGGTCGCCCGTCAGGTCGTAGGCGAAGCCAAATCGCGGCGCCCAGTTGTTCCAATCCGGCCGGATCAACGAATTCGGCAGGCCGGCCTGCTCCGAGGTGGTGAAGCTGAGATCGTAAAGCGAGGCCAGTTGCTGCACGGTGGGGTTCGCGATTTCCGAGGCCGCCTGCCCGTGATTGTTCAGCACGATGAACTCGGTGGCGTTCGACGGGTCCAGGATCGACGCGCGCCCGTCAATGTTGGTGGGCGGCGAATAGAATTCCTCACGCAGCCCGTACGTAAAGCTCAGGCGCGGGGTGGCGCGAAACTGGTCGGTGAAGTAGGCCCCGAAGTAGTTTGTGCGATCGTTTCCGCCGGAGTTGCCGGCCTGGGCAAAGGAGAGAAACGGCCGGCCCAGCAGAAAGTCAGAAAACGCCGTGCCCGACACCGAGCTTGCGCCATCGTCGAATTCAAACACGCCCTGGCCGAAGTCTTCCACCAGGTAAAACAGACGCAGGCGGCGCACGTCCGCGCCGAATTGGAAGGTGTGCCGTCCCTTCACCCACACCAGGTTGTCGGTGAATTGGAAGGTCTGGTTCTTGCGAATCTGCGGCTGGAAGATGTCGCTGTCGCCAAGGTCGGCGTAACCCGGAATGTCGATGGCGGGAATGCCGTCGTTGGTGGCCCCGGGCGCGCGCGTGATTCCTTGCGATTGCAGGAATCCGCTGTTGATGTTCTGGGCTTCCTTGGTGCCGTAATAGTACTGGTATCCAAGGCGAAAATCGTTGACGAGCGTGGGCCGCAGCACCGACGTCAGGCCCAGGGCGAGGTTCCGTCCGGCGTCGCCATGGTTGGTGCCGAATCCCGGCGGCGCCGGCGGATTGTTGGCGAAGGAGTCGGGCACAAATGGGAAGAGCTGCGCGCTCTGAAAGAGTAGAAACCTGCCGAACAATTGTTCCCGCCCGTTGATCTGATGATCGAGCCGCACCGTGAACTGGTCGGCATTCACGTTGCGCAGTCCCGTGTCGATGCTGTTGAGCCCGGTAGGCGCGGCGCTCGAGTCATTGGGCAGCGGCACGCGCGCGAGCAGCGAGGTCGAGAGCGGGCTCATATCAGCCGCAGGAATCTGGTTCCCCTTGAAGGGCTGGCCGGTGGCCGGATTGATGATGGCCGGGAAGGGCTGGCCGGTGGCGGGATTCGCGCCGCTCAAGTCGCCGGTGCGCTCAGCCATGGTTGGGAGCAGGGTGGTGTTGGTGATGCTTTGACGGATGCGCAGCCCTTCGTAGTTGGTGAAGAAGAACGTGCGATCGCGGCGGATGGGTCCGCCGAGGTTCGCGCCGAATTGATTCTGCCGGTAAGGCGGGATGGACAGCGAGGGATTGTCGAAGAAATTGCGCGCGTCCAGTGCGCTGTTGCGGAAATACTCGTAAGCCGATCCCGAGAGGCGATTGGTGCCGGCGCGGGTCACGATTTCGACTTGCGCCCCCGAAATGATGCCCTGTGCCGCCGAATACGAGTTCTCCACCACGCGGAATTCGCGGATGGCGTCGAGCGAAGGATCCACCGTCAGGCTGTAGGCGAAAGGCTCCATGATGGTGACGCCGTCAAGCGAGTAATTGTTGCGCTCCGACCGTTGGCCGTTGACCGAGAAACCGAGGCCGAGCGCCGCCGTATTGAATTGCTGCGTGGCGCTGTTCGGGTAGGGCGGCACGGCTCCGCCGGCGAGCAGCGCGAGTTGGGCGAATTGCCGGCCGTCGAGGGGCAGCGTTTGCACGCGTTGCGGCGAGATCTCGTCGCTCTCCTCCGCCGACAGTGTGTCGACAAGATCGGATGTAGCCTCGACCGTAACGCGAGTCTGCTCGCGCGCAAGACGCATCGTAACCTCCACCCTCAAGGTGGCGCCCACACGCACTACCAGGTTGCGTTCGACTTGCCCGGCAAAGCCCTGCTTCGACACATCCAGGTCATACGCGCCGGCAGCCACCAGCGGAAGGCTGTAAGCGCCGCGCTCATCGGTGGCGGTTTCGCGCACCGCACCGGTCAGCGGGCTCGAGAGGCGCACCTTCGCGTCCGCGACCGGGGCGCCCCTCGGATCAGAAACCGTGCCCTCGACGGCCCCCGCCCAGTCCTCGGCGCTCAGCCCGGCGCGCGCCGCTCCCACCAGGGTGGCAAACAACATCAGGATCAATCTCAGGTTTTTGATTTGCACGCTTGCCCCGTTTCGCGATGTCTTCTCGCGGCTTGACGCGCGTCCCGAGCGTCCTTCGCAGCCTCGCATCAACAACCCGGCTGCGAATCCGACGAGGGATTACGCAATCACCGCTGGTAAATCGCGGATTCAACGCGGGGCAGGACCAGACGGAGGTCCGCTGCGCGGAGCGAACGCGATCGCCGCTTCAAGCGCGACACGACCGCGCACACCTCAGCGCACGGCTCGACCTTCTTCCATCCGGACTGTACCGTCGGCTCCGGAGTTTCACCGGATCGTGGGAATCATCAGGAGGGCCAGCCACTAACCCTGGCCGCTGCCTCAAACTCCCTCGCGGGCTTTACCGCCGATCGGGAATTGGGAAGGCTTGCGCCGCCCCTCACCCTGCCCCGAAGGTCACTACAGCGCGAGTATAGCAGAGGAGTTGGAGCGGGCGTCAATGGCCGAACGTGCGTGCCGAACGTGCGGCGCGGAACCGTGTGGCGCCGGGGAGGGGTTCAGTGGGTTCGCCGCAGCACGCCCTTGATGTAATCCTCACGGCCGAAATCGTTTTCGAAGGCGCTCTGGATTTGTTCGAGGGCGTGATAGTAATGCGTAATGAACGGCAGCACCTGCACGCGGCCGCTCGCGACAAGTTCGAGCGCCGCGCGATAGGTGGTCGACCGGCCATCGGAGTCGAATCCGCCGGACGCGCCCACGGCCGCCACAAGCGTGGGCTCGAGAAAGAGCAGGGGATCGATAACGCTCGAGTCTCGGCCGTTGTGTCCCGCGGCATAAATCAGCACCGTGCCTTGCTTGGAAAGCACGCCGGGGATGTCAGCCAGCACCTGCGGGTTGCCGCAGGCGTCAATCAGATACTGCACGCGTTCGCCGTGGGTCAATTCCTCAACGGCAGTACGCAAATCCTGGCGCGCAACGTTTATAGGCGTGCCGCCGAAACGCCGCACGAGATCGAGATTCTTTTCGCGGGGGTCGCTCACCAGAACGCCGGCGTCGAAGCCTCGGACGTTGCGCAGGTACTGCAGAAAGAGCAGGCCCGCGGGTCCCGCTCCGCAGATCAGCGCGTAGCGGATGCGCTCTTCGCCTCCGAAGGTATAGCGATTGCGCGCGCGTTCCATCCAGGCGCTGGCGTGCAGCACGCAACCGAGCGGTTCCACAAGCGCCGCCTGTTCGGGAGGCAGCGCTGCGGGAATACGCAGGCAGTTGACGGCCGGCATCGCGATGTAATCCGCGAGCGCGCCGGGCAGACCCGTGATGCCATGTTCGCCGTAATAGACGCACTGGTGCGAGTCGCCGGAGGCGCAGTAGCGGCACAGCGGGCGCCGTCCCCGGCTCACGCAATTGCGTCCCTGGTCGCAGATCACGCGGTCGCCGGGGCGCAGGTCAGGCACATCGCGCCCGACCTCGACAATCTCACCGGTGAATTCGTGGCCGAGGATTTGAGGGTGCACGGTGAGCGGCACCTGACGGCCTTGCGCGTCGAAGTTATAGTTGCCGTCGCCGCGGTACAGGTGCAGATCCGTGCCGCACACGCCAACTGCGTGGACCCGAATCAACACCTCGCCGGCCGGCACCGCGGGATCCGGTATCTCGCGGACGGTGAGCTTGCGGACGTCTTCGAGCAGCAGCGCTTTCATCGTCCGCCAATCATAAACCATCTTGGGGTCGGAGAGTGCGCTACAATCGCGACGTTGGATGGTTGAGTTTGGGCTCAGTTCCGCGAGAGGCAACTCGTGGACGAGAAAAACTAGGCGGCGAATGAAGCAGATTAACTTAAAAACCATCGTGTTCTCGGCCGTGATTCTCGCGGCCACAGTCTCCGGCGCCTCGAACGCACAGGATGGTCCGCAGGCCGCGCCGCACAGGGCCCGGGCCGACGCCGAAACGCGCCAAGCCTTTTCCCCGGATGAACTTCGCAGTTTTTGCGCGCTCGAACCGATCGACACCCACACGCACGTGTTTCAAAGCGCCCCTGCTTTCTACGCCATGCTGCATCGACTGCACATGCACATCGTGGATATCTGCGTCGTGGACGACCACGCCAAGTTCCAGAAGACGCTGCTCCCGCAACTCGACGCTGCCTGGGAAGTGGTTCACGCAAGCGGTGGCCAGGCGGCCCTGTGCACCACCTTCGACCCTTTTGGGTTCCGGCAGCCCGGTTTCGCCGAGGCCGCCATTCGCCAGATCAATCAAGACTTCGATCGCGGCGCGGTGGCGGTAAAAATCTGGAAGAACATCGGCATGGAACTGCTGGACGCAAAGGGCCAGTACGTGCTGCCCGATAACCCGATCTTCGCGCCGATCTACAAAGACATCGCGGCGCACCACAAGACCCTGATCGCGCACGTTGCCGACCCCAACACGCTCTGGCAGCCGCCCAACCGCGCCGCGCCGGACTATTCGTATTACATGGAGCATCCGGAGTGGTACATGTATGGCAAGGCGCATCCAGCTTCGAAGGAGGCCATTCTGCGGGCTCGCGATCATCTGCTGGAGCAGAACCCCGACCTGCGCGTGGTGGGAGCGCACCTCGGAAGCATGGAAGCCGATTTCGACGAGATCGCCAGGCATCTTGACCGGTATCCGAACTTCGCGGTGGACCTTGCCGCCCGGATGCCCTACGTGATGAAGCAGCCCCGCGACCAGATCATCGCTTTCATCACCAGGTATCAGGATCGGCTGGTCTACGCCACGGATCTTGGGCTGGCGCCGGACGCCAATCCGGCAGCGGCGGTGAAGGAGTGGGAGGAGACTTACGCCCGCGACTGGCGATTCTTTGCTACGACAGGCATGGTGGAAACGGAGAGTCATCAAAAAGTGCAAGGGCTTGGGTTGCCCGACGCGGTGCTCAGGAAGCTCTATCACGATAACGCCGTAAGCTGGTTTCCAGGCGTCCTCGGGACCGCTGGTGAGGCCCGGTGACCTGTGACCGCATATACGAGCGAAGCCGGAATGTTGCTGAACACACATGGGATGGAAAAATGAGCGCGGTTCGGGGCTTCGTGACTCGCCACGCCAACTTTCGTCCCTTCGGCATTCTAACGCGGCCAGGTTCCCACGGCTTACGCCGTGGGCTAAAGTCTGTCGGCCCTCCGGGCCTGGCCGGGGGATGCAGATGAAGGGTGCGCAGTCTTGGAGCCCAGGCTGTGATCCCTTCGCGTTTCTTTGGGCGGGCGCTGCGTCCCTGCCCAGGCGTTGGCGCGCGGTAGCTGCTCTGTGCGCCCTCCTGACCCTACCGCTGCCAGGCGCCGCACGGGTCCGCCTGCCGCACACCAAGATCGAGCAGATGCAATTCCCGAACGGCCTGCGTGTCCTGATGGTTGAGGATCACGAAGCGCCGGTCGTGAACGTGCAGGTCTGGTATCACGTCGGCTCCAGGGACGAGCGGCCGGGGCAGACGGGCTTCGCGCATTTCTTCGAGCACCTGATGTTCGACGGCACCACCAACCTCGGCCCGGACGAGTTCTCCAACTACATCGTGAAAGCCGGCGGGATGGACAACGCCTACACCACCGAAGACACCACGGTGTTCTGGGAGACCATCCCGTCTTCCATCCTGCCGGTCGCGCTCTGGCTCGAGGCCGACCGCATGCGCAACCTGGACATCAGCGATCGCAGTTTCAAGAACGAAAGGGAAGTGGTGAAAGAGGAGCGGCGCCAGCGCTTCGACAATCAGCCTTACGGCGACGTGGTTGAAGTCCTCTACGCGCACGCCTTCACCGTGCATCCTTACAAGCACGTGCCGATCGGAAGCATGGAGGATCTGGAGCGCGCGAGCCTCGGCGACGTCCGCGGCTTCTACAACACCTACTACGTGCCGAACAACGCCACCCTGGTGGTGGTGGGTGACTTCTCGCCCGACGGGTTGCGGGCGTCGGTGGAGCAATACTTCGGCCCGATTCCCCAGGGCCAGCCGGTGCACCGCGACATTCCCGCGGAACCGCCGCAGACCGCGCCGCGCACGCTCAAGCTCAATGAAGATGTGGCCCTGCCCGCCGTGATCGAGGGCTACCATATGCCGGCCGACGGCACGCCGGACGCCTACCCGGTGCGCCTGGCCTCCAAAATCCTGGCGCAGGGCGAGAGCTCGCGCATCTATCGCCGGCTGGTGTATGAGAAGCAGATGGCGCTCGAGGCCGACAGCCAGGGGAATTTCACCGAAGACCCGAACCTGTTCTTTGTGCTGGCGGTGCTCAACTCGGGCTTCACTCCGGCGCAGGCCGAGGGGGAGATCGCGAGCGTGCTTGCCGGCCTGCGCGATCATCCCGTCGGCGAGCAGGAGTTGGAGAAGGCCAAGGACGAAATCCTCGGCGATCTCATCGTGAGTCATCAAAGCACCCAGAGCCGCGCGGACGAGCTTGGCTACGACGCCGTGGTGCTCAAGGACGCGGAGCTGGTGAACACCGAGGTGGAGCGCTTCCTGGCCGTGACTCCGGCCGACATCCAGCGTGTCGCTCGCACGTACTTCGTGCCGGAAAACATGACGCGCATCGAGGTGATTCCCGGCGGGAAACCGTAGGGGCGCTGCTCGCCGCGCCCCGAATATGCTCGGCGCGCCCCGGATAGGGCGGATTGCTATGAAAAAGCTGCTGTGGCTCATCTCGCTGTTCCTCATCGCCACGGCGCTGCTTTGCGCCCAGGATCAATATACGCTCGGTCCGGACTCGAATCGCCAGCCCGGAGTTCCCGCCGGCACGGTTTCGCACTACACCTGGACCAGCCATGTGTTTCCGGGCACCGTGCGGGATTATTGGGTGTACGTTCCCGCCCAATACGCGCCCGGCAAGCCTGCTTGCGTCATGGTGTTCCAGGATGGCGAAGGTTTCATCAAAGAGGACGGGCGGGCTCGCGTTCCCATCGTGTTTGATAACCTGATCGCGAAGCAGGAAATGCCCGTCACCATCGGCATCTTCATTAACCCCGGCGTCCTCAAAGCCGCCTCGCCCGATCAGCAGGACCGCTTCAATCGCAGCTTTGAGTACGACGGCATGGGCGACCGGTACGCGCGCTTCCTGCTGGAAGAGATCATTCCCGAGGTAGCGAAACACTATAACCTCTCGACCAATCCCGATGACCGCGCCATCGCCGGACTCAGTTCCGGCGGCATCTGCGCGTTCACCGCGGCCTGGAACCGTCCCGACGCGTTCCATCGCGTGCTGAGCTTCATCGGCAGCTTCACGGACTTGCGTGGCGGCGACGTTTACCCAAACCTGATCCGCAAAACCGAGCCCAAGCCGCTACGCGTCTTCCTGCAGGACGGCAGCCACGACCTTAACATCTACGCCGGCGACTGGTGGATGGCGAACCAGACCGTGGCGTCGGGTTTGCAGTTCGCAGGCTACGACGTGAAGTTCGTCACCGGCGACAAAGATCACGACATGGACCAGGGCGGCGCGATTCTGCCCGACGCCCTGCGCTGGCTCTGGCGCGACTATCCGCAGCCCATCGCGAAGCCGGCGCCGGCTCGCGGCGGACTCGGAAACACGGCGATTCTCGATCCGTCGAGCGATTGGCAACTAGTTCCGCTCCCACCCATACGCGGCATCGTTAAGCGCTTCGACGAGGGCTTTAATTGGGTTCGAGGCACTCCGGAGACTTATCAATCGAACGCTGCCGGTCTCACCGCTGACGCTGCCGGGAACGTCATCCTCAGCGACCCTACAGGTGATCGCATTATCGAGCTTTCCACCACTGGAAGTTGGTCGACCGTAGCTGACTACAGAGGCCAAGGGGTGCTTCGGAAATCACGCGGCGTGACACTTGCGCAAGATGGATCGCTCTACGCGTGCGAAGGAGATCGAATTACTGCTTTCGCGCACCAGGGTGGTAACAGGGTAATTGCTCGTGGCATCCAATGCCAGGATCTCGTGGTGACTGCTGACGGGACCGTGTTCTTCACCGACCCTAACCAGCATTCCCTATGGCGGATCGACAATTCGGGATCCAAACGGAATGAGAATTTGCCTTACGGCATGCTTCGGCGAGCCAACGGGATTCGTCTCTCCGCTGACCAATCCCTCCTGCTGGTTGACGACGCCGACTCAAGGTGGGTCTGGTCTTTTCAACTGCAGACCGGTAAACCACTGATCGATGTCGAGCCCTTCTATCATTTGGAGTCGCGCGACGACGAGTCTGCAACCCGCGCCGCCGGTATGACGGTGGACACACTCGGTTACCTATACGTAGCGACCCGACTCGGCATTCAAGTTTGCGACCAGCCTGGCCGCGTGGTTGCGATCATCAATTCGCCGGCGGAGCCGTTGCTCGGCGTCGCCTTTGGAGGCCCTGATCACCAGGATTTGTACGCCATCGCGGGCGACAGGCTTTACAAGCGGCACCTACTTCGAAAGGGCGTAACGCCAGGGGCTCCCGTTAAACCACCGGTGCCGCAGCTTTGAAGTCGAGGGCGTTCGAGTGAAAGTTGAAGCGAAACCCAAGATCCGGGCAGGGAAGTGGACGACGAATCTGCGCTCGACCGCCAGCGCCTTCACTGCGCGCGAGAAGAATTCACCACGGAGCGCACAGAGACCACGGAGTAAGAAAGCTCAGTGGACCTCCGTGATCTCTGTGGTGAGAGCTTCTCTCTGGTTTGGCGCTATTCTCCTCTCGGCCGCGCTTCTGTGCGCCCGCGAGCGCAACTCTCCGCCGAGCGTCCCCCCTCCGGAGCCCATCGCGCTGCCTCTGCCCACGGTGCGCGCGCTCCCGAACGGTCTGCAAGTCCTGGTGGTGGAACGCCATTCACTCCCGGTGCTCACCCTTCGCATGAACATCGCCGCCGGACCCGAAGCCGACCCGCCGAACCTGCCGGGCACCGCCCAGTTCGCCGCCTCCATGTACAACGAGGGCACAACACACCACTCGGCTCTTGATCTAGCCGAGGCCATCGACGGGGCCGGCGGGACTTTCGACAACAACTCGGAGTGGGACATCTCCTCGGCCACCCTGACCGTGCTCTCCGATCACGCGCCGCTCGCCTTTGACCTGATGGCAGACATGACCCTGCATCCCGCCTACGCCCCGGCGGACGTGGAGCGCATCCGCAAACAGACCCTGTCCGCGATCGAGGTGCTCCACGAGGATCCCGCCTATCTCGCCGACGCGGTCACGGATCAATTAATCCTGGCCGGCACGCCCTACGGTCACCCCGGCGACGGCACGCTCGACGCTACCCGCAACCTCACATCGCAGGATCTGGCCGCCTTTCATGCCGCCGCGTACCTGCCGGGGCACAGCGTTCTGGCGGTGGTGGGAGACATCACGCCTGCCGAGGCCTTCCAACTGGCCGAACGCTATTTCGCCGGCTGGGCCGGACCTCCGTCGGCATCGGCGGCCGCGCATTCCGCCCCGAGCTGGCCGGTGAGGACGTCGGCCGCCGGAACCACGCGCATTGTGATCGTGGACAAGCCTGACGCTGTGCAGACCGAGATCCGCGTCGGGTTTCCCGGCATTCCGCACTCGAGCCCCGACTACGTGGCGCTGACGGTGGCCAACCAGATTCTGGGCGGCCCCGCCTCCAATCGGCTTTTCAGCGATCTGCGCGGCGAACACGGCCTGACCTACAGCGCTTCGAGTGACATCGATTGTTATGTGACCACCGGCGTCTGGGTGGCCAAGACCTCGACGCGGAACGCCGAGACCGCCAAGGCCGTCCAGCGCGTGCTGGAAGAGATGAAGCACATGCGCGAGCACGCCATCAGTGCGGGCGAATTGCAGCAGGCCGCGGACTATCTGATCGGGCACCAGGCCCTCGATTTTGAGACCTCCGCCGGCATCGCGGACCAGTTCCTCGATCTGATGACGTACCATCTGCCGCTCGACACCTGGAGCACACTGCCGGCCGCCCTGCGCAAGCTCACGCCGGATGACGTGTGGCAGGCCACGCGGCGCTATCTCGATCCCGATCAGGCCACCATCGTACTGGTCGGGAACGCGTCCGTGTTCGAGAGGGACATGCGCAAGCTGGGGGCGACTCGCGTGATTCCTATCGACGCCCTCGATCTCGCATCCCCGGGCTTGGAACGCACCGGCGGCGGATCGGAAGCGCGGTAGCCTACGCCCGGGACCAATCGTGTGAAGAGGTTCGGACTCGGAGTCATTCTTCTGCTGATCCTGGCGGCGCTCGCCGACTGGCTGGTGCTCGAGCGCGTCCCCGTCAACGCATTTCAGTTCGGCGCGCTTTTTGCCGCGACGGCGTTGGTGCTCGGCGCTTTTGTAGCCCTGACGGACCCGGCCGTGATCCGCGTCCTGCGGGAATGGGCAGGGAACTCGCCGATGGCGGCCCTGGGCCTGCCGCTGCTGATCCTGGTCCCCTACCTCATCTATGCTGCCGGCACCCGCACCTTCGCCCCGATTCCGGCGCTGAAGCTTGCGGCCTATGCGCTGGCCCCGGCCGCCCTGCTGCTCCCCGACCGCTCGAGGGCGCGCCAGGGCGCGAATGCGCGCGACTGGCTGGCGATGGCATGCCTGGCCGTGCCCATTCCGGCGCACTGGCTGGCCGACGTTTGGGTGTGGCCGTACGGCCCGCAAGACCTGTACTTTTTCCTGCCGCTCGGGTCCGTTTGCGTGGGCGTCTACGCCTTCGTGGCGGTACGCAACCTTGAAGACGTTGGACACAGCCTCCTGTGGCGTGGGGGCGACGCGCTCATCGGGATCCGTAATTGGGCGATGTTCAGCGCGCTCGGTATTCCGCTCGGCTACGCGCTCCATTTCATCCATTTTCACGGGCACCGCGTGTCGGCGGCTGACCTCGTGGCAGATTTCCTCGGCATCTACCTGACGATCGCCATTCCCGAAGAAGTCTTCTTCCGGGGCATTCTGCAGAATCTGCTCGAGAAGAGCATCCGGCAGGGACCTCCGGGACGCTATGCGCTGCTAGTGGCATCGGCTATCTTTGGAGCCTCGCACTTTCATCATCCGCCCGTGCCGAACTGGCGCTACTGCATCATGGCCACTGTGGCCGGCATCTTCTATGGGCTCGCCTACCAGCGGCGCCGCCGGACTTCGGCCTCGGCGCTCACGCATGCCCTGGTCGACACGCTGTGGCACTTCTGGTTCTAGGGCGTCCAGGGTGCCGCCGGGCAACTTCACCGCGCTGGACGCGCCGCCTCCGGGCGTTGTAGAATCAGGCGTCTCGGACCACCCGTAAGACGGCCCAGGCTACGTGCCGGCGCCCTGGGAAGGTCCGCCAAAGGAGATTCCATGAAACGTAGCACCTTAATCCTCACTCTCGCCCTGGTTACACTCGCCTTCGCCGCGGCCGCCGTCGCCCAGGAAAAGAAGGCCGCTGGCGGACCGGTGGCCGGAACCTGGACGTGTACGGCCCACGGCGGTCCCAACGGCGACATGCCTTTCACTCTCTACCTCGAGCAGCAGAACGAGAGCGTCACGGGCTCGATCTCGTCGCCGCTCGGCGACACTGACATCGGCAGCGCAACCTTCACGGGCGGCAAACTGGAAATCCACATCAACGGCGGCGACGAGAATTACACCCTCACAGCCAAGCTCGATGCCGGAGCCCTCACCGGCGGCGAGTGGTCCGCCGACGGCGGCGAAAAGGGTACGTGGGACGGCAAGAAGGGCACTGACGCCGCGACCCCAGCCCCGGCTGCTGCGCCTGCCGCGAAGCCACAATAGCTTGCAATTTCGGAAGACGAAACTGGCGTTCCAGCAGAGGAGCGCGTTTTGCCATCGATTAGTTAACATAATATATCTTATCAGACGTTAACAACCGGGAGGCGACGTGAAGCCTAGGCGCGCCTTGGGCGCGGATTCCTCTGCCCCCGACGCTGACGTCATAGGCTTCGGGGGCGACTGGGTGCCAATTCCCACATAAAGTCCCTCACGAGCCGGCGGCAGTTCTTGCCGTGCGTCCGATAGGCGTGCGAAAATCGGTGTTCGCGCCCTGGGCGACCACTGGACTTCGAACTCGCACAGGAGACGCGACGGCTGAACGTTTATGGCCACCACAACGATCGCGGTATCGGCGCAGGCCCCGGCGACCTCCGGCTGGATCGTCTCCCCCCGCACGGACGTGCTCTGGTTCACGGTGGGCGGCGCCGCGGCGGCCTACATCTTCTGGGCCCTCTGGCGATTCACCCACGTGCCGCTTCTGCTGCTGGTGGCGATCTGGGCCATCGTCTTTGACGAGACCCACGGATTCGCCACCATCTCCCGCACTTATTTTGACGCCGAGGAGCGTGCCAAGCGCGGACGCTGGCTCTGGGGCAGCCTCGCCTTCTTCCTGGCCATCGGCCCGGTGATGATCCTGCTGCATCTCGGCGATTGGCTGGAGCTGGCCACGGAGCTCTGGGGCTACTACCACATCTTTAAGCAGCATTACGGCTTCATGATGATGTACAAGAAGAAGAATCGGGACTTCGCCCCCACCGACCTCAAGCTCGACAAGGTGTTCTTCTTCGCGGCCTTTTACTTCCCTTTTCTGACCTATCCGCTGTACGATAAAGAGGCGGCAGAGCTGATTCCCTTCCCGATTCCGCCGCGCGCGGCCGCCGTCTTCGAGGATACGCTCATCTTCCTGCTGATCCTGATCACCCTGGTGTACCTCGCGCGCCAGGTCCAGAAAGCGCGCCTGGGCCTGCCGCTCAACTGGCCGAAGCAATTGCTTTTTGCCGCCGCGATTCCGGTCAATTACCTGCTGTTCCGCAGCGGCATGCCCTTGCTCGGCGTTTACGCCGCCGTCACCATTTTCCACAACATCCAGTATCACCGCCTGGTGTGGTTCTACAATCAGAACAAGTACGGCGCCGAGCCGGCTCGCGCCCGCAATTACGGCGTGGCCACACTGATCAACAGCCGTTGGCTGTTTTACGTGGCCGCGGCGGCGCTTTACGCCATCGTGTTCGACGTGGTGCCGCGTTTTGTGCTCAAAGACGGCGTGGGCCTGATGAATATCGGCGCCCGCAACGAGGTGATCTTCTCGTTCTTCGCCGCTCCCGGCCTGCTCCACTACTGGATCGACGGTCACATCTGGAAGGTCCGGCATGACCCCGAATTGCGCGAGTATTTGCGCTTGTAGCCTTTCCTGAGAGTTGTTGCAAAGCCTACCCACGCAGTCATTCTGAGCCCGTTCGCCCCTCCACTGCGAACGGCCCTGAGCGTAGCGAAGGGGCTCAGGGTAAACTCCGCGAAGAATCCCGGTATTTGTTCTGAACAAGCCCCTTACACATTGTTCCCCAACTCAAAAATCGGCTCTGCGCCGCTCGCTCCGGCCAGCAGCGTTCGAGTCTCATCCTCGGTGATGGGCTGGAATCGCTGGGCCACGTCCATGGCGTGACGAAACCACTCAGCGTTGCCGGGCGGCATCGCAGCCGTCAGATAGGGCCGCGACAGCGTCCAGCGCAGTGCCAGCGATGCTTCCTCGGGCAGCTTGCAGGGCTCGTACCAACACTTGGCCGTGTGCGCGGATTCCGGCAAATTGGCAGGATACTTCCCCTTCGCCATGGCCTTGATCGCGAGATAGCCCATGCCCTTGGCGCGCGCGTGCTGGAGCACTTGCGGGCCGAAGTTGGCTTTGGAGAACAGGACGAAGTTCGTGGGAAACAGGATGGTGTCGAAGTGGGCGCGATCCATGGCAGCGAGGGCCGCTTCCACCGAGTGGCACGAGAATCCGAGGTAACGCACCTTGCCGGCCTTTTGCGCCGCCACGAACGCTTCCATGGCGCCGTTCGGACCGAAGATCTGGTCGAGTTCCGCCGTCTTGGTGAGGGCGTGATGCTGGTAGAGGTCGAAATGATCCGTGCCCAGATGCTTGAGCGACGCGTCGAGATCGGCGGCGGCGCCGGCCTTGTCGCGGAAGTTCGTCTTGCAGGCGAGGAACGAACGATTGCGGTAAGGGGCGAGCGCCGGTCCCAGGCGTAACTCGGCGTCGCCGTAATCCGGCGAGACGTCGAAGTAGTTGATGCCGCGATCCACCGCCTCAGCCACCACGTTGTTGGCCTGCGACTGGTCGACGGACATCACCACGATGCCGCCGAATCCGATGATGGAGAGATGCTCGCCCGTCTTGCCGAGCGGCCGCCTGGCGATCACCGTCTCGGGCGATTTCGCAGCCGCAAACAACTCGCGCGACGCGGCCAGTCCGGCCGCCGCCGCTGTTCCCTTCTTCAGGAAGTCTCGTCGGTCCATGGTGCGCTCCTGTGATGCGGGATTCCCATCGCGGTCCCACCTTCCCACAGCCTACACCTTTCGCGGGATCGATCCGCCTGATTTTGCTCGGTCAAATAGACCGCCAAGCTTCTCGACGCCGTTGGCTTTGGCCAACGGGCGCGCCGCACGAGACTTATCGACGCGGACGTGGAGCAACCTCAACATTCCAAAGACGTTATGCAACTCTTTCGCCACGAATTGACTCCGTCCCGAGCATGGGTTCGGTTGGCTTCGGTTCGGTTCGATTCTTGCCAGTTTTGCCATCGTTGTGTTGATTACAAATGACTTAATTGGGTTCGCTTCGTGCATTTTCGATGGGGGTGGGGGGGCGGCCATTGAGTGGTTGAGCCATTGAATGATTGAGGGATTGAGTCATTGAATCATTGAGGGATTGAGGCATCGGGCGATTGAGTGATTTGGCGATCCCGGTCCTCCACGTTCCTGAACTGCCGATTACCCGGCGGCAACCGCCAACTGACTGCCGCCTGGCGACCGCTCACCGGCTGACTGCTAACTGCTGACTGCCCCTCTTATACCGCAAGACTAGAGTTGTGTCAAGCTGAGTAGGTATGATCATGTAGGCTACCATCAGTAGGCCTGCTGACCTGCTGTTGCGGCTCGGCCGCCTTGCTGTGCGGAAAGGCTTTACCTTCCCGGAAGCTGACTGCTCCCACTAACCTCTTTCTTGCAGGCTTGAAGGCTCAAGCCTTCGAGCCCCACGTGCCAACACTCGCGAAGGGCAAGACTGGATATCACAAAGAGCAGCCCCTTTACGACGGCGTACAGGCGCGGATGGGTCTGAGTCGGCCACGAATCGTCGAAAATACCCAAGCCAGCAAAACCCCAGGCCAGAAGGGCCACTACGAGCCGAGCTACGCCTGGGGCCGCCTGCTCGCCCTGTTGGAAGTGCTGCCCACGTCCACGCTGATTGCCCTGTTCCTGCTTGCGGTGCGCCGCCTGTTCCGGCGATGACGGGAGACGGTGGCCATCCGAGGTAATGGGGTCCGTCCGCAGTTGCAGCGGCGAGCTTATCTCGTCGGTTGGCGGCACAAAGCCGCCGCCAGCAAAGAATCGCCGATCAAGCCAGCTCCGGAGGAGCGAAAGAATTTAGCCCACGGCGTGAGCCGTGGGTTTGGAGGCCACCGCTTTTTGTCCGCACTCGTCTCCCGCCCGAGGCGGGAGACGAGTGCGGAAGGGTGTGAGGGGTCTCCGAACCCAGGGCTCACGCCCTGGCTAAGGTCTTTCGCTCCTCCGGAGCTCGGGGCCCGCACCCTGGCTAAATCTTCCGCCCCTGCCGGGGCTCGGGCCTGCCGACTGCCACCGCTCCTCTCCAAGGCCCCCTTCGCGCATTCTTGATCCACCCCACCCCGAAGACGAAAATCGCCGGAACGTCCCACCCAAAAGGTGTAGAATGCCCTTCCGCACCCGCGATGGATTAGAGGCTCGACGATTGACGCTGGATGGCGCCGATCCCGCCACGCGTCCCGTGACCTTCGCCTACAATGGCGGTCCGCGCTCCGCCACGAAAAGATAGTCGAATTCTTCTCTGCGCGTGAGGAATTCACCACGGAGCGCACAGAGATCACAAAGAAGGTAAGCCTCTGTGACCTCTGTGGTGAGAGCTTATTGCAGTCGGATGGTCTTTCCGGTTTTGGCTGACTGCCGCGCGGCGTCCAGGATTTCATTCACCACGAGGTTGGTTTCGAGCGACGACGGGCCGTCCGGCGGGATCTGACCGAGAACCACCGCTTTCAGGTATGACAGGTGATCGTCATAGGGCGGCGGCACGGGCTTGGCGGCCATCGGCTGGTCATGATCCTCGCCCTGGCGGCGCACCCGGATGTCGTCGCGGCGCACGGTGAAGACGTAGCCGGTGCGCCCGTACACCTCCATGTCCTTGCGATCGAACGGCCAGTTCCACGACCCTTGAATAATGGCCTGGGCCTTGGGATAAGTCAGGATGATGGTGGCCTCGTCGTCCACGCGGGGATAGATGTCGGGCTTGATCTGCTGCGTCACGGCCGTCACCGTGATCGGACGCTGATTGTTCATGAGCCAGGTCATCAGATCGGCGCCGTAGCACCCGAAATCGTAAAGAGCGCCCGCCCCGTTGAGCTTGGGATCGGTGAGCCACTGGAAGAATACCGGCCCCACGCCGATTTCCTTCGGACCCTGATGGCCGTCGTGGACCACGACCTTGCGGAGGTCCCCAAGCTCGCCTTGCTGCACCAGGTCATAGGCAGCGCGATTGCTGCGATACCACGTCGTCTCGTAATTCACCAGCACGTGGATGTGGCCCTCGGCGGCGGCGTCCGCCATGGCGCGTCCGTCGGCAAGGCTGACGGCGAGCGGCTTCTCCATCATCACGTCCACGTGGCGTCGCGCGCAGATCTCAACGGTCCGGCGATGGTCATAGGTGTTGGTATAGATCAGCACCGCCTGCGGATGGGTCTTCTGGATCATGTCGTCGAGATCGGCGTAGAGCAGGCTCTTGTCCAGCCCCCAGCGGGCCGCGTAGCTCGCGGCGAGTTCCTGGTCGGGCTCGGCGATGCCGACGATCTGGATGTCCGGCTGATGCTGGTACTGCTCCATGAACCCAAGAATGTGATCGTGTACGAGGCCGGCAATCCCGATACGGAAGGGCGCCGCCGATCCGCCAGCCGGGCCGGCCGCCGCGGCCTGTCCGCGGGCAGTCGGGACCGCGAGAAGCAGCGCCGATGCCAGGGCTGGGACGAGGAGAAGTCGATTGTGGTCCATGATGCCTCCAGAATCTCGAACGTCGAGGGTAGCATAGAGCCGCGGCTTACAAAACGAGGTGTGCGGCCGCCCCGAAGGGTTATCATAAATGGCGGGCCGAGCGTGGATGCAGAATACTGCGCACACGCGTTCGTGCAAAGCGACTCTGAAAGAGAGCTCAAACCAATGACCGGAATTCAGTTTGTGACCGACGACAAGGGTCGCAAGACAGCGGTACTGATTGACCTCAAGAAGCATCGGGCGATTTGGGAGGACTTCTGGGACGGCCTCGTGTCCGAATCGCGCCGCAAGGAAAAGGGCATACCCTACGACGAATACCGGGCCAAACGATTGAAGGAAAGTCGCCGGCGTGGCTAAGTACTCGGTCGAAATCAAACCCTCCGCCGCGAAAGAACTGGAGGCGCTCGACGATGCGCTTTTTATCCGCATCGACCCGAGGATTACGGCGCTCGCCGAGAACCCGCGGGATGCAAGAAGCTGAAAGGGTACAAAGATCTGTGGCGTATTCGGGTGGGCGATTGGCGCATCGTGTACGTCATCGACGACGGCGCGAAGCTCGTGAGCGTTACCCGCGTCGCTCACCGCAGAGAGGTCTACGAACGCTAGTAGAAGCGCCCTTCAGCCGACAATCGTCGTGGTGGGAATATCCGGCTTCTGGGCGGGAGGAACCCGGGGCGGCGCGCCCTGGGCTTCCGGCTTGGCCATGGCGGGCTCGAGCAACTGCTCTTTGCGCCACACCAGGGTGTTGGTGTCGTAAGCGGCGATCTCAAAGCCCTGGCCGTGCGTGATGGCGTCGCAGGGACAGGCTTCCACGCAATAACCGCAGAAGATGCAGCGATTGTAATCGATGTTGTAAACGTGGGCGTAGCGCTCTGAGGCGCTGATGCGGTGTTCGCCGGTGTTCTCCGCGGCCTCGATGTAAATGCAGTTCGCCGGGCAGGCGGCGGCGCACAGAAAACACGCCACGCACTTCTCGAGACCGTTCTCATCCCGGCGCAGGATGTGGACCCCGCGATACCGGTCCTCGAAATGAACCTGCTCCGCCGGATAATTCTCCGTCACCGCCGGCGCCACCATGTTCTTCCAGGTGATCGTCAGGCCCTTGCCGATGGCCGTCGCCGAGTCCACAAATTCCTTAACGATGTTCGCCATAATCGAATCGACCCTCGCACTGCCAGTATAGGGGCCGGCGCGCGCGCGGTCAATTCCCCGCCGTGGTTAACTATAGGGTCGGGAAACTGCTACACTTGCCCCCGACGCGGGCCGAGCAGCGCACCGCCATCGAGAACTTAGGGGGGTTCTATGCGACAAATCAAGCAAGGTTGTGACGTAGGGAGGCCACGGTGGTGGAAAACGCTGTGCGCTGTCTCTGTGGTGTCCGCAGCCACAGCGATTGCGTTACCTGCGCAGACGTTCACCACACTTTACAGCTTCGACGGCACGGACGGCGGGGGCCCCGTTGCGGCGCTCGTCCAGGGGACTGACGGGAACTTGTACGGGACAACGAGGGATGGCGGGGCCAACGGCAATTACGGCACGGTTTTCAAAATCACCCTGGAAGGCGTGCTGACGACCCTTTACAGCTTCTGCTCGCAAAGCCTTTGCGCGGATGGCTCCTACCCCGAAGCGGGGCTGATCCAAGGCACCGATGGGAACTTCTACGGGACAACCAGCGGGGGCGGGGCCAACGACCGTGGGACGGTTTTCGAAATGACGCTGGGCGGCACGCTGACCACGCTTTACAGCTTTTGCTCGCGGGAGAACTGCTTGGACGGCGTCGGACCGACCGGAGCACTGGTCCAAGACAGCGATGGGAACTTGTACGGGACGACCTCCCAAGGGGGGGGAGGCAACCCAGATTGCCCGAAAGAATGCGGCACTGTCTTCAAAATCAGCCCAACCGGCACGTTTGGGACGCTCCACAACTTCAACCTCGCTGACGGCTCCATGCCCCTAGGAGGGCTGATCGAGGGCACCGATGGGGACCTTTATGGAACAACCAGCGAGGGCGGAGGCGGTTACTGCATGAACCAATTCGACGGGCACTTCAAAGGTGGCTGCGGGACGGTCTTCAAAATCAGCGCGAATGGCACGCTAACAACTCTTTACGACTTCTGCTCGGTAGTCGTTGGCCGCTCATACTTGTGCAAAGACGGTGCCACGCCGTACGCGGGGCTGATCCAAGCGGCCGACGGGACGTTCTACGGGACAACTACGGCCGGCGGCGGTGTTGGGGCGAACCGTGCCTGTGGCATTACCGGCTGTGGGACGGTATTTCGGATCACCGCAAGCGGGACGTTGACCACGCTGCTTGACTTCGACATCCTGGACGGATACTTCCCTGAGGCGGCACTGGTGCAGGCGACCGATGGGAATTTTTATGGGACAACGGAACGTGGCGGGGTCAACACGGCCTGCGGAGGTGGCTCATATGGCTGTGGAACAGCCTTCAAGATCACCCCGAGCGGCGCGCTGACCACGCTTTACAGCTTTTGCCCACAGACCTCTTGTGCCGATGGCGAAGAACCCCAGGCAGGGCTGGTGCAGGACACCAATGGGCAGTTCTATGGGACAACCACCGGCGGCGGGGCCAACGGCGATGGCACAGTCTTCAGCCTGTCTGTGGGTCTCGGACGGTTTGTGGAGTCGCAGCCGACTTCCGGTAACGTGGGAGCGGCCGTCAACATTCTGGGCACGAATCTGACAACCGCGACCAGCGTCACGTTTAACGGCACGCCTGCCACGTTCAATGTGGTTTCGAGTTCCTTAATCACG
>DASZIG010000127.1:0-24870 GCA_035949375.1 Terriglobia bacterium | reverse complement strand
GATCGACTTCCCAAATTTTCGGCGCCCGAGTTCCGAGTCCGGCGGCGGCGACGGCTAGGGCCAGGCACGCCAGCAGCACGAGCTGCGAATTGAGCCCGGGACTCAAGGGGTCCGGCGCGAGCGGAATTCGCGGCTGCGGAGTCAAAGCGCTCGGCGCCGTAGTAGTGATGCTGAGTGTTACGGCGGAAGAGTCGAAGCCGTCGAGCGTCACCGAGGACGGTGAAAAGCTGCAACTTGACTCCGCGGGAAGACCGGAGCAGGCAAGCGAGACTGTGCCATCGAACCCGCCCGCCGGCGCGACGGTCAGGCTGTAGCTCGCGGCCGATCCGGGGCTCACGGTCGCCGACGAGGTCGCGGCCGAGATCGAGAAGTCGGCTGCCAGCTTGGTGATGAAGGCGTCGTAGGCGCCCGTGTTCGCGGTCTGAAACGCGCCCGGGGTGATGGGGAAGTTCGTCGATTGTGTGTCTCCGCTGATGTAGGAGCCTCCGGTTGAATCGAGAGCCACGCCGTAGCCGTCCTCATTGCCGGCGCCGCCGAGATACGTGGACAGAATCAAGGCCGAGCCATCGGGGTTGAGCTTGGCATAGAAGGCATCGGTGGTCCCGCCGCCGAACTTCGACTGAAAGGCATTCAACACGGGGAAATTGGTGGACGCCGTGGTGCCCACCACGGACGCCGCTCCGGCGGCATCGAGAGCCACGGCGTTGCCCATATCGTCGCCGGAGCCCCCGAGATAAGTGGAGTAAGCTAGCCCTGAGCCGTCGGGCTCAAATTTCGTCAGGAAGCCGTCCCAGGTCCCGCCTTGAAACGTCTTCTGGAAGGTGGTGGCCGGATAATCCATGGACATGGTCGCGCCGGCGACGTAGGCAGCGCCGCTCGCATCCACCGCCACGCCCATGCCGGCGTCACAATTTGAGCCGCCGAAATACGTGGAATAGACGAGGGACTGGATGCCGGACTTGGAGGGGTCGAGCTTCGTCAGCCACCCGTCACTTGTGCCATCGGACGTCTCGCCCATCCTGTTGTAGGCGCCTTGCGTGGTTGGGAAGTTGACCGAATAGGTCTCGCCTGTAGCATAGAGGTCCCCCGACGAATCCGCCGCGAGCGCAAGGCCGGCGTCAATCAGAGAGCCTCCGAGGTAGGTGGAATAGGTCAACGACGATCCGGCTGGGTTCAACTGGGCGACGAACGCGTTCGAACCTCCGACTCCGGCTGCGAAGTTGCCCTTCTGATATGCGTTCGAGGTGACGGGAAAGTCGGTGGAGAAGGCGGACCCCACCACGGAGGCGCTACCGGAGGCATCCACCACGATGCCGGAGGCGTAATCGAGATCCGAGCCGCCGAGGTAGGTGGAATAGACGAGCGCGGAGCCGTCAGTGCTCAGCTTGGCCACGAAACCGTCGCTCGGGCCGCGCAAAGCGTTGCCGCCTGCGAGAGGGCCCTGCACGGGAAAGTTCACCGAGTCCGTGTAACCCGTCACGTAGGCGCTGCCGGAGGCGTCGACGGCAATCGCTCCGCCGTAGGTCGTGAAATAGCCCGCGTCTTCGTCGCCGCTGCCGCCGAGGTAGGTGGAGTAGATCAGACCGGAGCCGTCCGGCTTGAGCTTCGCCACAAACGCATCCATGCCGCCGCCGTTTGCGTCCTGGAAGGCCGCGGCCGTGGGAAAGTCGGTGGAGAGCGTGTAGCCGGTGACGTAAGCGTCGCCGCTTGCGTCCACCGCCGTCGATAGGCCCCCGTCCGAATCGCTCCCACCGAGGTAGGTTGAATAGGCCAGAGACGGATCGATCACCAAAGGCAGGCTGCGGTCGTAGGGCGCAACGTTAAAGTGCACCGTCGATTGCGGGCCGGAGCCCTTTGCGTTTCGGCGCTCGATCCGGTAGGCGACTTCGACGTAGCGCTTCGTGCCGCGCGGGCCCGGCTGGTAGGCTACCGGCTTGAGGAACCGGACTTCGCCGCCATTAACGGCCGTCATAAGGTCACCGTTCGCGCCGATTTGAAACTGCGGCCTTCGCACCCGGCTCAGGCCGGACGGGGAGCCCGACTCCTGAGCCTCCAGCGTGACGAGAATGGCGGCAGGGTCGGCGCCGGGCGAGATCACGAAGTCATATTCCATGCGGTCCTGGTGGCCGTAATACACAAGGTCGATGCCGGGGTAGACCTCGGGCTCATTCACCCGCGCGTATTCGGGCACCTGCCTGCGCCAGCCTCGAGGATCATTTCCCAGGAAATAGTTGCTGCGGCTCTCGAGTTTCTCGCTCCCGGAAAGCTCCCCTCGCGGGCGCGCGCCCACGATCTTCATGTCGAGCACGGTCTCGCCGGGCGGTGCGCGATGCTGAACGTTCGCGAGCGCGCGGCGCAGGCCGTCTGGCGTCGGGCGGTGCTCCCGGGCCAACTGTTGCCGCAGGGTCGGGACCGGCTGGGACGCCGCGAAGCGCCATGCCGCGCCCTGGGGCGTGAGCAACACGGCGTAACCCGCGCCGTGGGCAAGGAAGGACTCCGCGCGATTGCCTTGTCCGCGAGTCGGCTCAAAGGCCACGGGCAAGCGTCGCCAGGCCTTCGCTGCGCCCCCGGTTGCGCCACCGGGCCCCGACCGCGCTTCCGCCGCGACTCGCCGCCCTAGCGGACGCCGCCCCCTGGCGGGTGCGCTTAAAGTCAGGGCGGCGATCATGGCGAGCGTCAAGGCCACAACCGCCGCGCCCGAGCTTCCGGCAAGCCCGCGCGCGCGGTTTGATATCCGGACTGAAGCTGCGGATAAAGGGTAACGGCTCATTCGCTCTCCGGTACGAGGCGTGCACGTCACACGGATTGGGCCGGAGACCAGGATTAATTGAGGAAGTAGGTGCGATAGAGAGTGTCGCGCTTGATGGGCCTGTAGCCGGCGTCGCTGATCAGCCGGCGCAGCGCTTCCTCGCTCGACTTGTTGCGGCACCCGGCGGCGTAGACCACGTTCTCCTCGATCAGAATGCTGCCGACATCATTGGCGCCGAAGCGAAGGGCGATCTGGCACATCTTGTGGCCGGGGGTCAGCCACGACGCCTGCACGTTGGTGATGTTGTCAAGGTAAAGCCGGGCCACCGCCAGCGTCTTCAGGTACTCGATGGCGGTTGCTTCCTCCTTCACGAAGCGTCCGAGAGAGGTGTTTTCGCGCTGGAAAAACCAGGGGATGAACGATGTGAAGCCGCCCGTCTCTTCCTGCAGGCGCCGGATGCGGTCGAAGTGGTTGACGCGATGCTCCAGTTGCTCGCCGCAGCCGAACATCATGGTGGCGGTGGTTCGCAGGCCCACGGCGTGCGCCTCGCGATGAACCTGCAGCCATTCCTCGGTGGTGCACTTGAGCCGCGCGATGCGGAAGCGCACTTCGTCATCGAGGATCTCGGCGCCGGCGCCCGGAATCGAATCGAGGCCCGCCCCTTGCAGGCGGACCAGAACCTCGCGCACGCTGAGTCCCTCGATGTCGGCGATGTTCAGAATCTCGGGCGCGGAAAGGCAGTGCAGATGCAACCGAGGATATCGCTGCTTGAGCGCGGAAAGCAGTCCCGTGTAGTAGTCGAGCTTGAGATCGGGGTGCAACCCGCCTTGCATCAGGATGCCGGTGCCGCCCAGTTCGAGCGTCTCGTCGATTTTTTGGCAGATCGACTCGAGGGACTGCAGGTAGCCTTCGGGCGAGCCCACGGGCCGGTAAAAGGCGCAGAAGGAGCAATATTCCGTGCAGACGTTCGTGTAGTTGATATTGCGGTCGATCTGGTAGGTTACGACGCTCCCCGGATGCAGGCGCTGGCGGACGGCGTCCGCCTCCATGCCGAGACCGATCAGGTCATCGGAGCGGAGCATGTCGAGAGCTTGGCCGGGAGTAAGGCTCATACGGGTTCGTGAAGGGCGCGGCCGGCGAAATCCAACTCCTTCACCGCCGGCGCCGCTCCCACTTCGTGCGCAAGCCGGTAGAAGAGCCGCAGGCCGGCAAGACTTTCCTCATCCAAAGTATAGTCGATGTTCTCGGTCAGGTAAATTCGCACCGCCTGCGGCGTGAGGCCGAGGCGTGGCGCCCACTCGGCGGCGATCTCGTCGACGTGGGCCAGGCCCTCGTCGCGCGAACGCGCGAAATCGCGCGCCAGGAGCTCGGGTTCGAACGCCGGTTTGGACGACGGTCCGAACGGTGGGCTACTTCGATAGGCCCATATGGCGAATACGAAGGGCAGCCCCGTAAAGCGCCGCCATTCCGCGGCTAGATCGTAGACCCGGGCGTTCCCCTCGTAGACGAGCGCCGGGTCTCCGATCACGAGGGCGGCGTCGGCCGCACGCAGCATGGCGTCGGGGTCGGGGCCGGCCGGACGCGTCGTCACCTCGAGCGAGTAAAACTTGCGGAGCAGCACTTGAACCAGGGCCGCCGAGGTCCGCGAGGACGTGTCGAGCGCCACGGTGCGAACCTGCTCGATGGGGATCTGCGACAGCAGCAGCACGCTGCGCACCGTGTGCTTCGAGGCGATGGCGATGCCGGGCAGCACCCTCAAGCCGTCGATGCGCTGGTACTCGATCGACGGAATGATGCCGATGTCGGCGCGCCCGTCCCGCAAATCGTCAGCACAACAGGCCGGAGTGGTGAAGGCGAGATCGAAACGGCCGCGGACGCTGCCGTGCATCATCCCCCACACTAGGGGCGCCGTGTTGAGATATTGCACCACCGAGACTCTGGGCTTCATGGTCTTCCTGTCGCGAATCCGCGTCTGCGAATCATGTGATGGCAAGTTCCGGGCCGGTTCGTATGCCACTTTGAACTGTAGCATGGACCCCGGGGTGTCCTCGCCCGTCGAAACTCGGGGGCCCGGTCGGCCGAGGCCGCGATTTGTTGACGACCTCCAACACCCGCGAGGCATTTCCCATTGAATCTAAAGGACATTCCAGGTTTGTTCCACCTGCTTCGCCTTCCGGGTCGGTATCAATTGCCGATTTTCCACGTGCTCAATCCCGCCCTGAAGAAATCCTAGCGCGGGCTAGGCGCGGATATCCAGTGGAGTAGACCTACGTCATAGGCTTACTCGTAGGCTACATCTCATGGGGTGTTTCCTGGGCGGCGTCAAGCCGCCGCACTCCATGGCGGCTGCGGCGCATTCGCCCACGATCCCGACCCTGCCGCGAGACTTACGGATATTAACTATACAGGTAGCCGGGCGCGCCCGCACGGTTGACATCAATCGGCTATTTCGCGGATGATGAATGAATGGGTGCCGGAGGGAACCCTATCAGAATGTCCTCTCTCTTCAGGTCCTGCCAACTTGTCGTTCGGCAGCAGGAAGGTCCTGCTGAATTTCTTCGTTTCATTCAAGAAGGGTTGGAGGTCGGCCAGCAAATAGTGGTCTTGGCCGGCGCCCCCTGTCTCAGCAATCTGGCCCGCGCTCTTAGCGCCAGCGCGCTGCAGACGCAGAATCTGCTGCGCAGCGGGCGCCTGGTGTTCCTTACGGCGCCGGACTGCCTCGAACATCTCACGAAACCGGAGGGCCCGGTCCAGCGCGCTACGCTGAGGCGGCACAGCCCGATGGTGAGATGGGTGTCGGACTGGTCGTGGGCTTATTCCAACGGTCGTTCCGCAAGCCAGTTGCTCGATTATCAGCACCGCACTCACGATCTCGTGCGTTCCCTCGAAGCGCTCTCCCTGTGCACGGTTCACTGTTCAGCCTTGCAGCGCCGCTCGCTGCTGGCGCTTCTTGCGGACCATCGACGGGCCGTCCGGGGCCGCGCTGCCATCGCGCGGGAAGCGCAGTTCCCTGGCGCTGCTGCCGGCATGTCCCCATAAAGTGCCTCGTAATCGGAGCTTGAAAACTGATCCCATCCTCATGTCCCGCAAATTGAGGGGTCGCCGCTGATTTGCGGGCCGTTGAAGCCTGCGCCACTGCCGAAGAGGGTCACCTTTGAGCGCGAGAATTCAGGCTCCTGATTTCAGACCCGTGGCTGGCCAGTTGGCGGTGGCTGGTCAGTTGTGGGCGGCTGGCCGTTGTCAGGTTGCAGGACCGGATTATCGGGGGGATTGTTCGGAGTGTTATCCGGCGGAGCTGGAGGCTGGGTCGGCTGATTAATATTCTGATTCCCCTGCTGGCTCCCAAGTCCCGTGGACCCGCCGAACCCGCTGTTGCCCTGACCGAAGCCGCTCGTGCCTTGGCCCCCCGACTGGCCGAGGCCCCCGGACTGGCCGAAGCCGCTCGAGCCGCCGGTCGTGTTCTGGCCGAATCCACCACCCGGCTGATTTGTCCCTTGCCCCTGAGTTGAGCCCGGCAACCCGCCGCCCGGAGCCGACTGCACCGGACCCCCGGCGCCGCCCGCGGAGAAGCCGACTCCGAGGAATTCCCATTCGCTGTAAGCCTTGTGCTTGTTCCAGGTCCGAAGAGACTTCTGATCGCTGCAACTTGCCACGCCTGCGAGCGCGAGACCCTGAGTCCCATTGTTCAAGGCGAATCCCTGCATGGACGAGGATGACGACGGAGCCGAGTACAAAGCTTCCGGATTGAGCGGCTTCTGACCCGTGCCCTGGCAGTCGGGCGATTGTTTGGGCTTTCCGTTCTCGTCCTTCGGCCGGCCGGGGGCGGAAGAGCTCGAAGGGTTGCCGGAGCCCGGGGTGGAGGTCGAGGATGTGCCGGTTGAGCTCCCCGGCGAGCCCCCAAACGAGCTCGTGGACCCCGACGAGCCCCCGAATGAGCTGCTGGACCCCGACGAGCCGAAGCCGCTACTCCCCGAGGATCCAAAACCGCCGCCACCAGAGGAGCTGAAGCCGTCGCCAAACCCCGAGGAACTCGTGGACTGACTCGTGGACTGGTATGATCCGGAGCTGCCGCCCGAAGGCCAGTCGAATCCGCCCGAGGAACCGCCGCTCCCGGTTGAGCCTCCGAAGCCACCACTCGATCCGCCAAAGCCGCTCGAACTACCGGAGCCCGACGAGCCGCCAAATCCCGATGATCCGCCGCCGAAACCGGATGATCCACCCCCGAAACCGGATGATGATCCGCCAAAGCCCGACGAGCCCCCAGTTCCTGATTGGCTTCCGAATCCGCCCGAACTGTTCGAACTCCCCTGGTTACTGAAGCTGCCGAGGGCGTTGGTGTTCTGCTGGCCGTTTCCCATGCCGTTTCCCAATTGCGGTCCCATGGTCCAGGAGTCCATGAGCGCTCCGGTCCCGGAGACGTGAACGAACCGCCACTTGCCGCCGGGGGTCATGGGATCAGGCCACGGCCGGCGCAGAAAGCTCAGGTTGTTGGTGTGAATCAACTCTTTCACGGAGTTTGGATAACGGTTGAAGTGCTGCTGGAAAGTGTAGATGGCGCGCGCATACTGGTTGCCCCGGAAGATCAATTCCTCTTCACGGTCGCGCCGGGCTTCTTGCGAAACGCTGGGCAGTATCAGCAACAGGCCGACGGTCAGCACGGTAACGGCGATCATCATGATGATCAGCCCGTAACCGAGCGGGCGATGGTCCCGCACCGCGCGTGGGTCGAGACGTCTATTCCGGAAGAGGCGGCTATTCCGGATAAGGAAGCTGCACTGTCTGGTGATAGCTCTCATCTTCCACTTCCACCATGGAATCCGTGATTCGCAACACCTTGTAATGCTGGCCGAACTCCTGACCCTCGCGGACCGCGTAAGGCGCCTGGTCTTCGGCGCAGCCGGACCCGCCGCCAGACCCGCCAGACCCGCTTGGCGGGGCCGCTGCGCTGGACGCACCCGAAACGCAGAGGTAGGCCACGCGTTGTCCGGCGGCCTGCCGCTGATAGCCGATGGCCTTGAAGGGAATCGGCGGAGGCGCAGGCGGCGGAGGCGGAGGAGGATTCGCGGCACGCACTTGCGCGTCATGCTGGGCTCTGACTTCCTCCGGCGTAGGGCCGTATTGGAACGGGTTGCGTTGAAAGTCCGGCAGCGGCCGGCCATTGAGCTCCGCAAGCTCGTCCAAGTGCAGGACGGCGTCGTTCGACCCCGCGCTCGACTCGCCCGGCGCCGCCGGAGACGGGTTGCGGGCGGAGGCCGAAGCCGGCGCGGAGGGTGGTGAGGAGGCGGCCGTGCTGCTGGGCCCGCCCCATATTCCCGCCACAGTAAACACCAGCTTCACAAGGACCAGCGCGCACAGCAGCAGCAGGATCGCTGTCGCCACGCGCCGGGTTCGTGGATCTTTCATCGTAGCCATCAGGGCGTCACATAAAGCTCGGCGAGCAGCCTCAGCCCCAAAGCGCTGTTGTCACCGGGCTGGACAATGACCCCTCGGACCAGCAGAAGGTCATCGGTCGTCTCGAGTGCGTGCGCGAATTTCAGCAGACCTTCGAAAGGCCCCTCGACGTTGACCTGAATCCCCAGGCGTTGCAGCGGCTCCTTGGGATCGACGGTGAGCCGATAGGCCAGGCGTTTCAGTTGCACGCCGGAATCGCCCGTCAGCGTGTGCACCATGCCGGCGGCGTGGGAGTAACCCCGGCGCCGGGGAGGCACGTGCGCGTCGAGGAACTTCTTCATCGCCGCATCGGTGGACGGGAGCTGGTTCAACTCGTCCTGGGTCCGGCCGATTCGAGCCTGGACCAGTCGCACCTGCGCGCGCGCGTCGGCGAATCTCTGCTGCTCGCTCTTGACTCCGCTCGACAGGGGACGCGCCACTGCCAGGTAGAATAGCAGAACCAGCCCGACCATCCCCAGGGCGGCGGCCTCGAGAATCCGGTGCAGCGTCTTGCGCTTGAGCCTTCCCATTCTAGTTCGTCCTCGGCTGCGGAGGAGCCTCTGGAGGCGTCGCCGGCGTGGCCGGCGCGGTTGCACCAGGCGCCGGCGCGACCTGCGGTGAGCCTAAGGGCTTGGACGCCTGAACCTTGACGGCGGGCTCAGTTGCCGGCGCGACCACTCGCGTTGCCGTCGCCGCCCCCCCCGCCCGCAGCGGAGCCTGCGTTGTAATCGCCCTCGGGCCCGCCGCACCCAGCCCGGCCGCCGCTTTAGTGCCAGCCTTGATCTTCGGCGCGGGCGCGGCCAGAACTTCCTCCCCCGCCGGCGTGGCGGTCTTGACGGGCGCCAGCGACAAATCCTCGCGACCCCCGACGTAGCGGGCGTTGCAGGTGATGCTCACTGGCGCGCCGCCGCTCTCTTTCTCCTCGAAGCCTTGATTGGTGATGATGACGTCTTTGAAATCCGGCGAGTTCTCGAGGTTGGTCAGGAAGGTCTCTACCGGTTCCTCGCCGGACCCCTCGATTGCGAAGTGCACGACCGGGTCTCCCGAGGCATCGGGCATACTCAGGCCGCTCAGACGCGCCTGGGGCGGCAGCAGGGCCGTGACCTTGTCGGTGAGCTCGCCGAAGGAGAGCCGGCGCTCATCAATGAGGTAATTGATGAACTGAACTTCATGCAAAAGGGCGCGGTTGTCCGGCTCGTCGAGCTTCCGGGCCAATTGCGCCTCACGCACCAGCAATTCGTTCTGGCGCCCGACCTCTTTGTCCGCTGACGCGCGCACGGTGCGGTACTCTCCCCAGTTCGCCTGCGCCCCTACGATCATGCGCAGCAGCAGGACGAGAGCGACGAGCAGGGTGGGTACGGACCAAGCCACCAGGTGGCGCTGACGGAAGCCCTGATCGCGAGCGAGATTTAAGTTGACTCTCATATCCTAAGAACAGTGGCAGTGGTCAGGGGCTAGTGGTTAGCGCCTGACACCTAGCACCTGACACCTAGCACCTAATCCCTCATACCTCTTTAGTGATTGGCGGCCAGGCCCGCGAGCGTCGCGCCATAGTTGCGGAACGCCGTGCGCTCCGGCCCGGCCAGCAGGCCGCCGACTTCCGGGGCGGGCTCGAGCAAAGCCACTTCGCGGCCGAGGGCGGCGGCGAGCTTTTCGGCCCACAAATCCGTGGCCGGTGGGCGGACGCACAGGCGCACGGGACCGAGATGGACATCCAGCCGGTCCTCTGTGGACGCCACCACGCGAGCGGCCTCTGCGGCCACCTGCTCGAACATGTCTTCAAGGTCGAGGCCGGCCAGATCCCGGGTACGCCAGAATCGCAGGCGCTCTTTTTGGGCCACGGCGAACGTGGCCGCCGCCGAATAGACGTGAACCAGCAAGTGCCCGGTTTCTCCCTGCTCGGGCAGGAGCGGCAACAGCGCCATGGTAGCGGGCAGGATCAGGTCCGCCGAGCGATTGATGGCGTCAAGCAACCCCTCGAATTCCGCCAGCACTGATGATCGCGCGGCGGCCGCGGCGACCTCCATCCCAGCCGGCAGCCGGGCCGTCTGATAGCTGAGGCGAGCCTCCGCCGGCGGATAGGGCAAGTTCTCGCGCAAGCGCCAGCCCACCAGAGTGGCGGCTTCCCGGCGGCTTGAAGGCAGCTCATCAAACGGGAACACACCCACGCGCACCGCTCCATCCGGCACCAGCAGGCCGGCGCGCGGCTGGCCGTTGCCCACGGCCGCCACGACTTCCTGGAGGGCCCTTACCACCGCCTCCTCGTCGAGAAGCACGGGGCCGGCCGGCGAGGCCACGAGCGCGCCCGGACCGAGCGGCGCCACGGCGAGCTTCCCGAATTGCGCGTGCCCGTCGCCGTTCTTGCCTGCCAGACGCGCTCCCATCACGAAGTCAGGCTGCACTTCGAAGAGCGCCCCCGGCAGCATAAACGACGCGGTCCCCGTCCAGGTGAGGTGGTTCCAGAGACTTCCGAGTTGTTCTTTCCAATCCATATAGAAACAGTGGCTAGTGGCTAGTCCACAACAGCTCTAGCCCCTAGCCCCTGACCACTGCCTTTCTACCCCGCCGCCTCTACAAACGTGACCTTGTTGATCTCGCGCAATGTCGTCGCGCCCTCGCGAACTTTTTCGAGCGCCGACTCGCGCAGCGTGACCATGCCTTCGCGGCGCGCCACCCGCCGCAGTTCGGATGTGGGGCGCTTTTCCAGGATCAGTTCGCGCACTGAATCACTGAGCGCCAGAATCTCCCCGATGGCGGTGCGTCCGCGGAAGCCCGTAAAGTTGCACTGCGGGCATCCTGTGCCCTCATTGAATGTCACGTCGCGCCAGATCGACGCATCAAGACCCGACTCCTCCATCTGTTCCGGGGTGATTTCGGTGGGGCGCTTGCAGACTTCACAAATCACGCGCACCAGGCGCTGCGCCAGGATGCAGTTCAGCGCGGAGACAAAGTGGTAAGGCTCGACGCCCATATTGAGGAACCGGCTGAGCACGTCGAGGACGTTATTCGCGTGCACGGTCGTGAAGACCAGGTGTCCGGTCAGGGCGGACTGAATGGCGATTTGCGCCGTCTCATTGTCGCGAATCTCGCCCACCATGATCTTATCGGGGTCGTGCCGCAGGATGGACCGCAGCCCGCGGGCGAAGGTAAGCCCCTTCTTCTCGTTGACCGGAATCTGGGTGACGCCGCGAATCTGGTACTCGACCGGGTCTTCGATGGTGATGATCTTGTCTTCGTCGCTCTTGATCTCGGAGAGCGCCGCGTACAGTGTCGTGGTTTTGCCGCTGCCGGTCGGTCCGGTCACGAGCACCATGCCGTAAGGCTCGCGGATGAACCGCCGCAAGCGCCTGAGTTCGCGCTCCGACAGTCCCAACACGTCCAGCCGCAACTGGCGGAATTTCTCGCTCAGAGACTCCTTGTCCAAAATGCGGAGAACGGCGTCTTCGCCGTTGATCGACGGCATGATCGAGACGCGGAAGTCGATGGGCCGGCCTTTGTAGCGCACGCGGAAGCGCCCGTCCTGCGGCACGCGACGCTCTGCGATATCGAGTTCAGCCATTACTTTGATGCGGGTGATCAGGTTCGACTGGAACTCGAGCGCGAGCGGCCGCATTGCCTCCTGCAGCACGCCGTCGATACGGTTCTTGACCACCACGGCGTTGTCGTGGCTTTCGATGTGAATGTCACTGGCGCGCCGTTCCAGGCCGGCGAAAAGGATCGAGTCCACCAGCCTCACCATGGGGCTCGATTCACGGTCCTCCACGAGCGACTCGAGGGAGAGGCCCTGCTCCGCGTTATCGCTTTCGCGGATCACGTCCAGGAAGTCCTCAGTAGCCTCGTCGAGCACGCGACGCGACGGCTCGGTGTTCTTGAGCGCCTCGCGCACTTGGCTCACGGCCGCCACCGTGATCTTCAAGCGCCGTCCCAGGCGGGTTTCGAGTTCGTCCAGCCGCTCCAGGTTCCGCGGATCGCTCACCGCCACGGTCAATTCGCCGTTCTCGGACTGGATGGGCAGGAACTCATATCGCACCATGAGGTCGAGCGGAATCGAGCTCAGGAGGTCTTTGTCGAGGATGATCTGACGCAGATCGGCGAAAGGAAACCGGTAGCGCTCCGCCAGAAGCCGCGCCTGCTCGAGTTCTTCTTCCAGGTTAATGACGGGTGTGATCGCCACCGGTGCATCACTCACGGTTTTTGCTCTCCAGTCTTACCCACAGCGCTCATCATACGGCTCAACCTCCGACCTGGCCCGCCAGCGAGAACAGAGGCAGGTAGAAGGCGATGAGTACGAACGCAACCACGATGGCGATGATCGCGATCATGACGGGGTCGACGAGCGACACCAGCGTTCCCAGGTCGACGTTGACATCCTCTTCGAAAAACTCCGCCATGCTCTCCAGCATCCCGGTCAGCGCGCCCGTGCCTTCCCCGATCTCCATCATGTCCATTGCGACTTCGGGGAAAAAGCCGCTCATGCGCAGGCTCGCGGTGAGCGACCGGCCGCTGGTCACTTCTTTCTGCGCCGCGCCGATGGCCTGCACCAGCATCGGACTGCTGACCGAATGGCGCGCGGTCTCGAGGGCTTGCACCACCGGCAACCCTCCCTGCATCAGTGTTCCGAAGGTACGGGCGAACTCGGCCACCGAAAACTTCAGCAGCAGCTTGCCGATAATCGGCTGGCGGTACTTGAACCGGTCCCAGGCCAGCTTCACCTCGGGCGACTTCCAGAGCCGGCGAGCGCCTAGAATCGCGAGCACCAATACGATCCCGATCACCCATCCATACGTTCTGAAGTTCAGGGAAAGATTGATGACAAACAACGTCAGGGGCGGCAACTTCACCCCGAGGTCGGAATAGAGGTCGGCAAAGCGCGGGACCACGAAACCCACCACGAAAGCGATGAGCACCGTCAGAAACACGAGCAGGAAGCACGGATAGATGAGGGCCGCCAGAAACTTCTTGCGGAATCCCCGGCTGATCTTCTGGTACGACACATACTGGGCCAGCACTTTGTCCATGCTGCCGCTGCGTTCGCCCGCCCGCAGGGTGGCGCAGTAGATGTTGGGAAATTTGCCGGATGCCTCGAAGGCCTCGGAGATCAAAACGCCCGACCGTACCCGGTCGCGCACGTCCTCCAGGGCCTCGCGCAAAGCCTCGCTGCGCGTCTGGCGCGCCAGCAACTCGAGCGATCGGTGCAGCGGAAGGCCCGATTTGGAGAGGGTCAGGAACTGCTGGTTGAAGATGACGAAATCGTCCGGCTTGATCTTTTTGCGGCGCCGCGCGCGCAGGCGCGCGTCCAAGCCTCCCTTGGCCTGAAGCGAGAAGATGTAGTAACCCTGCGAAACCAGGCGCTGCCGGAGTTCTCCCTCCGACGCCGCCTGCTCCGTCTGGCTGACGATGCGCCCCGTCGGGCTTCCGACTTTGCAGATGAATTCCATGGGCAACAGTTTTCAGGCGCCGGGGCTGGTCTCACCCTTCGCATCTCGCGCCTACCAGGCGTTGTACGCCGTTCCATCCAGCGCCTTGTCCTCCGACCCGCTGTGCACATCCACCACGCCGGTTGCGGTCTGGTCCGGCGGAACCGGAACCTCCTTGATGTCCGGCACCCAGGTATCCGTCGAACCCGTCATGGGATCGGCAGGGATGGCGTGCATGTAACCCCCGTCGACCAGGTCCTGCAAGGATTGCGGCGGCTGCTCCTTGTCAACCGTGTACTCGTCGAGTACCGAGCGCATGGTATGAAGGTCATCCCTCAACACCGCTTCTTTGGAACGCTGAATGGCGACGTGGTAGGCCGGAACCGTAATCGCTGCCAAAGTAATCAGTATCAACATCACGACGGCCAGTTCCAGCAGTGTGAAGCCGGAATCCTGAGGATGCCCCGTCTTCCGCTCTGTGCCCTTGAACATGGCCTCTAGCCTCAACGTCATGCTTACCAGTCCGTGTATCGCGTGCCATCCAGGGCGATTCCGCTGGACTGGGAATAGACGTCGAAGAGGTCTTCGCCGCCCCAGGATCGCGCGTCGGGGTCGTCCTGCATGGAGCGCTTGCCCCAGTCCGGTCTGCCGGTCATGGGGTCAATCGGGACGCGCCGCAGGAACTTGTACTTGGCCGTACTGGCCCCTTTCAACGCCACGCCGGTCACCAGGGTGTCAAGGTCGGGCGGATAGTTGAAGGTATTGGCCTCGGCAGGGATCATGCCGCGATCGGCAAAATCCTTGTACTTATCGATGGCGTTGCGGATGTCACGCAGGTTGCGGCGCAATTCCAGCTCGCGCATCCTCTGCGCATGCACTCTCGCGATGGGCAGGGCTGCGCCCGCCAGAATCAGCATGATTGCCATGGTCGCGATCAGCTCGATCAGGGTAAAAGCCCGGGTGTCCACTGCCGGACCGAGCCTCCGGCGGCGCAAACGCGGCATCGCTTTCGCGCGGGCTCCCGGTTCGATGTTGTGCGCCCCACTCTTCATGGTTGTGGCAACCCCGGAGTCGGAGCCAGGCTAGGGCCCCCCGAGTCGGCCGAGACGACCGAGGCGGCGTTCGAAGGCAGTTCCGGCAGGCGGACCACGTGCGGATTCAGCATGATCATGACTTCGGTATCCGTCAGGGTTTTCGCAACTGTGGAGAAGAAATACTTCAAGATTGGAACATCGCCAAGGCCGGGGATGCCGGTCGTGCCATTCGTGCTTTCTTTGTCGATGAGGCCGCCGAGGAGGCTCACCTCGCCTTCCTCGAGCTGGATGTCGTGCTCCACGCTGCGCTGGCCGAAGATCGGTTCACTTAGTCCGCCGATCGACTCGTTGCCGGCATCGGTCAGAATCTCCACCTTGGCGTGCAGCGCGATCTCTCCCTTTGCCGTGATATGCGGAGTGATCTCCATGTTCACGCCGATATCCTGATATTGGAACTGGGTGCTGCTGAGCAGTCCCAGACTGCCGGTGCTGCTGGTGGAAGCGCCGAACGAAGGCAGGAAGCTGCCGGTCGCGTAGGGAATGCGGCTGCCGATCTTGAGCTTGGCCACCAGCCCGTCCGTAGCGCGCAATTGCGGGTTTTGGAGAACCCGCGTGGTGCTGTCCGTCAGCATGGCTTCTGCGGTTGAGCTCGGCAGCACCAGGGCGTAATCCGCGCTGCTGAACGTCGAGGCGAGACCCAGGATCCCCGGCGTCGATGTGGTCGTGCCGCTCGACGTGGTTGTGGAGGTGGTGACGTTCGGATTCGGGACCAACGACAGGTTCGTGGCCGGGATGATTCCGAGCGTTGTCATGCGGTTACGGTCGGCTTCGATGATGGTGACGTCAATCAATACCTCGGCTTTTCCGAGATCGAGATTGTGAATTACCTGTTCGGCCGCCGCCACCTTTTCAGGAGTGTCGCGGATGATGATGGAGTTGGAACTGGGATTGTCAATGATGCGTTGCAAGCCCAACACCTGCCGAAGCGCCGTCGAGATCTGGGTGCGATCCTGGGGCGCGAGCGGATTCGACAGATGAACGGTCTTCAACACCTCATCCTGATATTCCCGCCGGTTCGTGGGGGTGTCCGGGATGATCAGGATCGTGTTCGGGCTGACGGCCTTCCAGAAAACATGAGACTCGTAGGCGGCTGCCTGAAGCGCGTCGGCCAGCTTGACGTTGGTCAGGTCGAGGGTGATGTTCCGAGGCTGAAAGTCGTAATTGAAGATGACGTTCAGATCGGCGAACTTCCCCAGCGCTTCAAACACCTTCCGGCTCTCGGCAGAGAGATGAAAGTGCGCGATCGGCTCGCTCGGCAAAGGCTTAAGTTGAATTCCCAGGGGTGTGGCCGGCTCCTCGGGCGGTTTCAGCGCTTCCTGCAGCGCCTTTCCCCTCGCTACCTTTTCGGCGTTTTGCTCCTTCTCCAGCTTGACGAGTTGCTGTTTGGCCGTCTCATTGCTTGGGTCAACGCTCGCGGCGCGCTTAAACTCACCCATGGCCTCGTCTTTCCGGCCCTCCGCCAGCAGTCGCATGCCCTGGTTCATGTGAAAATAGCCGGCGTGAGTACGGGCAAGCTTCTCACTGATCATGTATTTGGTGTTCTCAGGCTGGTACTGTAGCGCCTTGCGGTAGTCGATGACTGCCTGGTCATAATCCTTGCGTAATTCGGCCTTTCGGCCTTCCTTGTAAGCTACCGAATCGGGAGCACAGGCGACGTTGGACAGCACCCAGAGCACACCGAGGCTTCCTGCGAGCGCCAGTCTTAAAAATGATTTCGAGATCAAGCCGACACCCCTCTATTAATTATCCTCTATACCGAACGGGCAACGCAACCTACGCGCCCCCGAGGCGGCCATCTCCAGGCGCACACCTTGTTATCGCAGAACCGTTCGACAACTCGTCTTCCCGGGAGTGAAAGAGAAGAGGCCCCTTTGGTCTGATCGGAGTGCGATTGCTTTTCCTCAACCTCGTGTTAGACGCCCAAACCGGGGAAGGGTTTGCACGGCGCAAATACTTCACTCCTGCGCCGTTAAACAGTATCGCACAAGGGAGTAACAGGGCGGCTCGCGGACGGATTTGCGGCTGTTAACGATTCGGGGGGTCCGACTGGTCCCCGGATTCTGGCTCAGTGCTATTAGGGTCCGGGTTGTCTTGCGGCGTCTGCATCTGTACCGGAGCCGGAGGCTGCTCAGGCTGGCCTGGCTGCGCGGGCTGACCGTTCACCTGCGGGTTGCCCAACAACTCGTTGGCCATGCTTCGCACGCCCTGGTCGGAGTCGTTGGCAGCTTGCTGGATGATTGGCCTGGCATCCGCGCGCTGCGAGACTGCTTCGAGGACGCCCAATCGGACCGCCGCGTCGCCTCCTTCAAACGCCTGCCGCAAGGCGTCCAGCGATTCCGGACTGCTTTGACGCCCAAGCGCCTGGATGGCATAGTCGCGCAGCGTGCTGTCCTGGTCGTTCAACGATTCGCGCAGGGCGCCCATCACCATGTTCTCGTCGAGGGCGCTGCTCTGATCCATGAACTGCAGGGCCCGCAGCCGCGAGACCCCATCGCCGTTCGTGATCACGTCCTGCAAGGCGTCAAAAGCGTCCTTGGGGCCGAGCTTTGAGACTTCATTGAAGCCCTTGTCCTGCTGGTTGGGATCCGGGCTCATGAGTTCAGCCCGCCGGCGATTCCGGGCCTCCTGAGTCATGAGGCCAGGGGGGCTGTCGAGGCCAGGCTGCGGCGGGTTGACCTTCACTCCGCGCAAAGGTCCGCCCACGTCGATCGTATCCGTCGCCGTCGCGCTCAGGACCACAACCCGCGCCTGCCGGATCTCTTGCAACGATGCTAAGCTGCCGATGACCGCGTAGTTGATTCCTCCCAGCAGCTCCTGCACACCCTGGGCGACGCTGACACCCGAAAACTGGACGGATACCACCCCAGGCGCGTCCTGCAATCCGCGCATCTCAAGGCCCGTCCGCTGCCCCACCTCGCGCAGCACTTGCGAAAGCGCCGTTCGGTAGGCTGTCACGCTCAGTTTGCCCGCGGCAAAGTCCACTTTCAAGGTCGGTTGGAGCGGCACTTGGTTTTGGGCCGGAGCCTGGGTTGACACGACAATGGGCGCCGGCGACGGCTTGGCCGGGGCCTCGGGCGGAGCAACCTGAGGTTGCGCGGGGTCCGCCTGTTGCATTTGACGCTGCCGCTGTCGCATCTGCCAGGGCCGCATCAGCGGCGAAGGCGGAAGGCCGTCCGCCGGCATTCCCGGGGGAGCCTGCACTCCCGGCTGAGGCGGGTTAGGGGCTGCGTCCTGGGCTGCGCCAGGCGCGGCTGCCACCAGGCACGCCAGGACCACCGCCATCCCGACGGTCACGACGATCCCGACAGGAACACCTGTCCTCATGGTGGAGCGACGAACGCCGTCCCGGCACAAAGCGGTTCGTTCGTCGAACCATTCCCCGGACGTCGTACCAAACATAGTGCCACCGCCTGCCCCATTTTGACAGGGAACAGAACCAGATACAACAGAAGGCAGTGTCCTCATTTCAGATCTGGTGGTGCGGGCATCCTGCCTGTCGGCGTTATTCGGTGATCCAGGCTGGAAGGCTGCCTCGCGAGCAGTCGAAACTAAGACACTCCTCAATAGACGTAGCAAGCGTTCTTTGGTTTGCCTTGCTTTCGGAGGGCGGCGCTCGATATCGCTGTTACGAATCGTTGAAGACCCGGACCATCACTCCAACTGCATGATCTCGCCCGACACGAGCGGCTCCTCGCGGCCGTCGTCGTACCGGATGCGCAGCGCGCCGTTCGATTCGAGGCCCGCGGTGGTGGCCTGGAACTCGCCCGCCGGCGTGCGCACCACGATTCGCTTGCCGCGCGCGTAGGTCGAGACCGCGGTCCAGCGGCTGATGATGGCGCCGGGGCCCTCGCGAATCAGCAATTGGTAATGCTGCTCGAGCTCTCGCAGCACCGCGGCGAGGACCTGCACTCGCGAGTGGACCTTGCCGCTCTCGAGGCGCAGCGAAGTGGCAATCGAGCGCAATTCGTCCGGTATCTCGCGATGGTTGACGTTGATTCCGATGCCGATCACCACGGCGTGCAAGCGGTCGACTTCGGCGCTCATTTCGGTGAGGATCCCGCACAGCTTCTTTCCGTTCATCAGAAGGTCATTGGGCCAGCGGATGTCGGTGACGAGGCCCGTGGACCGCACGACGGCCGCCTGGGCCGCCACGCCCGCCATCAGGGTGAGCGCCGGCGCCGCCGTGGGCGCAAGCGGGGGGCGCAGGAGGACCGAGAGGTAGATGCCGCTCGACTTCTCCGAGTACCACACGCGCCCGAAGCGTCCGCGTCCCGCCGTCTGCTCTTCGGCGACCACAACGGTTCCGTGGTCCGCGCCTTCCGACGCGAGGCGCAACGCGATGGTGTTGGTCGAGTCGGCGCGGAAGTAGTGCACGATGCGATGGCCGATCCCGCCTTCGCCGAGCTCAGGGCGCACGAGGCCCGGCGTCAGCAGATCGGGCAACCGCGCGAGTTGATAGCCGGTAGCCGGATGGCCTTTGATCTCGAGGCCGAGAGACCGTAGCTTTTCAATCCAATCCCATACCGTCGATCGCGAAATGCCGATCTCGGAGGCGATCTTCGGACCGGGGACCACGACCGTGGCATTCTCCGCCAGCAGGCGAATCAGCTTGTCGAGGCGGCGGTCGGTGGGTGCAAGTGTGCTCATCAGCGGCGATGCCGGCAGCGGCCTGTGCGCCGGCGTCAATGATTCTACAATGAGTTCTTTCCCGCTGAGGATATAATGCCCGCTCGGAGGTTGAGTTGCGACGTTTCTTTCCGCCCCTGTTGACGCTGGCGGTGATCATCGGCCTCGGAAACAGGGCGGGGAACCCGGGACAGGCCGCCGGTCAGGGCCTCGAACGCGGTGCCGATCTCGTGCTGCTGCACGGCCACATCTGGACCGGTGAACCGTATGCGGGCCCCGGCGAAAAACCAGCCGCAACGCGGTGGGTTGAAGCTCTGGCAGCGGCCAATGGCCGAATCCTCGCGATCGGGAGCGACGGCGAGGTCCAACCTTACACCGGTCCCAACACGCGCGTGATCGACCTTGCGGGGCGCTTCGCGATGCCGGGCTTCATCGACGATCACGTACACTTCGTCGATGGCAGCTTTCAGTTGCTGGCCGTGGACTTGAGGCCTGCGCGCGACGAAACCGAATTCGTCCGCCGCCTCGCAGAAAAGGCAGCGAGCCTGCCGCACGGCCGCTGGATTCTGGGCGGCGGTTGGGATGAAGAGGCGTGGCCGGACGCCAAATTGCCCACGCGGCAGATGATCGATGCCGTGACGGCCAACAATCCGGTCTACGTCAGCCGCTACGATGGCCACGCCGGCCTGGCGAATTCGGTGGCTCTCCGGCTTGCCCGCGTGACGAAAGATACGCCCGAGCCCGTGGGAGGCGTGATTGTCCGCGACTCGAGCCGCGAGCCTACGGGAGTCTTCAAAGACGCGGCCCAGGACCTGATCGAGCGCGCTATCCCGAACCCGTCCGAGGGCGAGTTCGAGGAGGCCATCAGGGCCGGCCTTGCCGAGGCTCGCCGCGTGGGCGTCACCTCGGTCGAGGACATGGCGCTGGGCGGCCACACGCCGGATGGCAGCTTCACCGGCGAGGTGCGGCTGCTGCGCCGCGCTGAAATCGAGGGCTGGCTCACCTGCCGGTTCTATGAGATCACGCCGATTGAGGAATGGAAGCGGCTGGCGAATGCCGGCATCTCGCATGGCATGGGCAGCGATTGGCTGCAACTCGGCGCCGTCAAAGGCTTCGCGGACGGCTCGCTCGGCTCACGCACGGCCTGGTTCTTCCAGGGCTACACGGATGATGCCTCGAACGAAGGCGTTCCGCAGGCGCTGATGTCGCCGCCGCTGAAGATGGAGGACGCCGTGCGCGGCGCCACAGCCGCCGGGATTCAGACGGCCGTGCACGCCATCGGCGACCGGGCGATTGCCGAGATGTTGGACATTTACGCGCGCGAGGGCGGCGCCGATCCGCGCGCGCATCGCTTCCGGATCGAGCACGCGCAGCATCTGCAGCCCGGGGACTTCGCGCGCTTCGCACGGCTCGGCGTGATCGCCAGCATGCAGCCCTATCACGCCATCGATGACGGGCGCTGGGCCGAAAATCGCATCGGACATGACCGGGCTCGATTCAGCTACGCTTGGCGATCGATGCTCAACGCCGGCGCGCCGCTCGCTTTCGGCACCGATTGGCCCGTGGCGCCGCTCAATCCGCTGCTCGGAGTCTACGCCGCGGTCACGCGCGCCACCCTGGACGGCAAGCATCCGGAAGGCTGGTTCCCCGAGCAGCGCCTGACAATGGAGGAAGCTCTGCGCGCGTATACACAGGGCAGCGCTTACGCGGCCTTCGCCGAGAAAGAGAAGGGCGCGCTTGCGCTGGGCAAGCTCGCCGACGTGGTTGTCCTTTCGGATGACCCGTTCAAGATGGCGCCGGAGAAGATTCGCGGCGTGTCGGTAGCCATCACCGTCGTGGGCGGCAAGGTGGTTTATGGAGCAAACTAGTGGGCTGTCCCAGCTATTTCCTTACAACCACCCCCCCCGGCCCCTCCTTCTCAAGGAGGGGAGTTCCCCTCCTCGTTGAGGAGGGGTGAGGGGTTGGTGGTCGCCAACAATCGGTCCAACGCCCGGCATAACGGAAACAGGTGAGATAGCCCAGTGGGACCACGGACAACGGACGACTGACCAAGGACCATTTATGTCGAAAATGATGGACGAAATCCTCGAGCAACCCCACGCGCTGGAGCGCACCTTCCATGCCGAGCGCAAGCATGCCGAGAAGTTCAGCCGCTTCGCGCGCGGGAAGTTTCGCCTGATCGTGCTGGTGGCGCGCGGCACTTCTGACAACGCCGCCATCTTCGGGCGCTATCTGCTCGAGCTCACCACGGGGATTCCCGTATCGATGGCCGCGCCCTCACTGCACACGCTCTATCACGCCAAGGTCGATCTCCGGGACGCCCTGGTCATCGGCATCTCGCAATCGGGCGCCGGCACCGACATCAACATGGTGCTGGAATCCTCCCGGCGGCGGGGGGCTTACGTGGTGGGCGTCACGAACGAGGCGAAATCGCCCATGGCGCGCGCCGTCGACGACCTTTTCCTGGTGCGCGCCGGACGCCAGAAGTCCGTGGCCGCCACCAAGACCTACACCGGCCAGCTCATGATGTTCTACCTGATCGCCTTTGCGCTCGGCGGGGGCCTTACACTTTCCGAGATCGGTGAGATCCCCGCGCGCGCGCGCACTGCGCTCGGGGTCGTCGATCAGATTCGCGACGTGGTGGAGCGATATCGCTACATGCGGCAGTGCGCCGTGGTGGCGCGCGGGTTGAACTACGCCAACGCTTTCGAGCTGGCCCTCAAACTGATGGAGACCTGTTACGTGGTGGCGGAGCGGTTCTCCTCGGCGGACTTCCTGCACGGGCCCATTGCCATGGTGGAACAGAATTTCCCGGTGCTGATGTACATGCCCCCGGGGCCGACGTTCCGGGACCAGGCTCACTTGGTGCGGCGTCTGCACGGATTGGGCGCTGACACGCTGGTCATCACCCATGACGCCGCCAAAGTGCCGGCCGCCACGCGCGCCATCCGCGTGCCGGGTTCGATTCCGGAAATCTACACGCCCATTCCGTACATCATTCCGGGGCAGATCTTCGCGGCGCTGCTTGCCGAGGCCAAGGGCATTGATCCGGACCACCCGCGGTCGCTGCACATCGTGACCAAGACGGTGTGACTACGTCGCTTCATCCCGGCGCCGAGATCGCGATCGACGCGCGATGTTCGCAATAAGAACCGCGAGTCGCGATCGGGGCGCTGGGGCATCAAAGTGACGCCAATGTCCCGGTCTCGGGGGCCCGCGTTCCATTGACACAGCGGGGTCGGAGTAGTAATCTCCTGAAACCCACCATCACAGCCGAAGCCACGGGACGGCAAGGAGGCTACGATGAATAGACTCAACCGGGGCAAGGAAGTCTGTCTTGCCATCGTTCTTTGGGCAACCACCGCGCTTGCCTTATCTGCGCAAGTCTTCAGCTCGCAGCATAGCTTCGACTACACGGACGGCAGCTTGCCCCAGGCGGCGCTCGTCCAGGCGGCGAATGGGAACCTATACGGGGCTACGTACGAGGGCGGTGCCAACGGCAACGGCGGGACGATCTTCCAAATCACCCCGCAAGGCGCACTCACAACGCTCTATAACTTCTGCTCCCGAAGCGCTTGCACGGATGGGAATGGACCCAAGTCGACGCTCGTTCAAGACGCCCACGGAAGCTTCTACGGGACAACGTACCAAGGCGGGGCCTACGACGAGGGTATGGTCTTCAAACTCACTCCGAGCGGCACGCTGACCGCGCTTTACAGCTTCTGCCCCGACAGCGGATGCCCGGACGGTGCGCTCCCCGCCGCGGGGGCCGTCGAGGCCACCAACGGGAACTTCTACGGGACCACGTATGGTGGCGGCGCAAGCGATCTCGGCACGGTGTTTGAAGTCACTCCGGGCGGCACGCTAACCACGCTCTACAGTTTTTGCGCCAAAACCGGTTGCACGGACGGTTCGTATCCCTCGGCCGCGCTCATCCAGGCGAGCAACGGGAACTTCTACGGCACAACCCTCTTCGGCGGAGGCAGCAAGGCGGCCTGTAGCGATGGATGTGGTACGGCCTTCGAAATTACCCCGGGCGGCACGTTAACCACGCTCTACAGTTTTTGCTCCCACAGCGGTTGCACGGACGGCGAGTTCCCCTCCGGCTCGCTGATCCAGGCTACCGACGGGTACTTCTATGGCACAACCAGCGCGGGCGGCAACAGCGCCTGCGTCTCGGGTTGTGGCACGATCTTCAAAATCAGCCCTGGTGGGACGCTGAGCATACTCCACAGCTTCGACGGCACGGACGGAAGCATCCCCGACGCCGGGCTCGTCCAGGGCAGCGATGGGAACCTGTACGGAACAACCCAGGGAGGCGGAGCCAACGGCAATGGCACGGCCTTCAAGATCAACCCGGGCGGCACGCTGACCACGCTTTACAGTTTTTGTTCCCAGGGCGGCGACAGTTGCACCGACGGCGCCGCTCCCACGGGGGCGCTGCTGCAGGATACCAACGGGAGTTTCTACGGGACAACGTCCTCCGGCGGCGAGTCCAACGCCTCATGCGTGGGCGGCTGCGGGACCGTCTTTCGCCTCGGTGTGAGTCTTAGTCCCTTTGTGAAAGCCCAGCCGGGCTCCGGCCAGGTAGGAAATCCCGTGGCTATTCTGGGAACCAATCTGACCGGCGCCTCGAGCGTCAGCTTTAACGGTACGACCGCCAAGTTCAAGGTGGTCTCGAATTCTTTAATCACAACTACCGTGCCGGAAGCCGCCACCACGGGCACGGTCCGGGTGGTGACCCCCGGCGGCACGCTTTTGAGCAACGTGCCCTTCCGGGTACTGCCCTAAAGTCCGCTTTGGAGTGCGGTAGCTCGCTACCGCTTTGGTCAGGCCAGCTCGCTGGCCGCGTACGACACTGGATGTCGCGCGCAGGTCCGCGAGCAAGCAAAGAAGCGGCGCGAGCTGCCGCACTCCAAATCCTGCGAGAGCCGAAGAACGGAGGGGGAAACATGAGCAAGATTGGTTGGTGGAAAACGGCGTGCGCCGTCTGTGTGCTTTGTACGGCGATCTCGATTGCGTTACCTGCACAGACGTTCACCGTACTGCACAGCTTCCGCGGTGCCGACGGCGCCGACTCCTATACAGCGCTGGTTCAAGGCACTGATGGGAACCTGTACGGGACCACCTCCTCGGGCGGGACCGGCGACGGCGGTACGGTTTTCGAAATGACACCCAGAGGCAAGCTGACAACGCTTTACAGCTTCTGCTCGCAAAGTAATTGTACGGACGGTGAAACGCCTTACGCGGGCGTGATCCAGGCGAGCGATGGGAACTTCTACGGTACGACCTACCACGGGGGTGCCAACGGCGACTATGGCACAGTCTTCAGAATCACCCCTGACGGAACGCTGACGACGCTTTACAGCTTTTGCTCGCAGAGCGATTGCACGGACGGCGAACGCCCGGCCGCGTCTCTGATCCAAGCGACGGACGGGAACCTCTACGGAACGACCACCTATGGCGGGGCCAACGGCTATATCTGCGGCGAGGGGTGCGGGACGGTTTTCGAGATTACTCCGAGTGGTACGCTGACGACTCTTTACAGCTTTTG
>DASZIG010000126.1:0-4704 GCA_035949375.1 Terriglobia bacterium | reverse complement strand
GCGCGATCAAGGCCTCCAGGCCTGCATGCACCAATGCGGTTTTCTGCCGGATCCCGGTCAGTTTCGAGGCGCGCTCAAGCAGATTTTCATCGATGGTCAGAGTCGTCCTCATGTGCATGGGTATGCATTCCGGAGGCACGGGAGTCAAACGAGTCGCGATGGAAGAATGCTCATTGGTCCTGCCGGCAACGAGAGCCACCCAATTTGAATGGAGTGGCGCCGATTGTGTTCGGACGATGGTGGGCGTATGGTGAGCGAGGGGACCGGCGGATGTCGCGCGAGCAAGTCCGGCGTGGTTCGTGCGGGGCTATCTCCATAAGTCGCCGTGAATCGCCTTGAGACTTTGCCCAACGCAAAGGAGAGACTCCATGGCAGCAGCAATGCGGCGGTTTTTCAAGATTGCACCAGCGCTGTTGTTCCTTTCGATCGCCGGCCTTGTGCCGTTGCGGGCGCAATCGCCCGGCAACCTGCTCTTTGAGGATCATTTCAATGGGGGAACGTTAAACACAGTCTATTGGGACCCTTTCGTAACGGACAACTCTGCCACCGGCTGGCCCTGGAACACAGAGGAGAATCAACCCCCGGAAAGCTCGGCAATCGACGTGCCGTCGGGTTTCAATCTGGATTATGACCAGCCTTCCTCCCTCAGCACTGGCTCCGGACTCAAGTTGCTAGCCCAGGCCGGCACTACCGCAAGCGGCTACAGCTGGACGGGGGCGGTCATTTCATCCTATCCGGACGATCATTTCGGCTCGACGCACGGCTTCACGTTTGAGGACGCCTATGTCGAGGTGCGGGCCAAACTGCCCTTTACCGGCAACGGGTCCTGGCCGGCGATCTGGTTCCTGGCTGGCCCTGGGGGAAATGGCGCCGAAATCGACTTGCAGGAGGGCGGATTCCTCGATGGATCGATCGGTCCCGATCGCGTCTTCGCCTGCAATCTTCATAGCCCAGGAAACGTCCAGCACCTGATCGATACCGGCGAAGAGCTGTCCGCAAGCTATCACACCTACGCCATGGCATACCGGCAAGGCGAGTTCGTCAAAATGTTCCTGGACGGGAAGCTGATGTGCGCTTACACAACGAACATACCAACGGGACCTTACTTCATCATTCTGAACAACTCCGTCGCCTCTCCGCAAACGGCCTCATGGCACAGCCAGGTTAATTCAGGGACTCTCAGCCCAAATGAGATGCTGGTGCAGTGGGTTAAAGTGTACAGTTTGCCGTGAGCTTTTCCACAGGCTAATCGACTGAAACCATTTAGTGGAAAAAATTGCCTTGATTCTCTCGGTGGTACTCACGAACGGGCTTGATTCGTGCGACACTGAAAAACGTGCCGCGTCTAACAAAGACGATTCCGCTGCCGCGCTGGTCCCGATTCCCGACCCGTTTTCGGTATCAGGTTGGGCAGCCGGCCGCGAAAAAACAAAAACGTTACGCCTGAAAAAAGGGCGGAATCTCTCAGCCGCCTCGGACGGTCGGCCCCGGGTTCGAAGGTCGTATACGATTCGTCGGAAATCCAGAAGTGGCTATGAGTGACACGGGCGTCGAAAGCAACCAGATTCACGAACTCGGCAACCGCGTGCTTGGAAACGCGCACCTGGCGGAGGCGTATCGCAGCTCCACCTTGCGCCTTTACAATCACCGGCTCCAGGCGATTGCAGACGTGCCCGGATTCGAGGCGCTACGCGACCGCGCGCGAGCGCTCAAGCGCGAAGTAATCACGCATCTCGACTACTACCTGGAACAATTCGCCGCGAACGTCGAGCGGCAAGGGGGCATGGTCCACTGGGCGGCGGACGCGCGCGAGGCCTGCGCGCTCGTGCTCCAAATCGCGCGCGACTGTGGCGCGCGGGAAGTGGTGAAGGCCAAGTCGATGGTCAGCGAGGAAATTGAGCTGAACCACGCTCTCGAAGCGGGCGGCGTCCGGCCGGTCGAATCCGATCTCGGCGAATACATCCTGCAGCTCGCGCATGAGCGGCCGGCGCACATCGTGGCTCCGGCGATTCACAAGACGCGAGTCGATGTCGCGGACCTGTTTGAGCGCGAGGTTGACCCCGAGCGCGCCGAATCGCCCGAGCAGTTGACCGCGATTGCGAGGCGGGCGTTGCGCACGGTCTTCTCCGGAGCCGGGATGGGCGTGAGCGGCGCGAATTTCGCCGTGGCTGAGACCGGCAGCGTGGTGACCGTCGAGAACGAAGGCAACATCCGGTTCTCGACCACGGCGCCGCCCGTCCACGTGGCGCTCGTCGGGATTGAAAAGCTCATCCCGCGCTTTCGGGACCTCGGCGTATTCCTCAGATTACTGGCGCGGTCGGGCACCGGCCAGAAGCTCACGTCCTATACGTCGATTCTCACCGGACCCCGCCGGGCCGGCGAAGACGGTCCCAGCGCCATGCACGTGATCCTGATTGACAACGGCCGCACCCGGGCCCTGGCGGACGAGAAGATGCGCGAAGCTCTCTATTGCATCCGCTGCGGCGCGTGCCTCAACGCCTGCCCGGTCTATCGCAAGATCGGCGGGCACGCTTACGGCTGGGTCTATAGTGGGCCGATCGGCGCGCTGATCACTCCAACGATCGCCGGCCTGAAGCAAACGCGTGAACTGCCTTTCGCGTCGTCGCTGTGCGGCGCCTGCCGCGAAGTGTGCCCGGTGAAGATTAATATCCCGGACCTGCTGCTTCACCTGAGGGCCCAGGTGCAGGACACGCTCGAGGGGGCGAAGCCGGCCGGATCGCCAGTACGCGAGCGCACGGCCATGCGCTTCTGGGCCTGGCTGATGACGAGCCCCCGCCGTTACGCCTGGAGCGGCCGCCTGGCCCGCCTCGGCCAGCGTCTGGCGGCACGGTCGGGCTGCATCAGCTCTTCACGCCATTTTCCGCTCTCGGCCTGGACGAACGGACGCGATCTGCCTGCGCTCGCGTCCACGACATTTCGCGACCGCTGGAAGGATCTCGATTTGGAGGGAGACTGATCGATGAAACTTGTTACCTATGACGGCCCGGACGGCCGGGGCCTCGGCGTGGTCGAAGGCGAATCCGTGGTGAACGTTGCCGGGGCGATCGACTGGGGCGGCTTGCTCCCGAAGCCCGAGCAGGGTCTGCGCGCGGCCATCGAGAGGCTGGAACGCGCGCCCGGCGCGCCCTTTGACATGATCGATCTCATCGGCCGCGGCCGGGAGTATCTCGGTGCCCTCGGCGCCGTGACAACGGCCGCCGCCCAGTCGGCCACCGAACCTGGACTCGTGATCCCGCTCAGCGAGGCGCGATTACGCGCGCCCATCGCGCGTCCGCCGAAGATCACGTGCGTGGGCCTGAACTACGCCGACCACGCGCGCGAACAGGGGATCGAACCGCCCGCGTCCCCGGTCTTCTTCCTCAAGTCCGCCAACACCATCATCGGTCCCGGTGATCCCATCCGCCTGCCGCCCAACACCACGCAGCCGGATTACGAAGCGGAGCTTGCGGTCGTGATCGGCAAAGGCGGAAGCCGCATCCCGCAGGATCGGGTCTGGGAGCACGTGGCCGGCTACACCATTCTGAACGACGTGACGGCGCGCGACATGCAGCACGGCGACAAGCAGTGGTTTCGAGGCAAGAGCTGCGATACCTTTGCGCCCACCGGTCCCTGGCTGGTCACGGCGGACGAAATTCCTGACCCGCATGCGCTCGCCATTTCGCTCACGCTGAACGGCGAGACGATGCAGGACTCGAACACCTCGAACCTGATTTACAAGATCGACTTCCTGATCAGCTACCTCTCCCAGTCGCTGACCTGGGAGGCCGGCGACCTGGTTTCCACCGGCACGCCGCCCGGCGTGGGAGTATTCCGCAATCCGCCGGTCTTCATCAAGCCGGGCGACGAAATCAGCGTACGGGTGGAGGGCATCGGCACGCTCACGAACCGGGTGGTCGGACCATAGGCTAGTTGGCTGACCCAGCTCTTTTATGACAACCACCCCCCGCCCCTCCTTATCAAGGAGGGGAGTCCCCTCCTCGTTGAGAAGGGGTTAGGGGTGGTGGTCGCCAATAATCGGTCTAACGCCCGTTGTAACGAATTGAACGGGACATAGTCTAGTGCCCCGGAGCCTCTCTTGGAGGCCGCTCGGTGTATGACTTGCGGGGTCCGGAACGGCAAAAAGCGGATTTCCGTTCTAACCCGTTCGCCGATATTTTCCCGCTATGATAATGGATTCACAATCTCAGCGATAGGAGCGTGCAAGCAAATGAAAACTCTTCTCGGGGCAATATTCCTCCCGTTGTTGTTGGTTTCGGGTGTGTGCGCACAAGACGTTGTCAGTGCCCTTCATGGAACTGTTGAGAAGGTCGATTCGGGTACAAAGACGGTCGTGGTCAAGACGGACGATGGCGTCGAGCACTCGTTGCATGTTGTCGGCAGGACCGCAGTCCATGGTGTGGACGCTTCGGGGAAGGCTTCTGAGGATTCCTGGCACGGCTTGAAAGAGGGAGGCGAGGTCGTGGCTCATTATACGAAGCGCGGAACTGAAGACACCGCCGTTGAAATTGACAAGGTTGGTGAAGGAGGGTTGAAAGCGACCGACGGCACTGTCAAGGAAATCGACAGGGGCGGAAAGAAGCTGGTTGTGGGTACGGCTGATGGTACCGAGGAGACGTTTCGACTCACTGACCACGCCACCAAGGACGCGGGAAAGGACATCGCGAAGGGGACCGAAAAGGGCGC
>DASZIG010000125.1:0-18001 GCA_035949375.1 Terriglobia bacterium | reverse complement strand
AACTCTGAGCACGCCCAGGAGGATTTCTTCCTCTACAAGCTGGAGCCGGATTTCGCTGATCGGCGCTGGACGACGCAACTGCGATTCGAGCCCCGGTCGCCCGCCCAGTTCGCTGAGGGAGCCAGGTGGCACCGCGATTACTTTTGGACGGAAGTCCTGGGCAAATTCGAGGAGCCGTACCTGCCCGCGAATCCCCGCAGCCGCAAGATCTACGATACGGAAACGTGGGTCGGCTACGAGGTGGTCCTCGACGTTTGGGACGGCGTTTTTGCCTGGGGAATCCTGCTCGTGCCCAAGAGCATTGAGCCCGGTGAGCGGCGGCCGGTTGTGGTCTGCCAGCACGGACGCGGCAGCGTGCCCATGGACGTGGTCGAGAACAGGGAAGACACTTACCACCAATTCGCGGCGCGTCTGGCCGAACGCGGCTTTGTGACTTTCGTGCCGCACAATCTGTACCGTGGCGAGGATCGCTATCGCTGGCTCAGCCGGAAGGCGAACGGCGTCAAGGCGTCCCTGTTCTCCTTTATCATCGCCCAGCACGACCAGATCCTCCGCTGGCTCGGGACCCTGCCCTTCGTGGATCGGGAACGCATCGCGTTTTACGGGCTGAGTTACGGCGGGGAGACGGCCATGCGAGTGCCGTCGATTTTGGAGCAATACCGCCTGTCTATCTGCTCGGGCGATTTCAATCACTGGACTCCCAAGGTCGCGGCCACGGATGAGTGGTTCAGCTTCATGTATTCGATCGAATGGGAGATGCCGTATTTCGATATGGGGAACACTTTTGACTACGCGGAAATGGCTTACCTGATTTTCCCGCGGCCTTTCATGGCGGAACGCGGACACCATGACCAGGTCAGCCGCGATCGCCTGGTGGCGTACGAGTACGCCAAGGTGCTTTGGTTGTACACGCAATTTGGCCTTTCCGACCGCACCCAAATGGAATACTTCAACGGCGGCCACGCGATCAACGGTCAGGGTACCTTCGAGTTTCTTGCCAGGCACTTGGCCTAAGTAGCTTGTTTTGCCTGTGAAGCCCCGAAAACGCAGGCTCGGACAAAAAGGTCTTTGCTTTCCACCTCGGAAAATGTAAGTTATCCAGGATCGCCGTGGACTCAAAAACGTAGGAAGAAGCTCTTTTCATTCGAGGACATGTAGCCTATGACAGACTGGTTCGCACGCCCCGTCCTGCACGTGGCCGACGTTGAGGCCTCGCTCCGCTTTTACGTTGACCGGCTCGGCTTCACGAGCCCCTGGCGGTATGAGGAGGACGGCAGCGTGTACGTCGCGCAGGTCGACCGGCAAGGTTGCGCGCTGATCCTGTCCAACCGGTGGCCGGAGAAGGTTGGCAAGGGGCTGATGTTCATTTCCTTGAACGAGACGCGCGAGGCCCAGATCACCGCCCTGGACGCGCTGCGCGCGGAGCTCGAGGCCAGGGGCGTTGCGGTCAAGGACGGTTCGTGGGGCTACCGTCTCCTGGTGGTTGATGATCCCGACGGCAATCAGCTTTTCTTCAACTACCCGGCCGAGGCCGCATCCGGCAAGACTGCTTAGTGAGGCGTAACCCATCAACCCAATCTGTCCTTGCACCAGTTGAGTTGCGACAATGATGATCCTGCAATCTTCACGATCACGGCCCGGAACACTCGTAGTGCTCGCAATCCTGCTGCTGAAGTGCGGCCTGGCCTTCGCACAAAGCTCTGATGAGCAGGCGGCCGCGGTGCTCAAGCAGCCGGTACAATCACCGCAGATCGTTACTTATCAGCTCCAGAGCTACCTGAGGACGCGAGCGGCTACGCTCCCGGCGCCGGCAAGCGCCGAAGCGTGGACCCTCGAGGCGCGACGAATCCGCGAGCACGTCCTCAAAGACGTCGTCTTTCACGGTTGGCCGGAAGAATGGATAAACTCTCGCCCGCATTTTGAGGATCTCGGTGAGATTCCCTCCGGACCGGGCTTCCGGCGGCGCAAGTTCCGCTACGAAATAGTTCCGGGGTTCTACACCACGGCCGTGCTCTACGAACCGCGATCGCTCAAGGGTAAAGCGCCGGCCGTAGTGGACGTGATGGGCCACTTCCCATCCAGCGGCAAAGCGGAAACTTTCCAGCAGACGTTCTGCATCAACCAGGCGTTGCGGGGCATGATCGCGCTCAACCTCGAGTGGATCGGCATGGGCGAGTCAAACCGGCCCGAGAATGCCCACTGGTTCGCCGCGCACCTGGACCTGGCGGGCCTGAACGGCGTGGGTCTCTTCTACCTGGCCATGCGGCGCGGGCTCGACTTCCTTTACGACGATCCTGATGTGGACCGCGGCCGGATCGGCGTGACCGGGCTTTCGGGTGGTGGCTGGCAGACGATCATCCTGAGCTCGCTCGACGAGCGCGTGGCCGTGTCCGTACCCGTGGCCGGATACGTGTCGCTCAAGGGGCGCGCGGAGCGCCTGCCGGACGAGCCTGGTGACATCGAGCAGAACGCGACCGACCTGGTGGCGGGCCAGGACTACCCGACGTTCACGGCCATGCGCGCCCCACGGCCCACACTCCTGATTAACACCGCCGAAGATGACTGCTGCTTCCGCGCTCCCCTGGTGCGGCCCTACATCTTTGACGCCGTGCGGCCCTTCTTTCATCTTTACGGACGGGACGACGATTTCGAGTTCTTCCAGGAAACGGCGATTTCGGCGCACAACTACGGCCCCGGCAGCCGCGAGCAGGCGTACCGTTTTTTTTCAAAGCACTTTCAACTTGCGTTGGCGCCGCAGGAAATTCCGGTGGGCGGGGAGATCAGGAGTTATCAGGAACTCGCCGGCGGATTACCGGCTGATAATCTCACCGTTTTGGGCCTGGCGCGGAAGCTCGCGGGCAAGGTTACGCGCACAGAGGCGCCATCGGATGCCACCGAACGAGCCGCCTGGCGCGACTCGGAAAGGCAGAAATTGCGCGAGACGGTCCGCTACAACCCCGTTACTGTGAAAGAGCCGTGGCTGATCGCGAATACCAACCACAGCGAAGTGGAATCGGTGTCTTATCGTCTTGAAATGAGCAACGGATTAAGCGCTGCCGGGGTGTGGCTGAAGGGAACGGGCGCAAAAGCCGCCGCGCCGCTCACCATCGTACTGAACGACGAGGGCAAGAAAGCCGCTGGGTCCGAGCAGTGGGACCGCGTTTCTGAAATCGGAGACCGGCTCGACCGGGGCGGGCAGGTACTGGCGCTCGACCTGCTTTTCACGGGCGATGCGGCGCCGGATCAGCCGAGGGACCTTCTGGGCGAAATGCTGGCCGCCGCCGGTGACCGGCCGCTTGGGCTCGAGGCCGCTCAACTGGCCGGGATCGTGCGCTGGGCACGCCTGCAATTCGAGCCGGCGCGGATCACGATCGAGACCACCGGGCTCCGCAGCCAGTTGGAGGCGCTGGTGTCATCGGCGCTCAACCCGGATCTGTTCTCGGAGGTTGCCTCGCGCCACGGGGTGGAATCTCTCAGGTATCTCTTCGACAAGCCTGTGCACTACGAAGACGCGCCGGACGTTTTTTGCCTTGATCTGTACCGCAATTTCGATATCGACACGCTGAGTGCCATCGCCGAACCGGCCAAGGTGAGGCACGAAGACGATCTGGAGTTGTCCGGAGCAGTTGGCGCGAAAGCCGAATGAGGCCCCCGCTCAGGATTTCATATCAGAGTGACCATCGCACGGAAGGCGGGGCTTTCAGGGTGTGTGAAAACCCGTGGCTTGCGCGGCAGCGGCAGACCGTCAAAGCCTTCAGTTTCTATAGCCCTGCTGGACGGAAGGGCGCAGACCTTTCGTCCAGCAGGGCGGCAAAGCCGCAGTTTTCACGCACACTCTTTCGGCCCGCCGTAAGTGGATCGCTCCGGTGACCGGCCTTACTGCCGGATGATAAAATGACAGCATGCACAAAATCACTCCGCATTTGTGGTTCGACAAAGAAGCGAAAGAAGCGGCCGGGTTCTATGCGGCCCTGATCCCAAACTCAACCATCAAGAATGTAACGACGCTTCACAATACCCCGTCGGGCGATTGCGACATTGTCTCCTTCGAGCTTTCAGGCCAGCCGTTTATGGCCATCAGCGCCGGACCGCTTTTCAAGTTCAACCCGTCCGTTTCATTCCACCTGAGATGCGCGACGACGGCCGAGGTGGACGCGATATGGGAGAGACTTTCTCCGCAGGGAAAAATCCTCATGCCGCTCGCCGCGTATCCGTTTAGCGAGCGGTATGGCTGGGTGGAAGACAAGTATGGACTTTCGTGGCAGGTGATTTTTGCCGGTGAAAGCGCGAAACGGCAGAGGGTTGTCCCGGCGCTTATGTTTGTCGGGAACGTATACGGCAAGACCGAGGAGGCCATCGGCTTTTACACGTCAATATTCAAGAACTCGCCCGCCGGCGCCAAAACTGCGGCGGACACGAAAGCGGACATCCTCGCGCGTTACGGCAAGGGCGAGGAACCGGACAAGGAAGGTGCGGTAAGGTTCGCTTCTTTCACCCTTCTCGGCCAGGAATTCGCAGCCATGGAATCTGCGCGGCAGCACGGGTTTGCTTTCAATGAGGCCATCTCGTTCATGGTGCCCTGCGATAGCCAGGAGCAGATCGATTACTTCTGGGGAAAACTATCCGCAGATCCGGACGCCGGGCAATGCGGCTGGCTCAAAGACAAGTACGGGCTCTCATGGCAAATCACTCCCACCGTCATGAACGAGATGCTGGCGAGCGGCGACAACGAAAGGATCGCGCGGGTGACACAGGCGTTCCTCAAGATGAAAAAGTTCGACATTGACGCGCTCAAGCGTGCATACGAAGCGAAATAGAATGCCGGCTTTCTGATCGCCATGTTCTTCTCTGTGCGCGAAGAAAAATTCACCACGAAGCGCGCAAAGAACACGGAGAAGAAATCTCTGTGAGCCTCTGTGGCCTCCGTGGTGAGAGATTTTGCCTTTGGTTGCGGCCCGCTGCTCTGGGTGCTCCGTGGTGAGTTTTTGGTTGTGCAGAAAACATTCGCGTCAGTAAAGCAGGGAGTGAACGGGCGCACTTTTCCACAGCCGAACGCATTGAAGCTATTGGGCCAAACGAAACATTCTCAGTTCTCCAAGCTGTACCCACCGTCCTGCTGAAACATGGGACACTCTCAGGGCCAAGTTCCGGGCGTGCGGGCAGCGGAGGAGTCGGCTCGATGAACCATTCACTCAATCGTGCACTCAATCGTGCGATGATGCGAGGGCTCAATCCCGCTTCACAATCGTGCCAAGCCCGCGCGCTCCGAGGCGCACGAAATAGGCTAGAAGCCTACGCTGCGAGGGTGATCACTCCACGGCAAAGCAGCAAAAAGTCCAAAAAAAAGAATCTAAAATTTTGCAAAACGAAGCCACCAAGTCCAATAGAATCAATAAAACGACCCGAAAAATAGGCCAAAACGAAGTCAAACGAAGCCAGAAATGCCAAGTCGTGGACCGGCGTAAGTCTTTTGGAATCAGTAAACCCGTCTGGGTGGTGGCTTCGTTTATCCGATTCAAAGCCAACTCGTGCTTGCGAGGGGATTCTTTGCGGGGAAGGTCTGCCTGACCTGGCGAAGCACCGGAAACGAAGCCTCTAGCCAAGCTCCGGTCCCAGTATTGCGCACACGATCTCGGGCAGGCCCGGATGTTCGTTCGTGCCGCGATACATCCTGGTCAGAGTGCGAGAGAATTCGAACCCCTTGTTGGCGGCCAAGGCTCGAGCCCAGGGATTGTCCGTCAGGATGTCCACAACGATCACGTCGCGGAGCGTTCGTTCCAGAAAGCGATCAAGGAGGTCCTGCGCCGCCCGCGCATTGCGCGCGACCCACGGACCGAGATGGTCTGCGTGCGAGCCTTTGCGACCGAGGGCGTATCCCTGCAGACCGGAATCGTCTTGCGCAAGCGCCACAAGCTCCGGCGCCGCTCGGGCGATGGAGCGAAGGACGGCGCTCCGGTTGGCGCCGAAAACATCGCGGTCGATCGCGAGAGCAGCGGTCAAATTCTCGCCTTGACACGGCGCCTGCGAAGCGTCCCCGCCGATTCTTCCGCCGGTTCTTCTAAGGAGGCAGCGCTCGATTTCGTATTCGGCCCTGAATCCCAGACGTTCGTAGAGCGGCTTGCCTTGCGGTGTCGCATCGAGTTTGATGCACGGGACTCGTTGCCCGTCGAGATAAGCGACGGCCGATTCAAGCACCGCCGTGCCGATCCCTTTCCCGCGGAAATCGGGATCCACCAAAACCATCCCGACCCAAGCGAGGCGGCCTTCATAGATGATCGTCGTTGCGGTGCCTACAACCTGCCCCTGGCATTCAGCGACGAAGCAGCCCTGGGGATCGGTCTCGAGAAATCGAGCCCAGTCTTCCGCGGTCTGATTCCATCCGGCGAGATCTTTCAGGCGCATTCCCGCCGGGATGTCCGTCGGCGTCATCGCTCGGATGTGAATGCCCATTTCGCGCTCCGCAAACACCCGGACTCATCGGAGCCAGCGCTCGAGATTGCTCGCCACGAAGTCGTCATCGTTCAAATGCGGATAGCTCTCCGAGACCCGGTCGATCTCTTCCATCTGGCCGGGAGAAAGATCCTCGTTCGGGTCAAGGCACCAGCGCCCTTCGAGAAATCCCTGGCGGCGCAGGACCTCGTGCAGACCTGCAATACTTCCGGCGAAGCCATTCGGGGCGTCAAAGAACGCGGCATTGGCGTCGGTGACTTCCGCGGAGCGCGCCAGGACGCTCGCCGTCAGTTCGGGGCGCGAGCGGCATTGCCGCACGTCTTCCAGCAACTCCACGGCGCGTTTCGTCCAGACGGCCCAGTGCCCGAGAAGGCCGCCGGCAAAGCGAAGGGTGAGCACCCGGCCTCCTGCACGCACTCGAAATTCGGTAAGCAGGTCCGCCACGATATTGTCGTCATTGCCGGTGTAGAGGGCGACTTCGGCGTGTCGTCCGCTCTCCGCTAACGCGCGGACAACGTCGAATGTCTGATAGCGGTTGAAGGGCGCGACCTTGATGGCAACGACGCTTTCGATCTGAAGAAATCGGCGCCAGAACTCGATGTCGAGAACCCTGCCCCCAACGGCGGGCTGCAGGTAAAACCCAAAGATCGGAATCTCGGCCCCGACCGCCCGGCAGTGTTCAATCAACTCGGCCGCGGTGGCGTTGCCGAGCGCACCGAGGCTCAGCAGTCCGGCGTCGTAGCCCAGTTCGCGAGCAATTTCGGCCTCGTGAATGGCCTGCGCGGTCGCTCCGCAAATGCCCGCAATCCTCGCGATCCGCCGGCCAAGATTCCGCTCGGCTTCAACGACGGTTTCGCGGGCAAGCGCCAGCACAGGTTCAAAGAGGCCAACGCGCGGATCGTGGATTGCGAACTGCGTGGTGTGAACGCCTACCGCCAGGCCTCCGGCGCCGGCCTCGCAGTAGTAGCGGGTGAGAGCGCGCTGCCGGCGCTCATCGAGTTTGCGCGCAGCGTTCAAAGCGAGCGGATGGGCGGGAATCGCGATGCCGCGACGCAGCATCTCCTGAACTTCGGGATCGATTTTGGCGGATGACGGCATAGAACTAGAACCTTCCATCGGTCACCTCGAACCGGGTCGGCTTGTTCAGGACCTCGCCGCCGCGCCTCACCCAGTGCGTCACCCAATGCATCAACTCTGCAAGCGAGACCTCCGGATCGCCGAGCGCGGCGTGGCAGGCAGATGCATTGCTCAGCAGCGCTCGATCACACTCTTTTCCCGCGAGAAGCGGCTCGCGCTGGAATTCGCGGGCGAAGTATTCGGCGGCCGAGCGCACGGATATGGTGTCCGGCCCCGTAACGTTGAGAACCCGTGGCGGCGAGGCGCAATACTCGAGCGAGCGGAGCGCGTAGGAATTGGCGTCTCCCTGCCAGATGGCGTTAAAGGCGGGAACCGTCAAAGCGACCGGGTCACCCGCGTAAACCTTGCGGGCGATGTCGACCAGGACTCCGTAGCGCAGGTCGACGGCGTAATTGAGCCGGTAGAGCAGGCAAGGTGTGCCGTACTCACGCGAGTAGTAGTCGAAGATTCTCTCGCGTCCGAGGCACGACTGGGCGTATTCGCCGACCGGCTCTGGGGCGTCGCTTTCGAGCGACCCGCCCGAGTCGAGTTTCACCAGCGGATAAACGTTCCCCGTCGAGAAAGCAACGATCCGCGAAGCACGGTAGTGGAGGGCGACATGATGCGGGACGATGGTGTTCGTGGCCCACGTGAGGTCCGGACGACTCGCCGAGCCGAACTTTCGCCCCGAGAGAAACAGAACGTTTGGGCAACGCGGAAGCCCTGCCACTTGGTCCGGGCTTAAGAGGTCACAAGTGATGGTCTCAATGCCCTCGCCCTCGAGCTCTTTCATGAGATCCGGGCTGGAGAACCGGGACACGGCGAGAACTCGTGATGGCGTTCCTGACTCGGTCACCGCCCGCCTGATCCGCCGCGCGAGCGAAGGCCCCATCTTGCCGCCGGTGCCGAGGACGATAAAGTCCCCGTTGATCCGCCGAACCAAATCCCGGTCCTGATCGCTTGGCCGCGCCAGTCGATCTTCAAGGTCCTGCGAGGATTCAATAACGGTCATATTCACATGACCTGCCGCTGGTGGCGGACATCGGAGATGCGTCTGTCATTTCCCGACCTTTTGCAGAACAAGTTTTCCGGACGCTCAACACTCCTTCTCAATTGCCCGGGTTTGCTCCTCGCCGAAGACGCGCAGCACCTTTGCATCGACCGTATCTACGGCATAGCCTCTGAACGTGCCGCCGCTCTCTCCACAATCACTATCCGGGTAAACCTCCGCGACGAAAAAAGCGACTTTTGAATCTGGCGTCCAAGCCAGAAAGAATAAATTGCTCCCGCGCAATTTCGCACCAGTTCTTCGCTCGAAAGCGCTTTGCCACAACAGCAGGCGCGCCGATTTCAGTCAGGGCGCTTCGGTTCAAACGATACATGTGAACGACGTACCCACCAGTTTCACCGCCGTTGCTATAAGAAATAAAGAACTGCGTTGAATCGGGTGACCAACCAACCTCGATATCCGACGAGATGTCGGGCAGGTTGATGTCAGTAACCACGGCGCTGCTGGATACAACCCTGAACATATAATCTCGGGTAAGCTGGACAGATTTTTCCCTGTCCGGCGAAACCACGGTGGGCTGCTTCTCAAAGTCTCGAAGCGTGAAAAAGTTCGAGACACATGCAAAACGAGGGTTCTTCTCCTGCGGCTGGGCTCGGACAAAATGTGTCAGAGCCAAGCACGTGATGTCGAAGAACACGAAGAAAGCCATGACTGGTTTCCGCATGCCCCGCCCTCCAAGCTAGTAGCCCATACGAGGACGCTGCGGTAGCTTCTTAAGCGCTGAAAGCGCGAACCATCATAGCCCAACCCTACGGGCTGGGCCGCGTCTTGGGTTTTAGCCCTGAAAGGGCGAGCCACTCGTCTCGCCGGTGCGTGGGCCGCTTTTTCAGGGCTCGGCAACGCTTCTTGTTACCTTTTGACCCTGGGCGTTGCCCAGGGCTGTGATGGAACGCCCCTTCAGGGCTTGGGCGAGCGCGGAGTTTCGCACTGTGAAACTCTACCGGCATTTCCCCCCAGGGGTAACTAGCGAATGCAGGACCTCAAGTCCTCTGACGGCCATTGCCGGAAATCAGATAGATTACAAACCCGCCCAAGACGCCTGCGGCAATGGTGATTGCCCAGGCGAGATTGTAACTGTGGCTCGTGTCAAAGATGCGTCCGGCCATGACGGGGCCAAACGTCTGGCCGAGCGAATCGGCCATAATGATCAGAGCCAGCAGTTTCCCGAGCGCTCCAAGGCCAAAGCAGTCGGCTGCGACGAGCGGAATCAGCATGTAATCAGCGCCCATGGCGAATCCAAAGATCACTGCGAACATATAAATCGACGCGTTGCTGTGAGGGGCAAACAACAAGGGAATGGCTGCCGCCAGCAGCACGTAGAATAGCGCCATCACGTTTTTGCGAGTAAATCGGTCGGCCACGTATCCCACCGTGACCCTGCCCGCGAGACTCGAGATCAGCAGGATGCTCAGTGCGCGGGACGCCCAGCCGACGCTATGGCCGGCATCTGTCAGAAAAAGGACAAAGTGAGAAATGACCGTCCCGATTGCGAAGATGGTGAGCGTGCTCCCCCCGAGCAGCAGCCAGAAATCGGGGGTGCGAATGGCCTGGCTCACCGGCGTCGGATTTGCCTCGATGGATGAAAGCGCGGAATCCGCGGTTGCAATTCCATCGGGCAGCAGCCCTAACTCTCGTGGAGAAGAGCGAGTAATCCAAATTCCCACCGGCAGGAGAATCACGATGATGGCCGCGCCGATGGCCTCGAACGCTCGCCGCCAGCCAAAGTTGTCGATCAGCGAATGAATCAAGAGCGGGGAAGCAGCACCGCCCAGACCCAGTCCCAGATAGGCGTAGCCCATGGATCGCCCGCGAAGGGCGCGAAACCAGTTTGCAACAAGCACCTGGTTGGGAATGGGCCCGGCCAGGACATAGCCCACGACTTCGGTGAAGCAGAGCAGGTAATACTGCCGGACCGACGAGATCGTGGCCATGAACACCAGCGAGAGTCCGGAGAATGCGACTCCGCACAGAATAACGGCCCGTGCGCCCACCCGATCGATGAGCGCTCCAGCGAGTAATCCGAAGAGAGGAGCTACGACCACAAAGCCAAAGAAAATTCCGCTCGTCGCCTGCTGGCGGCTAAATCCGAGTGATTGAATCAACGAGGGGTAGAAGACTGGAAAGCCGTAATAAACGATCCCGGTTGTAAAGCAGAGGTTCAGGAAGGCTGCGGCGACAATCCACCAGCCATAGAATACGCGTCGCTGTTTCGCTGCGCTCATGGAGCACGACGGTTCGCCAGAACCGCGCCTAAGATAGTAGCCGATTCTCGAGTGAAGATTGAGGAGAACGACTCTCGCCTGGCTTGCCGTTGTCATCCCCGCGTAAGCGCGATCGAGCGATGCAGCGCGGACGACGCCAAAATTCGCCGACCCGTCGCGCGAACAAGTCCCTTAGAATTGGGACTGCCACCGGCCAACGGGGCGCGCCCTATGAATGCTGTCTCCTATCCCAGGATCGCGAGTTTCCACAGCGCGCGCGAGGTCGCGAGCCGCCTCGAAGCTCTAGGCTGGTCTCTTCCCGCGCACGACGAAATCCTGCCGGCGTCCTCGTCTCCACTTGCGCGCCCGCTCCGTGTCGGCGATGAACGTCACGGGCTTGCGCTCGGCAACCGCTTCGCCGTCCAGCCCATGGAGGGTTGGGATGGCGAACGCGATGGCCGGCCGTCGGAACTTACCCGGCGGCGCTGGCTGCGCATGGCGACGAGCGGCGCCAAGCTGATTTGGGGCTGCGAGGCGATCGCCGTGCTCCCCGAGGCACGGGCAAACCCAAATCAGTTGATCCTGAACGCGACTACGGCTCGAGACCTGGCAAGGCTGCGGCTCGAGATGGTCGAGGCGCACCGGCAGCGTTTCGGAACTGCCGCCGATCTGATTGTCGGTCTCCAACTTACCCACTCGGGACGGTTTTGCAGGCCTCGTGATAGATTCGTGCTGGAGCCGGCGATTGTCTATCACCATCCGATTCTGGACTCGAAGTACCCTCCTGCAGCCGACTGCTCACCCATTTCCGACCGGGCGGTGAGTTCCATCGTGGAGGCATTCGCGGCGGCGGGCCGCCTGGTAGCCGAGATCGGCTTCGACTTTGTTGATCTGAAGAGTTGCCACGGGTATCTTGGCCACGAGTTCCTGAGCGCCCATCATCGAGAAGGGCCATACGGCGGCTCCCTTGAAAACCGCACCCGATTCCTGCGGGAGTTGATCGCGGCCGTGCGCTCATCGGCGCCCGGGCTCGAGATTGGAGTCCGGCTAAGCGCCTACGACTCCATACCGTTCACCATCGATCCGCGGACCGGACGCGGCGTCCCACTGGAGCAGAATGGTTGTTACACGTGGGGCTTCGGGGTCGATCCCGAGCATCCCGTCGAACCGGAACTCGCCGAGGCCAGGCAGGTGCTCAGATTGTTGCGCGAGCAGGGGGTTCGACTGGTGAATATTACTGCGGGGAGCCCATACTACAGCGCGCATTTGCAGCGCCCGGCTCTGTTTCCTCCTTGCGACTCGTACCCTCCTCCGGAAGATCCACTGGCGGGAGCCGCGCGACTGCAGTGGGCAGCGCGCGAGTTGAGGGCCGAAGCCCAGAACATGATTGTGGTTTCGAGCGGGTGGTCCTATTTTCAGGATTACCTGCCGCATTTCGCGCAGGCCAATGTCGAAGCCGGCTGGTCCGATTGCATCGGACTCGGACGCTCGATGCTGTCGTATCCGGATCTGCCCGCGGACCTCCTCAGCGGTGCACGGCTCGAGCGCAAGAAGTTCTGCCGGACGTTCAGCGATTGCACCAGCGCCCCTCGCAACGGCATCGTCTCCGGCTGCTACCCCCTCGACGCGTTCTATCGCGATCGGCCGGAGGGCGAGCAGTTCAGGGCGTTGAAAAAGGACTGGATGAAAAAATGAGCACCAGTAGTCTCGTTGAATACCAGGGTTTTCGCCGCCCAGGGCGCCGCGTCGCCGGGATAAGCGCCGTACTGCTGCCCTACGACCGCGATGGCCGGATCGATGAGGCGGGATTTCGCCGCCATCTGAAACGCACACTGGGAGCCGGGCTGCGCGTGGCCGTAAACATGGACACCGGCTACATCGATCTGCTTACCAGTGAGGAGAAGCAGCGCGTACTCGCCTGGACCTACGAAACCGTCGCTGAGGCCGGGTTCGGGGGTACCTTTGTAGCCGGGGCCTTGCCCGCGCCAGGCGTGGAAGATCCGGCGAAGGCCTATAGCCGTGAGTGTGAGTCGATCACTTCGGCCGGCGGAGTCCCAATCGTTTTCCCTTCGGCCTACACAGCGTCTCTGGATGATGCCTCGCTGATCGCGTTCTTTCGCCGGATCGCGTTGGCCACGGACCGCTTCCTGGGCTTTGAACTGAGCACGATGTTCAACCCTAACGGAAGGATATTCTCAGAGCGCGTCCTCGGCGTCATCTTGGAGATCCCGCAGTGCCTCGGCCTGAAGCACTCGTCCCTTGACCGCGCTACGGAGTTGCAAAGGATCGAGCTTCGCGATCGTATCCGGCCTGAATTTTGCATCTATTCGGGCAATGATCTTGCCGCCGACATGATCGAGTATGGCAGCGACTACCTGCTGGGCCTGTCGACCTTCGCCCCGGAGTTGTTCGCTGCGCGCGACAGGGCCTGGGCAGACGGCCATCCCCGCTACCTCGATCTGCGCGACTTCATCCAGTACCTCGGCTGGATTGGATTTCGCGATCCAGTGCCGGCCTACAAGCACTCGGCCGCCATCTTCCTCAAGCTGGCGGGCGCTCTGGACTGTGACGATCCTCATCCGCGCGCAAGTCGTCGCGAGGAATGGGACCGGGCCCTGCTGTCGGACGCCGTGCGGCGTCTGGATAGGCTGAATGTCGGCGGTGTAACGTCGACGCCCGCAGCCCGGTCGTAAGCCTCCGGGCACCATCCAGGAGTTGGAGAGGTTCGGTTAACGCTGTATCGTTGTTCCGTCCGGGGTTTCAGTGGCCAGGAGACGCTCGGCTGCCTTTACGAATCACGCTAAGCACTTTATAGGGTCGAGCGTGACACCCGTTACACTTCAACACGTGCTCATTTGCCCCGTCCGTGACTGCCATCTTGCGCTGATGCGGGAGGAGCGGCGACTGCTTTGTGCGCGCGGTCATTCGTTCGACGTCGCGCGCAGCGGCTACATCAACCTGCTTCAGCCGCAGGGCCGGCGATCAAAGCAGCCGGGTGACTCGCCGGCAGCCGTCGCAGCCCGCCGGCGATTGCACGATCGTGGCCTGACCGAACCGATGGTGCAGGCGATAGCAGAGATCACAGTGGGATCGCCCAGTGATACCGTGCTTGATGCCGGCTGCGGCGACGGTTTCTACCTCGGTACCCTTGCTCGACAGACCGGCTTCGATGCACACGGCGTGGACATTTCGATTCCGGCCATTGATGCCGCGGCGCGGCGCTACCCAGGTTGCGAGTGGATCGTGGCCAATGCCGATCGCGCTATGCCGTACTCTGACCGGTCGTTCTCGCTGGTCCTGTCGATCACGGGGCGGATGAACGTTGGCGAATTCCGGCGTGTCCTGCACGGCGACGGACGCCTGCTGGTCGCAATTCCCGCACCGGAGGACCTTATCGAGCTGCGCGGCGCGGGCCGCGATCGCGTGGACCGAACGGTCGAGACATTCGCGCACGACTTTGCGCTCGTTGATCGACACCGCATTGTCACCACGGCCGATCTCGACGCTGCCGCCGTTCACGACGTCCTGCTTTCGATTTATCGACCGATGCGACGGCGGGGGGCCGAAGCGATGCGAGTGACGTTTGGTCTGGATCTACTGCTGTTCCGGCCGGTGTAGCTGTTCGTACTTTAATCCGTTCGTCACCAGCCGTAGTTTGTCCAATTTGCCCGCTCCACGGATCGAGGATCCCGCTTCGCATGATTATTTCTTCGTGCCCGCAGTGGCGTTGAGCACGACCGTCAATGGTTCAACATGGTCCGGCTTGACGTAGCGATTAACGAGGAAGCGTTTCCCGTCCTTGGACGCGTCATAGGTATAAAGATCGGTATTCGAGATTGGCGCTCGCCCGTGAAGCTGAAAGAGCGGCGATCCCGCCCCGGTGGTGAATGTCCCGTCCGTGTTTACGGTAACGGCGATCAGCATGCCTTTCGGGTCGACGTAGAAGATCTCCTTCCCGTCGCCTCGCCATCGGGGTTCGGTGCCGCCGCCGGGCGAGACCTGCCACTTTCCCTGCGCGCCCGGAAACGTGGTCACGTAGATCTCCCATTCGCCCGAGTCATTCGACGCGTAGGCCACCCACTTGCCGTCGGGCGAGATCATTCCATTGGTTTCGCTCGCCTTGCCGCCGAGAAACGGGGTCGTCTTGCCGGACGCCGCATCCACCAGGACCAGATTGGAGCCGCCTGCCGCTGGTTCATAAGTACAGAGGATGCTCTTGTCGTCGAGAGTCCATGAGTTCGGCAGGATGTCGTCTTGTGGCCGCGTAGTGTAGAGGGCCCTGGCGGCCTCAAGCCCGCTCGCCTTTCTTGATCGTGACGATTCCGGCTCCGTCGGCGCCGTTGTATCGATAGGCGATCGTTCGGCCGTCGCGCGACCAGATGGCGGTGGCCTCCTCGGAAGGCTCGAATGTAAACCGGTAGGCCGTGCCGTGGCTGAGGTCTTCAATCCAGATGTCCACGTTGGATGTCTTGAGATCAGCGATATCCGCCGCGACGTAATCCCCTTCGAGCGCGATCGAGGGGTTCGCGATCAACGCCGGCGCGCCGATGCGCCCCAACTCCTTGCCGCTTCGGTCGTACCACACCAGAGCGGAGAGCACAATCGCCCCCGCTCCGGCGCTGTAGACCACCGTATCGTCTCCTCCGGCGGCGAAGGCGCTGTAATTGACCGAGGGCTCATAGCTGACGTGGTCCGTGACTACGACGGGCTCGCCAGTCACCTTCCCGCCGGAATCGAAGGGAGCGCTGATCAGGCTCTTTCTCTCGTCCAGGTAATACAAGTGCCCGTTCGCGTACGCTGCATTGCCTTCGGTCTGCGCAACCAGTTTTTTCTCTTTGGCCGCGAGTGAACTGAAATAGATTCCGTCTTTGAGACTTTCGGGGCCACTACCGAAGGAGCCCGACCAAAACAGAAAGTGTTCGCCGTCCGGCAGAAACTCGGGCCAGCGGTGCGAAGTCTCGTCGGAAAGATAGACCTTGTCGGTCAGCGGCGCCGCGCCACTCCCATCCGAATTCACGCGCCACAGCGGTCCGCCCGCGTCCGGCGAATAAACGATCACTTCTCGCCTGCCCCATGATGCTCCCCGGCCGCGCGAGGCGCTCCCGATCAATTTGGCCAGTCCGAAGTCCAGGATCTTCACGCGGCCGTCGGCGACGGAGACGCCGGAGCAGCGGGCAACGCGCTCACCGCCACGCTGCAGACCCTCCCAAACGTCGTCATGGGCACGGTAGGCTACATGTCGCCCGAGCAACTCCGCGCGCATCCCGCCGACCCTCGTTCCGACATCTTTTCATTCGGCGGTGATGAAGACGTTCTCGGGTTTGAGATCGCGGTGCACGACGCCTTTGTCATGGGCCGCGGCCAGGCCGTGCGCGATTTCGAGCGCGTACTCGATGGCCTTGCGCGTTCCGAGTGGGCCCGACTCGATCCGCTCGCGAAGGGTCTGGCCTTGGAGCAATTCCTGGACGACGTAAGGCGCGCCGTCATGCGTTCCGAAGTCATGCACCCTCACGATGTTCGGATGGTTGAGCTGGCTCGCGGCCCGCGCTTCCTGTTCGAAGCGGCGCAATCGATCGGGATTTGCGCAATACGATGCGGGCGAGACCTTGATGGCCACCTCGCCTGAAGGTCACATTCGAAGCCGCCGGGCCGGTGTTGCCGGAAGGTGACCCGGGCCTCGACGGGATTGCCTACCGGGTCTATTTCTACGTCCATAAGCCGACCGCGGCGCCCACTGGCGCGGCGGCGCGTCCGGACGCCGTGTGGGCGATTCGCGGCTTTCAACCTGAACGCCCCAACAGCGCATCGCGTTACCTTGCATTTGGTCCGGGATTGTCGCGCAGCGTGAAGACTAGCGGCAACACCATCTCGATTCAGGGGATCCTGCCGCAGGCGCTCGGCAGAACGACCGAAATACACGTTGCTGCTGACGCGTCGGCTCGCGAGTCAGAGAAGCCGGTGGCCGAGGTCCCCGCCCGGCCGGTCACGCTGAGCGGAATCCGCAATCCTGCACTACATCTATCTTCCCTCAAGCCAAAGGACGGCCCCTTTCCGCTCGCTTACGAGAGCTTTCATTACTATGCTCTCCCGAATCCGCTTGACTTGACCTGCACGGTGATCAAGAGCCTGGTGTCAAGAGCCTGGGTGACAAGTTCGACTTTCTTGCCTACTATTCAGACTTTCGCGTTGACAACCAGGAAGCAGGCACGCCGAGTGATGGACCGCTCGGAGCGGTGGGCGGCGCAGTCACGGGAATCGGCGCCACCCAGCACGATCTCAAGTCATACTGCACGGCGGGCAGATTCCAGTGGCAGTTCGTCCAACCCGTGTACGTCGGCTCAAATCAAATGCAAGAGCAGCCGCCGGACGGGGCGCCCATCGGGACTAATCACGACATTACGTACTACCGGCGCCAACTCGAGGAAATATCCGCGGACGGCACGTTGCCACCGTACATGTACGCGATGTCACAGATCGGGCACGAAATGGGACATCGGTGGGGGGGCGTTTGTGTCGGCAAAGGTGGGCGACGAGACGATTGATCTCGGTCCCGTCCACTGGGCATGATCGGGAGGCGAATGACCTGCACGTTGAAACTCGCGATCGGGCTCCTGGCGGGGCCAGTGCTGGCAATTGCCGCCGCGCCACAATCCGCAGAAGGCGATCGATTATCCGGAGAAGGCTTTCCAGCCCGATCCCATCCTTGAGCAGCCCTACCGCGTACTCATCGGAACGTCATGGGCGGCGAATGATCCCTTCGTAGGCAAATGGAAGGTGAACCCGTCCAAGAGCAAACTCACAGACGAAATGAAGGTTGAGGCTGTGGGTGCGGACCGCTACGCCGTCACCTTTGCCCCCGGCGCAGTCGACACAATCGTAGCCGACGGGAGCGACCAGCCCGGCCTGCGCGGGACCACGCTGGCCATCACGATAGAGGGACCCAACACCTGGAAAGTCGTCCGTAAGAAAGAGGGCCGCATGCTCATTACGGCGACTTGGGCGCTCTCCGCAGACGGCAAAACGCTCACCGATGACTATACGGGCTACGAAAGCGACGGTTCGACATTGAACTTGCACTATGTGTACGAGCGGACGGCAGGGAGCTCAGGTTTCCCAGGCACATGGGATAGCACGAGCGAGAAGCTGGACTCGGTCATCGAGCTCG
>DASZIG010000124.1:0-38979 GCA_035949375.1 Terriglobia bacterium | reverse complement strand
ATACACACCGCCGGTCAACGTTGTCCCGGACAGGTTCAGGAGAGTGTTGTAGACATCCATGGTCGCGCCGCTGCCCACGATCAGGGTCCCGGTGTTGTTCAGGCCGGCGCCGCCGGGATTGATCCCGATACCCTGACCGCTTGTATTGGCATTGATGGTCCCTGAATTCGTGACGCCCAGGTTCCCCTGGCCGATATTGCCAGCTCCCTCGATCGTCTCCTGGTTGACGAGGGTGCCGCTCGAGATGCCGCTGGCGTCGATGATGAAGGCGTCCGGACCGCTCATGATGACCGCGCCAGTGCCCGCCAGCGTCGCGCTGCCGCCCGCGGGTATGAGCAATTCAGTGTTGGAACTCACCGAGTTGAGTTCGATGGCGCCGGTGTTGGTGATGGTCCCGGAAATGGTGGTGGCGGTCCCGCTCTGCATCTCATAGGTGCCCGCGTTCGTCAGAGGTCCGTTCCAAGTAGCCCCGGTAGTCGTACACAGCGAAGACCCGCCGCTGATCAGTACCCCACCGCCCGAGTCCGTAAGCGTCCCGCCGGTGATATTCGCATTACAGAGCAGCACCTCGGATCCGGCCCCGATCGCCTCGATGGTGCCTCCGGTGTTGGTGAAGTTGTTCGCGAGTTCCAGGATGCCACCGCCGGTGGCTTCGAGGGTCTTGGTATTGGTCATCTGAGGGCCTGATGAGACGATCAGCGTCTGCCCGCTGACGTTGGCATTGATGGTCCCCTGGTTCGTCACCGCGAGAGTGCCCTCGCCGACCTGACCGGTGCCCTGGATGGTTTCCTGGTTGGTGAAGGTGGCGCCGTTGATGTTGGTCGTGTTGACGAAGGCGCCACCCGGGCCGCCCGACAGCGTCACCGTGCCCGTGCCCGCGAGCGTTGCGCTGGTGGGAACGTTTAACTCTGTGAAAGAGCCCGTCGAATTGATTTGGATGCTGCCGTTGTTGGTGATGGTCCCGTTGATGTAAGTGTAGGTGCCGTTCTGCAGCTGATAGGTACCCGTATTCGTCAGCGTGTTCCAGGTAGCCCCCGTATAATCCCCGCACAGCGAACTTGCGCCACTGACCAGCACCCCGCCGCTCGAATCCGTGAGCGTTCCACCGGTGATATTCGCATTACAGAAGAGCACTTCGGATCCCGTCCCGATCGCCTCGATGGTGCCGCCGGTGTTGGTGAAGTTGTCCGCGAGCTCCAGGATGCCCCCGCCGGTGGCCTTCATGGTGCTCGTGTTCGTCATCTGAGGGCCTGACGATACGATCAGCGTCTGCCCGCTGACATTGGCGTTGACGGTTCCCTGATTGGCCACCGTCAGGGTGCCCTCGCCGAGCTGACCCGTCCCCTGTATGGTTTCCTGGTTGATCAAGGCGGCGCCCGAGAGGTTGCCGGTGTTGATGAAGGCCCCGCCAGGACCACCCACGAGGGTCACTGTGCCGCCGCCGCTCAGGGTGGTGCTGGCGTTCTCAATCTGCAGCTCCACAAAGTCGCCGATCGAGTTCAAGGAGATGTTGCCCGAATTGCTGACCGATGAACCCCACACTTCAAGCAGTGCGCTCCCCACGCCTTTCACATCGTTGAGGTTGAGGGTGTCTGAACTGCCGACCGTAAGGCTGGCGATTGAATCGCCCGCAACCAGGCTCACGGCGGCGCCCGACAGGGTGATGCACGCGCTGGTGGTCGAACTGTTGGGCACTCCGCCCGACCAGTTACCGGCGGTCGTCCAAGAGCCGTCCCCTGCCAGACCGGTCCAGCTATCGCACTGGGCGGAGGCCCGAACCGCACCGGCACCACCCAGCAGAAGCAGCGCGGCTCCTACCGTAATCGCAGCATTCCCCAGCGCCTGAGACCCAAATCTCGCGACACGTCTTCTCATGATTGCGTTTGTCTCCTCTAAACCGTTGTCTGACTTGGGGGCGCTTCGGCGGCGGGCTTGGCCGACTCGAATAGACCTCGAGCACTTGTGCGTTTATACGCTTCGGGAGGCGCAAATTCAAGCGGTAAGTTGCGGCAGGGCGCCGATGTCGTGCTTTGACGTGCTGTTCCTGACAGCTAGCGGATGCCATGCCCAAGCAGGCCCTCAATCTGTCCGTCAGACATCTGTCTGTCGGGAAAATGCACCGGCGCTCGGAGACAAGATGCGTACAGAGTCGGCGCTGGAGCCCGGCATTCAAAACCGAGACCCGTCCATGATCCACCTCCAGGTTTACCCGGTGTTTGCGGTGTTTGAGTACAATGAAATGCTCGATCGGAGCCTCGGCTTGATCATCAAACGACTCATTCTCGCAGCCTGCCTTTGGACGGCCGCGCCCGGCGCTGCTTTCGGCCAAACTCTCGAGGTAGTTCCGAATCGAGTGATGGTGGATGAATCCGCCGTGATCCGCGCGCGGGGATTCACGCCTGGTGAGAGCTTTACGATCCAGTCCGAATTAGTCGATGGAGCGGACGAGCGCTGGTCTGCGCAAGCGGAGTTCACGGCGGACTCGGAGGGCGCCCTCGATACGTCCAGGCAAGCGCCCGTGAAGGGGTCTTACGAGGGCGTTTCGGCGATGGGCCTGGTCTGGTCCATGAGACCGGCGAAAAAACACGTGCCCTCTTACCAACCTCCGCGGGACCTGGGCTCGCAAACCATCACCTTCCGCGTGATAAGAGACGGGCAGCAGTCCGCAAGCGCCCAGTTGGAGCAACTCGGGGTGGCGGATGGAGTGCGACGCGTCAACGTGGACGGGCAACTTCACGGCGTGCTTCTGCTGCCGAACACAAGCGAGCGCCGTCCGGGGGCGCTGGTGTTGGGAGGGTCCGAAGGCGGCCTGCCGCTCCGCAAGGCGGCCTGGCTCGCTTCGCGGGGCTATGCGGCGTTTGCGGTCGCCTACTTCCGCTATGACGACCTGCCGCCGCGCCTCGAAGGCATTCCGCTCGAGTATTTCCAGAGTGCTTTGGCCTGGATGATGCAGCGGCCCGAGATCTCCCCCGATCGCATCGCTGTTGTGGGAACTTCCCGCGGCGGCGAACTGGCCCTGCAATTAGGCTCGATGTTTCCCCAAATCAAGGCCGTTGTGGCTTACGTGCCGGCCAACGTACGGTATCCGGCCTGCTGCGGCAACACCCGGATGCCGTACGCCTGGACCTGGCAGGGGCATCCCTTGGCGTTCGTGTTGCCGCGGGTCCTGCGCGATCCGGAGACGGCCATCCCGGCGTCGATCGCCGTTGAACACATCGATGGACCGATCCTGCTGGTCTCCGGGTCCGACGATGGAGTGTGGGACTCGACGGGAATGGCGGACGCCATCGTCTCCCGCCTGAAGCAGACACGGTTCCGGTATTCCTACGAGAGCCTGAAATATCCTCATGCGGGCCATCGGGCCGGCCGGCCCGAAATCGTTCCCACGTGGCACGGCAGCGTGAGGAATCCGACTTCGGGGCGAGAGGAAAACCTCGGTGGAAGCCCGCAAGGCGACGCTCAGTCTTCACTGGACGCGATTCCCAAGGTGCTCGAATTCCTGCGCCAGAGCCTTGCCGGACCGTAACCGAAAGGCGATGGATGCGCCCCGGTATCCGAATCGTGTCCCCTAGTCTAGTGGGCTGTCACATTCAATTCGTTACGATGGGCGTTGGACCGGTTGTTGGCAACGACATCCCTAAGTTTAACTCCTCCTCAACGAGGAAACACCACCGGCCACGGTGTAGATAGGAGAGCGGATGGAACGAGACCGGGAGGATCACTTGACGGCTCGCCGGTTCCCGGCGCGCGCGGGCGAGGCTCTCTCCTTTCAGCAACACCGAACCCGACGCCGCCCTTCCCTGCCCTGCTAAACTGTGATATTCAAGAAACCGGAGCAAGGCCACGGACGGCCATCTCGCGTCAAACCCATGGCTGTGCAGCACTCGCCCGGCTCACCTGGAGCGCGGAAATCGCATCGCAATCGTGAGCGAATGGAAGCCCCTATGACGAAATGCCCGGCCTGTGGCACTGAAGCGCGCGACGGCGGACGATTCTGCTCCTCTTGCGGCGGGCCGCTCGGATCGAGCGCGTCCCCGCATAACGTCGAGGTCACCGCGCCGGCGAGCGGACCCGCGACTCCACCCACGCCGGGGTCACCAGCGGGAATGGACGCCGCAACGCCGCGTACGCCCGCGCGGGTGGTCGTGCCCGGCGGGCAGGCATTCAGCCCGCAAGCAGCGTCGAGGCTGAAGACTACCGGCCGCGCCCCCACGAGTTCCACGCGTCTCTCCAACGAAGGCCGATTCCTGCCTGGCACGCTCCTGGTGGAGCGCTATCGCGTGGTGGCGCTGCTCGGTAAGGGCGGCATGGGCGAAGTGTATCGCGCCGACGACCTCACGCTCGATCAGGGCGTGGCGCTGAAGTTCCTGCCCCAGGCTCTGGCGAGCGACGCCGATGCCCTGGAGCGCTTTCGCAACGAAGTGCGCATGGCGCGCCGCGTGTCGCACGCCAATGTCTGTCGCGTGTATGACGTGGGCGAGGCCGAGGGGCAACCCTTCCTCAGCATGGAGTATGTGGACGGCGAGGACCTGGCCTCGCTGCTGCGGCGCATCGGGCGGCTTCCGGGCGACAAAGGGCTGGAGATCGCGCGGCAGTTGTGCGCGGGCCTCGCCGCGGCGCATCGCGAGGGCGTGCTGCACCGCGACCTCAAGCCCGCCAACATCATGCTCGACGGCCGCGGCCGGGCGGTGATTACGGATTTCGGCCTGGCCGGCATCGCGGAGCAGATCCAGGGCTATGACGTGCGCAGCGGCACGCCCGCCTACATGGCCCCGGAGCAATTGGCGGGCAGCGAGGTCACCGAGCGCAGCGACATCTACTCGCTGGGCCTGGTGCTTTATGAGATCTTCACCGGCAAGCGCGCCTTTGACGCCACGGCGCTGGCCGACCTGGTGCGGCAGCGCAACGAACAGCCGCTCAACCCTCCCTCGACCTGGGTGAAGGACCTGGACCCTGCCGTGGAGCGCGTGATCATGCGGTGCCTCGAAGCCGAGCCCGCCGCTCGTCCCGCGACGGCATTATCCGTGGCCGCGGCGCTGCCCGGAGGCGATCCGCTGGCGGCGGCTCTGGCAGCCGGCGAAACGCCCTCGCCGCAGATGGTGGCCGCGGCCGGGGAAAAGGCGGGCATCCGGCCGCAAGTGGCCGTCATCAGTTTCGCGGGGGTGATCCTTGGCCTCGCGGCAATCTTCTGGATGAGCTGGACCGGCAGCGCCCTGCGCATCATGACCCCGCCGCTGCCGCCCGACGTGCTCAGCCTGAAGGCACAGGAGATCATCAGAAGCCTGGGCTACCCGGACAAGCCCGTCGACCACTCCGCCGAGTATTACTTCGATGACGCCTTTGCCGAGTACGCCCACAGCCACGACGGCGCGCATCCGGACTGGCCGAAGATTCTCACGGAACAGCCCCAGGCGCTGCTCTACCCTTACCGGCAGAGCCCGATCTACCTGGACCCTGACGGTTTTCACGAAGTCACAGTCACGCCCGGTGTGCCGTCGTTCTTTGATCCCCCCACGGTCGAATCGGGCATGATCAACATCATTCTCGATGATCAAGGCCGCCTCACCTGGTTTCAGGCGATTCCCAAAGAGGTCGAGCCCAATCCACCTCCGGCGACGCCGCTCGACTGGAAGCCGCTGTTCACCGCGGCCGGCCTCGATATGGCGCAATTCCACACTGCCGATCCGCAGTGGCTGTCCCTGGCCGCGTTCGACGCGCGCGCCGCCTGGGCGGGAACGTGGCCCGGCTCCGGACGTCCCCTGCGGATTGAGGCCGCGGCCTGGCGCGGCAAGCCGGTTTATTTTGCGGAAATCGGGCCCTGGACCAGGCCCGATCGAACCGAATATACCAACCCCGACGCCGGGCAACGCGACGCCCAGATCCTGGAAGTGGTGCTCGCCATCCTCATGCTGTTTGCGGGTTCGTGGGTCGCGCGACGCAACTATCGCAAAGGGAAAGTTGACCTCAACGGCGCTTTGCGATTGGCGGGCGCCGTCTTCGTGACCGAAATGGTGGTGTGGATTTGCGAGGATCACTTCATCCCTACTCTCGCAACCTTCGGGCGTTTTGTCCTCGCCCTGAGCACCAGCTTGTTCCTTGCGGGCGCGATCTGGATGCTTTACCTGGCGCTCGAACCCTTCGTGCGACGCCACTGGCCGCAGGCCATCATTTCCTGGAGTCGCCTGCTGACAGGCAAAGTGCGCGATCCGCTGGTGGGGCGCGACGTGCTCTGGGGCGTGCTGCTCGGTGTGGTTTGGTCTTTGGTGATCGGAGTGGGCCTTCTGCTGCTCAAGCGGGAAGGGGCGCCGCCCGAGACGCCCACCGCCGTGCTATTGATGGGCGGCCGTCAGGTGCTTGGCTTCTCGCTCAAGCAAGCAGTGGGGTGCATCGTGGCGACGCTGCAATTCTTCTTCGTGCTATTCCTGCTGAGAGTCCTGGTGCGCAATCGCTGGCTGGCGGGCGCCATCTTCGTGACGATCTTCGCTGCGCAGAACACAATGCAAAGCGATCACCGGATGATCATGGTCTGGGTCTGGATCATCGTGTTTACCATTGCGGCCTTCGCGGCCACCCGCTTTGGGCTGATCACCCTGGCGGTGGCGATCTTCACGGCCAACGAGTTGTTCAACGTTCCCCTGACCCCGGATTTGTCCGCCTGGTACGCGCCGGGCGCATGGGCTATCCTGATAAGCTATGTTGCGATTGCGGCCTGGGGTTTCCACACCGCGCTCGGCGGCCAGCGGCTGCTCAAGGGCGAACTCTTCGAGTGAAGGCTACTCCGACCGCAGGGCTTCCATCGGCTCGATGCCGGCAGCGCGGCGCGCCGGCAGGAACGAGGCCGCGAGCGCGAGCAGCAGCACGACGGCGGCGCCCGAGGCGAATACGGCCGGATCAAACGGGCTGACCTCGAACAGAAGCGATTGCATCAGGCGCGTGACCGACGCGGCGCCCGCAAGTCCCAACACACACCCGAGCGCGGCCAGCCTGGCCCCGGCCGCGAGCACCAGCCGCAGCACACCGGCCGGCTGGGCTCCCAGCGCCATCCGCACCGCGATCTCCTGCGTGCGTTGTGCCACCGAAAAGGCGATCACTCCGTAGATGCCGAGCCCGGCCAGCAGCACCGCGCCCAGCGCGAAGGCCGAAAGCACGGCCGTGTTGAAACGGCGCGGCGCCTCGGACTGGCGGATGGCCTGCTCCATGGTCTGCATGTTGCTCACCGCTAGCTCGGGATCGAGCGACCAGACGGCCCGGCGTACGGCGTTCTGCATGGCGACCGGATCTCCCATGGTCCGCACGGCCACGCGCATGCTTCCGCCGTGCATGCCGACCTGGCCGGCGGCCGGTCCGAAGGAGTGGCCAAACTGGACCAGCGGTTCATAAACCTGCGCCCACGGGCGGCTGTCGAGTGCGCCTTGCTTCGTGTTGGCAACCACGCCGACCACGCTGATCCACGGAAGTTCGGAGGCTGGGTCCTGGCCCCACTTGATGCGCTTGCCGATGGGATCCTGACCCGGCCAGTAGCGCTCCGCCAGCGTGCGGTTCACAACCGCCACCAGCGGGGCATCTGCACTATCGGCCGCGGTCAGATAGCGGCCGCGCAGCAGGGGGATTTGCATTGTCTGCAAAAAGTCGCCCACCACGTAGGCCTGTGATTCGAGATCGAAGAGACCGCCGCGGGGCTTGTTGTAACCTTCGGCCACAAACAGACGGCTGGAGTTGGGCTCCGCCATGGGCAGGTTGCTCGCGAGTCCCGCTTCCTTCACCCCGGGCACCGAAGCGAGGCGCACCAGCAGCTCACGGTGGAAGGCCTCAGCCTGGGCCTCGGTGGCATAGCGCGAAGCCGGAAGGTCATAGGAGGCCGCAATCACGCGCTCCGGATCGAAGCCCGGGCTCACGGCCCGCATGCGCTCAAAACTGCGCAGCAGCAATCCTGCGCCCGTCACGAGCATCAGCGCCGTCGCGATCTCGCCCACCACCAGGACAGACCGCAGACGGGCGTGGCCGGCCACGCTGCGCGCGCCGTCTTTGAGAGACTCGCCCGGGCTCGAGCGCAGGGCGGACAAGCCGGGCGCAAGGCCGCAGACGAGTCCGGTGCCAATGGTCACTACAAGCGCGAAAAGGCACACCTCCCAGCTCAGGCGGATCTCCTCAATGCGCGGCAGGGTCTCCGGCAGCAAACTGATCCACCAACGCAGGCCCGCCCACGCCAGGAACACGCCGAGCGCCCCGCCGGCCAGGCTGATAAGCAGGCTTTCCATCATCGAATAGCGCAGCAGCGCTCGACCGGACGCGCCGAGCGCCTGACGCACCGCGATCTCGCGGCGCCTACGCACCCCGCGCACCAACAGAAGTCCTGCGAGATTGGCGCAGGCGATCATCAGCACCACCGCCACGGCGCCGAAAAGCACGCGCAGCAAGGGCCGGGCCTCGGCGACCGCATTCTCCTGCAGCGGCACGAGCGACGCGCTCACGGTGATCCCCATCTTCGCCGGATACTCCGCCTGGATCCCCGCCGTCACGCGGTTCGCGTCCTGCTCGGCCTGCGCCCGCGTGAAGCCCGGCCTGATGCGGGCTACCGCGCCGTACTGAAAGTTGTCCCCGGCGTCCGCTCGCTCCCGAGGCGTGAAACTCATGGGAATCCAGAGTTCGGTTTGCCTCAGGCGGCCGGGCACCAGCGGAAATTCGAAATCGGCGGGCATCACGCCGATTACCACGTAAGGATTGCGATTGATGTCGAGGCGCCGGCCGAGCACGTTCGGATCGCCCTGGAAGCGCCCCTTCCACAGCGAGTAGCCGAGCAACGCCACAGGCTGGCTGTGCTCGTCTTCATCCGCCGTGAAAGCGCGGCCGAGCATCGGACTCACACCCAGGGCGGGCAGCACACCGGCAGTCAGCCGCGCCGAGGCGAGCCGCACCGGATCGCCCGAGCCGGAGAGTTCGACATCGTCGCGCTCGAATCCGCCTACTTGCTCGAATGCCTTGGATTGCTGGGCGAAGGTGAGCACGTCCGGCGCCGGGAGATCGACGTGGTCCGCCAGCTTGTTGATGTTCTCTTTGATCAGCACCAGCCGCGCGGGATCGCGGAACGGCAGCGGACGCAGCAGCACCGCGTCCAACACCGAAAAGACGGATGTGGTAGCGCCGATGCCGAGCGCGAGCATCAGCACGGCCGTCAGAGTGAACCCCGGCGATTTACGCAGGCGGCGGGCGGCGTGACGGATTTCCTGAATAACGGCAGTCATGGCGATGCTCCCTCCACAGACCGTTACGGCGCCTGCGGCGCGCGGGTTCCACGAAGTCCAGCCTGAGCGAATCTGCGGCATCTGGCTCGCTCAGTCCAGTCTCACGTATTATTTCAAAGGCAGGCAACGGCGGGCAATGGTAGGAAGTGGCACCGAGTGGCAAACGGGGCCGGGCAGGGTCGCGGGCGCCGGGCCAACCGGAGATGCCCATGCTTGAAGGCCGTCCCAGCGCGACCGCCTGGCGCGTGGCCGTGCGACGCGCGGCACACCAGGTGCTAGACCGTCCGGCAGTGTTCGAAGACCCCCTGGCGCTCGCCATGATCGGCGCGGACGAGGCCGCAAAGCTCGCGTCCGGCCTCGAGGAACTCAGTCCTTCGTCGAGATCCCTCCGCGCCTTTCTGGCGGCCCGCAGCCGTTATGCGGAAGACCAGGTGGCGCACGCCGTCCGGCGCGGCGTGCGGCAATACGTGGTGCTCGGCGCCGGTCTCGACACCTTCGCGTATCGCAATCCCTACCCGGACCTGCGCGTGTTCGAAGTGGACCATCCTGCCACCCAGGAGTGGAAGCGCCGCCGGTTGGACACGGCCCGAATCTCCGTGCCGGACTCGGTGGCGTTCGCGCCGGTCGATTTCTCGAGGGAGACCCTGGACGTCGGCCTCGCGCGTGCGGGTTTTGCGCTGCACGAATCGGCCTTTTTCTCGTGGCTCGGCGTCACTCCCTACCTCACGCGCGACACCGTCCTCGCCACCTTCCAGTTGATCATCACCCTGTCGGCCGAAAATGGCGTGGTGTTCGACTACACTTTGCCGCGTTCCGCGCTCGGTTGGCTCGATCGTCGTGCCTTTGACGCTTTGGCCCGCCGGGTCCAATCCGCCGGCGAGCCCTTCCAGGGCTTCTTTCAGCCGGACGAGCTTGCCGAAGAGCTCAGGCGGATGGGGTTTCTCGAGATCGAGGACTTCGACGCCGCAAAGATTAACTCCCGTTACTTCAAGGACCGCGCCGATGGGCTGTGTGTGAAGGGCGCCCTCGGTCGTCTGATATCGGCCTGGAGAACATCCTGGCGGTAGCCCCCTCTACCCGCCGAAGGGGCCGACCCGCACGCCTCAACGGCCGGATGTTCATCGATCCCGTGCGAGAAACCCCAGCGAGTCTAAACTGACCCACATCCGTTACTAAGTTCCAGTTCCGGTCAGGATCACCGTCTGCGGCTGCCGCCGCCCAGTTGGGCTCCCCTCCACAAGCGCAACTCACGGCTGGGTCAGGAACTTGTACCGCATCGCCTGCCCGAACGTCAACGGCCAGCGGAGATGGTCGCGCGGCCGCTGCTGGGGGCTCCGCTTTCTCAAAGAAGGTCTTTCTCAGCACGGGCCAACCATCGGGCTTGCCCTATCATCGAGCACCGGGAGAGAGCGTTGACGATGTTCTGCGGGAATGTTAATCTCAGGTTTTGGAACGTTACCCTTTGCCCTCCAGCCGTCCCGCCTGTTTTTCGCTCCGGACCGGAGGGGCATTCGTCGAGAGTGATGAGTCTTAGTCCTTCCCGTTGGGCACGCCGAAACTTCATCTTGCAGGCGGTTTGTGCCGCTCTGCTGGCCTTCGGGTGTCTGGCCCCGGCGAAAGCGGCGGCCGCCCCAGGAATGGCTCCCGATCCGGCCGCGGCCCGCGTGGCCGAAGCCGACAGCCTCTACCAGGAACGCGGTGATCTGGCCCGGGCCGAGCAGGGCATGCAGGTGCTGCGCGATGCGGTGTCGGAGGATCCGAACAGTTACGACGCCTGGTGGCGCATGGCGAGGCTCGATAACTTTTTGGGGCGGGCCCAGGAGGATAAGGACGACGACAAAGCGGCCGAGCGCGACTTCGAAATAGGAGCGGATGCGGGCCGGCGGGCGGTGGCTCTGCAGCCCAATCGCGTGGAGGGCCACTTCTGGCTGGGCGCAAATTACGGATTACTCGCGGAAGACGAAGGGTGGATCAAGGGCCTGCGCCTGCTCGACTCCGTGCGCGCCGAGATGGAAAGCGTGATCCGGCTCGATCCCAATTACGAGCAGGCGGCCGGCCAACGCACCCTGGCACGGCTCTACTATCGCGCCCCTTTCTTCAAAGGCGGCGACAAGCAACGGTCCATTCAACTGCTCGAGGACTGCTTGAAGCGCTTTCCCAGGGACTCCTTCTCGTTGCTTTACCTCGGCGACGACTACCTGGCCGTGGGACGTCGCGAAGAGGCTCGCGCGATGTATCAGAAGATTCTCGACCTCGGCACAGACCCCGTCTACGGACCCGAGCTTGCAAAGAACCAGAGCGAAGCGCGCGACCGCCTGCAGCGCGAGTTCCGGTCCGGCAAATAGTGAGCCTGGCGCTTGGGCTCACCTCGTCTCGAAAGGCTCGACCTCAGGCGCGGCTTGTCTTGCAGCGTCATAGCGCCGCCAGTCCCATCCCGATTTTGGGCTTTTCAATGCTAAAGTAGACTTGCGTCCGGCGCGGCGGAATCACGAAGAATCAGGTCGCCGGGGGCTTTTAGAATGCCCAATCCCGAACCTCTCGGCACGCTCAACGAACTGTTTTTCACCTCTGTCGAACGGCATCCCAGGCCGAACGCGTTCCTGGTCAAGAGCGGCGGCGCATACAAGGCCGTGTCATCCGAGGAGGCCCTCGACACCGCCGCTGCTCTGGCGCACGGGCTTGAGAAGCTCGGGCTTGCCGCCGGCGACCGGCTCGCGATCCTCTCCGACAACCGCCTGGAATGGGCCCTGACGGATTATGCCGCTCTCGGGCTCGGCGCCGTCAGCGTGCCGATTTATCCCACGCTGCTCGAGGGCGACCTCGAATACATCCTGCGCGACTCGGGCTCGAAGGGCATCGTGGTCTCCACCGCCGACCAGCTTCGCAAGATCTCCAACATCAAGACCCAACTGCCGGAACTTGATTTCGTGCTGGTTATGGATCCGGTGAGTGAGGGCTTGGGCGCGTCCGTCCGGCAGTGGTGGGACGTCGTTCGCGGCGTGCCACGCGACGAAGCGGTGGCACGCTTCAGCGCTACTGCTCGCAAAGCCCGGCCGCAAGACGTCGCCACCATCCTTTACACGTCCGGCACCACGGGTGATCCCAAGGGCGTGATTCTTACTCACGCCAACGTTGCCTCCAACATTGCCGCGGCGGTTGAGCTCTTCACGGCGGAATTTCAGGGTATGGAAATGTCGTTCCTGCCGCTGTCGCACATCTTCCAGCGCATGCTCGATTTCGCCTGCTTCTCGCGTGGTGTTTGCATCGCCTATGCGGAGAGCTTTGAGGCGCTGCCGCAGAATTTGCTCGAGGCGCGCCCGAACCTGATGGCCGTGGTCCCGCGTGTGCTCGAACGGGTCCACGAAAAGATCGTAGGGGCGGTCGGCCAGGGCCCGCCGCTCAGGCAGAAGATCTTCCGCTGGGCCCTGCGCGTCGGCGAACAGACGGTACCCTACCGCCTGGAAGGCAGGGCGGTGCCCTTCGGTCTTGACCTGCGGCGCCGCCTGGCGGACCGTCTGGCCTTCTCGAAGATTCGGGAACGCCTGGGAGGGCGGATGCAGGTCCTGATCTCCGGGTCTGCCCCCCTTTCGCCGGACATCGCGCGCTTCTTCTGGGCCGTGGGCCTCAAGACGTACGAGGGCTATGGGCTCACCGAAACCTCACCCGTGATCGCGGTCAACCGTCCACGCCGGACGCGCCTCGGTACCGTCGGACCCGTGATTCCCGGCATCGAGGTCCGGTTCGGCGAGGATTACTCGAACGATGAAGGGTTGGTAGGCCGCGAGATTCTGGTCCGCGGACCCAACGTCTCGCCGGGCTACTACAAACTGGACGACGAGAATCGCGAGGCCTTCGTGAACGGCTGGTTTCACACGGGGGACCTCGGAACCCTGGACGCCGACGGCTATCTCGCCATCACCGGGCGCAAGAAATACCTCTTCAAGACTTCGGGCGGTAAGTACGTGCCGCCCGAGAAGCTTGAGAATCTCTTCCAGACCCAGCCCTACGTGGCGCAGGTGCTGGTGATCGGCGACAGGCGCAAATTTGTGAGCGCGCTGATCGTGCCGAACTTCCAGTTACTGGAGGCCTACGCTCGCGAGCACGGCATCCCTTGTGACACCCGGGAGGCGATGGTGAGCGACCCCAGGGTCCAGTCCTTCATGGAGCTCCAGGTGGAGAGGACCATGGCGCCGCTGCCGAAGCACGAGCGTGTACGTCAGATCGCGCTGCTCGCGAGCGAGTTCACGATTGCCTCGGGCGAGCTTTCACCAACGCAGAAAGTGCGGCGCAAGGTGGTGGAAGAGCGCTACCACGAGCTGATCGAGGAGATCTACCAGCGGCGGGCTCAGCACGCGAACGTCCCGTAGCCTGGCTCGAACGCCGGGCCCCTTCAATGCCTCCTCCAAGCACATCGATCGCAGAGTGGGCATTCGGTCCGGGGCCGCCCGGAAAATCCTGGCCCCGATGGCTCTGGCTTCGCGCGCTGGGCCTGCTCTTCTTCTCGGCGTTCTACTCCTACGCGTTTCAGGTCCGCGGCCTGATCGGACCGGACGGCATCCTGCCGGTTTCCGGCTATCTCGAAGAAGTCGCCCGCTCGTTTGGGTCCCAACGCTTCTGGTACACGCCTTCCCTGCTCTGGCTCGGCGCCGGTTCGCGCGCGCTCGAGGCCTTATGGATCGTGGGCCTTGTCGCCTCCGTCGCCCTGATCCTGAACCTGTGGCCGCGCGCCGCGATCGCGGTGTGCTTCATCGCTTACCTCTCGTTCGTCAGCGTGGGTCAGGACTTTTCCGAGTACCAATCGGACGGCATGCTGCTGGCCGCGGGTTTCCTGAGCTTTTTCGCGGCTCCGCCCGGTTTGCGGCCGCGGCTCGGCCAAGAAAATCCGCCATCGCGCGCCAGCATCTTCATGCTGCAATGGCTGTGGCTGCGCATCTACTTCGAGTCGGGAGTGGTCAAGCTGGCCAGTCACGACCCCCAATGGCGGCATCTCACGGCGCTCGACCAGTACTACCAGAACGGGCCGCTGCCAAACTGGATCGGCTGGTACGCCCAGCAGCTTCCGCACAGCGTTCACGCCGCCACGGCGCTCCTCACATTGACGATCGAGCTCGGCCTCGTCTGGCTGATGTTCTTTCCGCGCCCTTTGCGGCTGGGGCTGTTCTTCCTGGTGACGTTTTTTCAGCTTGGCATTATTCTGACTGCGAACCTAGCCTTTCTGAATCACCTGGTGCTCGCGCTCGGCGTGCTGCTGCTTGATGATCGCTTCATCCTGGGCGCGGTTCGCTTGCTGAAGGTACGGGCCGGACTGGTGCCACGCGAGGCGCCACCCGGCGGCAGTTTGATCCCGGCGGTTTCGGAGATCGTTCCGCCGGCGCCGAACGCTACCCCGCGTACTCGGAATCCACGCTCGTGGACGGCGCTCCGCCATCGTTCCGCCATCGTGTTCACGGCTGTGATCCTGATCTGGATCTTCTATGCCACCGCGGTCGAGATTGTCCTGATCTGGGTACCGCAACCGCCCTTGCCGCTCGATCCCGTGGCCGCCCTCGAGCCCTTCCGGATCGCCGACCGCTACGGGCTTTTCGCCAGCATGACCACGGCGCGGTACGAGATCGAATTTCAGGGAAGCGACGACGGGCAGAATTGGGTGCCCTACCCCTTCCGCTACAAGCCGCAGCGTCTGGACCAGCCTCCGGGTTTCTATGCGCCGTATCAGCCGCGCTTCGACTGGAACCTCTGGTTTGCATCGCTCGGCTCGTGGCGGCAGTATCCGTGGGTGGTGCGGACAGAAATGCTGCTGCTCCAGAACGACCCCAGCGTGATCACGCTGTTTGCCGGGAATCCGTTCGCAAAAGCCGCGCCCAAACAGGTGCGCGCCGTCCTCTGGCAGTACTGGTTTACGGACTTGAAGACCAAGCGCGCCACCGGCGCCTGGTGGCACCGCGAGTTTCGCGACCTCTACGCCCCGGTGATCGAGCTCGGTCCGAATGGCAAGATCATCGCGGTACAACTGCCGCCCGAGAAGCAGTGACGCCGGCTGCGCCGGCGGGCCCGCCCCTGCCCGGCCTCAAGTTCGCGGTCTTGGCACCGGGCCGCAGCGGTCGTTACCATCGACTGAAGGAGATTCCCATGAACGAGGTCCTCACCATTGCAGGACGCGAGTTCCGCTCGCGGCTGATCGTCGGCACGGGAAAGTACCGCACTTTTGAGGAGACGGCCCGGGCGCTTGAGGCTTCGGGAGCGGAAATCGTCACCGTGGCCGTCCGCCGCGTGAACCTGACCGACCGCAGCAAGGAGTCGCTGCTCGACTACATCGACCGGGATCGCTATTTCATCCTGCCGAATACAGCCGGCTGCTATAACGCCGATGAGGCGGTGCGGGCCGCACGACTGGGCCGCGAGGTGGGCCTGTCAAATTGGGTGAAGGTCGAGGTGATTGGCGATGAGAAGACGCTCTTCCCTGATAACTTCGAGCTGCTGCGGGCTACGGAGACCCTGGTGCGCGAGGGATTCGTGGTACTTCCCTACACCAACGACGATCTCATCGCGGCGCGACGCCTGATCGACGCCGGCGCAGCAGCGGTCATGCCGCTCGGGGCGCCGATCGGGTCCGGCCTGGGCATTCAGAACGCCGCCAACCTCCGCATCCTGCGCGAGAGGATCACAGAGGTTCCGCTGATCCTCGACGCCGGCGTGGGCACGGCGTCCGACGCCGCCATCGCCATGGAGTTGGGGGCCGACGCGGTGCTGATGAACACCGGTATTGCGGCCGCGCAGGATCCGATCCTGATGGCCGAAGCCATGAAGCACGCGGTTTTGGCCGGCCGCCAGGCGTTCCTGGCGGGCCGCATGGCCAGGAAGCTCTACGCCACCGCGTCGAGCCCCGTGGAGGGCGTGGTCCGCTGAGCGGGAAGGCGCGCCTCAGGCCAGCGCGTACTGAAATGGGACTCTGTGGTGGCAGGCCGATTCGGTGGAGATCAGGGGAAGCAGGCGGTCGAGCAGATCGTAGCCCGCGCGGCCCAGGAAGTAGACGCCGCCGAGGCCCCGCTCCTGCAGTTCTCCGCCCGGCAGCAGAAAAGCCCGCAACGCGTGCTCGTGACGCCGCAGAACTTCCGAGCGCGTGAAAGCGGCGTGCGTGATCTTCCCCTTCAATCTCTCAAACTGGTAGGCCGCGCGGCGTCGAGCCCGCTCCGCTGCGCCGAGCAGAGTTGGGTCGATGGCGCTGATATCGCTGCGCAAGCCGTCGAGCCGCCGCATGACGTCGTATTCGGTCTGCTCCAGGCGCTGCTCCCAACCCTCAGCAAAGCCCGCCGAGGCGATTTGCCGGCGGAGGTGCTCTTCGTCGTGCCAGACGTCTTCGATATGAAGCCGGTATCGTTCCAAGATGCGTTCGCTGCGCGGGTCGAGCAGCGTGAAGGAGGCGCGCGGCACGATCACGGGCTGAGGACGCGCGAAGACCGGATAGAGCGCCGCGCTCTGGGCGTGATACGTCAACTCCGCGGGACCAGCAACATAGCCGACGGTCGGCAGCAACCAGTCCTGCACGATGGGCCGGAAAATGGCATTGGCCGAGAAGTCAAAAGGGCGCTCCTCGGCGAGACGGCGAGCTTCCTCGGCGCTGACGCGCACATCATGGTCCAGGACAAAATCGGAACCCCCGGGCGCAAGCCGCAAGGCGGTGCGGTTTCCGTCGCGGGACACAAACAGCAGAGACGAGTCGTCGCCCACGTGCACCTGGGCGTGGTATCCCGCGTCGACCAGGGACCTCGAGCGCTCGCGGAGCCGGGAATTCAGCTCCGAAGCCCCGGTGATCGCCCGAACGTAAAGCGCCGCGGTAAGGCGGTGGAGCTCGGGATCGAGCGCGTCGACCAGAATCACGCCCCAGCGGCCAAACAGGCGCGCCAGGAAGCGGGCAAAAGCCTCACCCCAGGCGGCACCCGGCACATACGACTCGCGCAAGTCGGCGAGCAACTGATCGCGCGATTCCCCTCGCGGAAGCGAACCCTCCAGGCGATCGAGGGTCTCCGTCACTTCGCCGGTCAGCCGCACGAAACCCACCGACGATTGCGGAGAGGGCCGCACGCCGGCATCGCTGAGCTCAACCAGCCCGTAGTCATCGTCAAGAACAGCGGTGGACGCGACTTCTTCGAGGTCATGGTCCTCGGTGGCAAGCCAGAAGACCGGCACGATCGGGATACCGCGGTCACGGAGGTGTTGCGTCAGGCGCACCGCGCTAAGAGCCTTGTAGAGCGTGAAAGCGGGACCGGAAAACAGGCCCACCTGTTGCCCGGTGACCACCGCCACGGTGCCGGGCTCGGCGAGCCGCCGCAGGTTCTCGACGGTCGCCTCACTCGCGCCGTAGGATTGATTCTGTCGGGAAAGAATGCGCCCCAGTTGAGCGCGCAACTCGGCAGGGTAATCAAGAGCGGACGCAATCGCGCGGAAGCTCTCGGGGTCGAAGGGAGAACCCGCGCCGTAAAAGCCGCTCACGCGCTCAAAATGCTCGAGGTAGTCGTGATAGAGCGCGCTGGTCTTGGGCAACCGGGACTGCGGTATACAGTGGCTCTTCATACGAAGACGTTAGATGAACTGCGCCGCGTAAAGGTTAAAACTTTAGGCTGGCGCCGGACGCCTTGAGCGTACGGGCGATCGACCGCCGGGCGGCCGCCGTCACCGGCAGCAGCGGACTTCGCGGGTCGCCGCCGCGATAGCCCGCCACGTCCATGGCAGCCTTGACAGCGGGCGCGCCGTACCTCATGTTGACCTCCGCCGCCAGCGGGACGAGTCGCGCGAAGAGTTCGATGGCGCGGTCCTCGTTCCCCACTTTCCATGCCTCGTAGAAAGCCACGCAAAGCTCGGGCGCAAAGCAAGCCTGACCCATAATGCCACCCGCGCCGCCGGCGCGCAGTGCGTCCAGCAGAATCGGTACGTTCCCGCAGAACACGCGAAAATCACGCGGCACGCGCTGCAGAATCGCGCGCACATACTCCAGATCTCCCGAGCTTTCCTTGAGCCCGGCGATGTTGCCGTGACGCGCCAGCGCCGCGATCACATCCACGGGCATCTTGGTTCCGGCGCACTGGGGGATCGAGTACAGAAGCACCGGTCGGCGAACCGAATCAGCCACCGCGCGGAAGTGACCGAGAAGCGCGGGCGCGTCCATCTTGGCGCGATAGTAGCCGGGCGTGAGCAACAGCGCCACGTCGGCGCCGCGCGCCACGGCTTCGCGGCTGAGGTTGATGGTGCCGCGCGTGCTTTCGAGCCCCGTGCCGGTGACCACCAGTTCCCCCGGCTTCACCGCGGAACGCGCGATTTCGGTCAGCCGTAAGCGCTCCTCCGGCGTCAGAAACGGGGCTTCCCCCGTGGTTCCGGCCACCACCACTCCGGCGAGGCCGATGCCCGTGTAGCGCTCCAGATTGGCACGATACGCGCCTTCGTCGACATCACCCCGTTTGTTGAAGGGCGTGACCAGCGGCGGCATGATACCGTGCAAACGCGCGAAGATCTGCTTCGACGTCATAAGGCCGTGCTCAACCCAAACAATGAACGAGGAATAATGAATGATGCACTGTGTCGATCAAGCAAAACGATGAATCGAGAATAATAATTGATGAACCCTGCCCGACGGGTGCTCGACGGCAAGTGGTTTCTCACCGAATCCCTTTCTTCGCAGTCTTAGCTGAGGCCACGAAGATCGATGTCAGTTCTTCAGCTTCGCGGAACAGATCCTGAAGCTTCTCTTGCGTCACGATACCGGATTCAGTCATGAGTTCCAACCAATAGCGCGTCTCTTCGAGTTCCTGCAACCCACACTCGATCTTGCTGACGAATTCAGCATTGGATCGGGCTCGGGTAGCCTCCTGATAATGCGCACCTACCGACGTGCCGCTGCGCAACGCTTGCTTGCCGATCACCTGTGCCTCGGTTGGCCGCGGCAGCGTCGAGTACAACCGGATAACTGACAAGGCTCATCGTTTCGTCCGCCGCTTCAAATCATGCCGATCGTCAAGCATTTCATCGTTCATCATTCAGTGTTCATCATTCATCGTTCATTATTCATAGTTGCGCCTTTACCTCTTGCTTCCGATGCAACTCCTGCAGGCATTCCACCTGTATGCCGCCCTGGCGCTGGGCGCGGATGCCCTGCACCGCCGCCACTGCCGCCGAAAGGGTGGTGATGCAGGTGATCCCTTGCTGAATGGCCGCCCGGCGGATCGCGCGTTCGTCCATGTGAGACGTTCTTCCGAGCGGCGTATTGATGATCAGATCGATCTTCGAGCTTTTGACGAGGTCGGCCACATTCGGGCGGCCCTCGTTCACCTTGTGCACGCGTTCCACCGGCACGCCGGCCGTGCGGAGATATTCCGCCGTGCCGCGGGTGGCGAGCAGAGTGAACCCGAGGGCCACGAGGTCGCGCGCGATCGGTACCGCGTGCGGCTTGTCATGATCGTTCACCGAGAAGAACACGCGGCCTTCGGCGGGAATACGCTGGCCGGCGGCGAGCTGCGCCTTGGCAAACGCCAGGCCGAAGCTCGAAGCCGTGCCCATCACTTCTCCGGTGGACTTCATCTCAGGACCGAGCATCGTGTCCGCGCCCGGCAGCTTGACGAAGGGAAAAACCGGCGACTTCACGAAGTGGTGATGCACCGCGAGTTCCCCTTCCAGACCGAACTCGCTCAGTTTGCGGCCGATCATGAGCCGCGCGGCGATCTTGGCCAGCGGCACGCCCGTGGCCTTGCTGACGTAGGGCACTGTGCGTGAGGCCCGCGGGTTCACCTCCAGCACGAAGACCTTGCCGTTCTGGATGGCGTACTGCACGTTCATCAGGCCGATCACGCCCAGTTCCCGGGCCAGCTTCACCGTGTACTCGCGGAGGGTCTGGCGCTCGCGCTCGCCGATCTCGAAAACCGGCAGGCAGCAGGAACTGTCGCCGGAGTGGATGCCCGCTTCCTCGATGTGCTCCATGATGCCGGCAATCACCACGTCTTCGCCGTCCGAAAGCGCGTCCACATCCACCTCAGTGGCAGCCTCGAGAAAGCGGTCCACCAGGATGGGGAAGGCCTGCTGCAGCTCTTCGGCGCGCCGGACGTATTCGATGAGCGTTTCCTCATCGTAGGCAATCACCATGGCGCGCCCGCCGAGAACGTAGGAAGGACGCACCAACACCGGATAGCCGATTTCGCTTGCGATGGCGCGCGCCTCCTCTACATTCATGGCGGCGCCGTTCTCAGGCTGGGGAATGCCGATGCGCGCGAGCAGCCCGCCGAAGTGCTTGCGGTCTTCGGCAAGATCGATCGACTTCGGAGAAGTGCCGATGATGGGTACGCCCGCGGCTTCGAGCTCCTTCGCCAGGTTCAACGGCGTCTGCCCGCCGAACTGCACAATCACGCCCTCGGGCCGTTCCTCATCCACGATCGCCATGACGTCTTCGAAGGTCAGCGGCTCAAAGTAGAGGCGGTCGGAAGTATCGTAGTCCGTGGACACGGTCTCGGGGTTGCAGTTCACCATGATCGTCTCACGGCCTTCTTCCTTGAGGGCGAAGGCGGCGTGGACGCAGCAGTAGTCGAACTCGATGCCCTGGCCGATGCGGTTGGGGCCGCTGCCCAGGATCATGATCTTGTGCCTGCCGGTCGGTTCGGCCTCGTTTTCCTCCTCATAGCTCGAATAGAGATAGGGCGTGAAGGATTCGAACTCGGCGGCGCAGGTGTCCACACGCTTGAAGACGGGGCGCACGCCGCGCTTGAGGCGCGCCTGGCGGACTTCTTCACCGGTGGTGGCCCAGAGCTCCGCCAGATGCAGGTCTGACAGGCCGAACTGCTTGGCCTTGTACAACAGGGGCGCAGGCACCGAGGATGCGCTGTGGCCCTTGAGTTCGCCCTGCAGATCGACGATCTGCTGCATCTGCGCCAGGAACCAGGGATCGATCTTCGTGATTTCGTACAGCGACTCGACGCTGTGGCCCGTGGAGAGCGCGAAGAACAAGTCCCAAAGGCGATCGGGATGGGGCACGGTCAAACGCCGCTTGAGATCATCGGGGTCCGCGGGCGGTTTGGGCGTCTTGCGGCCGGTCTCGAGCGAGCGCACGCCCTTCATCAGCGCTTCCTTGAAGGTGCGCCCGATGGCCATCACCTCGCCCACCGACTTCATCTGCGGGCCGAGCGTGTGGTCGGCGTCCGGAAACTTCTCGCGCGCCCACTTGGGGATTTTCACCACCACGTAGTCGATGGTGGGCTCGAAGCAGGCAGGCGTCTTCTGGGTGATATCGTTGGGGATTTCGTTCAGCGTGTAGCCCACGGCGAGACGCGCGGCGATTTTTGCGATGGGGAATCCGGTCGCCTTCGAGGCCAGCGCCGAGCTGCGCGAGACGCGCGGATTCATCTCGATCACCACCATGCGTCCGGTCTCCGGATGCACCGCGAACTGGATGTTCGACCCGCCGGTTTCGACGCCCACGGCCCGGATCACGGCAAAGGCGGCGTCGCGCATGCGCTGGTACTCTTTGTCGGTCAACGTCTGCACGGGCGCCACCGTGATCGAGTCACCGGTGTGCACGCCCATGGGGTCAAAGTTCTCGATGGAGCAGACCACCACCGCGTTGTCGGCACGGTCGCGCATGACTTCGAGTTCAAACTCTTTCCAGCCGAGCACCGATTCTTCCACCAGCACTTCGTGCACGGGACTGGCCTGCAGACCCCAGCGCACGATCTCCTCGAATTCCTCAAGGTTGTACGCCACCCCGGCGCCCGTGCCCCCGAGCGTGAATGAGGGCCGGATGATCACGGGGAATCCGAGCTGTTCCGCCGCCTCTCTCGCCTCCGTCTCGGTATGCGCCAGCAGGCTGCCCGGTACTTCGAGACCGATGTCGCGCATGGCGTTCTTGAAGAGCATGCGGTCTTCGGCCATCTTGATGGCCTTGAGCGAAGCGCCGATCAGTTGGACGCCGTGACGATCGAGCACGCCGTGGCTGGCAAGGTCAATGGCCAGGTTCAGGGCGGTCTGGCCGCCAACGGTGGGCAGCACCGCGTCCGGCCGCTCGCGGGCGATGATGGCCTCGAGGTACTCCACGGTGAGTGGCTCGATGTAGGTGCGGTCGGCGAACTCGGGGTCGGTCATGATGGTGGCCGGGTTCGAGTTCACCAGCACCACTTCGTACCCGTCGGCGCGCAACGCCTTGCAGGCTTGCGCCCCGGAGTAGTCAAATTCGCAGGCCTGGCCGATAACGATCGGGCCGGAGCCGATGATGAGGATTTTCTTGATGTCAGTTCGTTTGGGCATGAGCTAATTGTCGATTGCCGATCGAAGACCGGTGATTGCAAGGGTCGTCATCGTGCGCCGCGAGGCTGACGTTAAAACCTCGATGCGAGCCTCCCGCCAGGGTTCACTCCCGTTGCGCGCCGTGCAGGACCGTACCGATTCTGACTTCCTCCTGCTCGACGCGATACACCACGATGAACGGCGTGTCGGTTACCGCCAGTTCTCGTGAGTTTTCCCTTCCTGGCCTCCCAAGGTGCGGGAAGTGGCCCAACTTCTCGACGGCTGCCACCAGCCGGGCTACCATGCGATCGGCGGCGTGGGGATCATCAAGCGCGATGTAGTGCCAGATATCGCTGACCTGATGTCTCGCTTCCGGAGCCCAGGTTATCTTCATTGCCCGGGTTCATCATGAGACTTGCCACAAACACATTGTGGCGCTGGCAATTCACGCTCCGAGCCGAGCGACAGCAGCCAAGCCTTCATGGCTTCGTGCGGAATATAATGTCCCGCTTCAATTTCGGCGAATCCGCGACGGATCGATTCGAACTGGCGCTGTTGCTCCTGAACGTAAATGCTAATGGCATCAGATACCAGGTAGTTCACGCTCCGGTCCGTTGACTTCGCCAGGACGTCGAGTTGGCGTTTCGTTTCCGGCGTTAAGCGAATACTGACGGTCGCGGTCCTTGTGCTAGACATGCACACACTTTAGCACATTTCGGGCGCTCAAGACGCTGGAATGCAGGCCCTCCCCCGAGGTCGCCACGGAACCCTTTACCCGGCTGCCTTCTCGAAGTCGCTTTGTTGATTCTAAGCCACATAGTGGGTTCGTTCCCAGTTTTGGGCACTTTTCCCGAACACGCTTGGCGATCTAGAACCTTAGTGATTTTCTTCAAACAAGAGATTGACCGCCTCAGCTCTTGCTGCAGTCTGCCCGAGGAACTCCACAGACTCCACGCCCGCACTCACTCTCCCGCACCAAGCGGAAACAAGTTCATGGTGAATCCCGGGAGTTCCTCGATCACAACGGTCTCGCCCTCAATGAAGGTGCGCGAGCCGTGCTTCGGGCTGATGACTTCAACCGTCCGCACCTCCGGGTCGACCCAGACCTGAACGACTTCGTTCTTTTGGTATTCGCGCCGTTTGTTTTGAATATCCGACCAAGTATCACCCGGCGATATCAGCTCAAAGGCAATGTCGGGCGGGAACGGAACCGGTCCCTCGGGAATGCCGTCCTTGCCAAAACGCTCGCGCCGTACGAGGCTCCAGTCGGGACAGCGCCAGGCGCCCGAGGCCATGGTGAACGCGACATCAGTGGGAACGCTGAGCCACTCCGGGTGCCCGGATTCATACTCATTTGCCGCCTTGCAAATCTCCCTGACTGCCAGTACGTGTCTGCCCCCCATATGCGGCGACATAAACTTGACCTCCCCATCGACGTACTCCCAGCGTTGGCCCTCTTTGCCTGCCGCCAGGAAGTCTTGCCACGTCAAGCCAGTCTTTGTCGCCATATGCCGTTACCAACGTCTGCGGTCCAAAATCACGCTCTAGTGGGCAGTCTTACTCATTCTAAAGCACATAGTGGGTTCGTTCCGCGTTTCAAGGCTATTTTTCCTCGCGCGCCACCACTCTCACGCCCGACTCGTTCCCGCCCTATTCTCCTCCATCATCTTCGCAAACCGGTCGAATAGATAACCCGCGTCGTGCGGACCCGGCGAGGCCTCCGGGTGGTATTGGACGCTGAACAGTGGCAGCGTCCGGTGGCGCAAGCCTTCAAGGGTGTCGTCATTCAGATTCCGGTGCGTGAGCACCACTTCGCTCGATTTTAGCGAGTCAGGGTCGACGGCGAACCCGTGGTTCTGCGAGGTGATCTCCACCTTCTGCGTCTCCAGATCCATCACCGGATGATTGCCGCCGTGATGGCCGAATTTCAGCTTGTAGGTGCGCCCGCCGAGCGCCAGACCCACAATCTGGTGGCCCAGGCAGATGCCGAAGACGGGTACCCGCCCGGCCAGATCGCGCACCGCCCGGGCGGCGTACTCCACCGGCTCCGGGTCGCCGGGACCGTTCGAGAGGAACACCCCGTCGGGTTTGAGATCGAGCACGTCACTGGCTGACGTGGACGCCGGTACCACCGTGACGCGTGAACCGATATCGACCAGCCGGCGCAGGATGTTCTGCTTGATGCCGTAGTCGTAGGCTACCACGTGGAAGCGTACAGGCTGCCGAGCGCCGTCCTCGCCGAAAATCCGCGCCGAGGGCTCAGTCCATCCATAGCGTGCGGCCGTAGTCACGCGACTGGCCAAGTCGAGCCCGACCATGCTCGGCGACGCCTTCGCTTTGGCCACCAGGCTCTGTTCGTCCCGGTCCACGGTGGAGATGATACCGCGCATGGCGCCGTGCTTCCGCAGATGGCGCACGAGCGCGCGCGTGTCAATCTCCGAAATCACCGGCACGCCGAATGGAGCCAGAAAGCTCGAAGCGCCTTCGGTGGAGCGCCAGTTGCTCGCGAGTTGCGACAGCTCGCGGACCACCAGGCCCTCGGCGCAGGGTTTCAGCGATTCGCTGTCGAGCCCATTCGTACCGTAGTTGCCGATATGCGGATAGGTGAGGATAACGATCTGCCCGGCATAGGAGGGATCGGTCAGGATCTCCTGGTAGCCCGTGAGCGCCGTATTAAACACCACTTCGCCGCAGCGTTCGCCGGGAGCGCCGTCGCCGCGTCCGTGGAAGATGCGGCCGTCCTCAAGTGCCAGAATCGCGTCCATAGTTCGTTCATTCCTCGCTGCGGTGAGCTTTCTAGTTTATCTCGAAACCGGCCTCGGGTCGCCGGTCTTATACACTCCTGCAACCCCCGCGTCTCGAATCAGGCTGAGATTGCGCCGAATCAACTTACGTGTGGCACTGAGAGCAGAACTGGCCCGCAAGACTGACGGCCGAGAACCGGTTATTCTTTACGGCGTGGCATCCGCTATTGCAGCGTCCCCAAGTCCGTGAGGGGCCAGTAGATAAACGCCGCCTTGCCGTAAATGAAGCTGCGATCGACCGTACCCCACATCCGGCTGTCATTCGATGAGTCGCGATGGTCGCCGAGCACGTAGTAATGTCCGGACTCCACATAAACAGGAGGGTAACTGTCGTGATCGAGGTAATTGGGCGGTACGTACCGCTCCTGCAGCAGCTTGCCGTTGATCTCGACCACTCCCTGCCGGATACTCACCCACTCACCCGGCAGTCCGATCACCCGCTTGATGTACGATTTCGAAGGGTCGAGCGGGTAGCGAAACACAACAATGTCACCGCGATGGATGGGTTCGAATCGGTAAACGAACTTGTTAATGAAGATGCGCTCGTGGTCATAGAGCCGCGGCATCATGCTGGTGCCTTCTACCTGCACCGGCTGGTAAAGAAAAACGATCACGATGAAAGCCAGGAGTAACGAAAGAACCAGGTCGCGCAGCCAGTAGCGCGCTTCAAAAAGGCGGCGGCGGCGTCCGGCAGGCTCCGGGCCGGGTTGGGAAGCAGGCTCTTGCCGCAGTTCTTCCATGCCAGAACGCACTCTCACCTTTATATCACAACCATACAGGCACAGTCGTGGGTCAGTTTAGAGGCAGGTACCGGATCAGGTACCGTACGGAGCGCGTAGATCGGCAGCCACGCCGGCCTCAAGCCGACCGGCCGCTGTTTGCTTTCACAACGCCTTTTGCTAAGATTCACCCTGAAGATCGGGGGGCGTTTGAGGTCGACAAAGTGAAGTGCCCCAACTGCGGGTTCGTAACCTTTCCGGATCCAGCCGAGTGCAAGAAGTGCGGGCAGCGGTTCGCTCCTGCTGCCCCTCGCCCGCAGCCAACAGCCCGCAGCGTGACTTTTCGCTCGCCGGACCGCCAGTACACCCTATCCTCGCGCGAAGAACCTTCGCCGCTGAAGCTCTCGCCGGCGCCGGCCGAAGCCAAGCCGGTCGCGGAGCAGGCCGCAGACGCCCTAAGCGTCGGACCTCAGACCGAGACTGGGACGGAAACCGGGGCCGAAACCGGGACCGACGAAAATGATCCCAGGCAGCGTGGGGCTGCAGGTCAAGGCGCAGCGGCGGCAGCCGCGGGCACCCCTTGGCACGAGGAGATCGCCGAGCGCGTAGCGCGCTACCGGCGCCGTCGGGGTATCAAAGACGAAACCGAGGACTCCAGGAGTAATTTTGAGTTTGACTTCGACACTCCGCTCGGGCGCGGCGGACCGGGTGAAATTGCGGACGGCATGACAGCAGCCGAAACCGAACTGAGGCGGCGGGATCTGCACGCTGAGTTCGATCTCGATCTCGACGGCGGCGTGGACGAGGAGCCTCCAAACCTCGACGCCATGGCGCTCGAACCCGAGGTTGCGTCGGGGCGGCATGAGGATCCCGAGGAATGGGCTCTCGAGCCGCTGGACTTCCGCCCTGCCGACCGGCCGGTCGAAATTGTGCTACATTCCGGCGCGTCCGGGGAGGACGCCGGGGAACGCGATGACTCGGCGCCGCAAGCCGCTCCGCTCGGCCGCAGGTTCGCCGCCGGAATGTTGGATGGTGTGGTGCTGCTGATTGCCGGCGCCGCGTTTTTCCTGCTCTTCCGTGCCTCCGGTGGGCTCCTGGACCGCCAACCCGTCAACCTTGCCGTCGTGGCCATAGCCGCCGCCTTCCTGGTGATCTTCTATTTCTCAGTTTTTACCGCGTTGGCCTTCGCCACGCCGGGGCAATCCGCTGTTGGACTGGGCGTGCGGACGTTCGACGGCGAAAGACCCGACGTACGAGCTTCGCTGTGGCGCGGCGCAGGTTACATTGTGTCCGCCGCGAGCCTCATGCTGGGCTTCGCTTGGGCCGTGCTCGATCCCGAACGGCTGACCTGGCACGATCGCATGTCCGGCACATGCCTCGTAGAGCGCAGGTAATTTCCGATTGTCACGGCAGCGGGCTCGGTTGGCGCTTTTCTGCGTGCTTTGGGTGAAGCCTCTGTTGCCGGACTCTTCGAGGAGCACGATGGGAAAGGGACGCTTCGTCAACCAGAAGCTCGGCAAGCGCACCAACCGGCGGCTTGGCTTGCTCAAGGCAGGCTTGACCCCGCAGACAGGGCGCGCGCCCCAATCAACGGAAGGACGATTCCCGAAGAAGGGTCCATCCAGAGATGGCGGGGCAGCGAAGACGTAGGTGGCTGGATTCAGCGTGGACCGTCGGTGATACAAACGTGTCCCGCTCCGGAATCTGGCGAGGGGGGTTCCGTGAAATTCCTGCTGGCCGGTCTCTCGCTGGGCGTTTTCTTGCTGGCCGGTCTCTTGCTGGGCGGTGCCCCGTTGCGCTTCGCGCAATCCTCCGCGTCCGAGGCCGGGGACCCGGCAGCAATCCTGAATCAGGCCGCGTCGGCTTACCGGGAGGCTTCGAACATTGAGCTGCGGGGAACGAAGATCCGCGAGCAGCACGACGACTTCGTCGACAACGTTGTCCGCACTCCGTTCATTCTAGTCCTCACGCCCGAAAACAAGTTCCGGCAGGAGTCCAAGAACGAGGCCGGAACAGATCTTCAGGTCGGCGACGGCCAAAAGCACTGGGATTACTCGGCCCGGACGAACAAGTACGCGGTGAATGCGGGCACTCCGAACCCGCTTTCCCTCTTCAACTCGGAGGTCGACCTTCGATTCACTACCAGCAATCTTCTGGATGCGAAATTCCTGCGGCAGGAGTCTCTCGAGGCCGGCGGCGCCCAGCACTTCTGCGACGTCATCCAGGCGCACTATGACCGGTACCAGGCACGCAACACCGACGTCGGAGATGTTCTCTTCTGGATCGAGGAGGGCTCGCACATTGTTTGGAAAACCCGGCTGGCGATAGTCACAGGTGTCGGGGATTTCGGGGGAAAGATTACAACCTTCGAGACCACCCTATACAGCGGCGTGAAGATGAATCAGGATTTGGCGGCGAGCACGTTCACCTTCACAACTCCGCCAGGAGCCACGGAGCAAAACGCAGGCAAGACGGACGCCCGCGAGGCGCTGCTGGGACGGCCGGCTCCCGATTTCAAGCTTCGTGACCTCGGTGGAGATGAGTTGCAGTTGAGCGCCCTCAAGGGCAAGGTAGTTCTCCTTGACTTCTGGGCTACCTGGTGCGTCCCCTGCCGCATGGCCATGCCCAAGCTCAACTCGTTGTTCAAGCAATTGAACAAGCAAGACGTCGTCGTTATGGGGATCGATGTAAACGAAGACGAGAAGACCGTCCGCGACTTCATCCGCAAGAACAAGTACGAGTACCCCATCCTAGTGCCCGGGCGCGGGAGCCCGGTGATCGGGAACTATGAGGCCCACGCTTTGCCGACAATGGTGCTGATTGACAAGAACGGCGTTGTGGCCGACTACAAGGTGGGCTATGGAAGCGATACGGAAGAAGTGCTCCGGAGCAACCTGGTTCGCGTGACGCGGTCCGACTACCTTGCGCCCAAGCCCGCCGCCTCGCCTGCGGAGTCCGCCACGAGCGCTTCTGCTGAAAACTGGCCTGAGCCCAAGACCGCTGACGACTTTCTGCACCGCGGGTACGAGAATCGCCGCGAGCGCAATTACGCGCGAGCGATCCAGGACGCCAGTGCGGCCCTGGCGCTGCAGTCGGGCTGGCCGCCCGCACTACGCTTGCGCGCTGACGCGGCCTACGATGCCAAGGACTATCAATCGGCCGTGAAGGATTACACCGCCGTGCTCCAGCAACATCCTGACTGGGCGCAAGTGTACGACCAGCGCGGACTGGCCTACTCGTACTCGGGCCGCCACGGCCTCGCCATCCCCGATTACACGCTTGCAATCAAGCTTGACCCATACCTCTCCGGGCCTTACAACAACCGGGGCTGGGCCTACCTCGAGACCGGGGACGTCCAGCACGCGATTCAGGACCTGAACCACGCCATTGAGCTTGCGCCCGAATACTTAAAGGCCTATGAAAACCGCGCCAAGGCGTTTGACAAACAAAATGACTTGAAGAGCGAGTTAGTCGATCTGGAGGATATTGTCCGGATGGCCCCGGAGAATCAGTGGGCCAAGGACCAGCGCGAAGCGGTGGTCCGCCGTCTGGGCTCAAACGCCGCTGACCCGCCAAAGGTCGCGCCCGCAGAGCAGCCAGGCGCTACCCAGAAGCCCTGAACCTCAGGTTGACGAGTGGAGCGATTCGCGGACCTTCTCCAATTGAGCGATCAACCGCTGAATGTCAGCATCCCCTAGCAAATCAAACGGCCTGCAGTTCAATTGCTGGACGGGCTCATCAAGGGAAGCGAGAAGTTTGAGGCCGGACGCGGTGATGCGAGTGGTAACGGAGCGCCGATCCTCGGCATCCCGCCGGCGCTGAATCCAGCCACGCCGCTCCAGACGGTCGAGCAACCGGGTAACGTCCGGCTCCGCCGTGATCAGGCGATCGCCGATCTGGCTGCAACAGGCTCCCTTTTCGCCCGCACCTCGCAGAATACGTAGCACGTTGTACTGGGTACGGGTCAGCCCGTACGTCTTAAAGAGCGTATCGAAGCTGCGCCCGATCGCGTCCGCAGTGCGGATCACGTTCAGGACGGCCTCTTCCTGCATGGTGCCGAAAGGTTTCGTCTGTCCAATTTCGCACAGAATCCTGCCCGGCATCGTACCCCCGATCGTCTGCCCAAAAAACCTGCGCCCTCGAGAGCGAAATTTCGCAGGACCCCTTCGAGATTGGTCGAGCGCGCCGCTTACGACGCAGGGCCGCTCAGAGCCCGGTCGATGGACAATGCACCGGACCCCTTGACTATAATGACCAGCGCGACTGCGATGGCGAGCAGATGGTATTCGTAGCCCTCGCCCTTCTGGTTTCCGGTCCAGTTCATGAAGAAGCCGTTACCGATATGCACCGTAAAAACCGCCACGACCATGTTGCAGGTAATCCCGAAGGCGGCCACCCTGCCGAGCAGCCCAACAATCAACCCGAGTCCGCCCAGAAACTCGGCGCATATCGCGAGCACGGCAAACGGCGCAGGAATATGCATGGTCTGCGTGAAGAAACCCATAGTCCCTTTGAAGCCGTAGCCGCCGAACCATCCGAGCATCTTCTGTGCGCCGTGGGCGAAGAACACCACTCCCATAACCAGACGCGGCAGCGTGACCGCGAAATCGTTGGAAGTGGAAACTAGTTTGCGAAACATGTCGTTCTCCTCCGCCTTATTCGGAATCACGTCCTCAGTCGATCGAAAAACCGCGCACCCGCGCGTAAATGGCGGGCGAAAAGTTGCGCCCTTCGTTCAGCGTGACAACGATATACGTTACAACGGATGCTTAAGGGAGGAAGAAGGATTCCAAGCATGTGCGTGCCCGATGCCGCCCTCTCCGGCTACTGCTTAGCCAGTTGCGCTGTTAACGTGACCACCAGCCGGCGATTACTCGCCGACAGGGCCTCGTACATCTTGAGCAGGCGCGAAGCCGAACGTGAGATGCCGGGACGCGACGGCACCACGATCGCACGAGGCCGCCCTTCCCGCCCGTACAGCAACTGGTAAGCTTCCACTTCAAGGGCTTTTGCAAATTTCTCGAGCGTTGCCAAGGAGGGAGCGGTGTAACCACCCTCAACCCTCGAAATGTAAGACCGCAGGAGCCCGGAGCGCCTTTCGATATCGCCCTGGGAAAGGCCTTTAGCCTCACGCAAAGTACGAATTTTTCTGCCAATATTCATGGCTTTCTCGGTATTTGGAGCGTGTAGACCGGTTGCAAATGCCAACATCCGGACTCGGGCCGTATCGCTCATTGTCAGCTATTCTTACTCTGCCGCTACCTGGACACGACAGTTCCACAGGGATTAGATCATGATTTCTACAATTATTCAACATAAACAAAGTTATTGTTATCATATACTAATAATCGTATAGTAATACACTTGGCGATGACAAATCGGGGATATTCAGAGCTCGGGCCGCGAACGCCGGGCGTGTCGGGCAGGATCCACCAGCTGGCTGGCCATCCAGCCAGACACCGCGAGCGCCAGGATCGAACCGGGCAACTCGCCGACTTCGGGGAGCATGAGGCTAAGGCGGGCCTGACGAATCAGGTCGTGGTGATTACTTCCGGTGAGAACGAAGAGAGGACAGCCGCGTTCCTTCACCTGGCCGGCGAACTCGATCGCCGCTTTGGCCGCGCGCCCGGTGGATCCGGAGAGCAGCAGCAAGCCGGATTTTGGGTTCAGAACCTGCAGCCAGCCGCCATCGACCGAGGCGAGGTCGAGACCGACGACCGGTCGTCTCACTTGTTGACGGGCGAGCGCTGACACGCGCCGAGCGGCGGCGCTGTAGTAGCCCCCACCCACCACCAGAATCGGGCTGAGCGGTTCGAGTTCCCGGCTGAGCGAAGCGACCCCATCTCCCAGCAGACCCACGATGCGATCGAGTTGGGACGGCAGGTCTCGCCAATCGGCCTCCCAGCGCTCGAGCCGCGCCTCGGGACGCGTCAGTTGGCGGGCGCAGACGAGGGCCAGTTGGGCCGCCGCGGCGTGCTGCAGGCAGGCCGCGCCCAGGTCGCCGCCAGGCGCCGCACCGACGATCGGAAGCGCAAGATCGAGCGGCGATTCCTGGGCCGCTGTGCTTCCGGCCTCCGAGTCTTCCGGCGGCGCGATCCCGGCTCTTACCACCAGCACCTGGGCCCCGCGCTTGCGCGCTGCCTGAGCCGCTTCCGCCGGCGGCCCGGATGCGTCCGCAAACACCACCACCACTGAGCCGGGACGCATCATGCCGATCGAGTCCTCCAGGAAGCATGAGGCTTCGCGGACGATCGTGGGCCAGCTCAAAAGGTCTTCAAAAGCGTGCCGGAGCGTCCCCGCCGCGGGAAGCGTCCGGGCGGAGCCTATAGCCCAGATTGGGAGTTCGCCCCAACGGACGCTGCGGACGGCGCGTTCATAAGCGGCGCGCGCCTTGACCATCATCTCGGTCAGGGCCTGCGGCAAGGTAATCAATTCGGGCGGCGTCGGCATCAGATCTCCAGCCTCAGAATCCGGCCGCTCGCGAGCGGCCTCGAATGTCGCCATCCTCCGTCCAACTCGTACCCGTAAGCGAAGAAGGCCGCGCTCCCAAGAAGGATCAACGAGCCCAGAAACGACCAGACGAGCAGCGATGCCGAGATCGCGAAAGGCCCATACACTTCGGGAAAATGGAGCGCCGGCAACACCCACGTGAAGATAGCCCGCGCGGCCTCCGAGAGGAGAGCAGCGCACACCGCGGCGGGGAACACGCGCGCTGCGGGGACCTTGTCATTAGGAAGGACGTAGTAGATGACGAAGAAGATGCCGATCATCAGGGGCAGTGAGACGGTTTCGAGCATGGCGCGAGAGAGGACCGCGTCCATCGCGGCCCAGCGGGTGACCGTCGGGGGCACAATCGATTCGAGCACCGCTTCGAGCCCCACCGATCCAAGCGCCATCAGGCCCGCACCTATGGCCAGCATCACAGACACCGCCAGATTGCCGAGATAGCTCCGGTTCTCCCGAATTCCCCAGACCCTGTTCAGCGCCACTTCGAGCGGCAAAAAGATGCCGGAAGTAGTAACGAACAGCAGCAGCACCGAAACCGCCTGCACTTGGCCCCGCGCGCGCATCACGGCATTCAGGTTGCGGATCACGAAGTCGGCCCCGGTAGGAAGATTCGCGCGCAGAAGCTGGACGACCACCTGGAAAGCCCCGTTCCACTGCAGCAGGCGCTCGCAAATGGTGACCAGCAGGAGCGCGAAGGGAAAGAAGGAGAGCAATGCGTTGGCGGCGATCGAGAAACCGTAGGCGTGGACCTCCGTGGTCCACAGGTACCGCAGGCTCGCGCGAAACCGGCCGCGCAACTCGGGCGCAACCGCCACCTTAGGCCCGATCTGCGGAACTTCCTGGACGTTCACTTTTTTCCCCCTGGCAGCCGTTTGTCTCCGAGCGGCCTGCCCTTTATGTTACCCGATACCCCGCGCCTCGCCGCGCGTAATCTGGAGACACCCAGGGCACGGTCCCAAGCGACAAGATGCATCGAAGGGCACGTAATATACTGGCTTATGGAGAGAGTCGACGACCGATGGGCCGCTTCGCATCCACTGTTTCGCTTTACGCACGCTATCGCGAGCCTTATCCGCCGGCCTTCTTCTCGACGGTCGCGGAACGCCTCGCCCTCCGCCGCGACATGCGGCTTCTGGACGCCGGTTGCGGCCCGGGACTGCTGGCCATCGGATTTGCGCCTTATGTTGGCGCGTGCGTCGGTGTGGATCCAGAGCCCGGCATGATCCTGGCCGCGCGTGCGGCGGCGAACCACGCGGGCGTCCAATTGCAATTGATCGAAGGGCGGCTGGAGGACTTGCCCGAAAATCTCGGGAATTTCGACCTGGTCACGATTGGGCGCGCCTTGCACTGGATGGACCCTGAGGCGACGCTTCGCGTGCTGGATCGGGTTCTGGCCGAGGGTGGCGCGTTGGTCACTTGCGGCGCGCGCCCCTTGAAGGGGGAGGCGAACCCGTGGCTCGAAGCCTATGACGACGCCCGGAAGGCCTGGGCGCTGGACCGCGACGAGCGGCGCTACCGGATCGATCACGGAGCATGGTTCGCCGGTTCGCGATTCCGCGTCGCCGAAGAGATCACCGTACGTCACCGCCATCGCGTGACGATTGCGGACTTGATCAGCCGCGCCCTCTCGAAGTCAAATACCTCGCCCGAAGTACTCGGCGACCGCCAGGAGGCGTTTGAGGCCTCGCTCGCGCGTGTCCTCGAGCCCTTCGCGGCGGACGGGTCGATTGACGAGGAGATCGTCGCCGTCGCCACCGTCCTCACTTCGCAGCAGCGAATCCAAGCACCCTGAGTGCGTCCGGGTTCCGCCTGGTCCGGGCCCTCTATTGCGTTCCAAATCCCGCCAGCGTGGTTTGTTGCGGACTGCCGCCGCCATTGTCCGTCATCGCGACCCCCGCCGTCCGCTCGCCGGTCGCAAGCGGCTTGAAAGTAACGCTGATCGTGCATGCCGTGCGCGCCGGAACGCTCGAGCCGCACGTGTTGGTCTGGCTGAAATCGCCCTTATCCGGGCCGCTGATCGTGATCGATGCCACGGTCAGCGCGATATACCCCATGTTGGTGAGGGTTATCTTTTGGATTCCACTCTGGGTGCCGACCATCTGTTTTCCGAAGGTTATGGCGGCCGGTTTCGCGGTCACGTTCGAACCCGGAATGAACTCGGTGATGGGGGCATCATACCCTCCGGCCTCTGCATGCTGGTAAGCGTTGGTCGTCACCGGGTAGTCGGTTGAGTTCGTGTAGCCCGTGATGTAGATCGCCGGACTCGTCGCCGTGCCCAGAATCAGGTTTCGGGTCGCTTTGCCGAACCCGTTCATGCTGCCGCCGACAAAGGTGGAGTAAAGCAGCGCCGAGCCCGCCGGGTTGAACTCCGTCCAGAAGATGGCGTGATCATTCGTCGAGCATCCACCGCCGCAGACGGTTTGAAACGCGCCGGCAGTGGTTGGGAAGTTGGGGGAAGCAGCGTTGCCCCGCACGTAAGCGTTCCCGGCGGGGTCAACGGCCACCGCCGTGGCTCCATCGTCGCCCGTGCCGCCGAGGAACGTGGAGTAGACAAGCGCGGAGCCGGTGGAGTTGAACTTGGTCAGGAAAACATCGTGCCCGCCTCCTCCGTAAACCGGTTGATACGGGTTCATGAGGGGGAAGTCCGTGGAATCCGAGGTCAGGCCGGTAACGTAGGCGTCGCCGGAACCATCGACCGCGATGGCGGTGGCGCAGGCCGCGCAGGGTTCTTTGCCGCTGCTGCCGCCGAGGTACGTCGAGTACACCAGCGCCGTGCCGGTCGGGTTCAACTCGGTCACGAAGGCTTCGTCGAGGGACTTGGTGCAGGCGTTGCACGTGGTGTCAAAGGCGCCGGGCGTCGTGGGGAAGTTGTTCGAAAATGTCCTCCCCGTTATGAAGGCGTCATCGTTTGAATCGAGCGCCAAACCGTAGCCCGTATCGGGCGCGCTGCCCCCGACATAGGTGGAGTAAAGCAGGGCCGTGCCGGTCGAATTCAGCTCCGTCACGAAGGCATCGCCGTCAGGCGGGTCGCCGCACGCGCCGTTGTCGCCGGCGAAGGTGATCTGGAAGGCGCCCGTGGTGGTTGGGAAGTTGGTCGAACATGTAGTCCCCAGCACGTAAGCGTTGTTCGACCTGTCCAGCGAGATGGCGTTGCCCGTGTCGGCGTTGCTGCCGCCGAGGAAAGTGGAGTAGACCAACGCCGATCCGGTCGGATTGACCTCGGTGACGAAGGCGTCTCCCAGGTCCTGCGTGCAGGGCGAGACGCCGCCGCCATAGACCCTCTGGTAAGCGCCAGTGGTGGTGGGAAAGGTTGTGCCCGAGCAGGTGGCGCCCGTCACGTAAGCGTCCCCGGAGCTATCCACGGCGATTCCGTCGCCCACGTCATTGCCGGTCCCTCCCAGGTAGGTGGAATACAGCAACGTAGTGAGCGTGGGGTTGAATTTCGCCACGAACGCGTCGCCCCCGTTTGTAACGCTGCAGGTGCCGCTGGCCCCGCCGTAGGTCTGCTGAAAGCCATCGAGGACAGGAAGGTTCGTCGAACAGGTGCTTCCTGTCAGGTATAGATTACCCGTGGAATCGACTGCCATGGCGCGCCCGGTGTCATCCGAGCTGCCCCCGAAAAAGGACGAGTAGCTGAGAGCAGGATCGATGACCAGCGGCTTCGTCCGGTCATACCTTGCGACCTTGAAAGCCACTCGCCCTCGGGCGCTGATCGTGTAATGGCCTTCGACGATCCTCCGGCCGCTCGCCGCTCCGCTCAGGTTGGCCAAGACGGGTTGATAGATGACCGGTTTATGAAGCCGGATTGCGCTTCCCACCAGCAGGTCCCCGGTCTTCCGATCGATGCGCGCAGGCCCCGACCCGGCCACATCGAGCGCGATGATTCCCGGGTCTGCGCCCGGAGCGACCGCGAAGTCGTATTCCAGGTGGCCCTGGTTGCCGTAGTAGACGAGGTCAATCCCCGGATAGACGTCCGCGAACTTCACGCGAGAGTAATTCGTCACGTTGCTGCGCCATTTCGTGGGATCGTTGCCGAGGAAATAGTTGCTCTTGCCGGGCAGGGCGTCGAGCCCGGTGACCGCGGACGCCAGGTTCGCGCCGGCAAGCTTCATCCGCAGCGCGGCCGCGGTTCGGCGTTCGGATTTCGGGGCTCTTCCGGATATTCGCTGAGTGCTTCCGCCTTCCGTCTTCAGCGCGAGCACGGCTTCGTCCGCCGTCAACAGCAACGTGTAGCCCGCTCCGCGCGACAGGAATTTGACCTGCGAATCCGCCTGGCCCTGATTGGCCTCGAAGCTGAGCGGAAGCTGGCCGTATTGCGCCCGGAAACGGGCCGCATCGACGGAACCGGCACTCGCGGGAGGCGTGGACTGCCGCGCGGCGTCATCGCTCCGGATCGCCGGTGTCTGCGCGAGTCCACGGACAGAAAAATTGCCGATGCTGAAAATGAGAGCCAGCAAAAAGGCTACGCTGGTCGTGAGCCTGCCGAAGCCCGGGCCTTCCCGAACCGGTGCATTCAAACCTCGCTGCCAAAGAGTCATTTGATTTTCCCTCAATTGTCGATGCCCGTAACCCACTTTCGGTGAGCCGCAGTTTTTTGCAGACGATATCCTAGCACAACATCTTGAAGCCGCTTGATGGGGGTATTCAAAATGGAAATACATCTCTTGATGAACCACTCGAAGGGGTCTAAGGTCGATCGTCAAAGGTCGAGAGCTACAAATCCCCCGATCCCACGCGACTTCCCGGATTGTCCCCGGATTGTCCGAACACGGGCGGCGCTGTCTCAAATGCGAACAGGCCGATGAACGGCTGCGCAGCAAGACCCCAACAAATTGCGAGGGAGTCGGTGTTGGCGTCATTTGCCGAAACCAGGACACCGTCATTCCCGCGAGCCTGCCCTCGCGATGGCGGGGAGCGGGAATCCAGCCCTTGACAATCGTATTCCCCAGGGTTTCCGAAGTGGATTCCCGCCTTCGCGGGAATGACGGTGCGCAAAAGGGGTTCCACATTGACAACGCCGGCACCGAAAGAGTCAGCCGGATTGTTTTGGAATGAAACCTGCTTCAACAACCTGCCGCTTCAGCCGTCAAAGAAGCCAGTCAAAGGAGATCACATGCGCCGCCTCGGGCTTGGAACCACTATTGTTCTCATGATTGTTCTCACGGTGCTGCCGCCGGCCGCTTTCGGTCAGGCCGTCCCCGGCGTTCAAACATTCGCACTGACGGACACCGCCGGGCTTGTCGCACGCAACGTCAAAGTGGAATCGGTGGAATACCAAGGCCGCAAGGCCGTCCGTCTCACCAAGGATCCGGACGCCGCTGACGGGTTCGCCCTTCTGCCGGGCACCGACTTCCAGGACGGAACCATCGAAGCTGACATCGCACTGAAGATCACCACGCCGCCCGGCGTCAGGATGCCTGGTTTCTTCGGCATCGCCTTTCGTGCCCGGCCTGACGCCTCGCGTTACGAGGTGTTCTACCTGCGGCCGAGGAACTCCCAGTCCGAGGACCAACTGATGCGGAACCATTCGGCGCAATACGCCTCGGAGCCCGACTTCGATTGGTACCCGCTTCGCCGCCAGTGGCCCGGGGTCTACGAGAGCTGGGCCGACCTTCAGACTGAAACCTGGACCCACGTCAAGATCGAGGTGGCGGGGCGCTCCGCCAGGCTCTACCTGAACGGATCAGCAAACCCGACCCTGGTGGTTGACGGCTTGAAGGGTGAAGACCTGCACGGCGCCGTCGCGCTCTGGGGCTACGCCGGCGAAGAATCGTATTTCTCGAACGTCCGCATCACCAACACGGCGGCGCAGCCAGTCAAAAACGGCGGCGAGGCGAGCGGCGTCTGGGACGTGAAATTCCCAAGCGACTCCGGCCCGTTCGAAGGATCGCTGAAGCTCAGCCGCGACGGCGGCAAGCTCACGGGCACGTGGTCCGGCGCCCTCGGCGATGACCGTCCGGTCACGGCAACCTGGCGCGACGGCTACGTGGAACTGAGCTTCACGGCCACCTGGTCGAAAGAGATCGGGCAGGGCGCGCCCGGCGACGTTACCGCGAGACTCGCCGGATGGATCGACGGGAATTCAGCCAAGGGTCGAATGACGGTGGAAGGGCGGGCCGATGGACCGTGGATGGCTGCTCGAAGACAGTAGGAAGAGGGCACAGCCACGAGTTCGCTGGTGTCTGACGGGCCGGCTGGCGCAGACCTTGCTTTTCAGGTCTGCGCCAGCTTCGCAAACAGCGCTTTCTGCGATTCATCTTCTGCCCTCAGCTCTTTGTGGAGGCTTTGCGCGGCACGCTCCAAATTCAGCTTCCTTCTGGTGGGCTGGGTTCTCATGCCCGAACATTTTCATCTGCTCTTCCAGCCCTGGCCGGCGGTGGCCACCCCGGAGATGAAGGAATTTAGACAGCGCAGCGCCCGCAGCTTCTCAATGGTCAATCGGCAATCTTGAAA
>DASZIG010000123.1:0-20351 GCA_035949375.1 Terriglobia bacterium | reverse complement strand
GCCGTTGTTGGTGAAGCCTCCGTTCACCGTCAGCGTGTTCCCGCCGCCATAGATGTTCCCTGTGTAAGCCGTGCCCGAATTCGTCAGGTTTCCGTTTACCGTCAGCGTGCTGCCCCCGGTCACGTTAGCAGAACTGCCGGCACTCAGAGTCCCGCTGCCCGTAATGGTAGCGGTGGCAGCGGTGAGGTTGAATTGTCCGGAGCTTGTCAGGCCTCCCTCAAACTTGAGGTTGCCGGCGCTCCCGAACGTGAGGTCCCCGGTACTGTTAATGGTGGTGGCCCCGGTGACGGTCAGCGTTTCGGCCGTGTTGGCGATATTCTGCAGTGTCGAACTGCCCGTGCTGCCGCCGAGGACCAGTGAGGCGATGGCGGCATTGATGTTCAAGCTGACGTCGTCGGTGCCGCCCGAATCAATCGTGACGTTGTAGGTGTTCCCGCCGCCGTTGTTCGGGATGCCGCTCGGGCTCCAGTCACCCGCCACGTTCCAGTTTCCCGTGCCGCCCTTCCAGCTCGAGTTGATGGTGCCGGGAATAAACGGCGGGTCTGAGGTTGAGGCGAGGTTGGCGGCTTGGTTCGGGGCGGGCGGGTCGCCGTGGGTGCCGGCGTGGGTGAGCGTCAGGCTGCCCATCGGAGCGTTGAGGATCAGGGCTCCGGCGTTCGAGTCCCAAGGACTGCCGGGCCGGCGATTCAACCGTCGCGCCGTCCATGCGTCCGGGAACCAGGCGCCGTTCACGGCGGGCGCCGCCATCCAGTCCGCGTTCCATACGGCCGGCCGGCTTGAGTCCGTCCGGGCCGGCTTTTCGGCGGCGCCCGCCTGCACCGCGATCGCACCAAGGCAGGCGATCAGAACTGCTGATGCGCCAAATCGAATGAATGTCCTCATGGCTCCCCCTTCGCTCACGGCAAAGCCGCCTTTTCTTGTTTTCACACACACGCTGGAAGCCCCGCCCTTCGTCGCGGGTCCAACAACACTTTCACCACGAGCTGATAAGACAGTTCCTCTTGGAAAACCACCTGAGGCCGCCTCCCGTGCTACCCAGACGGGCATTTATCGGCCTCTCGAGCGCAGTTCGAATACCATAACCCGAAAAGAACTGTCAAGCGTTATTTACGGAACTGTAGCTGGAGTCTTAAGTACGTTCTTCCCCGAGCATTACTCGCGCGGGCTCTATGAGGGAATCTTCACAGGGCCCCGGTATCGACCGCAGGTAAGGCCTGGTCCGGGGCTTTCCGCGAGCGCTCGTTCGACCAGAGAAAACTGGGACTGTGTAGCCCCCGAGCTAGCCCTGCTCATACTCCCCGCAGCAGCGAAAAAAAAGAATCTAAATTTTTGCAAAACGAAGCCACCAAGTCCAATGGAATCAACAAATCGGTGTGAAAAACGGGTCAAAACGAAGCCAAACGAAGCGAAACTCGCTCCGGCTAAGTCCTTTAGAATGGCACCCCGCGACTGGGCCGAGTCTCCGGAAGCTAAAACGAAGCCACTGAGCCTACGCTGGTCCAGCGGGCAGCAGGGCGCGCGTCCGGTCAGGGAGTCAATCGGCACGGTGTAGCACGAGACGATGGCACGAGACGATGTTCGGTGGGTGACGGCGGCTACCTGCCTAGCTCGCCTTTCTTCGGCTTCTTCGTTCAACTTCGGCTGCGCGGCGAGGCTGCTTTTTCCCGGCTTGAGTTGCGGCCACGCTTTTCTTCAAGGCTTCCATCATGTCGATTACGGGAGCCAGCTTCGGTTTCGCCGCCGTCGCGACCTCGCGACCTTTCTGCTTGCTCTCGACCAGCGCCTTCAGCCGCTCCTGGTATTTGTCGTGGTACTTTTCAGGCTTGAAATGGGCCGTCAGGCTCTCGACCAGTTGCTTCGCGAGCTTGATCTCCTGCGGCTTGAGCTCGACATGGTAGTCGCGGCCGTAGTCCGAGACGGCGCGAATTTCTTCGGGGTAGTACATGGTGTGCACGGTCAGGCCATTGTCGTGCGGCCGGATGATGGTCACGTACTCGCGTTGATGCATCGAGAGCCTGGCGAGCGCGGCGCGTCCCGAATCCTCAAGCACCTTGAGGAGCAGCGCATAGGCTTTCTGCCCCGCCTGCTCCGGCACGGCGAAGTAGGACGCGTGGAAATACAGGGGGTCCACCTCCGCGAGGGCCACGAACTCCTGGATCTCCATGGTGCGCTCCGAGGCGGGGGCAATCTTCTTGATCTCCTCATCCTCGAGGAGCACGTACTTGTCCTTCTCGTACTCGTAGCCCTTGACCACTTCCGACCGATCGACCGTCCGATTACAGGTGGGGCAGAAGAGCGGTTGGCGAAGCCGGGTGTGGCACTTCTTGTGGATCTGGTGAAGACGCAGGCCCTGCTTACGCGCCGCGGCATAAAGCCGCAGGGGAATCGAAATAAGCCCGAAGGTCAGATGCCCCTTCCACGCCGTCGTCGCCATGGTTTCCTCCCGGGGTTGCGGCGGTCTGTTGGGCGCAGCAGCCCTCGTCCACTTAGAGTCCGCACGCAGAAGACTTGATGCGGCCAAATTGGAAACCGAAGTCGAACCGGGTGGAAGGGGCGGCTCGTCTGGATCGATGATGGCGTCGATTACCACGGCGGCAAGTCGCAGCCAGGGCTTCGCCCGAGGCCACCCTACCGTATCCGAAGTGTCCACCAGAATGGACGGAAGGCCTCTCTAGAGCCGGCCCAAAAGCACCAGGATGACCAGAATGATCAGGACGAGCCCGAGGCCACCGCTCGGGTAGTAGCCCCATTCGCGGCTGTGGGGCCACGTCGGTAGGGCTCCGACCAGCATAAGTAGCAACACAACAATTAAAACCGTGCCAAGCATTTCGTCACTCTCCCTCAACGTGTCGTGCCGCGCTCTTAGTGTTACTCCCACATGGCGCGGCACCTCAGAACTATCGCAGCCGGCCGACGTTCATGCGCCAGGCATGATCATTGGCGCACCCTGTTTCATCGAACGGAGTGCTTTACCGCCTCAACCTTGGCAACTACCGTTTTCGACCATTCATCAACTTGCCGTTGCGCATCTTCCTTGGCGACGCCGTAGCGCTCCTGCAGCTTGCCTAATAGCTTGTCCCTCTTGCCTGCAATCACGTCGAGGTCGTCGTCCGTCAACTTACCCCATTTCTCTTTCGCCGACCCTTTGACTTGCTTCCACTTGCCTTCTACCTGGTCCCAGTTCATGTCATTGTCCTCCCGTGCGTCGCTCGCACGACCCATTTCAAACGCGCCTTCACTTGCGTAGTTCCTAGCGCACCTTGACAGATGTCAGGAACAAGCTGGCGGGTGTCATATTTGTTGATGCGACTCAAGCAGCGTACCTGGGCAGACCTTTGTACGGCTCGGACAACGTGCCGCTGCGGAATCTGCCGTATTGACTATTGGTCGAGGTAGGCTTCATTCTGAGCGAGTAGCTGAAGAATAGTGTTTTCGCGACGCGCGAATGCGCGAAAAACGGATTATTGAGGCCGGGCACATATGATCAAGAAAGTCAAAGAAGGCTACAAGGTAGTATCGGAAAAAGCGGGCAAGAATCTTGGCGGGCCTTACAAGACGAAGGAACAGGCCAAGAAGCGGTTGCAGCAAGTCGAATACTTCAAGCACAAGAAGGGCTGAAGTAGAAGCCTGTTGAAGCCTTGTGCACAATTGAACCCCTGCAGCGGTTTCTCGCGTCACGGCCGGAAACAGCTCGCCAGACTCGCCCTCCATGCCCGGCTGAACCCCACTGGCCGTGATCAACGACAACTTCGATTGGGGCGGGAACCAAGTGTCCGTCGCGATCCATTCCCTCGCGCGTTTCAATTTGAGAGGCGTCAGGCAGGCCGGAGAGAGAGCTTCTTCGGGTACTTTAGAGGGTTCTGGTTCTTCTGATCGTTTGCTTTGCCTTCCTCTTTGACCTCGGATTCCTTCGGACCGCCGAAGAAGGTCCCGCCAGCCAACAAGCGGTCGAGGGCGACAACGAGATCGCGCGCGGCCCGCGACTTGAGCACAAATCCCTGAGCGCCGGCCTCGCGGACTTCAGTACCGAGCCGCGTCGATTCGTGCATGGTGAATATCAGGATCCGGCAGCCAAGGCCTAATTTAATGATGCGCGGGGCGGCTTCTAGCCCACTCATCACGGGCATGGTGATATCGAGGATCACGACGTCCGGTTCCAGAGCCTTGACAGCCTCGATAGCATCTTTGCCATTGGTGATCTCACCGCAGATTTCCCATTCGGGGCGCCAACTGTTGAGAAGAGCGCGGACTCCCTGACGCACGATCTCATGATCGTCAGCGATCAGGATTCTGGCAGCCATGCGAATCTCCGGAGTGCCTAGACGTTGATGCCTGCCCCCATGAAGCGGGCGCCGCTCAGCCAGCGCCCAGACGCGTCAGGCGGACTCCACGCCTGATGAGGTTTCCTCGGACTCCCGAATCGGGACCGTAGCCCTGACCGTCGTTCCTTCCGCGGACGAACTCAATTCCAGCTTTCCCCCAAGCTGCCGCATGCGCTCGTTCATGCCCCGCAGTCCAACGCCGACCACGCCCAGCCAGTCCTCACGGGATTCGGCCGGGGGCCACGGCGAGATTCCTTCGCCCTGATCTTTGATCTCGAGGACCGCCGCACCGTCCTTCAGCATTACGTGAACCTCTGCGGTAGGGCTTCCGGAGTGCCTGTGGACGTTGGTCAGACTCTCTTGAAGGACTCGAAAAAGCGCCAGTTCCACCTCGCGCGGCAGACGGGCGAAATCGGCGGAAATCTCGAAGGTCGTCCTGATTCCGCTGCGCTTGGCGAATCCCTCCAGATACCACGGTATGGCGGATTTCAGGCCTATTTCCTCGAGCATGGGGGGATACAACAGGTAGGAAATAGTCCGAATCTCCTTGATACTTTCGTCCGCCAGGCGGACGCAGTCCGCTAGCTTTCGGTCGGTCTCTTCTTTTCCGGCGGACGATTCCAGGAGTTCAAGGTTCAGTCTCAGCATGGCGAGAAATTGGCCGGCGCTGTCGTGAAGCTCTCTGCCGATGCGCCGCCGCTCCTCATCCTGGGTGCGGAGAAGATGGTGGGAAAGCTCACGCAGGGAATTCTCCGATTCGAGCAATCGGCGCTGGGCCTCGGTTTTTTCAGCCACTTGTTGCTCTAACTCCGCATTCGCCTTTTGCAGCGCCTCCCGAGCCTTCTGCCTCTCCGTGATGTCGCGCGTGACCTTTGAGAATCCCCGAAGGTGGCCGCGGGAGTCGCGAAGCGCGGTGATGATCACGTTGGCCCAGAATCGGGAGCCGTCCTTGCGGAGGCGCCAGCCTTCATCCTCAAAACGTCCCTCCGCAGCCGCGACCTTCAGCTCCCACTCGGGTTTGCCGGCGCGTAGGTCTTCAGCCGGATAGAAGATGGAGAAATGCTTTCCCTGGATTTCCGCGGCGCTATACCCTTTGATTCGCTCCGCACCAAGATTCCAGCTCATGATGTGGCCACGCGGATCCAGCATAAAAATCGCGTAATCTTTCACGTCCTGGACGATCAACCGAAACCGCTCTTCGCTCTGCCGCAATTCTTCGGTTGTTCTGAGCAGCTCGGCGACGGCCTCGGACTGTCGCTGCAGCCGGGCGATATTGCTGCGGCGCTCCTCTTCGCTCATCGGCATATTGATGTCCCCATCAGCAACGACGTCCGAATGTTCAGCGCAGACTCTCAAGAACAGCTCGTCGCGCTTGTTGCCGCAGAAACCGCTTATCGGGTAGGCACAATGCAACGAAAACTCCTGCAATCGCCCCAGGTCATTCCAGAGTTGTTCGAGCCGGATGGCGGCTTCTCCCTGCCCTTGCTCCCACAACAGAGCCACCATTTCCCCGAATGCTGCAACGCGCGGATTGCCGGCCGGGGCGGCCGCCGCACTTTGAGCGATGGCGCTGCCGACGACCTCGGCGAAGCGAAGCGCGTCGGGCCAGCCTTCCACCACGAACCTGGACAGGGTCTGGGCCGCGTCCAGTGCCAGGTAGCGTCCCCGTTTGACAGCATCGGGCACGTTCACGCCGCGTCCAGTTAACCAGCGGGCAAGGCCGTTCCTGTGGTCCTTTGTGGCAATCACCACGACGGCGCCACCCTCCTTAAGGGTGGAGCGGATCGATCGACCCCAGGTGTCCAGAAACGCTGCGTCCTCGGTATAAAACTGAACCACGTGCGCCCGATGAGCGTGGCCGCGTACCAGGGAAGGTGCCGCAAGCAATGCCGTAGAGGATTCCGGAAAATTCACCCGAGGCTCCTTTCCAAACCGCGGCGCCGACGAGAAATTGCCACGGGCCGCTAAACGCGCATTGCGGATCATCTCAATCGTCACTCAATGCCGTCATTCGTGCTCGCAGACCGAAACGCCCCTGAGGCTAATCTTGTCGCGAGCTCAGAACCATCGCAATCAGGTAGACTCCGCATTTTCCACCTGCGAAGCTCCCGTAGTCGCGCCAGTTTGAATCTGAGCCCGCCGGCCACTCGGTGAATACATCGATTCCAATATTTCACCTATTTCACCGTCGCACCGCTTTGGGTATGGGCCGGACTCTGCGAAACCTAGCCAGGTGCGGCCTCAGCTTCCCTGACGCCCCTGTACGCGCCGGCGCGAGCGGGTTCGGGCAGCCTTTCGCGCCGCCGACCGGAGACCCGCTCCTCCCTTTGTGCGGACCGCCTTGGCCGCGCCGCTCCGTCGCGCCGCCGGACCGCGCTTGCGCGCACTGGCACGGGCGTGCCGCGCAAGCGCCGGCGCCGACGCGGCGCTCTTCCCCTCGCGTTTCAGGGCGTCCCGCACCGCTCGCGAGCGCCTCGCCGACGGCTTCCGTTTGCCCGGCGACTGTCCCTTTTGGTAGTCGCGCTCAGCCTGCTCGTGCGTACGCGCTGAGGCCTTTCCTCGTGCGGGAGGCCGGAGCTTGACGCCGGCACGCCTCGCCTTTGAAAGCCCGATCGCGATGGCTTGTTGCGGCGACCGAGCCCCATGCTTGCCTTGACGGATGTGCTCCATTTCCTCCCGGACGAACTCGCCGGCCTGAGTGCTGGGCGATTTGCCCTGGCGGGCATCCTTCCGCGCGCGTTCCAACGTCTTTTGTTCGGGCATCGATGCTCCTTTCGACCTCACCTAAATCTTCCTCGTGGGTTTTCGAGGAGGCGGTTCCATGTACAGCCGCCTGTCTTGGATGTTCCACGCGTCGAGAAGAGCGGCAGCGGTTGGGCGGGCAGCGTGGCCGGTCAGGGGGCGTCAGGCGGATGATCTCTCGAGACAGATCGCCCGCACTAAGGGGCGCGACCGCAGCCCGAGGGGGGAGTCAGGCGGCGGCCGCGCCCAGCAGTTAAATCCAAGTGCCCAGCAATGCTATTTCTCCTTTGCCCTTCGATCAATCAGGTGAAACCCTGAACTTGGCGGAAAAACTTCCGCATAGCTCAGGTTCGTTGGGCCCCGGCGCTCCGAGGCTGGCGCGGGCCCTCGGGGTGCTTCACGGGTCCGACTCATTCACTATCCTCGTGACAGGATGACGATCTTGGAGGGAGGGTGCTGGAGCCGATCGCTTGCGAGTGCTAACAAGTTCTTCACGAGGAGCCCGGGGACCCCGCTTGAAGAGCCCGTCTGGGCGCTGTCGCGGGTCTTCCAGAAATCCTGGACCGTGAAGCGACCGCCACAACAGTCCTGCTGCGGAACTCGACGACAAAGTAGTCGATGCCCGGTGCAGCGTAGGCGAGATCTTTTACCCGCCTTCGCGCATGCTCCAGGCTGGCCGCCGCACCGATCCAGCGCGGACGCCCGCCAGGTATGATCTCAAAGAGGTCGTACTGCCTCTCTATCATCGCTGCCTCCACCGCTCGGCCGCCAGCGAACAAAGCGCCTCAACTCTTGAAATATTTGTCGTGCAGGGGAGCTAGTGTGCGATGCGACGACTGTCGCTTCAATCGGGTGAATCCACTAAATGCAACTGGGGGTTAACGTAGAGGTAGAGGGTGCGAGTCTTGCCGCTGACGCGATTCTCCTTCGCGGCAAGCAAGCGGGAGGAAATCGCGAAAACCCCGGCCTCGCACCACCGACTCCTAGGTGTAGTCGAGTGACGCCCATTGTGTCAATAGGAACTCGCGATCGGTTTCGCTCTGCGAAGGATCTGTGCACCCACCAGGCGTTCTGCCGAAATCCAAAGCATCGGATAGTGATGGTATGCGGCTGGCCCGACCAGTGAAGAAATCCTCAGGCTTCTCCGCCACCAAGCGGCGCGCAGCAGTGCTGGCGTGCGCCTGTTGCCTCGCCGGACTCGCGGGTTGGGTGCGGCTCGCCTACGCGACCACGGCCGTCGCCCTCTATTCAAAAGGCTTTGCCGTGGTCGCCGTCGACGGAAGAGTTAACAAGATCGGGCCGATGATCGCCGGGCACGAGAGCGAGTGCAAGCTGTACGTGGCCGACGGCAAGGTGGCCGTAGCGGCAGGCTTGGCCGAAGAACAGGATGTAGGATTTGACATCCGGAAGATCCTGCACATCGCCCTGACGCAATCCACACCGGTTCCCAACGCCGCCGATCTGGTCGAACAGCAGGTCCGGCGACAACTTCCCGCAGCGCTTCAAGCCTTTGAGCAACACAGCCCCGCCGCGTTCCAGGATCGGGCCCACGGCTCACTGCAGCTTTTGCTCGTAGGGACGGACAGCGGTGGAAACGTCGAGGTGGCAAGACGCTCGACGCCTTACGACCCGACGCGCCGCGTACAAAGCGAAGACACCACCGGGGCCGCCGATCGGGTGGGAGTCGCGTTGATCGGCGAAACCGGCGCCATTGACCTGGATCTGGAGCGCCTTCACAACACCAACGGCTGGGAGGGCATGGACAACCCGGCAGAGCTCGAGAAGTTGGCCCGCCGGTTTATCGCGCTCGAAGTCGTTGACAAGCCTCTAAAGGTGGGGCCACCCCTCTCAATGGTTCTCGTGGACGGCGATGGTATTCACTGGGTGGAACCGGGGGCATGCAAGGAATGACCATGCCCCTGCGAGGCCGCCCATAGTGCGTGGCCTTTATTCACAGCCGCCGTGATCCGAATCGGCTCGGATCGAGCTACCTCAAGTCGATTTTCTCGGCCAGCGGCAGGCTCTGCGATGATCCGCCGGCCTTGAAGGTATAGCTACCCGGCACCAGTTTCCAGTCCTTCGAATCCTCGTCGTAAATCGAAAGATACTTCGGATCGACGGTCATGCTCACGTCACGGCTTTCTCCCGGGTTCAACTGCACCTTGCTCCACCCCACCAGGCGCTTCGGCGGCTCGCCGGCGCTCGCGGGAAGCTCCGCGTAGACCTCTGCAATCTCCGCGCCCGCGCGGTCGCCGGTATTCTTCACGACGAAGGAAACGGTGACCTGATTGTCGCTGCCAGCGCTCGCTTTAAGATCTGAGTAGGCGTAGGTCGTGTACGCGAGGCCGAAGCCGAACGGGAACAGCACCGGCTTGTTCTCCACGTCGTACCACTTGTAGCCCACCTTCAATCCCTCGTCATAGGTCACGCTGAAGGTGGGCGCGGTCAAAGGCCCCCTCCCCCTCGGCGTGCGGGGCGGCGCCACGAGCTGAGGATGTGGCAGATCAGCCTCGCTCAGGGGAAAAGTGATCGGCAGCTTGGCGCTCGGGTTCACGTCGCCGAACAGGACGTTGGCGACCGCGTCCGCTCCCTTGCTGCCGGCATACCACGCCTCCACAACGCCGCTCACCTTGTCGATCCAGGGCATGGTCACGGGGTTGCCGCTCTCGAGCACCACCACGGTCCGCGGATTCGCCGCCGCCACTTGCTCGATCAGCGCGTCCTGGTTGTCAGGCAGCGAGAGGTTCGGCTCATCCATTCCCTCACTCGCCCACTGATAAGCGAAAACCAGCGCCACGTCAGCCTTCTGTGCTAAGGCCACTGCCGAGGCCGGGTCGGCGCCCGAATCAAAGTCCACGCTCACGCCGGGGACCTTGGCGCTCACCGCCTTCAGTGGCGACGTGGGGAACCATACGTGCTCCAGCCATTTTGATGGCGGACGTCCAGGCGGATCGACCTGTGCCGATCCGCCGCCGGAGATCATGCTCGTGTCCGCATGGGGGCCGATCACCGCGATCGATCGCAGCCTGGTGTGATCGAGCGGCAGGACGTTATTGGCGTTCTTAAGCAGGACCGCGCTCTGCTCCGCGATCTTGCGGGCGATCTCGAAGCCGCCTTCGACGTCCACCACTCCCTTTGCGGCCGGGTAGTCAACAAGTCCGCTCGAAAATTCGGAGCGCAGGATGCGGCGTACATGGTCATCGAGCTCGGCCTGCGGCACCTGGCCTGCCTGCACGGCTTCCTTGAGCTTTTCGCCGAAGAAATCGTCCTCCGGCTCTTCATTGTCGAGGCCAGCGGCCGACGCTTTCACCGTCGAGTGCGTTCCACCCCAATCGGACACCACGAATCCCTTGAAGTTCCAATCGCCTTTGAGAATATCGGTCAACAGGTGCTTGTTCTCGCAGGCGAAGTCGCCATTGACGCCGTTGTAGGAGCACATAACCGCTCCGGGGTGTCCGATGCCGATGCCGATTTGGAATGCCAGGACGTCGCTCTCGCGCATCGCCCGCTCACCGACGATCACATTTACTTCGTTGCGGCCGCTTTCCTGGTCGTTCAGCGCGTAGTGCTTGATATCGCCGATCACGTGCTGGGCCTGCTCGCATTTGATCCGGTTGCCGACGAGAGTGCCCGCAAGCACCGGGTCTTCACCCTGGTACTCGAACGTGCGGCCGTTGCGGGGTTCGCGGGTCAGGTTCACGCCGCCGCCGAGCGTCATGTTGTAGCCTTGGGCGCGCAGCTCGCGCCCGATCAGCGCGCCGTATTCGCAGGCAGCCTGCGGGTCCCAGCTTGCCGCCGCCGCTATGTTCGATGGCAGGGCAGTCGAATAGCGGCCATTCTGGGCGCTGCTCCGCACCCCGTAAGCGGCATCGCTGATCTGGATCATCGGGATGCCAAGCCGCTCCACGCCCAGCACAAATCCAGCGCCGCCATTCCCCAGGTAAGCGTTGGGCTTGGGCTTTCCCCAACCCGGCATGCCCTCCCCGTGCACGAGATCGATCTTCTCATCGAGGGTCATTTCCTTGAGCACCATCTCGGCGCGCTCGTCGGGCGACAGGCTCGTGTTCATCCACGGCTGGTTCTGGCCCGGGCTGTCGGTCTGGTTTTGCGGGCGATGCTGGCCGAAGGCAGGGGCCGCCAGCAAGGAAAGCCCAAGCGTTACCAAAAGCGTGAGACGTGTGCGGCAGAGTTCCGTCATTGTCAACTTCCCCCCAGATTCGTTGTGATTCACGGCCATGGCCGAGTCCCGAAGCGCAAGACCCAGGTTCCTATGTGCCGAAGCAGGTATCCTGAATGACCTTTAGTCCAGCCGGGTTGCTTCCCTCATTTCGAGAGGTCTATTCCCAAATCCCCGCCACTCGACGGCATTGATCTGACCAGTTTGTTCCAGTCCAGGCCGAACCGTTGCCCGTTTGCGGCGAAGGCGCGCTGCTAAGTATTACACAATTAGGTGCGGGTCGGGGCCAGTGGTTGAAATCTCAGGGGAGGACTGTCTATTGGACCTGTACAACTTTGAGCGCGATCACTTGTCGTGCCCATCGGGCCATTCTCTTCTCGCCAGGAACGACGATACGAAAGGGACCTGCCTGCTTGTCGAGCTCATGACCATCGGCCCGGTCCGCCAGAAGGATGACTCGGTCTGTGAAGGCTGGGTCCAGCTCCGGTAAAGCGAACACCACTTTGTAACCGTCCGCCGCCTCGACCAGAAGACAGGTTGAAAGCCGCTTGCCGCGCAGGTCTTCGCCGAAGGCTACCCCCGCCTTTTCCAACACCAGGCGGAGCGGAACCCCTTCAAAGACGATGGTTTTCCCATGGTCGTCGACCGATACCTTCTGATGAGGTAAGGCGGCAATTTCACCTGATGTGATCCTGACGGGTGCGCTCGTTTCATTCTGTACCGTGATTTCCTGGGCTTGACCAACGCTGAGGATGGAGGCCCAGGTTATGATCATCAGGACTGCGGCACGGCCCTTCCCGTGAGTTGCACGTGAAAGGAGTGCGTCACGTTGCTGCGGAGACCCTGGTGAGATTCGCCCGGCGGAAAGGGCCGAAACAGCTAGAACTCCCTCGCGGGTACTGATGGTAGACATGCGGTCCTCCACGGGCGGCGAGGCGACCAGAGCTTCGAGGATCTACGCCCTGGGGGCCCTCAATTTGCAGCGGACAATAACGAAACGATACGGCAGCATACCACGAGTTTAGACGGTTCAATCCGGTATCTGGGTCGGTGGGTGCCTGAAATGGCCGGGCCTCGGCGCGGATGGACCAGCCATCTGCGAGTTCGCGGTCATCGCCGACGGAACCTGGCATCCTGCCGGTCTGGCGAGCCGCCAGGCGTGGAAGCAACCCCCGAAACGATCTTCGATTCGCAGGCAGCCAGCATCACCCAGGCCGACGTACTATCGGTGTTTGGGATTTCATCGATCCCTGTGCTTTGGTTTTGATAAGGACCGCATCGCAGGAGGGGATATGGCAGTCAGTGCCCGCAACCAACTAAGAGGGGAAATCACCGACATCGTTCTCGGTACGGTCATGGCGCACGTTACGATTCAGGTCGGTGAGAACATCATCGAGTCCGTGATCACGCGACGGAGCGCCGACGAGTTGAGCCTCAAGAAGGGCGATTCGGTCACCGTCGTGATTAAAGCGACGGAAGTCATGGTCGCTAAACCCTAAGGGTACGGCACGTTGAAGTCAGCGTCAGTTCAGGCCGCCACCGGGCCAGTAACGTATGCGGAAGCGACGCCGCGCTCCTGGACGAGGCGGCGACAAACGGCCAACCGTGTCGCCGCCCGCGCTTTAGGGTTTCACTTCTGATTCTTGAGGCCGAAGATTCGCAACTGTTTATTGCTGGCGACGAACACTTGGCCGTTGGCAACCACGGGAACAAGATTCGAGTTACCCCCCACATTCGGCCAGTTGCCGGCGGTGCTCTGGAAGACCGGCTTCAGCGTGCTCCCTCCCTGGTCAGGGTTGAAAGCATACAGATAGACCGGCGCCGGGTTGGAATTAGCCGGATGAGACAACGCCCAGATAATCGGGTTGGCCGTGCCATTCGAGGAGATCGTCGTGAAAAAGCCCGGATTCTGCGGACCTAGCTCGATGGAAGTCGAAGAGCTTACCTTGATGAGCGCCGGCGACGGAGAGGTCTGAAGCCTCCACACCCCGATCGTGCCGCCGCCACTTGAAACCACGCGCGGCAGCCCGTCGCTCGGATCGACGAAATAAGACTGACCGCACCAGCATCCACCCACGTAGTAGCTTCCCAGAACGTTATTCTTCATCGGGGAGAAGCCGCCCAGGTCATCCTCATTCATCAGGTACATGGCTGCGTCCTTTCCCGCAGCCACAGCCAGATGCGGTATCTGTCCCGGCTGATCGGGCAAAACCAGAGCGCCTCCGGAGCCGAAATCGGTGTCGCCCTCGTCGAGTTGCGCCACATTATCGGGGGTAAACAGGTCCACTACTGCCGTCAAGTCGGGCGAGACCTTCACCACGCTCTCCTGGATGTTGCTGACCCCGTTGTAAGTGGTTCCGGAGGGATCTGAGTTGCCGGTAACAAAGACGATGTTCCCGGAGTCGTCAGCGGCGGGTGCGTAGCCGGACATCCATATCGACGAGAGGAAAAACGTGTTGGGCGACGACCCCAGCGTATCGAGGACCTGGTTTGCGGGCAGCGGTGTCAGGGTTCCTGTCTGCCAGCCCAGCAGCCAGCCGCGCGACAGGTTGGCCTCAAGATCGCAAAAACTGCCGAAGCCGGCGTAAACGTTCCCGTTTGCCAGAAGAAGGCCCGGCCTCTGTCGTTGTACCCTGGCTTTGAAGTCATAAGTGGTTCCATTCGTAAGCGTGTGGGAGCCGGTTACCGTTTCCGGGGTGACCTTATCCGTCAGGCTGCCGAGATCAAGCGCGTGGATCTGGTAGACGGGGCCGCTTTTACCCTCGCTGTAAACGACCACGTACAATGTGCTGCTGGTCGGGTCAATGACCGGCGTAGAATTGATGCCCACGTTGGGACCGTTGTTGCTGCAGCCCAAAGGGTACGATACCGGTGCGCCGAAATTCGGGTTGAGCAGCACCACACCGCTGTGGACATCGATCGCATAAACGGTGTTGCCTTCAGTTGCCACGTACGCGACATCGTGCTGACCCGGGTACTTGCCTGCGGTGATCGTGACGTTCGGGACCACGAGCGGTTGGGCGTCCACCTGGTCGTTAAGGGTTACTGTTTTCAGCAACCCGAAAGACGAAGTGCCGACGTTGGCCGGAGTCAGCACGCTTTCCTGAGAATTCCAGCCGGTTCGGTAGTTGTCATAATGATACGTGGTGATCGAAGTCTGACCCCACGAGGACACGGCCACAGCCACGATCAACGCTGCGAAGGCGCTCGTTCTTCTGGCGGAGGCCCCTAAAAAAGCAGGAGATAACATCGGCGCACCCCTCTGTTTCCAATCCGGATTTCGATTCTCGCTTCCCGATTGGCGATCAAGTATAGCGCCAATTACCGCGACGGCAGTGTGATAAAATCCCTCAATGCAAAAATTCATCGTAACGACTGCAATTGTATTTGTGGCTGGATTCACGTTGCTTGGGAGCGCAAAGGCGCAGCAGACTCCGGCGCCCGGTTCTCAATCCACGGGAAAGGCTCAAAAAGCTCCTGCGGCCAAAACAGGCGCGACCGCCACGGCAAAGAGTGCGGCGCCTCTGGCGCTCAAGACCCAGAAGGACAAAGCCAGCTATGCCATCGGATTGAATATCGGGAATAACCTGCACCGGGATTCCGTGGATGTTGATCCGAACCTCGTGCTGAGGGGCTTAAAGGACGGGATGGCGGGCGGCAAGACCTTGCTGACTGACGACGAAGCGAAGGCCGCCCTGATGGCGCTCGAGACCGAGGTGCGCCAGAGGCAGCAAGCGAAGATGCAACAGGCCGGACAGGCCAACGAAAAAGAAGGCGCAGCCTTTCTGGCGGCCAACAAGAAGGAAGAGGGCGTGGTCACTCTGCCGAGCGGCCTACAATACAGAATCCTGAAAGCAGGCACCGGGCCAAAACCCACCGCGACCGACTCCGTGGTGTGCAACTATAAAGGCGCTTTCCTTGACCACACGGAATTTGACAGCTCCTACAAGCGCGGCCAACCGGTCACATTCCCCGTAAATGGAGTGATCAAGGGGTGGACGGAGGCCCTTCAACTGATGCCGGTCGGATCGAAGTGGCAACTTTTCATCCCACCGGACCTCGCCTACGGCTCGACCGGTCACGGACCCGACATCGCGCCTAACGCCACGCTCGTTTTTGAAGTCGAGTTGCTCTCGATCCAGGGCAAGGGCAAGTAGGATTCCTGGAAGGTGCTGGAGGCGCGGGGCGGAATCGAACCGCCGCATAAAGGTTTTGCAGACCTTACCGAGCGCTTTGGCTGCATTAGGCTCCCTTTGTATTGCTTGGACTTAAGGGCGATTGCAACCAACAGGTACTAACGTGTCTAAGCAGGGACTCGCTACAGTTTCCGCTACAGTTTGAACCCGGCCTTCTCCGGGGCCGGAGCGACAGATACCTGGCTCACGTCCCACGTTTCCTCACCGCCAAGTAGGGGCCGGTGGCGGCCACCCACCAAAGCATGTGCTAGTCTGTAGTCGGGGCAGCTAGCCGGACGGTCGTTGCCGGTGTGTCCGGTAAAACTCTGCTCATCAAAGTCAGCACTAAAGGGAGCACTAATGAAGGCGAAGAAGGCCACCAAAGATTTGAAGAAAGCTCAGTCGTTACTGTCCGCAGTCGTCGAGAAGTGGATCGATATCACCCCAGAGGCCCAGGAACTGCTGACGGCTGCCAAGGATAGCGTTAGGCAGGCGCTGGCCGTGATGGGAGGCAAAAGATCCCTGGGGTTCTCGTCGAAAGCCGAACCCAGGCATCAAACGGGTCACAACTCAGCCGAGCGTCGAACCAAAAAGCGATTCACGGATGAAGCCAGAAAGAAGCTGTCCATTCTCGCGAAGAAGCGGTGGGCCGTAGCAAAGAGTAGGGGCGCTAGGAGCCTCGCTGGCTGATCAAACCCGCCCCGCCATTTCCAGGCCCATCCTTTTCCGCCGGATGGTTAGCTGAATTCGGACGGGTCCTCATGGCAGCTAACTGTTAACCCGCGTAATTGGAGTCCGTGGTTAACCGCAAACCGGAGGCTCTGATGTCAGAACCCACGAAGGAAGAGTTACTCGCTCGCATCGCCGAGCTAGAAACGCAGGCGGTCGGCAAGAAGCGGGGCGCGCTCGAATTCAAGGTGAGCGAAAAGGGCGGCGTCAGTGTTTACGGCCTCGGGCGCTTCCCAGTTACGCTATATTTTGAGCAGTGGGCACGCCTGCTTGATTCCGCCGCCGCCCTCCGAGCCTTCCTTGACGAGAACAAGAGCAAACTGAAGTTGAAAGGCCAAGAAAGGGCAGGCGACTGAGACGGATGGGTAAACCCACCCCTCGCCAATCTGGCCGGGGCGGGAATTCGAGCCCGCGTTACCGCCGTGAAAGGGCGCCTGCCGGGGGTTCGGCTGCCTTTGCCTGGGCTTGCTTGCGCCTACAATCTCAAGGGCTTGCGGCGTTTGAATCTCGGCTCCTCTTGCTCCGCGTTGTCATGCCTCGCGCTACCGGCGCCGGCCATTAGTACGACCGCCTTCGTCGGCATTCCATGGGGCAGATGGCCGAAGGTTATGAACCCATTTGGGCTACTCGGTTGTTGGGGCCAACCGCTTGCGGAGGGGTTTGGCGGTTTCTAACCCTGGTAGGACTTCTTCTGAGGTTTCCTTCTTCGAAATGCTCATAATGACAGGCTTGCAGAGAATCTCCCTGATAATGAGTTCCTGCAACATTCTCCTGGTGCTGGTTGCCTGCACCAGTATCGCCGTGTCTGATGTCAACGAGATTACGTGCTCTCCCAGTTCCACGTGCCCGGCGTCGCAGGCCAGAATTACAGCCTGGACGCAAAGGCTCATACTTCCTCCGAACATGTTGAGGGCGTCTCCGACCAAGCTGAGGCTTTGGGCCAGTGGTCCACGATCTTGGTGAGGAGATGGTATAGGGTCGAAAGGCAGGTTGGCCCTGACAATCGGTATGCCTGCATCTCGGAACCTTTTGTCATCGCGAGAGGCAATTTCGACTCTGGTTTCCTTGCCAGCCTTGTCCGTGAAGACCTTTCCCAAGGGAAAGGTTACGGCTATCAACTCGATTTCTTTGTACTCGGGGCGCGGCAGGAATTCATCAAGGGCGGCGCACACTCCCTCGCCTGTAGCCGTGAAGATCACAATTCTGTTGACATTGTGCACCACTGCCGCTCGAAACGCTACCCGGAGCGTTTTCCGAAGATTATCCCTTCCCTCTTGAAGAAAATGTGTGGTCGATGTTGTGAATGACCTTTGCATTTTAGGTTTCTGGCGGGCGCTGAACCTCAGGTGCCGCCGCTGCCGCCTCCGGTGCGGCGGCGGGTGCGGGTGCTGCGGCTTCAGGTGGCCTCAGGCGGAAATGCAACACATCATGGATCGGCCGGCTCGATTTCCGGTGCCTGAAAATCGCCTTTATAAACGTGATCATCTCCAGACCCGCCAAATCCAAATCCTTTACACTTTCTTGATAGTGGTGGGGTTGAGGTGTCCCGTAATGAAGGTGTGCGCCGGTGCCATGAACGTTGTCGATCCGAATATCTACGGGATCGTCGGGCCTATAGGTCGGCAGCCCATCCGCGCCCTCAGAAACGATTGCCCCGTAGTGAAAGGCCATCAATGACCTCTCGCTGTGCATCAAACCGGCCTTCTTGGTGTAGTGCTCCCTGAGTTGTAAGTATTTGCGGTCCCGGAACGTGAACACCCACCTGAACGTCCAGAAATACCGGGTTGTAAATTGGTACTCGGGTTCGAGTGCCTCCGTGCAGTCCTCCGGCAGTCCTAGGCGGGCGCGATTATCGGAAACCAGCTTCTTGTGTTGAAGAAAGTCCACTCTGTGATCGTCAGGCGGCTAAGTCGTAGGAACGATCTCCGTCTTCGATGGAATCGTTCCTAGATAGCCTAGCCAGATAATCCCTGTGGATTTCTTCGTTTATCCGCCTAAGCTCACCGTAGTGGTCGATGTAAGCCTGCCACATGAAGGAGTCGTCCTCTGGCACGCTCTCCCGCAGCTCAGGATGCCGGAGGAAATCGGCACTGGTGAAGCCGTACTGAGCCTCGAACGCGGACAAGTATTCCGCGACCTCACTCCGAGTGAGGCATGTCTCGTGGGATGTTGGCACTTTTGAACTCCGTCGTCTCTTTGAGCAATGGCTAAGCATAAGTAAACCTTCAGAACAGTGTCAAGCAGTTTTTTTGCCACTGCTCGTTTCGCGCTGCGCACTCGGGCACTGTTCGAAGCAAACCCCTGACCATCAACAACTTAGATGCGCGCGATTCGGAAACGTTAGCCGCCCTGTAAGTGCAATCAACTCTTAGTAGTGGCGACATACGAGCCCACGTTTCGGAAGATTTTTCCCACTTTTTGCCCTCGAACGCTTCATGGCTATTATGCGGGTTAAGGCCACCATTGCCGCGTGACCAAGATCACTCTTGACTGTGATGGCGCAGAATGCCGCACGGTTTAATCGGACGAGCTTCATCCTGACCAACGAGATTTGGCGGCCTTCCGAGCGGACGCCGAACGTTCCTTCGCAGAGAGTGCCTTGGCCCTTGCTGCCCCGCCCTTCAATCCGCCCTTGCGCCCGATCTCGGCCATGTACGCCGCCAGTGGCGACCGCCCCGGCTCTGGGGCTTCCGGCTCGACCTCCCCGGTCAATATGCGGACGATCTCAAAGGCGCGTTGGTTCGAGTCGCGGGGCAGCTTTTTGGGGATTATCATGCTCCCATTGTTGCACAGCGAAGGGTCGGACGCCGGAGAGCACGGCGGGGTCCAAAGCGGCGCAGAATTCAACTTGAGTCACTACCCAGAAGCGGGCAGCAATCCCCGGCGCCGAGGGCGGGAGCGTACGACGGAAACTCACCCTTTACGCGCTGCGGGCGCGTCGTCCCGGTGGCAAGTTGTATCAGAAGTTCGAGGCGGTCACAAGGCACTGCTGGCGGATTGAGCGTGCGCGGAACCCTGCCGAACACTTCGCGGATTGCAGCCCCTCGCAACCGCGGCGGATCGGTCAATTCGAGAAACTCCGCCTCGGTGGCCAGAAACACCGGCCATTTCTTCACTCGCTGACGGTAAAGCCGCTCCCAACACCTTATGGCGTGAGCGAAATCCGATTCCGACCTGATGCGTTCTTTGATTTTAGCTGGCGGATTGCCGTTCGTCAGTTCATAGGGCTGGGGCGGATTGCCGTCAACCAGACAATTGCTCGGGATTGAACAGCCCTGCTGCAGGTACCAAAATCGGCAGCCTTCCGGTGAGACACGAAGCGATGCTTGATGCGAAGAACGGCCACCAGGCGCCATCCCCGCTCGATGTCACCGCAGTATTTCCCCTTAACGGTCAAGTACGCCACTCGGTCGCCCTCTTGAAGCCGCGGGGCGAAATTGGCCGCCCGGCATGTTGCGGTGATTGACGGGAATGCTGATTCGAGATCGGGTTCGGGCCGGCATGATCCATCGATGAAGGGCGGCAAGCAGTGCTGCCGTATCGCTGTGCGCCCAGCAGTCTGGATCAAGGGTCGGTACGTAGCTATGAAGCAACACCCAGCCATAATTGTTCGCTGTTGTTCGTTCGCGCTGCTGCCCGACGTTCGCCCCTCAGTGACTCACGCCCCTCACACATCCAGGTCGCCGAGTGCGGTCGGGTTGGTCTCGCGCACTTACAGATCGCTCGTTTACGCTTGATCCTGAACGATGGCCGCCGCAAGAATTCCTCATCGAAATGGACGCGAAATTCCTCAAGAGCTTCTTCGAAACGATCGAACCCTTCTTGGCGCATGAGCGCAGCGAAGCCGATGCTTCGTTCAGTGGCAATGATTGCCGACCAATAGCACTGGACCATGCCAGCGGCGTCCCGCTGCTCCATTCGCATGATTGTGTAACGGACGCCCTGCCTGAGCCTGTCAGATGCCGCTGGAGACTGCAGGATGGTGTCGAAGATCCGCCGATGTAGGAAATCCATAATCTCCTGCTCTTTTGGTCCAAGCAGTTTTGCGTTCATGTCTCCCGCAGTTCGGAGATTCATCAACCCGCTCGCGAACTCGCCGCTTCACTGATTAGCTTCGGGACCTCGGTGGGCCGCTTGGCAAGGGCGTACTTCCAGGCGCCGTAGGCTCCGTCTGAGTTCACCGCCGCCACCCAGCGCTCGGCGGCG
>DASZIG010000122.1:0-171784 GCA_035949375.1 Terriglobia bacterium | reverse complement strand
GCAGTTGTCAGTTTCGGTGAAGTTGGTGGAGATGGTCAGCTTGCTGACGGTGAGCGTGGCGTTGCCGGTATTCGACAACGTCAGGGCCTGCGAGGCGCTGTTGGTGCCCACGAGCTGCAAGCCATAGGTCAAGCTGGCGGGCGATAGGCCGGCGACCGCGCCCACGCCGATTCCCGTTAGTGGCACACTCTGGGGGCTGCCCGGAGCATTGTCGCTGACCGTAAGCGCGCCGTTGCGCGTGCCGACGGCCGCGGGCGTGAAGGTGATGCTGAAGGTACAGTTGGCGCCCGGAGTGATGGTCGACGGGCAGTTGTTGGTCACCGCATAGTCGCTGATCGTGGTGCCGGCGCTCGCGATCGACAGATTGGCGGCGCCCGTGTCGGTCACGGTCACGATCTGCGCCAGAGACTTGGTATTGTAATTCTGGTTGCCAAAGTTCACGCTGCTGGGCGCAAACTGCGCCGCCGGACCCGAGCTGGTGGGGTTCCCGGTGCCCGAGAGAGTGACGGTCTGCGGGCTGGCGCCCCCAGTGTCAGTGATGGACAGCGTGGCGGTCCGCGTTCCTACTCCACCGGGCGTAAACGTGACGCTGAACGTACAGCTTGCGCCCGCGCCCACGCTTGAGCCGCAGGTGTTGGTTTGCGCGAAATCGGCCGGATCGGCGCCGCCAAACGTGATCGGGGAAATACTCATGGAGCTGGATCCGACATTGGTCAGGGTTACCGTCATGGCCGAGCTGCTGGTTCCCAGATTGACGCTGCCGAAGTTCAGGCTGGTGGGATTCAGGCTGACTTCGGTGGCGGTGCCCGAGAGGCTGATCGATTGCGGGCTGTTGGCCCCGTTGTCTGAAATAACGAAGCTTGCGCCCAGGTTGCCAATCATCGCCGGGTGAAAGGTAACAGTGAAGGTGCAACTACCGCCCACGGCCACCGTGGTGCCGCAATTGTTCGTTTGCAGGAAGCTGTTTGGATTCGACACGCTGTTGATGGTAAGAACCGCCGTGCCCTCATTGGTCAGTGTGACCGTCTGCGCAGCGCTGGTGGTATTCAACAACTGGACGTTAAAGGTGAGGCTGGTCGGGTTAAGGATGGCGGTCCCCTGGGTGCCCACGCCGGTCAGCGGGACGGTTTGCGGGCTTTGATAAGCGTTGTCCGCCAGGCTGATGCCCCCGTTCAGCGTGCCAGTCTGTGTAGGTGTGAAGGTGACCGTGATGGTGCAATTGGCAGATGCTGCCAGGGCGGATCCGCAGTTAGTGCTGGCGATGGCATAGGCGCCGGCGGCCGTGAGGCTGCTTATGTTCAGCGTGGCGTTCCCGGTGTTGGTCAAGGTCACAATCTGAGCTGTGGAAGTCGTACCAACGATCTGATTACCGAAATTGAAACTGCTGGGGCTGAAGCTCGCCACGGGGCCGCTGCCGCTGCCGCTCAGCATCACGATCTGCGGACTGCCGATGGCGCCATCGGTGATGGTGAGCGCTCCGGGAGCGGTCCCCGCGCCCGTGGGCGTGAACGTCACACTCACCCTGCAAGTGGCGCCGGCGCCCAGCGAGCCGCTGCAGGTGTTGTTGGTCTGGTTGTAGGGCGCGGCGGTGGCGATGCTGGAAAGGCTCAGCGCACTGGTCCCGATATTTGTCAGCGTCACGGTCTGCGGGCTGCTGGTGACCCCGATGTTGACGCTGCCGAAGTTGATGCTGGTGGGGGTGAAGGCCAGGGTGGTGCTGAGCATGACCGAAACGGCGTTGTTGTTCACATCCGTGGTGACGGCGTCCAACATGCCGTCGTCGTTAAAATCGGCAGCGGCGACAGAGACGGGCAGCAGGCCGCCGGGAAAGCTCAAAGCGCTCTGGAAAGTCTCGTTGGTGGTGCCGAGCAGCACCGAAATGCTGCCGAGGTCGTTGTCATTAGGTAAGGCCAGGTCCAGGATGCCGTCGCCGTTGAAGTCGCCGACCGCAACCCCTTCGGGATAAGTGCCGGTGGCGTAGCGCACCTGATTCTGGAAAGTACCGTCGCCGTTACCGATGAGGATGGAGACGGCTGCCGAACCGAAATCGGCCACGGCCAGGTCCGGAATGCCGTCACCGTTGAAGTCGGCGGCGGCGAGCGAAGCGGGGTTCTCAGTGGCGTTATAGTCGGAAGCGGGCTGGAAGGTACCGTCGCCGTTGCCAAGCAGGATGGAGACACTGTGGGCAACGAAGTTGGCGACCGCCAGGTCGAGAATGCCGTCGCCATTGAAGTCGGAGACCACGATCGACGTGGGCTGGGCGCTGACGCCGTATTCGATCTCGGGCTGGAAAGTGCCGTCGCCGTTGCCGAGCAGGATGGAGACGGCGTTGTCATACTCAGCGACGATCGCCAGGTCGAGGTTGCCGTCGCCATTGAAGTCGCCCACGGCTACCCGGAAGGGGAACTGGCCGGTGGGATAATCGACGTGAGCCTGGAAGGTGCCGTCGCCGTTACCGAGCAGGATGGAAACCGAATTCGCGGGTTGGCCGGAAAGGTTCTCACCGCCATTGACCACGGCCAGGTCGAGAACGCCGTCGTGGTTGAAGTCGCCTACGGACACATCCTCTGGGCCGTAGCCGGTGGCATAGTCGACGTGAGGCTGAAACGTGCCGTTACCGTTGCCAAGCAGGATGGAGACGGTATTGTCCGCCTCGTTGGTGACGGCCAGATCCTGAAAGCCGTCGCCGTTGAACTGAGCGACGACGACCGAGGTCGGGCTGTTGCCGGTGGAACTGGTGACGCCAGTCAATGAGACCGTGCTGGCCGGATTGGTGACCTCGAAGAAGGCGACGTCGGAGTAGCCGCCACCGGGCGCCGGATTCATGACGGTGACCGAGGCGGTGCCGGCGGTGGCAATGTCGGCCGCGTTGATCAGCGCCGTGAGCTGCATGCTGCTGACGAATGTCGTGGTGCGCGAGTTGCCATTCCAGTAAACGGCGGATCCGGAGACAAAGCCGGCGCCGTTCACGGTTAACGTGAAGGCCGGGCCCCCGGGCTCAGCACTCGCAGGCACCAGCGGCAGATCGATCTGCGGCACGGGACTGTTTTGTCCGTGAACGGGCGCTGCGATCCATGTCCAGGCGGTCAGCAAAAGAACAAGGAGTTTGAGCTTGAGCGGGTTACAGCTTTTCATGGACGGCTCCCCATGTGGCGCCACTTTGCCACGGAGTGGTACCGGGGAGCATGCGCAATGCCAAAGAAGATTCGCGCCTGAGCCGTCGAAGCAGAAGCACTGAATCAGCCGTTTAGAGTTAAACGCCCGATGCCCGTGCACGCGGAGGACTTTATGCCGCGTAACCTTTTGAGGACGCTGATGTGGAGAAATCGAATATTATGGTGACCCGATCTATTACTCTTGAGTTACCACCGAACTTGATCAAGGTGAACCGTAGGAAAGCGCGCGCACGGACTGCGGAAAGGTCAGTTGCCAGTTCCCGACAGTGCGACCGTCTGCGGACTGCCGCCGCCGCTGTCGGAGACCGAAAGCGACGCCGTGAGCGACCCTGTGGCTTGGGGTGTGAAGGTCACGCTGAAAGTACATGTCGCTCCGGCGGCCACCCTTTTTCCGCAATTGTTGGTCTGCGAAAAATCGCCCGAGTTGCTGCCCGTGATGTTGACCGACGTAATACTCAAAGATCCCGAACCGAAGTTCTTCAAGGTTACCGCCTGGGGCGCACTGGTCGTGCCGATGTTCACGGTGCCAAAGTTGAGGCTGGAAGGCAGAAGCTGCACGATGGTGCCCGACCCGGTGCAGGCCACGCTTTGCGGACTGCCGGTCGCGTTGTCATAGACATTGACCGTTCCATTGCGCGTGCCCTGACCGGCCGGCGCGAAGGTGACGTTGATCGTGCAACTGGCCCCCGAATTGACCACGCTGCCGCAGTTATTGGTTTCGCCGAAGCTCCCGCTCGCGACAATCCGGCTGATATTGAGCGGCGCCGTGCCCGTGTTGAGCAGCGTGACGGGTTGAGGTGCGCTCACCGTGTTGATGAGCTGGTCGCCGAAGTTGAGGCTGGTGGGACTGAGGCTGACTTGGGGGGTCAAACCCACGCCCGTCAAACCCACCGTTTGGGGGCTGCCCAGGGCATTGTCGGTCACGGTCAGTGTGCCCGTCAGCGTACCGCCCGTGGCGGGCTTGAAGAAGAGGTCTATGGAGCAACTCTTCCCGGCGGCGAGTGTGGACTGGCAAAGGTTGAGCACCATGAAATCCCCGCTCACAGTGACCGAGGCAATGTTCAGCGTGGCGTTGCCGGTGTTGCTGAGCGTCACGGTCTCCGGCGAACTCTGTGATCCCACATTGACGTTGCCGAAATTGACCGAGCTGGGGTTGAAGCTGGCCACGGGACCAGTGCCTGTGCCCGTCAAGCTGGCCACCTGCGGGCTCCCCACGGCGCCGTCGCTTACGCTCACGGTTCCGTTAGAAGTGCCGGGCACAGTTGGCCTAAAGGTCACGCTCATGGTACAACTCGCGAGACCCGCCAGCGAATCCCCGCAATCGTCGGTCTCGGCAAACGGGGCGGCCGTACTGATGCTTGAAATGCTCAAGGTCTGATAGCTGACGTTGGTCAGGGTCAAGCTCTGTGCGGTGCTGGTGGTGCCGAGGGTTTGACTGGTGAAGACGAGATTCGTGGGAGAAAGCAGCGCCGTGGTCTCAAGGAGCGCGGAGGCGGAATTTGAATTCTCATCTGCGGTGGCCACGTCGAGGCGCCCATCGTTATTGAAGTCCCCGGTGGTAATGCTCACGGGAAGCAAGCCGGCCGGAGAGTCGGTGGACTTTTGAAACGCTCCGTCGCCCTCCCCCAGTAGAACAGAAACGCTGCCGAGGGCGTCATCCGTGGGCAAGGCCAGGTCCAGTACGCCTTCGTTGTTGAAGACTCCGGCCACGACGGACTCGGGGTACAAGCCCGTGTTGTAGTCGACCCGCGCGCCGAACGTATTGTTGCCTTTGCCGGGCAGGAACGAAACCTGTGATGCGATGAGTTCCGCTACCACGAGATCTGGCAATCCGTCGCCATTGAAGTCCGCGGCCACCAGGCTGACGGGTCCGGTGGCCGTGGCGAAGTCCACCGGCGATTGGAAAGTGCCGTCGCCGTTGCCGGCCAGCAGCGAGACGGTGTTGCTCGTGAAGTTGGCGACCGCGAGGTCCAGCACGTCGTCACCGTTGAAGTCGGCAATCGCCAGGCCTGTAGGTTGCTCTCCGACGCCGTAATCCACATGCGTCTGAAAAGTGCCATCCCCGTTGCCGAGCAGGACCGAGACTGTATTCGCCTGCTCGTTCGACACTGCCAGATCGAGGACGCCATCGCCGTTGAAGTCCCCCGTTACCACGCGCACAGGCGCCAAGCCGGTGGCGTAGTCCACGTGGGTCTGAAAGGTTCCGTCACCGTTGCCGAGGAGTATGGAGATGGTGTCGGCGGCGTTGTTCGCCACCGCCAGATCCAGCTTGCCGTCCCCATTGAAGTCACCGACGAGGACATCATCGGGACCTTGGCCGGTGGCATAAGTGACCTGCGCCTGAAAGGTTCCGTCGCCATTTCCGAGCAGAATGGAAACCGTGCTGTCCTGTTGGTTTGCCACTGCGAGGTCCTGTTGTCGATCCCCGTTCAGTTCCGCCGAGATCACGGCAAGTGGGCTCGAACCCGTGGGGGCGGTTGAGCCGCTGAAGGCGGCGGCGCTGGAGGGTTGCGCGATCTGAAAGAAGGCGACGTTTGAAGCGCCACCACCGGGCGCGGGATTGACCACGGTCACGGAGACCGTGCCCTTCCTCGCGATATAGCCGGCGCCAACTTGCGCGGTTACCTGCGTCGCGCTGACAAACGTTGTTCTCAAGGGAAGTTGGTTCCAGTAAACGGTTGCTCCCGAGACGAATCCGGATCCGTTGATCGTCAGCTTGAACTTCTCGGAGCGCGGTCTCACACTGGCGGGTGCCAGGGGCGCCGTGACGCTCGGAACGGGGTTCGGAGCCTGGGCTGCTGCGCCGGCCAGCGTCCAAAGCAACGCCACCACCACGTAGAGATGCGCCCAACTCCGCCGTCCGAGACTCTTCATGACACCCTCCGGTTGCATAGGTTCTCCCGTACAGCGGCCTGGGCCCGCGCAGCTCGGGGCGGCGTGGTGAATCCTGTCCACGCCGCTCGGGATGAAGCGGTTCCTATGAGAATTCAAGACACTCTCTGCAGAGTGCGAAAGCTTAATACTCCGGAGCCGGCGTTACCGTCGGCTGATTTCCAGGCGGGGTCATCAGCATACGCGATTTGAGATGATGGAATTACCCCCCGACGACGGATGACCCGCCGCCCCCCCCTTGCATATTCTTGTACTTTATTCGGATGCCAAAGTCAACATTAGGCTCAACCATTTCCAGGCGGGGGCCCGCGCGATTGCGCCCGCTTCCACAAGGAGATATGTCGGGAACGACCGGCCTGCTGATTGCCTTTGCGCGCGTCAGGGACGGCGCGGCGCCTGGTGCTTTCGCGCGATTCTCGCGAGCGCCCGCGTGCACCTCCGCGTTCTTACCTTACACTCGGGTGCAGCTTCGGCACGCGATCCTCCACCGGCGGCAGCGGCGGGAAAGCCGCGTGGGGTTCCGTTTGATACCAGTAGGCGACCGAGTAATAGTTGTCTGCGCGGTCGTCGGCGTGACCGTGCTCGATGGTCGCGCGCAACGATTTGGTGAACGGGATCGGCGAGTCGAGATGGAATCGATAGACGCTCCAGCGTGAGCCGGCGCGCTCCGGGCCGACCTGCGGCGCGCCGAATAGCTCGTACGCAAACGGCTTGCCGCCGAAATCCCAGGCGCCCAGGAAGTAGTCCTCGGTGCCGGTGCCGTTGATGGAAGGCAATTGCTCGCCGTCGACGAAAAACATGTCGTCGCCCTCGCCCCACCAGCCGTCCGCGTTCTCGAGCACCGACATGGTGACGCCGGCGAAGTGTCCGCGGCCCTGCGCCTCAACCCAGAGGTAGTTATTTTCGCCCTTAAGGTTCTTGCCGTCACTCCGGATGGCGGTGCAAGGCGCGCACTGGCGATACTGGGCGTGAAAATAAAGCGTGCCTGCCGGGAGCGCATGCGAGTAAGCGCGGTAATCGATGTTGAAGTAGTAGGCGTCCACCTTCCGGCGGCCCTCGTTTGTGACCGTGATGAGAGCGTGCTTTGCAAACGGCATCGGAAAGAATGAATTGAGCGCGTTGTCGGCTCCCACGGCGAGCGGCAGCGACTGGTAGAGGAAGTAGTCACCGAGGCCGAGTCCAAAGAAATCGCCGACCGGCGCTTCCACGCTGGGCGTCGCCTCGCCATCCCAATACATGCGCAGCACCAGCTTCTTCAAGTGAAACATCTCCGGGCTGGCGATGGTGAACCACACGTGCGTAACCTCGCCGGGGCCGTCGGCGTCGAGCAAGGTCAAGGTTTGGCCGGGAGGCAGCTCCCGATAGTCGGCGTTGCCGCCGGTGCGATCATAGCTGGAGGATCGGTGCTGGACGTAATCGTGAGGTTCTGCAAGGCCGTCCAGGTTGAACAGCCCGCCGTCTTGCGCGGCTGCGGGCAAAGCCACAGCCAGGATCATCAGAAAGAGCGCCGGTCTTCGCATCGGTTCTCCTTATTTGCCTTGCTTCTTCTCAATTTGCTGAACTGCTCAATCCGCCGATTCTGCTTTGAGTGAGGAGTTAAGCACGCGTCGAATCCTGAAGTTCCACGCGCGATCTCAATCGTCAAGCGTCGACCGACTTGCCGCTCAGCTCGCGGACCATTTCCACGAGCGCCGTCACGTTGTCGTAGGGAGTATCGGGCAGAATGCCGTGACCAAGGTTGAAGATGTGACCGGGCCGTCCGCCGGCTTGATGAAGAATACGCTCGACCCGCGACCGGATCGCGGCCGGCGTGGCGAAAAGAACGCTGGGGTCAAGATTGCCCTGCACGGCGGCATCGTAACCAACGCGTCGCCAGGCGTCGTCGAGCTCCACGTGGAAGTCCAGGCCCATCACGCTTCCGCCTGCTTCGCGCATGGCTTCGAGCAGCATTCCGGTGCCGGTGCCGAAGTGAATCAGGGGGACCTCGGGCGGCAGGGCCTCAACGAGCGCCCGGCTCCACGGCAGCACGAACTCGCGATAGTCGGCGGGACCGAGGCAGCCGACCCAGGTATCAAAGATCTGGATCGCCTGCACGCCGGCTTCGATCTGCCCCTGAACGTAGCCAGCCAGGTTTCGCGCCAGATGCTCCATTAGAGCGCGCCAGGCGCCGGCGTCCGAATACATGAACGCCTTGGTGCGGGTGTAGCTGCGCGAACCACCGCCTTCGATCAGGTACGACGCGAGTGTGAAGGGCGCGGCGGCGAAACCGAGCAGCGGCAACTCGGGCCGCAACGCGGCGCGAGTGCGGCGGATGCCTTCGAAAACATAACCGAGCGCTCCGGGCTCCACGTCGCGCAGGCCATCCACGTCGGCGGCGCGGCGAATCACCGGCCGCACCTGCGGCCCTTCACCCTTCTCGTACTCGAGATCGAAGCCCAGCGGCTCCACAATCAGCAGCAGGTCGGCGAACAGGATGGCCGCATCTACGCCCAGCTTTTCGGCGGCGCTCACTGTGACCTCCGCGACCAGATCGGGGCTCTTGCACAATTCGAGGAAGGGTACACGCGCGCGCAGTTCGCGATATTCCTTCATGTAGCGGCCGGCCTGGCGCATCAGCCAGACGGGCGTGGCGTCGACCGGCTCGCGACGGCAGGCCCTGAGAAACCGGGAATCATGCCAGGCGCCAGCGCGCGTCACAGGTGTTGCGGCGTGGGCGTGGGACTTCGTCATCGAACCTCGACCCTCTCCGGAACCAGGTCCCCAGTACCTTCGCGAGCCGCCGCCTCGCCGGTGCGAATTACGTCAGGAATGCCGATTCCCGAGTAGGCGTTTCCGGCAAGGTAGATTCCCGGGAGGCGCTGCAGGTGTTCACGGATTATTTCCATGCGCCGATCGTGCCCGACCATGTACTGGGCCATGGAGCGCGGCCAGCGGTAAACGCGCGCGAACAGCGGTTCGTCGCGCACCCCGAGGATGGAGTCGAGTTCCTCGCGTGCTGTGCGCAGGACGGCATCGTCATCAGCCATGACCTGGGTGTCCCGGGCGCCTCCGAGAAAACAGCGCACGAGAGCGCGGTCAGGGGGCGCCCGATGTTGAAACTTCTGGTGCACGAAGGTGCAGGCCAGCAGCCGACGCCCTTCAGCGCGAGGAACGAGGAAGCCGAATCCCTGCGGAAGCCGCGATCGCACGGCACCGGGGTAGACCAGAGCCACGAGGACCGCGGAGCTATAAGGGATCGCGGCAAGCTCGTCACCGAGCTCAGCGTCGAGCGGCTCGACGAGCGCCGCGCTTGCCCAGGCCGGAGTCGCAAGAATCACCCGATCGGCCTCACGAACGGATCCGTCTTCGAGCATCAGGCGATAGCCCGGAGCTTCTGCGTCGCTCCCCGCGCGTTCGATCCTCGCCACGCGCCGCCCCAGTTCTACGCGCTCCGGCTCGATCTCGCGGGCAAGGGCGGCCACCAGGCTGCCCAGGCCTTCACCGAGAGTTATGAAGATCGGCTCGGGACTCGCGGAGACCGCGGTCTTGTTGCGCATTGCGCGCGCGGCTCGTATCAGGCTGCCGTGCCTTCTCTCCATGTCCTCGAAGCGACCGAGCACCGATCGAGCGCTCAGCTGGGATGAATCACCGCCGTAGACTCCCGCAAGCAGCGGCTCGACGATGGTCCCGAGCATCCCGGCGCCGAAGTGCCGCGTCACGAAGCTTGAGACAGACTCATCCTCGCCCGATGGCGGACCGCCGGGTGCGCGGCCGGTAAGCCACTCGCGCACTATGGTCCATTTGCTGCACCATGGAATGAGCGGTGACTTGAGTACCGGTGCGAGACGCGCGGGAACCATCAGCATCATCCCGTCCGGCAGCGGCTCCAATCGGCCTCGACGAAGGATGCAGGTACGGCGCCCGCCGGCATCATTCGAGCCCATCAGGGAATCGCCAAGCCCCAATTCACGGGCGAGCGCCGCCGCCGCCGGCTTCTCGCGCAGGAAGCTGTCGGGCCCGGCCTCAATCACGCAGCCCTCGGCCTGATCCGTTCGAATAACGCCGCCCAGACGATCGCCGGCCTCGAGCAGCAGTTCGTCAACCGGCAGGCCGCGACGCCGCGCCTGGCCAAGCCGGTACGCAGCCGTGAGGCCTGCGATACCGCCTCCGACAATCAGGATGCGCCGCGGTCGATCCTCAATCGTCATGGTTTCCGGTCCGGTTCGCATCTGCAATTCACAAGGTTCGCCAGAGCTTCGATGAACAACGGGCTGTCATTCAGCGACTCAGGACGTGAAATCGAAGCGCCTCTCTTCGCCGCGTACTCGCGAAACGCGATGTCGATGTCGTAAAGGACCTCGACGTGATCGCACACGAACCCGACCGGAGCCACCACGATATTCCGGTGGCCCGCGCCGCTCCAGCGATCGATCTCGGATTCAACCTTGGGACCGATCCAAGGCTCCGGGGTCATGCCCTGGCTTTGGAAAGCCACGCTCCAGCGCGTATCGTCGATGCCGAGCGATTCCGCCACCAGACGCGCCGTTTCCCGCACCTGCCGCTCATAAGGATCACCCTCGCGAATGGTGCGCTCGGGAACACTGTGCGCCGTAAAGATGACGGGCGCCGCCCCGCCGGCTTCGGCCTGTGCGCGGCTGATCGCAGTCTCGAGCCGCGCGCCATAGGCAGCGATCAATCCCGCGTGATCGTGCCAGCTTTCGATAAAGGCGACCCTCATTTCGGGCGCGAGCTTCTGGCGCGCTTCCTCGAAGGCCAGTCGATACTGGCCCACGCTCGTGCGCGAATTCTGCGGCGCCAGGCACACGGCCGTCAACTCGTCGATGCCGTCTGCGGCCGCCTGCCGCACGGCTTGCGCAATGTACGGCTTCCAATTGCGCATTCCCACGTACACCGGCCGCCCCAGGCGTTCGCGAAGCGCCTCGGCCTGCCGGGTGGTCAGCCGGGTGAGCGGCGACGCTTCTCCGGCCCGCTCCCCGGACTGCCTACTGATGAGCCGGTAACGCTCCGTGATCTCTTCCACGGCTCGCGGCGGCAATGGCCGCCCGTTGCGCAGGCTGAGCAGAAACGCCGGAATGTCCTCGAGGCGGTCGGGCGCTCCGTGAGCGAGCAGCAGGACGCCCGAGCGGTCCCGTGAGTGAGCGGATTCGGCCATCTTCTGGACTATATCATCGGCCCCGCCGGCCACCGACCGCAAGGCCGCACGCCTTCACGCGAGCTTCGGAGCGTCCTCGGGTTCAGTTCTAGAAACCCGGCGGGGCCAGTGATAACCGAGCGCTCCCAGAGCGAAGCCCGCCTCTTCCAGAAAACGCGACAGCGGGTGCGCAGGCGCGGCCTCGCCGTTGATCCTACTGATCAGCAGCCCGCGCCGGTGGTCACGTTGCAGGCCCCGCTCGCGTTCCGCGACGGCCTGTGCGTGCTCGAGCTGAGCACGGCGCACGAGGCCTGCGGCCACGGCCCGAGCCGTCCGGGAGCGAGCGGGTTCGGCTTCCGGCAGGAACGCCTGAACCTCGGGATTCCCGGCGCGGCGGTAAAGAGCGAGCGCCCCGTTCACCAGCATCACGCTGGCGCCCGCGGTGCGCGTGAGGGCGGCGCCGGTCTCCGGCCACCCCAACAGTGCGCCCCACGGATTCGCCGGATCGGTGGCGGCAAGTTCGATCACTTCGGCGGACTCCGGCTCGTCGGCGAGCGAGCGCAGAAGTTCGAGTGCGGCGGGCTCGGCAAACTGCGTGGCCCCGAGTCCGGCCACGAACATACCGCGCCGCGCCCGCGCGCTCTCCTCCATGACCTTCAGCACGGGGTAGACGGCGCTGAAGCCCCCCGCGACATTCTCCGCTCCCGCCGCTTCACGCACCAGCACGCCATAGCGCCGCAACAGCGCGCGGGCCAGCGCACTTGCGCGCTCGGTTGCCGATACGGTCGCGGCGGCGGCCAGTCGCGACTCGACCAGCGTCCAGCGGCCTTGCGCGCGCGCCGGCACTTTGTTCCCTGCGTGGCTGGCCTGTCGCGACCGGAAAGGAAGCGCGGCCGGCGGACTTCTTCGGGGCCGCGAACGGTCCACGAAGGCGCGCAACGCGCCAAAAGAATCGTTCGAGACTGCGCCTTGCCAGACCAGGCCCCACAACGCGTCGATCGTCTCACCTGGATACCCGCCGCCTGCCGCCTGATGGATCGCCGGAAAGAACGAGGCGCCGTTCTGGAGCAGGAAGTTGAGGATCGCCAGGGTACGCGAGTCGGATGTCGGGAGTCGGGCGTCGGGATTCGTAATTCGTTGTTCCGCGTCCCGAGTCCTGTGCAACAACGCCAGATGATCGGCCAGGTACAGCGCCACGCGGCCGTCGCGGTCCCCGACCGCCTCGAGGCCGCACCACACGACCTCCCCCGCCGCCAGCACCGCGTCCAAATCATCCGGCCGATAGTTGCGAATGCGCGCCGGCAGGATTTCAGACTCCAGCACGGACGCCACGAGCGGGGCGCCTTCGAGACTGTCGATGCCGTCGAGCAGCGCGTCGAGGCCGGAGCGCGGCTTCACGACGCCTTGCCAATGTGTGAGGAAGCGCGCGAACGTCCGGGGCTCCACAGGCTCGATCTGCCGGCGCAGAACGGCGAGCGACCGGTGACGGATGCGGCGAAGCGCTTCGGCGTCGCACCACTCATGGGCATCAAGGATCGGCCCGGCGGGGCGAAACGCGCCTTCGAGCACTCGGCCGCGCGCGGCCAGGCTCTTCAACACAGCTTCGACGGCCGGCTTGGCCGCACCCAGGCGGCCCGCCGCCTCGCCCGCCGTGAATGGTCCATGGGTTCGCGCGTAGCGGCTCACCAGGTCCTCGAGCGGCTGGCCGGACTTTCCCAGGAAGACCTCCGGCAGGCCGGACGGAAGCGGCGCTCCGAGCGCGTCGCGATAGCGCGCGGCGTCTTCGGCCGCGATGTACCGCACCTCGCCGGCCACGCGCACGCGCAAAGCGCGACGCGCATGCTCCAGGGCCTCGACAGACTCCGCCACGGCCGGGCTCACGCAACGGGCCCCGATTTCGGTTCGCGTCAGGTCGCCGAGGCCGAGCAGCAGATCGTGCACGCCATCGGCGGAGCGCGCGCGGCGATGCTCGTCCAGGCGCTGCAGCTCACGTTCGACTTCCTCCACTGCGCCGGGATCGAGAATCTCACGCAGATCGAGGTCGCCGAGCAGTTCGCGCAGCCGGGCTTGATCGATCGTGAGCGCCTGCGCGCGGCGCTCGGCAAGGGGCGCGTCGCCGTCGTAGATGAAATTGGCGACATAGCCGAACATCAGCGATCCGGCGAACGGCGAAGGCGACTCGGAATCCACCGTCACCACGCGCAGCGATCCCTGGCGGATGCGCTCGAGCGTCGCGGTCAGGCCGGGCATGTCGAATTCGTCGTGCAGGCACTCGCGATAGGCTTCGAGCAGCAGCGGAAACGAAGGGAAGCGCGCCGCCACGGCCAGCAGGTCCGCCGCCTTCTTGCGCTGCTGCCACAGAGGCGAGCGTGTGCCCGGGCGGCGCCGCGGCAGCAGGAGGGCGCGCGCCGCGGCTTCACGGAATCGGGCCGCAAACACGGCGCTCCGGCCGAGCTGATGGACCACCAGCGATTCAACCTCGGCTGGATCGGGCACGAGCAGCGAAGTCTCGGGCGGCTGATCGGTGTCCGGAAAGCGCATCACGAAGCCGTCATCTGTCCACAGCGTCTCCACGTCCGGCTCTTCCCCGTGCCCGGCGGCGCAGACGCGCGCCGTGGCCGCCATGCACCACGGCAGATGCACACGACTGCCGAACGGTGAAAGAACGCAAACGCGCCAGTCGCCCATCTCATCACGGCAGCGCTCGATGATGACGGTCTGGTCGTCAGGAACCGCGCCTGCAGTGGCCGCGGCTTGTTCGGCGAGATAAGCGAGCAGGTTCTCGGCTGCCGATTCGTTCAGACCATGGTTGCGCACGAGGCGCGTGACGGCGGCCGGCACCGGCATCTCCCGCAGGTTGCGGACGAGTTCGCCGATGGCCTGGCCGAACTCGAGCGGGCGGCCCAGGGAGTCGCCGTGCCAGAAAGGCATCTTGCCGGGCTCGCCCGGAGCCGGGCTTACCAGCACGCGGTCGTGCGTGATCTCGTCGATACGCCAGGTGGAAGCGCCCAGCACGAAGGTCTCGCCCACGCGGCTTTCAAAGACCATCTCTTCGTCGAGCTCGCCGACGCGCGCGGACCCTTTCGCGCCGCTCGAGCGAAAAACCCCGTAGAGGCCGCGATCCGGGATCGTGCCGCCGCTCGTGACGGCAAGATGCCGGGCGCCGGCCCTCGCCGAAAGCATGTTGGCCGCGCGGTCCCAATTGAGGCGCGGGCGCAGCTCGGCAAATTCGTCGGACGGATAGCGGCCGGCCAGCATGTCGAGCACGCCTTCGAAGACGGCCCGGCTCAGGCGGGCGAAAGGCGCCGCCCTCCGCAGCAACGCCCAAAGATCGTCGAGCGGCCAATTGTCCACCGCGACCATGGCCACGATCTGCTGAGCCAGAACGTCGAGCGGCAGGCGCGGGTAACGCACCGATTCAATGCGGCCGTCCAGCATGGCGCGCGTGGAGGCGGCGCAGGCCAGGAGATCACCGCGGTACTTGGGGAAGATGATTCCGCGGCTCACGGCGCCGGCCTGGTGCCCGCCCCGCCCGATGCGCTGCAGGCCGGACGCCACCGAGGGCGGAGCTTCGATCTCAATCACCAGGTCGATCGCGCCCATATCAATGCCGAGTTCGAGCGAGGAGGTGGCAACCAGCGCGCGCAAAGTCCCGGCCTTGAGTTGCTCCTCCACCACCAGCCGCTCTTCGCGAGCGAGCGACCCATGGTGGGCGCGCACCAGCGCCTCACCGGCAAGGTCATTGAGCGCGCCCGCCAGACGCTCCGCGAGGCGGCGGCTGTTCACAAAGAGCAGCGTGGATCGATGAGCGCGAATCAATTCCACCAGGCGCGGGTGAATGGCTGACCAGATGGAATCGCCGCGCGCAGCCTGCGATTCGGCGACCTTTGCCATATTCTCGACCGGCACTTCCACGGTGAGCGCGAGTCGCTTGCGCTCTCCGGTGTCGATCAGGGTCACCGGCCGGTAAGCGACCTGATTCGTCTCCGGCAAGTCATCTTGCAATGGAGATTCGTCGGGCGCGCTGTCGTTCGAAAAATGTCCTGCCCCAGACACGGAGGGCGAGTCACTGTCTTGCTCGTCACATGGCACTTGCCACTTGTCACCCGCGTCCACCTTGGTTGCGGCTACCAGTCGCGCTGTGGTTGGGTTTTCCCGGTCGCGTGGCTCTGCGCCGCTCAGAAAACGTGCGACCTCTTCGAGCGGACGCTGCGTGGCCGAAAGGCCGATCCGCTGCAAGGGGCGCTTCAGGAGAGGCCGGCAAAGATGCTCCAGGCGCTCGATCGAGATGGCAAGATGCGCGCCACGTTTGCTCGGCACAAGCGCATGAATCTCATCGACGATGAGGGTATCGATCGATCGCAGCGCTTCGCGCGCATTCGAAGTCAGCAGCAGGTAGAGGGATTCGGGCGTGGTGATCAGAATGTCCGAGGGCTCACGGCGGAAGCGCGCGCGCTCGTTCGCCGGCGTGTCACCGGTGCGAATCGCGACCGAGGGAGTGACGAAGGTCTCGCTCCGGGCGCGCGCCGTCTGCGCGATCCCCGCCAGCGGCACACGCAAATTGCGCTCCACATCCACGGCCAGGGCTTTGAGCGGCGAGACGTAAAGAATCCGGCAGCGGCGGCGCTTTTCCGGCGCCGGCTCAAACATCAAGCGCTCCAGGCACCAGAGAAAAGCGGTGAGCGTCTTCCCGGTGCCCGTAGGCGCGACGATGAGGGTCGATTCACCGCGCACGATTGCCGGCCAGCCGAGGCGCTGCGGAGCGGTCGGGGCGGAAAACGAGGCCCGGAACCAATCCTGAACCGCAGGATGAAACAGCGCAAGCGGGTCCCCGGCCGGCGGCTGAATGTCAGGCGAGCGTGGCATCGCAATCTAAAAGAAGCTTACCATCCGGACCGCGAGACAGGCACGAGCGAGCAGCAGTTCATCTCGCGGATCGCTCCGCTTTCTCCGCCGCACTTGCCCTCGCTTGACATGCGGACCTTCCCAGCGCCTATAATGCCACAGGCGAATAAAAAGCGAAAGTCCATTGCGCCACAAAAGACTCAGGACTTCGTTTTCGCTGAAGGCTGGCGGGAGGCTTATGAAATCTGCCGCTCAGATTTGCGCTCAAGTCGGAGCCGCGCTCGAACCTCATGGCCTTCAGAAAGAGGTGAACCTCGCCTCGTCGTTCGTCTGGCGGCAAGCGCGCGCGCCGCAGACGGTTCCGACCGGCGTGGCGGCTGTCGACGCGCTCACCGGCGGCCTGCCGCGCGCCAGCCTGACGGAAATCTCGGGGCTGCCTTCGTCCGGCCGCACGGCGCTGGAACTCGCGTTGCTTGCGTCCCTGACTGCCAACGGCGAATCCTGCGCCTTGATTGATGCCGATGACGCCTTCGATCCGGCGTCCGCGGAGGCTACGGGCGTAGATCTCGACCGCCTGCTCTGGGTGCGTTGCGGCAGCCTGGAGCAGGCCCTGAGCGCCACGGACCTGGTGCTCGGCGCCGGAGGCTTCGGCGCCGTCGTACTGGATCTCGCCGGCATTCCGGCGAAACGCGCCCGGCGCATCCCGCTCAGCTACTGGTTCCGCTTCCGGCGCGCGGTCGAGGGGACCCCAACTATTCTGGCCCTGATCGATGAGGAGCCTTGCGCGCAAAGCGCGGCTTCCCTGGCGCTGCACCTGGAGGCGGAAGGCGCGCACTGGTCAGCGGCGGCAAGCGCGCCGCGAAATCCGGGAACGCCCCGGCTGCCGGGATTACCGGGCCCGCCGCCGCCCGGCATACCCCCGCACGGCCGCCTGTTGCAGGGGATTCGCCGCCGCGCGCAGGTGATCCGCAACCGCAACGCGAGGCCCGAAACATCGAATACGCCTGAGAAGACGCCTGAACTATTGATGCATGTTGGCCGCTTGCAGATGGATGCTGCGCCATCCGAGCGGAAGAAAGCTTTTGCTCTGGGCGTTGCGAGGGGATCACATGCGCTTTTCAATCGTCAATCTTCAATCGGCAATCGGCAATGAATTTCGCCTGCCTGTACATTCCGGACTTTCATGCGCAGGCCGTGGTGCGCTGTGAGCCGGAACTGCGCGGGCGCGCGCTGGCCGTGGTGGAAGCGGCTCCGCCACCCTTCCGCGTCTTTGCTCTGAACGAAGCGGCGCGCCGGGCCGGGGCCGAACCCGGTATGAGCCGCGTGGAAGTGGCGGAACTTCCCGGAGTCGAGGTGCGGCGGCGATCGCCTGCGGCGGAGACTTCGGCGCACGCGGCGCTGCTCGATCTGGCGCGATCATTTTCCCCGCGCATCGAGGATCTCGCGGTGGACACGGTCACGCTCGATCTCGCCGGAGGGGAAGCGCTACTGGGCCCGCCGGAGAAAATCGCGCTGCGGCTACGGGAGTGCGCGAGCGGGTTGGGGCTCGAAGCGAACGCGGCCCTGGCGCCGAATCCCGATGCCGCGCGCCTGGCCGCCCGCGGATTCGCGGGGATCACGCTCATAGGCGCCGGCGAGGAAACGGAACGTCTGGGCGATCTGCCGGTGGCGGTGCTCGATCCTGCGCCGGCGTTCCAGGAGACGCTCGAGCGGTGGGGAATCCGCACGTTTCGGGCCTTGGCCGCGCTTCCGGCGGCGGAGCTTTCGGAACGTCTCGGCCAGGAAGGAATCCGCCTGCAGCGGCTGGCCCGCGGCGCTGCTTTGCGGGCGCTCGTGCCCGCGCCGGAATCGCTGCAATTCGAGGAAGCGATGGATTTGGACTACCCGATCGCCGAACTCGATCCGCTGGCGTTTATCCTGGGCCGGCTTTTGAATCAGCTCTGCGCCCGCCTGTCGGCGCGTGGGCGCGCGACACAGGAATTACGGCTGATGCTGGGCATTGATAGCTCGGCAGAAGGGGATAACGCAACGGTCGACAGTCGACAGTCGACAGTTGACAGTGGAAATGAGAGTCGAGAGTCAAAAGCCAGAGGTCGAAACGGCCGCGAGCTTTCGGCCTTCGACTCTTCGACCTTCGACTCTTCGACTTTTGACTCCTTTGACCTCTTCCAACCCCGTGTCCCAAGTCCCGAATCCCGAGTTCTGCGCCTGCCCGTCCCCATGCGTGATCCACGGCTGCTTTTGAAGCTCTGGCTGCTCGATCTCGAAGCGCGGCCGCCGTCGAGGCCGATCTTGAAGGTCTTGATCGAGGCTGAGCCTGCCTGGCCGCGTGTGGCTCAGGGCGACTTGTTTCTTCCGCGCGCACCCGATCCGCAAAAACTGGAGCTTACGCTGGCCCGGCTCAAGGGCGTGGTCGGCGAGGACCGCGCCGGGTCGCCGGAATTGCTCGACACGCACCGGCCGGATGCGTTCCGGATGAGCTGGTTCGCGGTCAAGGTTTGCGAGGACGGAAGCAAGGCGAAGCTTGAAGGTCGAGGGTTGAAAGTCAAAAGTCAAAAAGCGAAAGGCAAAAAGCAAAGAGCTGCAAACTCGAGTCTCGAACCGCAATTCTCGAAACCCGACCCCCAACTCCCGAGTCCCGACCCCCGCCCCTCGATGGCGCTGCGTCTCTTCCGGCCCCCGCTCGCCGCCGAGGTCGAATTACGGGACGGGCGGCCTGTGCGTGTGGAGGCTCAGCGCGTGCGCGGACCCGCTGTGCGCGGACCCGTGACGTCGGCTGCCGGCCCCTGGCGTACTTCGGGCGACTGGTGGACGGACCAACCGTGGGAGCACGACGAGTGGGATGTTGAAATTGCGGTTGTCAGTCGTCAGTTGTCAGTTGTCAGTAGCGCAGGGCCTGTTGAGCGAGTCGAGAGTCGAAGGTCGAAAGTTGAAAAAGTCCAGCTTTATCGCATTCACCGCGATCTGAGAAGCGGGCAGTGGTTCGTGGGCGGTTTGTATGACTGATCTCATTTCGAAACTGTGAACTGACTACTGAGAACTGAGAACCGGAAACCGAAAACTGGCAACCGCTCCCATGTACGTCGAACTTCACGCCCGATCGGCCTTCAGTTTTCTCGAAGGCGCCTCGCTTCCTGAAGACCTGATTGCGCAGGCTGCGGAGCTCGGTCTAGGAGCGGTGGCGCTGCTCGATCGCGACGGCGTCTATGGCGCTCCGCGCTTCTATACGGCGGCCAGAAAGGCAGGAGTCCGCGCCCACGTGGGCGCTGAAATCACATCCGCGGACGGATTCCGCTATCCGTTGCTCGCGGCCACGCGCGCCGGCTATCAGAACCTTTGCCGCCTGATCACGCGCATGAAGCTGCGCGCTCCCAAAGGCGAAGGCGCGGTTACGGAAGCCGATTTGGCGGAGCTTGCCGATGGATTGATTTGTCTCACGGGCCCGAACCCCGAATCCCGAGCCCCGAACCCCGAAGAACGAATCAAGCGCCTCTGCGAAATCTTCGGCCGCGAGAACGTCTACGTCGAGTTGCAGCGTCATTTTGACCGGCGAGAAGAGGCGCGCAATCAGGCGGCGCTCGAGGCGGCGCGCGCCTTGAATCTGCCCGTGGTTGCGACCAACGGCGTCCGCTATGCCACCGCGGGCGCGCGCGAAGTGGCGGACGTTTTCGCCGCGCTGCGGCACTATCGCACCCTGGATACCGCCGGCCGGCTGCTCGATTCCAACGCCGAACGCCATCTGAAGTCTCCCGGTGAAATGGCGCGGCTGTTTGCGGACGTGCCGGAGGCGGTGGCCAACACCCTTGAGCTTTCGGCGCGGCTCGATTTCACGCTGCAGGACCTCGGCTACGTATTCCCCAAATATCCTGTTCCCGAAGGCGAAACCCAGAACTCGTTTCTGCGCCGGCTGGCGTATGAAGGCATGCTGGGTCGCTACGGCGGGGGAGACGAGCGCGCCCGCCGGCAGATCGATCATGAGCTGGCGGTGATTGAAAAGCTCGATCTCGCCGGGTACTTCCTGATTGTGTGGGACATCGTCCGCTACTGCCGCGAGCAGGGAATTCTGGTGCAGGGACGCGGGTCGGCGGCCAACAGCGCGGTTTGCTATGCGCTCGGCATCACGGCGGTGGATGCGGTGAGGATGGAGCTGCTCTTCGAGCGCTTTCTTTCCGAGGAGCGCGGCGAGTGGCCGGACATCGATCTCGACCTGCCTTCCGGCGACCAGCGCGAGCGCGCCATTCAGTACGTCTATCAGCGCTACGGCGAGCGTGGCGCGGCCATGACGGCAAACGTCATCACCTATCGCGGGCGATCAGCCGCGCGCGAAGCCGGCAAGGTGCTGGGGTTTGACGCCGAGACGCTGGGGCGGCTCACCAGCCTGGTGAGCGCCTGGGAGTATCGCGACCCAAGCGAAACGCTGGAGCGCCACTTTCGCGACGCACGATTCGATCTCACGCAACCGCGTATCCGCAAGTTTCTGGATCTGACGCACGCCCTGCAAGGCCTGCCGCGCCATCTCGGCCAGCATTCCGGAGGCCTCGTGATCTGCCAGGGCCATCTGGACGCCGTTGTTCCCGTGGAGCCGGCGACCATGCCCGGCCGCGTGGTCGTGCAATGGGACAAGGAGGATTGCGCCGACCTCGGCATCATCAAAGTGGACCTGCTCGGGCTCGGCATGATGGCCGTGCTCGAAGATTCCCTCAAGCTGATCCGGGACCACTACCGCGAAGAAGTGGACCTCGCGCATCTGCCCGCCGATGATCCTCCGGTGTACGCGGCCCTGCAGAAGGCCGATACCGTGGGCCTGTTTCAGGTGGAGAGCCGGGCCCAGATGTCGTGCCTGCCGCGCCTGCACCCCGAACACTTCTATGACCTGGTGGTGGAAGTGGCCATCATCCGTCCGGGACCGATTGTGGGCAACATGGTGCATCCTTACCTGCGCCGGCGCCAGGGCCGCGAGCCCGTCCGGTACCCGCATCCCTCGCTCGAACCCGTGCTGCGCCGCACCATGGGAGTTCCGCTCTTCCAGGAGCAGTTGCTGCGCATCGCCATGATCGCCGCAGGGTTCACGGGCGGCGAGGCCGAAGAATTGCGGCGCGCCATGGGCTTCAAGCGCTCGGAAATGCGGATGAGGGATATCGAAAGGAAGCTGCGGCTGGGCATGGAGCGCCGGGGCATTGCGCCCGCGGCGCGGGAAGAGATCATCAAGTCGATCACGTCGTTCGCGCTTTACGGCTTTCCCGAATCCCACGCGGCCAGCTTCGCCTTGATCGCCTACTCGAGCGCCTATCTCAAATGCCACTACCTGGCCGCATTCACCGCGGCGCTGCTCAACAATCAGCCCATGGGCTTTTATCATCCTGCGACGATCATCAAGGACGCCGCCCGGCACGGCTTGCGCGTGAAGCCGATCGACGTCACGCGCTCCGACTGGCCGTGCACGCTCGAGATCGAGGACAGTGGCAAGTGGCAGGTGGCAAGTGGCGGGCTTTCCGTCTCCGCTGCGGCCTCTCGGTTAGAAAGTTCTTCTTGTGCACAAAAGGATTTGGGAATCAGTCCCGAGAGCCTCAGAAAGAAGATCGTGCTGCGGCTCGGTCTCAGCTACGTCAAAGGACTGCGCGAGTCTGGAGCGCGGGCGCTGGTGCGCGAACGTTTGCGGGCGCCGTTTGCTTCCCTGGGCGATCTGGTGCGGCGCGCGCCCGAACTGCGCAAAGACGAGTGGGTGACGCTGGCTGAAGTCGGGGCTCTCAACTTTGTGGACGCGCAGGGAGCGGACGCCGTCCCCGGGATGCGCCGGGCTTTGCAACACCGGCATCGGCGTGACGCTTTGTGGCAGGTGGAGCGTGCCGCGCGTCCGGCAGGACCATTGCTGGAAGAAGTCGACAGTCGACAGTCGACAGTTGACAGCCGAAACTCGAAATTCGAGAATGAACAGCCGGATGAAAACCCACTATCGGGAATCAAGAGTGAAGAACGAAGTTCCGCAAGTCGAGTTCCGGATTTCGATTTTCGATTTTCGAATCACGAAGCTTCCCCGCTTGCGCCCATGACGCCGGACGAGCGTCTGGTGGCGGATTTTCATGGCACCGGGCTTACGGTGGGTCCGCATCCGCTCGCTTACCGGCGCGCCGAACTTGAGGCGCTCGGCGTAAAGCCCGCCAGCGCACTCGAGCGATTGCCGGGCGGCCGCAGCGTTCGCGTGGCCGGCGCGGTGATTGTCCGGCAGCGTCCGGGCACGGCGAAGGGCTTCGTGTTTTTGAGCCTCGAAGACGAGACCGGCATCGCCAACGCCATTCTGACGCCGGACATCTTCGAGCGGTATCGTGTGCTGGTCCTTCGCGAACGTTTTCTCCTGGTGGAAGGCAGGCTGCAGAACCAGGATGGAGTGGTTTCCGTGAAGGTCGAACACTTATTACCATTGACGGCCAGCCGCGCCGCCGTCGCCTCTCACGATTTTTACTGACAGGCGCGCTCGCGTCCTTAGCTTCCACAGAGCCGCCTTAAAAGCAAAAGCCCCGGACGCGTTTTACGCCCGGGGCCGTTTCCACCATCTTCCAAACTGCATGAAGCTCATTCCATGCCGGCGTTAAACCACCACCGCCGTTCCCACCTCAGTAGTTGCCTTTGGCTTGCGGCGCACGGTGCGCTTCTTCTTAGGGGCCTCGCCCTCGGCCATTTCGAAGCTGGCGATCGACGTAACAAACTTCTTCACGCCCGCGGTGTCAAAGTCCACCGTGGTGCGGTCCTCGTCGCGGTCAACGATGATGCCGTTCCCATACTTGATGTGGTGCACGTACTGCCCCGCTTTGAACGTCATGGATTCGCCCTCTCCTGGGTGGCAGCTTCGCCTAGTTTGCGGCCTCGCAGTGCTCGACGCGTGGGCGCACCGCTTCGCCGTGGTCCCCAAAGTGCCCGATACTTATAGGATGAAACCTGTGCGGCAAAGGTTTCCAGCGATCCTGTGGAAAACTCCGGGCGGGTGCCAGCGATGATATGTAAACTGTTTATAATAAGTAGTTTACAGCAAGATCGTGGCGCGGCCCGAGAGCCGTACACCTTCGCTCCACGGGCGTGAGACGCAATTCCGACTGGGCCTTACGCTTTCGGGGCGAGCTTGCCGGTGACGAATCGCTCGATCTCATTCACGCTCTTGAAATTCTCGTTCACGATCTCTTCGTCGGCGACCCGCAACTGGAAGGTTTCCTCGAGAAAGCTCACCAGCCGGAAGATGGCCAGGGAATCGATGACCCCGCTCGCGGTCAGGGACTCATCATCCGACGTCACCTCGAGACCCTTTCGCTGCGCTGTCTCCGTCACCCATTGGCGGACCTGATCTTTTACCGATGCTTCTGTCTCCGGCATACTTTATCCCTCGCTCCCTGACTGCTCACGCTCGTTATTTCCGGCGCCTGGCCACCCGGCGCGGACTTCCATCATAGCGGTTTCGACCGGAACTCGACAACCCCGGCTAGCTTTCCGAAGCCAGTCTCACACGGTCGATCTTGCCCGTGGACGTCTTCGGCATCGCCTCGCGCAACTGGATCCGCTCCGGGATCATGTAGTGCGGCAGCTTTGCGGCACAGTGTTGCTGCAACTCCGCGGGTTCCAGGCCCGAGCCGTTGTGCGTGGTGACAAACGCCCGCAAGCGCGCGCCGATTTCCTCGTCGGGCACGGCGACGACGGCCGCCTCCCGGACCTCCACGTGCGCGAGCAAAACCGCTTCGATCTCGCCAAGCTCAATCCGGTAGCCCCGGCTCTTGATCTGGCTGTCGCGGCGCCCGAGAAAGTCGTAATCGCCCTCCGCGCGCAGCCGCACCAGGTCTCCCGTGCGGTAGAGATTCTCCTCAAAGTGAGGCTGGAAGCGGTTCGGCACCACCATCTTGTGGGTCTTTTCCGGATCGCCCCAGTAGCCCGGCGTCACGCACGGACCCCGCACGTAAAGCTCGCCCTCAACCCCGGGTTCTGTGATCACGCGGTCCTGATCGTCTACGGCGAACACTTCCGTGTTCAGGCAGGACCGCCCGATCGGAAGGCGTTCCTGCGCCGCGAGCGCCGCGCGATCCACTTTGTAGTAGGTACAAACGTTGGTCTCCGTCGGACCGTAGAGGTTGTAAAGCGCGGCCTGCGGCACCAGTTCGGCAAGCTGGCGCAGGTACTTCATGGGAAAAACCTCGCCGGCGAACAGGATGATCCGCAGCCGGGAGAGATCGGCCGCGCCCAGCCGGCCGTGCAAAACCAGAAAAACCAGCGCCGACGGCACCGAATACCAGATGCTGATCCCCTGCGTCACGATGAAGCGCGTGAGGCTGGCGGGAAAAAGCTGCACATCTTCTGGGATCATCGTGACGCAGGCGCCCGCCTCGATGGCGTTGTAAACGTCGAATACGGAAAGGTCGAAGTGCAGCGGGGCGTGATTGGAAAGACGATCCTCCGGGGTTACCCCGAACTCGTCCGCGCACCACTGAACGAAGGTGAGTGCGTTCTGATGCGTCAGCATCACGCCTTTGGGCCGCCCGGTCGAGCCTGACGTGTAAATGATGTAAGCGAGGTCGAGCGTGGTCGGCTGCCGCGGCTCCGGCGGACGTGAACCCGTAAAGCCCGAAAGCGCGGCCCAGGGAATCTGGTTCGCGGCCTCCGGCGTAGCCCCTTCATCGGCCAGCAGGCAGAATTCAACCGACGGAATCTCACGCGGGTCGAGCGTCCTGAGCTTCTCCGGGACCGTCACGAGGCCGCGGATACCGCAGTTCTGGACGATGTACTCGATGCGCCCGGCCGGAGCGCCCGGATCGAGCGCCACGTAGACTCCGCCCGCCTTGAGCACGCCGAACATCGCCACCAGGGATTCGACCGATTTCGGGAAGAACAGCCCCACCCGGTCGCCCTTTGCCAACCCACGCTCGCGAAGCAGATGCGCAAGCTGGTTCGAGCGCTCTTCAAGCTCGGCATAGGTCAGCGAGCGTCCGCGCGCCCAGATGGCAGGGCGCTCGGGGTAGCGCCCGGCGCTTCGAGTCAGGAGGTGGTTTAGCAAGTAAGCCATAAGTCTTGCGATTGAATGTGTGCGATCAAAGCCTGGCTCTCGAAGGCAAAAAACGCGCAATTTCGATGCACGGAGCCCGAAAAACCGGCCTTATTTTTGAGTTAAGCCTTTTCCTATCAACTATCTAACGGCTTTATTTACTTAAGTCGCTTACTTTTCAACAACCTAACGGCTTTCAGAATATATGGAAAACAGAAATCGTTTTATTTCAGCAACCTAACGGCTTCGTTCGTAACAATTTTGATTTTTCGCGATCTGAGCCCTTTCCGAGCCTCCCAAGTCACAGTCCGTGGGCGCCGGCGATGATCCGCTTTTCGGAGTCCCCGGCGCGGGAAAACACCTTCTCCGAGATGGCATCGCGCAGATCGCGCTCGATCTGGTATTCCGTCATGTAACCGTAGCCGCCGTGGATCTGCAGGGCGTCGCGGCAGATCTGGATGGCGGCATCTGCCACATGGGCCTTGGCAATGGCCGACTCGCGCAGCGGATTTTTTCCCTGTCTTTTCAGCCAGGCCGCCTTGTACAACACCAGGCGTGCCGTCTCCAACCGGACGTCCATGTTGGCGATCTTGTCGGTGATGGCGGGGAACCTGCCAATGGGCTGCCCGAATTGCCGCCGCTCGGCGGCGTAGCGCACTGACGTTTCGAGCTGCCGCTGCATCATGCCGAGTTCGCCGGCCAGCACCGAGATGCGCTCCCATTCTCCCGCTGCCGCCAGGATGGCCGGTCCGGAGCCGGTCTCGCCGAGGCGATTGCTGTCGGACACCACGCAGCCCTCGAACGTAGCATCCGCGGCAGGCGAAGTCCTCAGACCCATGGTTTCCACTGTCGGGCTCACCTTGAAACCCGGTGCGCCCTTTTCCACGACGAAGGCCGTCAGGCCGCCCTCGGCCGCCGCAACAACGATGACGAGGTCGGCGAACCCGGCGTTGGTCACGAGCGCCCTTGAGCCGCTCAGGCTCCAGCCGCCGCTCGCGGGCGCGGCCAATCCCGGTTCAAGCACCGCCTGGGCGCCGACCCATTCCCCGCTCGCCAGGCGGGGAAGATACTTCCGCTTCTGCTCGTCGCTTCCGAACAGGGCCACCGGCATCACGGCGCCCCACAAATGCGCGTTCAGCGAGAAAATCAGCCCGGCGTTGCGGCACCCATAGCCGAGCGCTTCGAGGGCGCATAGCATGGTGAGCGCATCCGCGCCGCCGCCGCCAAATTCTTCCGGAGCCGGCATCCCCTGAATGCCGAAGCGCGCGCAGTTGCGCCAGCCGTCCCATGAGAACTCCCCGGCTTGGTCCTCGGCCACCACGTCGCTCACAAGCTCATTGCGAGCGAACTCGATCACCGAGCGGCGCAAAGCCTCCTGCTCTTCGCTCCAGGCAAAATCCAACGTTATTCCTCCCCAGGGGTTTTCAAAGCGGCCTTCAGAGTGGCCGAAACGGGAGTGGCCGAAACAGGCGCAGGCGCGACAGGAGATTGAACAGCGGCAGGGCTGCTCCCGTTCCCGGCGCCGGCCTTCACCGGCTCCCGATTCGCACTGCCGTTGACGGGCTTCTGTTTCTCGAAGCGTTGCGGGCGCCCGCCGCGCAGCTTGATGCGCGCCGGCACCCCGGCGATGGTGGTGTTATCCCGCACATCGGTCAGGATGAGGCTGTTCGCCATGATCACCACGTTGTTGCCGATCTTGGTGTCGGCAATCACCTTGGCCCCGGCCCCAAAGTAGACGTTATCGCCCACCGAATGAGTGGCGTGGGTGATCAGAACACCGCTCGAGAGCGTGCAATTCTTGCCGATGGTCGTGGTGCCCACGAAAATACCGAACCAGGTGTGGATCACGAGGCCCGGTCCGATCACCGCGTCCGGGTGAATGAAAACGCCGGACCACATCATGGTGAATTGGCGAAACACCATGCCGCAGAGGCGCAGCACCTGGCCCACCACCGGAACGCGCACTTTCTTGGCCCAGTGGCCGAAGCGATAGGCCAGAATCGGCCACACGCCGATGTTGCCAAAGGCCCGCAGCAACTCCATCCGCGGATGCCGCTTCCACCAGTCATTTTTATTGCGATGGGCAATACTCGCGCGCAGGTCGGCGCGAACGTTCTCAAACATAATAGCGGACCGGCCTCACCCGGAGGGTTCTCAATTGCGAGCCAGAACTACTATTTGACACTCTCCCTCCGATCACTGTCAAGGCAAGCGAGTGTTAAATCAACGTAAAATCAAGGTATTGCCGCGGAGGTTACGTTACTGGCCCTGGGTTGCATCGTTGTGGCGGCGTCGTTCCGTCCTCGTGACTGCGTCGTTCCCTGGTTTGCGACGCCGCCAGCACCCCACCTTGACACCGGTCGAAGCCGGGCCTTACATTGGAATTTTGACGTTTATCCCTGATAGCGCACCTTATGGACCGTAAGAGAATGGACACTTATCGGAATCGCCTGACGGAAAAAAAACAGGAGCTTGTCCGCCTGGTTCACGAAATTGACCGGGATGGGCGCGAGGCGGACGAGGAAGGCACCCAGGACCTCGCCGACAAGGCCGCCAACGCTTACACCAAGGAATTTCTGTTTCACCAGAGCAACGACAACCGGCAGATCCTCACTTTGGTGAACGAGGCTCTCGATCGCACCAAAGACGGCTCTTACGGGATCTGCATGGAATGCGGCCAGGAAGTCCAGGCGAAGCGCCTCGACGCGGTTCCCTGGGCCCGCCACTGCATCGAGTGCCAGGAAAAGCAGGACAAGGGCTTGCTCTAGCCGCACGTCGCCGCGGGCTGCTGGCCGGTCTGCACCATCGAGACTTCATGCAGCCTCGAGGCAGCTCGCTTCCCCGACAACTCAGTCAAAGCCTGCTGGCTCTGATCTTCCCGACCTCCTGCGCCGTCTGCGCGGGCGAATTGACGGAGAGCCTGGCGGGGGGAATCTGCGGCGGTTGCTGGGCGGCGCTCGAAGCCTGGACGGGCGCGATCTGTACCCGCTGCGGGCTGCCGCTCGCGACGCGCCTGGGCGCGGGGGATTTCCTGTGCGGCGAGTGCCGGCTGGAGCGGCCGGATTTCGATTTAGCGCGCAGCTACGGGGTGTATGCCGGAAAGCTGCGCGCGGCGATCCTCGAAACGAAATTCCACCGGCGCGAACGGCTGGGCGTCCGCCTGGGCCGATTGCTCACCGGACCCTGGCTCGAGTTGCAGGCTGCCTTTGGATTCCATGGGGACTGGCTGATCCTTCCGGTGCCGCTTCATCGATCGCGCGAGCGCGAGCGCGGCTACAACCAGGCGGGACTTATTGCCCAGGGCTTCGCGCGAGCCATGCGCGAACGTACGGGGTCTGACGAACTCCGCCTCGATGCGCGGTGTCTCGAACGAAGCCGCTCGACCGAGCCCCAAAGCGGTCTCAGCGTTCAAGCGCGCCACGAGAATGTGCGCAAGGTCTTCACCGTAACCGCGCCCGGGCGCCTCCGCGATCGGGACGTGATCCTGGTGGACGACGTTATGACCACCGGCGCCACCGCCTCGGCTTGCGCCGCCGAGTTGAAGCGTTCCGGAGCTCGGCGCGTGGCCGTCCTGGCGCTGGCCCGCGCCACCCCGCAGTTCCCTGACACGGCAGCCGCCCGAAGGTGAGCGTGCCGGTGTCATTTGGCATTTGCGTGCCATTTGTATGCCATTTGTATGCCACTTGCATGCCACTTGCAATCCCTTCGAAGCAGGGTCATTCCCGCGAAGGCGGGAATCCATCTTGGACATCGTTTTTCCAGGCATTGCGAAGGGTCCAATCCGTCAGTCTATTCAGTAACACTCGTTAGGTCCGCAAATCACACCGGCACCACACTATGATTACGCTACTGGCGCGAGTTGCGGATGGTGTCTTAACTACCCGCCGTGTTAGACTACGCGACAGAGGGTACAAGACAACCTTGGCGGGGAGGTTCGCCATGAGACAGAGTATAGGGCAAGTCGCAGTGCTGGCCCTGGCCCTTAGCGTGTCGAGCGCAATCAGGGTCACGAGCGCGCAGCAAAACGCCAAGAGTCCGGACCAGGCAGCCGGTCAGAGCGCCCAGACGGTTCCTCCATACCACAAGAGCGCGGAAGACGCGAAGCCGCTGCCAAAATTGCTGCCCGCGAGCGATTTCAGCGATCGCCCTCTGGTTGCCAGGGCGTATCAGATCGCAAACGAAATTCCTCTGGTGCTCGCCCAGCAACCCTGTTATTGCGGCTGCGACAAGGCCTTCGGCCACACCAGCCTGCTCGATTGCTTCGCCCAGTCTCACACGGCGGGGTGCGGCATCTGCATGGGCGAGACCTTTTTTGCGGACCAGATGACCAAGCAGGGCAAGACGCCGGCCGAAATCCGCGACGGGATTATCCGTGGAGACTGGAAGAAGGCAAAAGCGGACGCGGGGAACTGACAGGGGCGCTTGCGCCGCGGGCATCCTGCCTGCCGGTTTCATTCGGGCAGGAGCCGGCGCCTGGGAGATCGTGGGGCATCGTGCTCCTCCGCAGTGCATCGCAAACTGTAACAGACCTATGGTTGACCTGACCGCCGGGGGCACGGATAATCGACACATGTATGTCTGACGGTGCGCAACCCGTGATGCAGTTGCCGGTGCTCGTGCTGAACGCCTCGTACGAGCCTATCAATGTTACGCCCGTCCGGCGCGCCGTGGTTCTGGTCATCAAAGGGGTAGCCACCACCGAGGAAGCCGATGGCGTGTTCATCCATGCGCCTTCGGCCTCGTTTCGCGTGCCCTCGGTGATTCGCCTGCGTGAATTCCGCCGCATTCCTTACCAGACGCGCGCCCTGTCGCGCAAAAACATCCTGATGCGCGACCGCTACACCTGCCAATTCTGCGCGCGCATCTTTCCGGCCGCCGAGCTGACCCTCGATCACGTGATTCCGCGCTCGCGTGGCGGGCACACCGATTGGGACAACCTCGTGGCCTGCTGCCATCGCTGCAACAATCGCAAGGGCGACCGCCTTCCCGAGGAGGCCGGCGTTAAGCTCCTGCGCGTGCCGCGTCCCTTCACTTTGCACACCAGCCGTCAGCTCATGCGCATGATGGCGAAGTCCGACGAGCGCTGGCGAAAGTACCTGTTCTGCTGATATCTCCATGCGCCGCCTGTGGCCGTCGACGTCCGCGACCGAAACCCTGATTTGCGCGCCGGGAATTCAACGAGCCGCCGGGAAAACGGCGCTGGCCCTGCTGGCCCCGGTCCTGGTCTTGATCGCGCTGGTCTTGATCGCGGTGGTTCCGGCGATTCCCCAGACGTCGGCCACCGGGGCCACCGGGGCCGCCGGGGCCGCGCGGCAGGATCCCGGCGCGCTGCTCGAGAAGCTCAACGCGCTCACCGTGGACCCCGCCCAGATTTATTTTATCCGTGACGTCCGCATCACGCGTGACCGGGCCACGATCTATCTCAATCGCGGCTTCGTCGGGCTGCTCACCGCGGTCGAGGGCGAAGTAACGGGCGCCGTCTTCACGGGCGACGGCGAGGTGCTGCTGATGCCTTCCGCGCCCGCCGAAGGGGAATCGCTCTCCCGGTTTACGTCGTCGGCGGTTCTCGAAGAGAAGTTCAGCTCGGCGTACTTTCGCTTCAACGATGCCACGGCGCGCGAATTGCTGAGCAAGGCGCAAGCGCCTGATCCCGAGGCGGCGGAACAGCCCACCGGGCTTCTGCCTCTCTGGAACGAACTGGCCTCGCGGCTGGATACCGGGCATTCGCTGCGCATCCTCGAGGACTTGGTGAGCGACCGCCGGCCGGAATACTTCAGCGCCCAGATCGAAGGATTGACGCTCGGTCCTTTCGCGCTCTCGGTGGATGAACGCCGCCCGGAGGCCGTGCAGGTCGTGGCTCTGGCGCCGGGGAAGGCCGGCGCGAGCTCGCCGTTCGCCGACGTCTGGTGCTCTTTTCCAAGTCAAACCCAGACCCTCCCGGGGAACCCGTGGCAGCCGGCCTTTCAAGTGCGCTCCTATCGCGTCGACACGCACATCAATCCCGATAAGAGTCTGGAGGGCCGGGCCGATCTTGATCTGGAGTCGCGCCTGCCCGAGCGCTTCCTGGCTTTCGAGCTCGCCGGGCGCCTGGAAGTGGCGAGCGTGCGCGATGAGAACGGAGCCGTGCTACCTGAGTTCCAGGGCGCCCTGGCCCAGGACCCCAAGCCGCATGAGCGCAGCGACTGGGTGGCGGTCATTCTGCCCAAGGCCCATCCCCGCGGAGAAAGGTTCAAGCTCACGTTCGCGTACCATGGCAACGTGATCGCCGACGTGGGCAACGGAGTTCTGTACGTGGGGGCTCACAGCAGCTGGTATCCGAACGCCGGCGCCAGTCCCGGAGCGAACTACGATCTCACCTTCGAGTATCCCGATAACCTGACCTTGGTGGCGACCGGCCGGCGCGTCGACGAGTCGTCGGCGGAAGGGGTTCATCGCAGCCACTGGGTGTCCGACGGCGTCTTTCCCCTGGCCGGATTCAATCTCGGCCCCTATGATCTCGAAACGCGGGACCTCGGCAAGGTGCAGGTGCAGGTGTATGCCACCCGGGAGGCGGAAGCGGCCCTGGAAGCGCGTTTCCGGCAGGCCCAAGCCGAGGCGGATCGGGATCAGGCGGAACTCAGTCGAGATCCCGTGCCGCCGGCGGTCGTCCGCCTGTCGCCGGCGGCCCTCATCGGCAAGGTGGCGGACAACGCCGCTCAAGCCGTCCGTTATTTCCAGACGCTCTTTGGCCCCTTCCCTTACCCGAGGCTGGCCCTGGCGCAGATTCCGGGGAATTTCGGCCAGGGCTGGCCGGAGTTGATCTATCTTCCCACCTTCGCCTTCCTCCCATCCTTCGTCCGCTTCCAGATGGGCGTCAAGAACCAGTTCGAGAACCTCGAGGACAGCGTCGCCGTCCAGCATGAAATCGCCCATCAGTGGTGGGGCAACGCCGTGGGCTGGCGCACCTATCACGATCAATGGCTTTCCGAGGGATTCGCGAGCTACGCGGCCGCGCTCAGCCTCACCCAGCAGAAGGATGGCGAACGCCCCATGCGCCAGCTTCTGCGCGACTACCGGAGGGATCTGCTGGCCAGGAACAAAGAGGGCCATCCGGTGGAATCCGAAGGCCCCATATGGCTCGGCGGCCGGCTCAGCAATTCACTCGATCCCTCGGGTTACGATGACATCGTCTACAAGAAGTCCTGCTGGGTGCTGCACATGCTGCGCGGGCTCCTCACCGATCCGCAGACGGGATCGGATGCGCGGTTCTTCCAGATGCTCCGCGACTTCGAAAGCGAGTACCAGGGCGAGACCCCGTCCACCGAAGACTTCGTCCGCCACGCCGAGAAGTACATGACGCGCGAGGCCGATCTCGAACACGACAAGCGTCTGGATTGGTTTTTCAACGAGTGGGTGTATTCCACGGGCGTGCCGGAGTACCGTCTTCAGAGCAGCACGCGCCGGTTGGCGAGCGGCGCCTACCAGGTGGAAGGCACGATTACCGAGGGCTCCGGCATCCCCGACTTCGAGATGCTGGTTCCCGTCAGCGTGTCCTATCGTTCGGCGGCAGCTCAGGCCGCCAGGCCCCGGCGCGTGCTCGTGGCCGTAACGGGCGCCGGCGGACATTTTCGCTTCACGAGCAGCATCCGCCCTGACCGCATCGCGATCGACGAGGATGCGATCCTGGCGGTGGTGGCGCACTAGCGATCCGGAGGGGCGTGGTGGCGGAGGTGGCACTACGCGGGATCTATCGCTTGCGGGCGGGGCGCGTCCGATCCCTGCCGCGCACGGGCTCCGCGGCCGCACGAACGCTGGTCGATCCCGCTGAGTCGAGGCGCGCGGCGAGGCGCAACCTCACTGCCGGCCGCGGCCGCACGGGATCGGCGCTCTGCACCAGCCAGTAGACTGATTCGGCCGCCTCGCGCAATCCTTGCAGGCAGTTGGGACAGTCATCCCTAAGGTGCGATTCCAGATCGCCCGGCGCTTCGCCCGGAAAGGCACCGAGGAGATAAAGCTCGTACTCATCTTCTAGATGTTGACAGCCCATGATCCCACCACGGCGCGCCGCCGATGCCTTAGAAAGCGAACGGCCGCGCGCAGTTCCGCCTTCACCTTGGCCAGCGGCTCGCGCAAGTGATCGGCGACCTCGGTCTCGGAGCGGCCTTCGAAAACCACGAGTTCCAACGCCCTCAACTGCTCGCGCGGCAACTGTCCGAGCACCTTGGCCAGCAACGGACGGCGCTGTTCGATGCGGCGGATGGCTTCCGCATCGGGAAGCCCCGTGGTCACGGAAGCGCTCGCGGACTCGCGCCGGCGCCTGGATGTTCCGGAAACCGGATTCGCCCCGCTCGACCGCCGGTCGAGCGCCACGATGCGGGCTCGGAACGTAAGCCACGCCGCCACGCTCGTCCCGCTGCCCGAGAAGGACCGCGCCCCGTTCCATAGCTCGGCGAAGACCTCTTCCAAAACCTGCTCGCTTGGACCTGCGCCGCCTAGAATGCGCTCGATCACGCCCAGAATGCGAGGCGCCAGACGGTCGTAGATCTCGAGGAAAGCTTCGCGATCACCGCTCGAAGCTCGCGAAAGCAGGCTCTCCGGAGTGGCCTCGGTGCCCTGGAGCGCGGCGCTCGGCGGGTTGGCGCGTCGTGGCATCTGCGGATGTCGGGAGGCTCGAACGCCGAAAAGTCCGGCGTCCGCCTGACTGAGATTGTACCGCGGCCGGCGGCCGGCGAGCACGGGGATCGTCACCGTGTACGTACACGATGGTCACCATAAAGAAAATCGATTGGACTCGCCGCCCCGTTTTTGCTACAAAAGTAGTGGCACGATCCGAACGCGGGCTTGCACTTCAAGCCACCAATTGCCCCCAAAGGCTTGAGGTGCAAGCCCGTGATTTCCCCGCGACATCGAACCAGGTTCCGCCGTCAAGCGAAGTCGAGTCAGGCGTTCTCGATTTTGCGCCCGGCCGCGTTCCACTCGGCCAGGCCCTTGCGGAAGTATGAGGCGTTCGCCATGTGGCAGGCGATCGCCGCGTTGTTGCCGAAGGTGCCGTCCTCCACCGAAGGCGCGCGCGTACGCACCGACTGGAAGTAGTTCCACAAGTGTTCGCGATCCTCGTTGTAGCCGTCCGGCGCCCGATACGTGACCGACTCGAGCGCCTGCGCCGTGCCGGGCTTCGTTTCGTGCGTCTCCTCCCAGTGCTTCACGTACTCCGCGCGCAGCGCCTGGGGATACCCGGAGGTGTAGTAACAGGGCCCGTGCTCTTGGCCGTCCTGATGCGTTACGAACACCGCGTCATCGCGAAGCTCGATGATGCCCCGCGTGCCCATGAACCGCGTGATCTCGGGCATGTCCGTGTTCAACGTTACCCGGATGCTGGAGCGGAATTTCGGATACTCATACAGCGTGGTCATGCAGTCGGGCTGGTCACGGCCGTCCTCGGTCCAGCGGAACAGGCCGCCGAATGACACAGCACGATCGGGCGGGGCGCCGACCGCCATCACGGAGTGGATACCGGTGAGCAGGTGCACGCAGAGATCGCCGGGAACACCTTCGCCATAGTCCTGAAAGGCGCGCCAGCGCGCGAAGCGGATGGGATCAAAGGCGTGCTTCGGGGCCGTGCCTTGCCACGTCTCCCAGTCGAGATTCTGCGGCGAAAGGTCAGGCGGAGGCGGATAGACCCAGGCCCCGCAAGGATCATTGCGTCCGAGTCCGGCTTCCACCAGGCAGACGTCGCCGATCTCGCCGTGCGCCACCAGGTCCCGCGCTTTGTTGAACAGGATCGAGCTCCGGCGCTGGCTGCCGATCTGCACAATGCGGCTGTTCTTCTGCTCGGCGGCGATGATCTCGAAGCCTTCCTCGACGTGGTGCGTCATCGGCTTCTCGCAGTAGATATCCTTGCCGGCGTTGCAGGCGTCCACCACGATCTGTTTGTGCCAGTGGTCGGGCACGGCCGCAATCAGGCAGTCCACGTCCTTGTTGGCAAGCAGGTCCTGATATCGCCGGGTGGTCGCGATCGGCTTTCCGACGATCTCTTTCGCCAGCTCGAGGCGCCCGTCATAGAGATCGCAGGCCGCGATGCACTCCACGCCGGGCAACTGGATCGCGGTGCCAAGCAGGCCCGAACCCTGCATGCCGATGCCGATCATCCCGAAGTGAACCGTGTCACTCGGGGCGGCGAGGCCGCGGCCTGCCGCTTTGAGCGTTGCGGCCGGCGCCCTGCCGGGGTCGAGCATGATCAGCCGCCCAGCTACCGCCGCGCCCGCGACCCCGGCGGTCCGCCGCATGAAGGTACGTCTCGAAATACCGTTGCTGGTCATCATTCCTCCTCGGATCAGTCCCGCCTCTGTGCTTCAGATCAACGGCATATCGTAATGAAGGCCGCGATACAAGAGCAAGCGATTTGAAATCGCGCCCTCGGGCTGGAGACCGCCCTCGGTTCAGTAAACTTCCTCGTGGGTGCCGATGGTCAACAGTAGGATGGCCTCGGCGCCTTCTCATTCAACGAACTGAAAGACAAGCCTAAGGTCATATCCAGCGCTACAAGCCCAGCACCCGCCCAGTTCGCCCTTGAGTTTGTGAGTCTTTAATTGGGAATGAAAACAGTCGACGGCGAGTAGATCCAGAACGGCCTGAAGCTCAGAGGAGCGCTGGGGGTTCTTTTTGAGGACAGCTTTCGCTCTGCGAACGAAGGCGCTGGAACGCAGCAGGGCCCTTCTCACGAAAGGACGTCTTTCATGATCTCGTGCGGTGAGACTGAGTGGAGAGCGCCGCTCTCAAACTCGCGCTGCGCCTCGTTGACGTCGGAAACGATCTTAGCGCGCCCGCGTTCCGCCAGGCGGCGACCGAGGACTTCAATGAGCGTCTGCTGTTCGTCCGGCGTCAAACGGTCGGCGGCTTCCACCACGGCATCAAACCGAGGCGAGTCTTCCGCATCCGTCGCCAGCGAACCTTTTCTCATAGCCTGAACTATATCAGGGGTACTGCCTGACAACAACCAAAGACCGGTTTTGCCATGTCCCGGCTATCCACCGCCAAGGCAGCGACATTCTACGCAGAATATGCGGTGACCGCTTGCGCCATTCTCCGCCTCCTTCTCCTCGCTTTCGAGACTCAGTTGCTAATGCCCTTCCTTCTGGAACAGCAGCGGCGCGAACGCGATGAGATTCCTGCGCCAGACCATCCACGTGTGCATGCCCGGGGTTTCGATGTCGGTGTGCTGGATTCCCTTCGACGTCAGCCACTCCCGGAACTTGCGATTGGGCCCGATGAGGCGATCGTCGGTGCCGCAGGCGATCCAGAGCAGGTGGAGTTGCGCATTCGCGCCTGAGTCGAGGCGCGCAAACTCGGTGGCGTAGTTGTCGCCGAGACCCCCGGCGCTGAAGGACCCGACCCACGCAAACTCGTCCAGATGATTCAGGCCGACATAAAGCGACTCCGCGCCGCCCATCGAGAGCCCGGCCAGGGCGCGATGCTCGCGGTCGGCGGTGACACGATAGGTCTTTTCCACCTGCGGAATCACCTCCGTGATCAGCGCCTCACCGAATTTATCCATGTTGCGCTGCGTCAAACTCGGATCGCGGAAACTTCCAGGGCCGCGATGCAGGATCTCCGGCGCGCCATAGCCGAGGGTCATCACGATCAGCATCGGCTGGACCTTGCCTTGCGCGATCAGGTTGTCGAGGATGAAGTTGGCGCGGCCCACCACGGTCCAGCCATCAGCGCCGTCGCTGTAACCGTGCTGAAGGTAGAAGACGGGATAGCTGGTTTTGGCTTTGGGATCGTAGCCCGGAGGCGTGTACACGAAGTAATCGCGGTCGTCGCCTACCACGGCCGAGTGGTAGAAGTGGTGGTCGACGATGCCATGTGGTACGTCCGTCGTCTCCCAATCCGGTAGCGGCGAGCCCGGCACGTGCACCATGTTGGACTGGGAGAGCAGGTTCGTCTTCATCAAGGTGTTTGAGGGATCGACCAGGCTCACTCCGTCGGCGATAAACGTGTAGCCGTAATAGTCGGGCTCGAGCGCTTGCGTGGTGATGCTCCAGACGCCCTGGTCGTCCTTCTCCATGGGCTCCGGCTTCCCCGTACCCTCCAGGTTCAGCGCCACCTCTTTGGCATTGGGATCGCGGAACCGGAACGTGACGCTGCGGTCCGAGTGGACTTCCGGCGAGACGATGGGCGGCGGTGGTTGCGGACGCTGAACCTGCGTCGCGGCGTTCGGCGAGGCTGTGCTTGGCGTCGCGGGAGATTGCGCCCGGCCCGGGAGAATTGCCACTGCGAGAGAAACCACGACAAGAAACGATCTGCGTTTCATGATCCGATCCTCCAATCCTGAATCTGAAATCGACATCTCGATGCGGGTCTGCGAGACACGTGCAACTCGCGCGGCTCTTAACCGGGCGCGAGAAAATCCATCAGGGGCAGCCATGCCCTCGGCTCAACCGCGTCCGATAAACGGCATCTTGGTGGCCATCACGGTCATGAACTGCACATTGGCGTCGAGCGGCAGGTTCGCCATGTAAAGGACGGCGTCCGCCACGTGCCGTACATCCATGCGCGGTTCGACGGCGCGCGTGCCGTCCGCCTGGGGGACGCCGCGAGCCATGCGCGCACTCATTTCGGTGGCCGCGTTGCCGACGTCGATCTGGCTGCAGGCGATGTCGTACTTGCGCCCGTCGAGCGAGAGGCACTTGGTGAGGCCGGTCATGGCGTGCTTGGTGGCGGTGTAGGGCGCGGAATTGGGCCGCGGCGCGTGCGCCGAAATCGATCCGTTGTTGATAATGCGGCCGCCGCGCGGCTCCTGCGCCTTCATGATCCGGGTCGCCTCCTGAGCGCACAGGAAGGCGCCGGTCAGGTTGACGCCCACGACGGCGTTCCACTGCTCGAGCGTGAGATCCTCCATGGGAATCCCCGGTGCACCGATGCCGGCATTGTTGAAGAGCACGTCCAGCCGGCCGAAGGCTTCCCGGGCGCGCGAGAACAGGGCGCGGACGCTTGCCGGATCGCTGACATCGGCGGGCACGACGAGCATCACACCACCGCCGGGCTGCGCCTCGCCCGCCGTCTCCTCGAGCGTCGTAGCACGGCGTCCCGCGAGCACCACGGAGTATCCTGCGGCCTGCAAAGCAAGGCTGACGGCGCGGCCGATGCCGCTGCCGGCGCCGGTCACGAGCGCGATTCTGCCGTTATTTGACATCCTCGTCCCTCGAGCACCCGGGTTACCTCGGAAGGACCCTGGGACGGCTACATTATAGATTTATTCACAGTCACTTAGTCCGTGGAAAAAGGTGCGTCCCCGCGAGTCCGGCTATTTTGAGAACAGCAGAGTGTCAAAGCCGCAAAGCCTCAAGGGTGCAGAGCCGCAAAGAGCCTGCCTGCGGGAAAGTGGTATAACCAATCAATTACTATTTTATCTTCGGTCAAAGAGGCCTGCCTCCGCAATAAAACGCATAACGAAATATTTGTCTAGCTGACTTGGGAAGGCGCGCCTGCGGTTGGCGAGCGGTTCCCGAAAAAATCGGGGGGAGTCTGGGTTCTCTTGGAAGTCAAGCGGCGGCTTGGTTGGGCCAAGTGGACAGAAGAGGCAGTTGACCGAGTTGAAGACGAAGAGAAAGCCCACGGCGAAGGATACCCGCCGTGGGCTTGGTATTCGAGACGTTTGCAGGTCGGTCTCGGTCAGTTACGAGAGCTTGCAGCGTGGTAAGGCCGTCGGACTGAGTTTCGGAAATCCAGCCCGTTTTACCCGCCCGCGGCGTTCAGAGTCGACGCGCACTCATGCTACCCTTAAGGTGCAAGGTTCGGAGGACGGTCGCGAGCCTTGACGTGCGGCTATGCGCATTATTCTTTACAGCGGCAAGGGCGGTGTGGGAAAGACGAGCATTTCGGCCGCCACCGGACTGGAACTCGCGCGCCGCGGTTACCGGACGCTGGTGATGTCGGTCGATCCCGCCCACTCCTTGAGCGACAGCTTCGATCTCGACCGTTCCCTGATGGACCACGAGGCCGGGCGCGCGGTGAGCGTGGACAAGAATCTCTGGATTCAGGAAGTGGACGTCCAGGAGGAGATCGCGCGGCACTGGGACGCGGTTTACGCTTACGTGGCGGGCCTGCTGAACGTCTCCGGGTTGGAGCAGACGCTGGCCGAGGAGTTGGCCATCTTTCCCGGCATGGAAGAGGTGAGTTCGCTTCTTTACGTGAACCAGTACGTGCGCGAGAAGACCTACGACGTGATCCTGCTCGACTGCGCGCCCACCGGCGAGTCGCTGCGCTTCGTTAGCATCCCCACCACCCTCGAGTGGTATATGTCGAAAATCTTCAAGGTGGAGCGCCGCGTGGCCAAGCTGGTGCGGCCCATGCTCGCCACCATGACCTCCGTGCCGCTCCCCGGCGACAGCTACTTCCAGAATCTTCAGGACCTGTACCACAAGCTCGAAGGCATCGACAAGCTGCTGGCCGATCCAAAGATCACGACCGTGCGCCTCGTGACCAACCCCGAGAAGATGGTATTGAAGGAGACACAGCGTGCTTTCACTTTCTTCTGTCTCTACGGACTGACGGTCGACGCGGTGATTGTCAACCGCATCCTGCCCGCCGGGATCCACGACAGCTTCTTCGCGGCCTGGCGCGAAACCCAGGAGCGCTGGATTCAGGCCATCGAAGAGTTCTTTTCGCCTGTCGAAGTGTGGCGCGTGCCGCTGTTCCAGGACGAGGTGCTGGGCGCCGAGCGCCTGCGGATGCTGGCCGGGAAACTTTATCAAGATCGCGATCCCGCGGAGTGCTTCTACCACGAGGCTCCTTACCGCTTCCGGAAGGTGGACGGCCAGTACCAGCTCCGGCTGCGCCTGCCTTTCGTTTCCGGCAAGGACGTTAATCTGCACAAAAATCAGGACGAGCTCATCGTCCGCATCGGTCCCGTCAAGCGGCATGTTGCGTTGCCGCAGCGCATGGCAAATCTCGAGCCGCTCAGCGCACGGGTCAAGGACGGCGAGCTGGTGGTGGTCCTGGGGAGGAAACAAGATGCCGAAACCAAGACAAAATCGCAAGGCCGCACCCCGGCCTGAACCGGCGGCCGAGTTTCCACAGCTCGCGGTGTGGTTCATGCGCGAGATTCTTCCCCTGCTGCGCCGCCGCCGCCATCGCGCTTCGGAGCCCGCGCGTCACCTGAGGAACGCCGGCATCGAGGTGCTGGAGGCCATGCGGTCGTTCCTGGACGAGGCCATTGAGTGCCTGCGCGAGGAAGATCGCCAATCGCCCATGAAGAAGATCGAGGTGAAAGACTGAAAGAGCGCGGTCGCCATCTCGCAATAGGGAGAGGGTGGCTCGGTAAGACGTTTCAGTCTGGAGTAGCAAGGGTGAAGATCAGGGTCATGTTCTTTGGGCTGGCGCGCGACGTCACGGGTGTGGCGGAAGAGCAGATCGAGTGGGACGATGGTCCCGAGGTCGGCCAACTGCGGCGCCGGTATGAAGCGCTCTTCCCGCTCCTCGCCGAGATGAGCGGCTCCCTCCTGATCGCCGTCAATGAAGAATTTCGTGGGCGCTCCTGGCCGCTCAACGACGGAGACGAAGTGGCGTTTCTTCCCCCGGTCAGCGGCGGGCACGACAGCTCCGGGGTGGACGGTCCAGGCGGCCGTGCGGAGATCGGCGAAGAACCCGTTCTTGAGGTGTCCCCGGGTGATTTCTTCCGCCTCACGCGCGATCCGATTCCGACCGCGAGTCTCGCCGACGCTTTGAAAGCGCCCGAGGACGGCGCCGTGGCGGTGTTCGAAGGAATCGTGCGCAATCATCTCGGCGGGCGCCGCACGCTGTATCTGGAGTACGAGGCCTATGAATCGATGGCCGTCAGGAAGATGACCGAAATCGGCTGCGAAGCGCGCGCGAAATTCGCCGTCGACCGGATCGGCATCGTGCATCGCCTGGGACGCATCGAAATAGGCGAGACCAGCGTGACGATTGTCGTTACCGCCGCACACCGTGGGCCGGCCTTCGACGCCTGCCGGTTCCTGATCGATCGCCTGAAGCAGGTAGTGCCCATCTGGAAGAAGGAATTCTTCGAGGACGGGTTCATCTGGGCCGAAGGTGAACAGCAGGGCGCGGTCATCAAATAGGGGGACGGCACGAAGCCCGGCGCGGGCGCGAATCTCGCCGCCGGACCATCCAGTCCATACTATGGAGAGTTATCTTGCCAGTGCGGTCGAGATCGCGCGCGAAGCCGGCGCGCTGATCGCCCAGCTCTCGCATCGGCCGCACGAGATCCATTACAAGCGCCCCTCCGACATCGTCACCGAGGTCGATCGCCGATCGGAAGAGCTGATCGTGGAGCGCCTGCGGAGCCGTTTTCCCCGGCACGCGATTGTGAGTGAGGAAGGCGGCGGGCAGAAGACGGACTCCGATTATTGCTGGTATGTCGATCCGCTCGACGGCACAACCAACTTCGCCCACGGGTTTCCGGTCTATTGTGTGTCGCTCGGGATCGCCTTCCGCAACGAGGTGATCGCCGGCGTGGTTTATGACCCCACGCGCGACGAGCTTTTCACGGCCGAGCGCGGGTCGGGCGCCTACCTCAACCAGCAGCGCATCCACGTCTCGAAGTGCGCGCACCTCAGTGAGAGCCTGGTGGCGACGGGTTTTCCGCCCTTCATGCGGGACCACGAGCTGAACATCCAACTGTATTACCGCTTCACCCGGCTCACGCACGGTGTGCGGCGCGCGGGTTCGGCGGCGCTCGATTTGTGTTCCGTGGCCGCCGGCCGCTTCGAGGGCTTCTGGGAGCTGAAGCTGAATTCCTGGGACAAGGCGGCGGGAAGCCTGCTCGTGACCGAAGCGGGCGGGCGCATAACCGATCTCACCGGTGGACCCTTTGAGCTGCTGGGACGTGAAGTCTTCGCGTCGAACGGCCTGGTGCATGAGCAGATGATGGCCGTGTTCAGCGAACCCGCTCCCGAGTGCGTTCCGCAACCCGCCGACGCGCCGGAAGCAGCGAGCAAATGAAGCATCCATGAGTCCTGCGTTGACAGCGCGAGCCTGGCTTCGTGACCGGCGAAAGCTGATCACCCTGCTCGACGCGGACGCCGCCGAGCCGCCGGACGAAAAGGCAGGCCCGGCCCGCCGGGCAACGCGGACGTCCCGCCTTGTCCGTCGTCCGCGCCGGCTGCTGCGGCGCCCAGGTTTGACGATGTTGTCGCTGGGCCTCGCCGACGCGGCAGCTTCGCGGCCGCCGTGGGCCGCCGATCCGGAGATTACCGAGACCGTCATCGCGCTGCGCCGTCTTCCCGCCGCTTTCGACGGGCTGCGCATCGTTCACCTCACCGACATCCACCACAGCCTGTTCACCCCGCTCGAAGAGGTCGAGCGGGCGGTCTATCTCGCCAACCATCTGGAGCCGGACCTCGTCGCGCTCACCGGCGATTACGTCACCTTCTCGCCGGCTTACATCCATCCCGTGGCGCGGGCGCTCGGCAAGTTGCGGGCCCGGCACGGTGTGTATGCTGTGCTCGGCAATCACGATTTCCAGGTGGACGCCGAGGAGATCACACGCGCGTTGCGGTCGCATCGCATCCGCGTGCTGCGCAACTCCCGTCGTCCCCTGCGGGCCGCGGGCGAAACGCTGTGGATCCTGGGCGTGGACGACCTGTGGTGGAGTTCGGACGATCTGCCGGCGGCGCTCAAGGCCGTACCGGCGCGCGACGCCAAGATTCTGCTCTGCCACAATCCGCTCGGCATCTGGCAGGCTTCCCGTTATTCCATCGACCTGGTGCTCTCCGGACATACTCATGGCGGGCAGGTGCGCGTGCCCGGATTCCGGCATCTCTACCGCTCCAAGCTCGGGGAGCGATTCGTGGAGGGCTGGAACCGGCTGAACGGAACGCAGATCTACGTCAGCCGCGGGATCGGCAAGGTGATCGTGCCCATTCGCTTCGATTGCCCTCCGGAGATCGCTTGTCTGCGCCTGCGCCGGGGCCGTTCCGCTCCCAACCCGAACTGAGGCGCCCTCCACGTCATGGTCCAGATTCCCGCCTCGCTCCGCGGCACGGCGCCGGAAGCCCCCCATCTGCGGCGCGAGCTCGGACTCGCCCAGTCCACGGCGCTCGCCATCACCGACATGGTGGGCATCGGACCCTACATCACCATTCCGCTGCTTCTCGCCACCATGGGCGGCCCGCGAGCGCTGCTGGCCTGGTTCGTAGGGGCGGCCATCGCCTTTTCCGACGGACTGGTCTGGGCTGAGCTGGGCGCGGCCTTTCCCAAGGCCGGCGGCAGCTACAACTATCTGCGCGAGGCTTTCGGACCCGCCGGCGCCGGACGCTGGCTCTCGTTTCTGATGGTCTGGCAGATCATGTTCTCGGCGCCGCTCTCGGTCGCGAGCGGCAGCATCGGCTTCGCGAATTACTGCCACTACCTCGCGCCCGGCATGCCCGCCTGGGGCGAGCGCGCGCTGGCTGGGCTCTTTCCCCTGCTCCTGGTGGTCCTGCTCTACCGCCACATCGGCGCCATCGGGAATCTATCGATCGTGCTGGCCGTCGGCGTGTTGGGGGGATGCCTCTGGATCGTTGTTTCCGGGCTGCCTCATTTGAGCGCAGCGCGCCTGCTCAGCGCGCCGGGCGCCGCTTCGATGAGTTGGGCGTTCTGGGCGGCGCTCGGCCACGCCACGCTCTACGCGCTCTACGACTACTTCGGCTACTACAACGTCTGCTACCTGGCGGAAGAGATTCGCGATCCGGGCCGCGTGATTCCGCGCGCCATCCTGTTCTCCATCGCCACGGTCGGCGCGCTTTACGTGCTGATGACGTCATCGTTCCTGAGCGTGATGCCTCTCGAGCGCCTGCTCCATACCAAATTCGTGGCCTCCGATTACATCGGGCTGCTCGAGGGCGCGGCGGCCGGCAAAGCCATGACCCTGCTGTTGCTGTGGATCGCGTTCTCGTCGGTGTTTTCCCTGCTGCTCGGCTACTCGCGCATCCCTTACGCCGCCGCCCTGGACGGCAATTTCTTCCGCGTCTTCGGCCGCCTGCATCCGGAAGGGCGATTCCCCTACGTGTCGCTGATCGTGCTCGGCGTGATCGCTTCGGTATTCAGCCTGGGCCGGTTGAATGAGGTCATCGGCAGCCTCATCGCCACTCGAGTGCTCATCCAATACCTGCCCCAGACCATCGGATTCTTCGTCCTGCGCCGGCGCCGTCCCGGCCTCGAACGTCCGTTCCGGATGTGGTTCTACCCGCTGCCCGGCCTGATCTCGATCGCGGGCTGGATCTACGTGCTGGCCACGGCCGCCCCCCGATCGCTGATCTTCGCCTTCGCGGTGCTCGTGGCGGGCAGCGCATTTTACTTCGTCCGCGCCCGGTCCCGCCGCGAATGGCCGTTCCAGGCCAGGTCCATCACCTTGTAATCGGCGGCTCCGCCGCTCTGCTGTTCGGAAAGGCTATGCCTTTCCGAGGCCGAGCCCCACCCTCCTCTTTTTCGATGGGCCGTTTTGCGGCCCTGCCGCTTTGCGGCAGAGCCGCAAAACTCAAGAGACAATGAGGAGGGCTCAAGCACCGGAAAGGCATAGCCTTTCCGCACAGCAGGGCGGCATAGCCGCAAAAGCCTTCCTTCAATAGTCCCGTTGAGCTTTCGGGGAATCCCCATTTCCAATGGAATTACGTCCGGTGTTTGGTACGGTCAGGCCAGCGAGGTCCGGTACACCCGCAGGATGTCTTCGAGCGTCACCACGCCTTCCAGGTGGCGCAGGTCGACGCGGCTGATCACGGGCAGCAACGGGTAGTCGCCGATGCGGCGCAGTGCGACTTCCAGAGACTGGTCCGGATGAACGTGCGGCAGGCGCTGCGGATTGGGCGAGTCCCGGAGCAGGCTCGCGTCCTTGCCCTGCCCGGCGAGGATCTGGAGACGTTCCAGGGTGGTCATGCTCCAACCCTGCGCGCCCTGGTCGACCAGGAAGTACTGCTCGGGGGAGTTCGCGAGCAGACGGAGCGCCTCGCCGACGGATTGCTCGCCGTGCAGCAGAGGCGCCGTGTAGGCTCGAAGCGCGATTTCCACGCGCAGCGTGGCTTCTTCGCGTTGCGCTTCCATGGAAGGGAGGTCCATGCCTTCCTGCCGCGAGAGCAGGTCGAAGATCGGCACCTTCTGGTACCGTCGGCTAATGATGTAGGCTATTGCATTGGAGATCATGACGGGCACGATGATGGAATAATTCCCGCTCAGCTCGAGCACCATGAAGACCGAAGTCATGGGCGCTCGCAGGAAGCCCGCAAACACCGTCCCCATGCCCACCAGCGCGTAGGCGCCCACCGAGCCGGTAAGGCCGGGGAAGAAGTGGCGCTCCACCCCGCCCACCGCGCCGCCGAGCATGGCGCCCACAAACAGCGAGGGCGCGAACATCCCGCCCGGCGCGCCGCTCGAAAACGAGATGACGGTGGCGGCGATTTTGGCCAGGGCCAGCAGGGCCAGCATCTGCCAGACGTATTGGCCGTGCATGGCCTGGTCGATGGTTTCATAGCCCGCACCGAGCACCTGGGGAAAGGCGAGGCCGATCAGGCCCACGAAGAGGCCGGCGACCGCCGGCTGAAAATAGTGCGTGCGCCGCGGAAGGCCCATGAGACGGGGACGCAGGGCGGCGATGAGGCGGGTGAAGACCACGGCCGCGAAGCCGCCGGCCAGCCCCAGCACCGCGTAGGCGACCAGTTCCGACGGATGGCCCAGGCGATAGCTGGTGACGCGGAACAGCGGCTCGGAGCCGAGAAAATTCCTCATCACGACCACGCTCGAGAGCGCCGCCAGCACGATTGCGCCGAGCACCCCGGCGTTCCACCTTCCGATCACTTCCTCGATGACGAAAAGCACCGAAGAAATCGGGGCGTTGAAGGCGGCGGCCAGGCCTGCCGCGGCGCCCACGGGCGCAATCAGCCGGACTTTGTCGCGCGAGATGCGTAGCCGCCTTCCCAGCCAGGAAGCGAATCCGGCTCCGATCTGCAGCGACGGGTCCTCGGGGCCGAGCGACTGTCCGCTGCCGATGGCGAGAGCGCAGGTGATAAACTTTCCGGCGACGGTGGTGAAAGGGATGTGGCCGTTCGAGGCATAAACGGCCGCCTTGGTCTGATTCACCCCGCTACCGCGCACGTCCGGGAAGACCTTCATGACCAGAAACGCAACCGCGAGCCCTGCCGCGGCCGGCACCAGAATCAGGCGCAACGGCGAGGGCGCCAGGGCGGAGCCGAGCAGCCAGAGGCGGACCCAGTTGATTGTGATCTGAAAGCAAACGACCAGAAGGCCGGAAAAGACCCCAATCAGCATGGCCAGGAACAGAAAAAGCTGGCCTTCTTTCATCCTGACGACGTGCAGATGTTCGAGAGCGCGCCGGGTCCAGCCCGGCCGGGAGACCGCGATGGGCTCCGGGCCGGAGTCGGGCAGAGCGGCGGCGCCGCCCCCGGGATTCGCTGCGGCCTCGCTCATTTCTCAGCGCTCCCACGCCGTGCCGCGAGCAGCACCAGCGCGCGATCGAACGGCTCGGGCGGGCCGCAGGACTCGGCCGGGGTCTGCTCGACGTCAAAGACGACATTCATGATTTTGGTGACGAGATCCGGATTGCCGCGAAGCGTGCCGGCCTCGACCTCGGGCTGTAACGCTCGCGCGCGATCCGCGAGCTCCGCGAGACGGGGGCTTGCCGGGGCCGGAGCGCCGGGCGCGGGCCCGCCCGACGGCGCAGTCTTACCGATCGGCACGCCGCACGCCGCCAGCCGGCGCACCGCCTGATCGAATGCCTCGATGGCGCGACGATTGCGCTCCACGAGCGACAGGCGCGAATCGAACGGGTCCGCACCCAGCACCAGGCTCGCCTCGTCCAGCAGGTCTCTCAGCTCTTTTGTCCGCGCATCGTCCGGCTTTTCGCGGAGCGCGCGCTCGAGATCGTATCGGGCCAGGCCGTAGTTCCCGAGATGAAACTCAGCTTCCCCCGCGCCCGCCACGGCGGCCTCGCCGGCGTTGCGGTCGAGCTTGAGCGCGTCCTCAAACTCCGAAGCCGCGCGCGCGTAGTCGTCTACCTCCATGAAAAGCCGGCCTACCTGGGTGTAAAGCGCCGGGTCAGGAGGCAGCAGAGCGGCCATCGCCACCAGCTCCGATTGGGCCTGGGCGCGGTCGCCCTGCCGCATGAGGAAGCGGTAAAGCTCGAGCCGCACGGTTCGCCGCGCCTCTGCCGGGTCCCGGCTGCCCCAATCGTCGTACATGGCGCTGTGATAGTAACGCAGAGCCTCCTCAGTGTTTCCGGCGCGCGCCGCCAGGCGGCCGAGTTCCAGGTTCACCTGCGCGTTGCCGGGGTCGCGCTCCCATAGGCTCGTCAGGTACGCCTTGGCCTCTTCGGTGCGGCCGGCGGCGTCCAGGGCCTGCGCCAGGCGGAGGTCATAAAGGTCTTGGTCGCGCCCGTAGACCAGGGCCGTGCGGAAATCGACAACCGCCTGCTCCACGCGACCCGCGCCGAGGTCGGCCTGGCCCCGGTTGTACCACTCGAGGCCGAGGGCCGCATACTTCGCGTGGTACATGCGAACGGCAAAGCCCGTGACTATGAAAAGCGCGAGCAGGCCGGCCAGGGTCAGAAGGAGGATGGCGTCCGGGCGGAGAAACAGGTTCCGCCGGCAGCGCGGGCAGTCGGGCTCGCCGGCGGGTATTGCGTGTCCGCAGGCAGGACAGATTTGATCCGGTTCCATAGTGCTCGCTCGGGCGCTCTACAGGCGCCCATCAGGCGCCGGCCAGGCCCCCGCCGTCCACCACCAGGGCCGCGCCGGTCACGAACGAGGAAGCGTTTCCGGCGAGGAACAGGATGGCCTCGGCGATCTCCCGGGGCGCGCCCACGCGGCCGAGCGGACGCCGCGCCGCGCCGGCCAGAAACTCCCCCTCCGGCTCGCCGAGTTGCCGCGCTTCGCCGCGCAGCATGGGCGTGTCGGTATCCCCCGGGCAAACGCAGTTCACGCGGATCTTCTGGGGGCCGTGGTCGATCGCCATCGCCCGGGTCAGCAGCACCACCGCGCCTTTGGAGGCGCAATACGCGGCCGCGCGCGGGTCCCCGGCCAGGCCCCAGCCCGAGGCTACATTGATAATCGAGCCGCCGCCCGCCTCCGCCATGAGGGGAATGGCGTGCTTCGAGAGCAGAAAGACCGACTTGACGTTCACGGCCAGCACGCGGTCCCACCCGGCTTCCTCGAGCTCGACCACCGTGGCCCGCCGCATGACGCCGGCGCTGTTCACGAGCACCCGCGGGGGGCCGAATTCCCGCCGCGCGCGCTCGACCAGCCGCTCGACGTCCGAGGCCCGGGTCACATCCACCCGCTCGAAAATCGCGCGCCCGCCCTCAGCCGCGATTTCCCGGGCCGCCGCCGCACCGAGTGCCCGGTCGAGATCGGCCAGCACCACGCGAGCGCCTTCGCGGGCAAAGAGCGCAGCCGTCGCGCGTCCGATCCCGGAGGCCGCGCCCGTGATGATGGCTACACGTCCGGCGAGCACGCCCTCGGGGCCGCCGCCCGCCAGCCGCGCTCCGGGCAACAGCGGCGCTCCGGGCGACGGCAGCGCCACGGCTCGCTTCGGCCCGGCTTTTCCGTGCGGCCGCTCGGACCTGCGGGACCGTCCGGCCAGCTCGCCTCGGGCGCGGCATACCGTCCCGTCAGGTCGCGAAGCCGTCTTGTCAGAAGGCGCCATCGGCCAGGACCTTTCTCACCGCGTCCATCGTGAACGCCACGTCCTCCTCGGTGTGCGCGAGCGAGCTCACGGAATGCAGCGCGGCCGACGGCGACAGGTAGACGCCGTGCCCGAAAAGAGCCAGCGCCAGCCGCTGATATTTGCCGCGGTCCACGCAGGCGCAAAACTCACGATAATTGCGGACCGCGGGACGATCCGTGAACAGGATTTGCAGCATAGGACCCACGCCCTGGGCGAGGGCGCGCGTCCCGGTTTCGCGAAAAGCTGCGTTGAGGCCGGCAGCCAGGCGCTCGCCGATCCGCCAGAGGTGACCGAAGGCGGCGCCCTGGTCGCGCTGCAACTCGCGGAGGCAGGCGCGCGCCGCGGCCAGGCCGATCCGGGACGCGTTCTGCGTGCCGTAGTGCAACACGCCGCCCCAGGCGAAGGCTTCCATGATCTCCGCGCGGCCTGTAATGGCGGCCACCGGAAGCCCGGCGCCGAGCGCCTTGCCAAAGGTGGCGAGGTCCGCCTGCACCCCGTAGTGCTGCTGGCATCCGCCGGGGGCGATGCGGAATCCGGTGACGGTCTCATCGAGGATCAGCAGGGCGCCGTGCGCGGTGGCAAGCTCGCGGAGCCCCGTCAGATACCCGGGCGCGGGCGCGATCACGCCCATGTTGGCCATAATGGCTTCGCTCAGGACGGCCGCAACCTGGCCGCGATGGGTTTCGAGCGCCCGCCCGACGGCATCGAGATCGTTCCAGGGCACGAGCACGGTATCTTCCAGCGCCCGGCGATTCAATCCGGAGCTATCGGCGATCTTCACCGGATCGCGCGGGTGGCCGAGCGAAGCCACAGGTTGGGGATGAGAGTTCACCAGGAAATCGTCGTACCAGCCGTGATAGTGCCCCTCAAATTTGATGAACTTGGGCCGTCCGGTGAAGGCGCGCGCCAGGCGAATGGCCGCCATCACAGCTTCGGTGCCGGTATTGGCGAAGCGCACCCGTTCTGCGCCCGGGACCATGCCGCGCAGAATCTCGGCGACTTCCACCTCGATCTCGGTGGCGGCAGCGAAGAGCGTCCCGCCGGAGGCCGCTTCCGTGATCGCCTCCACCACGCGAGGATGGGCGTGCCCGAGCGGCAATGCGCCGTAAGCCATCATCCAGTCAAGGTATTCGTTGCCGTCGGCGTCCCAAAGGCGGGCGCCCGCGCCGCGCTCGATGAAAAGCGGGTAGGCGCCATAATTCGCAGGGCCGCGCGACGGGGAACTCCCGCCCTCGACCAGCACCTCGAGAGCGCGGTCGAAAAGCTTACGCGACCGTGCGGTGTCGTTGGGCATTAGGCTTGGCCCTCGAAGGAGGCCTCCGCTCGAATCTGTTTGCTGATTCTAAAGGACATAGTGGGTTCGTTCCGCGATCTTGGCTCTTTTTCCCCGTGGTGACATCATTCGCCCTCTTGGATCCCTTTTGACGCACCGTCATTCTCGCGAAGGCGGGAGTCCACTCCGCAAGAATTGACAATACGATGTCGAAGATGGATTCCCGCCTTCGCGGGAATGACTGCGCCCTGGAGGGTCGGTCCGCAAGATGACAGATACCAGCTTCGATCCGAGAGGTTTATTGATTCTAAACCACATAGTGGGTTCGTTCCTCGATTAGGCCTTGTTTTTTCCTGACCTTTCCTCGAATTGCCCGCGAAGGCTACCGGCTCGCAAGCCCTCCGGCTGTTTCGGCGCCGTCGATCGTGTAAACATGCCCCGTGATGAAGCCGGCGTCGTCGGAGGCGAGAAAGGCGAAGAGCGCCGCCACTTCTTCGGGCCTGGCGTGCCGTCCGAGCGGAATCTTGCGGTTGACGTCGGCGAGCATCTCGTCCGTGTACTCGGCGCGCTGCATGGGCGTGAGCACGTAGCCGGGCGCGACCGCGTTCACGCGCACCTTGGGCGCAAGTTCCAGGGCCATGGAGCGCGTGAGTTCGATGACCGCCGCTTTAGTCGCGTTGTAGTCGGCGTAGCAGGGGTATCCCACAATGCCGTTGGTGGATGCCGTATTCAGGATCACGCCGGCGCCGCGCTCCGTCATGTGCCGGGCTGCGGTCTGTGCCACATAAAACGCGCCCGTGAGGTTCACGGCCAGCACCCGGTCCCATTCCGCCGGCGTGATGTCGAGGAAGTTGTGCCGGATGCTGATGCCGGCGTTGTTGATGAGCACGTCCACGCCGCCAAGCAGCCGCAGGGCTTCGGCAAACGCCTGCTGCACCTCGTCGAGACGCGAAACGTCAGCCGCGACGGCGCCGGCGAGCGCCGGCAACTCCGCGAGGATTCTGCGGCGCCCTTCAGCGTCGCAATCGAGGATCACCACACGCGCGCCTTCTTCGAGGAATCGCGCCGCCGTCGCGGCCCCAATTCCGCTCGCCCCGCCGGTGATTAGAACGCCTTTGTTCTTAAGTCCGCGCACAGTAATGCCAACATTCAATTGTGTGGGTTGCGCTTCACAGAAGACAAGCGAGAAAGACGTTGTCCGCAGCCGACGTCTCGGGACGGCGGCTCAACTGCCTGCGGCAATACGAAGGATGGCATGGTTATCATTGGGCATGGTGGCCGGCTACACATTTGAGTGGGACCCGAGGAAGGGGGCGTCCAATGCTCGAAAACACGGCGTCACATTCGATGAAGCATCAACCGTTTTTGGGGCCCGCTGGCGCTCCTTATGAGGGATCCGGATCACTCGCGACGCGAGGAGCGTTACGTTCTGCTGGGAGAGTCTGCGCGCCAGAAATTGCTGGTGGTCGCTTTCGTCGAGCGCCCGCCGCGCACCAGGCTGATCTCAGCAAGGCCCGCCACGCGGAATGAGCGGAGATGATATGAAGAAGAGAGTTAGATCTCCCAAGCTAAATGCCGACAGGGACACGCTGCGGCCGGAATACGATTTCTCGACGGCTGTGCGCGGCGTGGCCGCCAAGCGGTACGTGCAGGGCGCCAACGTCGCCGTGATCGACCCGGACCTGCTGGACGTGTTCCCCCACAGCCGCGCCGTGAATCAGGCGCTGCGCGCTCTGGCGCCGATCCTCAGGCAGCAGCGCCAGGGCGCCAGGTAGGCGTCTCAAGCACGGCCGAGGGCAGAAGGCACGGCCCCGAAGCCTACGCTAATTCAGTTCAAGCATGATCGCGCGGTCTATTTCCGGCCGCGAGCACGAAAACCGCCAATACGCAGAACGAGTCCGCGCTAGGCTTGTCTTCAGGAACATGCCGATTTAGCCAGCAATCCCCACGAGAGGCTCTCTTGACTCGACGAACGAAGTGTTGTAAACAATTTAGGTGTCATACACAGATGATTTAGGTATCCGGGAGCGCCGTTGAGTAAACCGTCCGATTTGATCCAGGGCACGCTGGACTTGCTGATTCTGAAAACAATCTCGCTCGAGCCGAAACACGGCTGGGCGATCGCCAATCGCATCGAGCAGGTCAGTAACGATGTGCTTCAGGTGACCCAGGGCGCGCTGTACCCGGCGCTCCATCGCCTGGAGCAGCAGGGCTGGATTCGGGGCGAGTGGCGCGCGTCCGATACCGGTCGCGAAGCGAAGTTTTACGCCCTCACCCGCGCCGGCCGCACTCAGCTTGAAAAAGAGCTGGCGCAGTGGGAGCGCCTGTCGAGCGCGGTGGCGCTGGTCATCGACATGGTTTAGCAGGTGCTGAGGACTCTCATCAGTGTCATTCCGAGCGCAGCGAGGAATCTCGTACGTCTCCTATCTTCACGGCGAGATTCCTCGCTGCGCTCGGAATGACAAGACTCCGAAAGCGTCTCCGCCGATGGCCTCGTTTCAACGAACAATCGGGGTCGGGCGGCAGCAAGCATGAATCCGCGGCGTTGGTATGGCGTGATCAGAATGCGCCTGCGCTCGCTCGTCCGCAGGGGCCGGGTGGAACGGGATCTTGATCGGGAACTGGGCTTCCACCTCGAGCAGGAGATCGGGCGAAACCTTGCTTCGGGCATGCCGCCCGACGAAGCGCGCTACGCCGCGCTGCGCAGGCTCGGGGGCGCCGAACAGATCAAAGAGGAGTGCCGCGATATGCGCCGAACCGATTACGTGGACAATCTCGCGCAGGACCTTCGTTACGCGGCGCGGACCCTCGCCAAGAGCCCCGGATTTGCCGCCGTGGTGGTCTTGACCCTTGCGCTCGGTATCGGCGCCAACAGCGCCATCTTTAGTGTGATCGACGCGGTGCTCTTGAAGCCGCTGCCGTATCCGCAGCAGGATCGCATCGTCCGGCTCTTCTTCAGCAGCAACAATTACCCGAAGTTTCCGCTGAATCCATTCGATTTTCGCGACCTGCGCACGCGCAACCACTCCTTCGACGCGCTGGCCGCCTTCACGCGCCACGACGTGCAACTCTCCGGGTCAGGCGAGCCCGTGCGCCTTTCCGCGTTCGGCCTGACGGCCGGATACTTTCGCGTTCTCGGCATAAGGCCCGCGATGGGACGCGAGTTCAACGACAAAGACGAGCTGCCCGGCGGCGGGCGCGTGGTGATCCTGAGCGACCGCGCCTGGCGCACGAAGTTCGCGGCTGCGCCGGACATCATCGGGAGCAAGATCATTCTCGATGCCCAGCCTGTCACCGTGGTCGGGGTGATGCCACCCAACACAGAGCATCCCGGCAACAGCTATCACGCGCTTCCTTTCGGTGATTCCGTGGATGCGTGGCAGCCCTTCACTTTCGAGGGCGATCCCAATCAGCGCGGTTCACACTACATGGAAGGCATCGGGCGGATGAAGTCCGGCGTGACGCCGGCGCAGGCGCAGGCCGAGCTGAACACGCTGCTGGCGCAGATTAAACGCGAGCGTGGGGGCTACGAGGGCTGGCACATGCTGGTGGTTCCGCTCTATCGCGAAATCGTGGGGCCGGATGAGCGCCTGCTGATGGTCTTGCTCGGAGCCGTGGGACTGGTCCTGCTGATCGCGTGCGCGAATGTGGCCAATCTGCTGCTCGCGAGGGCGACCTCCCGCCAGCGCGAAATCGCCGTGCGGGCGGCTCTGGGCGCGCCGCGATCGCGATTGATCCGCCAGATGCTCACGGAAAGCCTGCTGATCGCTTTCGTCGGGGGCTCGCTCGGCGCGGCGCTTGCCGTGGGCGGCGTGCGTGCGCTCGTCTCGTTGCTGCCGGCCGGATTCCCGCGCGCCAGTTCGATCCACGTTAACGCCGTGGTGCTCGGCTTCACCCTTCTCATCGCCCTGGCCACCGGGTTCATCTTCGGGCTTGTGCCCGCGCTCGAAGTGGCTCGCGGCGACCTGAATCAGGGGTTGCGTGAAGGAGGACGCGGCTCCACCGTCGGAGGCTCCCGCCTGCGTCTGCGCAACGCGCTGGTGGTGGCCGAAGTGGGTCTCGCTTCCGTGCTGCTCATTGGGGCCGGTCTGCTGCTGCGCAGCTTCGTTAATCTGCTGCGCATGGATCCGGGTTTCCGGGCGGACCACGTGCTTACGGCCAGCGTTTCGCTGCCCGACGCCACGTACAAGTCGACCGCTGAAAGGATTCACTTCTTTGACCAGCTCTCTACGAACCTGGCCTCGGTGCCCGGTGTCAAGACGGCGGGCGCCGGTACCGATCTGCCGTGGACCGGGTACGACGAGAACATCAGCGGCTTCGGCATCGCGGGCCAAACGCCTCCGCCCGGACAGGAGTTCCACGCAAGATTTCATGGCGCCACTCCCGATTACTTCCGGGCCCTGGGCGCGTCCCTGGTGCGAGGCAGGTTCTTCACGGAGAGTGACAACCAGAATGCGCCCCTGGCGCTGATCATCAATGACACCATGGCGCGCCGCTACTGGCCGCACCAGGACGCCGTCGGCGGACGAGTCACATTCAGCGACACGCCCAAGGAAAAGGACTGGATGACCGTGGTCGGCGTGGTCGGCGATATCAAGGATCAGCCGGCGGCGAGCGGCGCGGAACCTGCCTTATGGTGGCCGTTGCTTCAGGAGCCTTTCGGGGCCGCGGAAATGTCCGTGGTGGTGCGCACGGACTCCGCCGCCGCGCCCCTCGCGAACGAATTGCGCAGCGAGGTGCACCGTCTCGACCCCACCCTGGCCGTGGCCGACGTACGACTGATGGACCAGATTGCGGACGCCGGAGTCTCCACGGCGCGGTTCTCGTTCTCCCTGGTGGGCCTGTTCGCGGCCCTGGCGATTGCCCTCGCCGCCATCGGGACCTACGGCGTGATCTCCTACTCGGTCAACCGGCGCACCCACGAATTCGGCCTGCGAATTGCGCTCGGCGCCGGGCGCTGGGACGTCCTGCGGCTGGTGCTCTCGCAGGGCACGCGGCTGGCCCTGGCGGGCGTGGCGCTGGGCGCGGCGGGCGCTCTCGTGCTGGCCCGCGTCCTGCGAAGCCTGATCTATCAGGTCAGCCCCGCCGATCCCCTGACCTTTGCGGCGGTAGTCGCCCTGGTGCTTTCTGTTGCCGTGCTGGCCTGCTACATTCCCGCGCGCCGAGCCACCGAGGCCGATCCCATGGCCGCTTTGCGCTCCGAATGAGCGTCGCGCGCCCATGCATCGTGTCCTTTCGGTAAGCCTGCGCGGGGGGCGTGCAACGCTTGACCCGTACCCGGCAAGCAGTTGGGCACAGGAAACCCGTTACTGGTACCGTTAGCCGCCCGCCTTGGGCTTTTGGGGGAACCGTGGCCAGCATGGCCTCTGATCTACCTCGACCACAACGCCACCACGCCCATCGCACCCGAGGTGCTTGATGCCATGATGCCCTACCTCTGCATCGCCCTCGGGAAAGAGGGCTATCGCGTCACCTACCTCCCAGTCGACCGCGAAGACTTGCTGAAAATCGCCGACCTTGAAGCCGCTATCAGCGACGAGACGGCTGTGCTGTGCCTCATGTGGGCCAATAACGAAACGGGCGTGCTGTTCCCCGTCGAGCAGGTCGCGCAGATTTGCCGGTCGCGCGGTGTGCTCTACCACTGCGATGCTGCAAGCGGCGGGTAAGGTGGAGATCGACGTTCGCAAGGTAGCTGCGGATTACCTGCGCTGACGGGCCACAAGTTTAATGTGCGAAAAGGAATCGGAGCGCTCTACGTGCGTTGCAAAGTGCCATTCTCACCCGGTATCTACGGCGGCCGCCAGGAGCGTAATCGGCGCGGCGGAACTGAGACTGTGCCGCTGATTGTTGGTATGGGCAAGGCGGCAGAGTTGGCCCGGAAGCATCTGCCCGATTATTCTGCCCGATTATAAGGAGAAGGTGCGCCCGCTGCGCGACATGTTGGAGGAAGGCATTTTGAGTTCGGTTCCTGATAAGTCAGCCCGGTTCATCGGATCAGGCGCTTCAGGAACGCGCCGTCTACGACCAGCCTGTCATACCGAGCGAAGCGAGGAATCTCGCTCCGGTCTTTTTTCTCCCGGGCTGCGCTCGGCAAGGTCAAGGCGAGATTCCTCACTGCGCTGCGCTCCGTTCGGAATGACATTGTTGTGGTTTACTTGAGTGTGAAGCAACCGGGCATCTCCATCGCCGCCTTGTGTGCCTATCCCTTTTTGCCAAACCATCCGTCGCTGAGGTCTTTCCAGTCTCGATTGGCCGACTCGATCAAGGCGATCTTCTTCAAGCGCCGCCAACTCTTGATCTGCTTCTCGCGGGCGATCGCGGCCACAACGTCGCCGCACGTCTCGCAATAAACCAGGCGGTTGATGTTGGATCTTGCGGTGAATCCGCCAAAGACTTTCTCCCGATGCTCACGGACCCGGCGCTCCAGGTTGCTGGTGACGCCCGTATACAGCGGACGGGACGCGCTCGCAGCCGGCGAAGCGAGTCTTTGATTTCCTGGAACATGACGACCGTACGCGAGCGAGTATGCCGCAGTCGGGTGATCGATTGCAAGGCTATTGAGCCGCATCCAGGTAAGTGCGAGTGTTTCCCGGCCAGAGAAAACTGGGATTGTCTAGCCTCGAACCTAGCCTGAGGCTTGCCCGCGATAAACCACTCAAAACGCGAAAAAAAGAATCTAAAATTTTGCAAAACGAAGCCACTAAGTACAATAGAGTCAATAAATCGACCTGAAAAATAGACCAAAACGAAGCCAAACGAAGCGAAAAAAGCCAAAGTGCGGATCGGCGTAAACCCTTTGACATCAGTAAATCCATTTTGGCGGTGGCTTCGTTCGACAGATTCAAAGCCAACCTTGACCGGCGCACTCAGCCGCCGCTATCATCGAGACTCAGGATCAACCCGCTGCCCCGCAACACCGCCCGGGACCATGGGCGCCTGCCGGGTGAAATCGAGCCATCATGAGCCAAACGGACCACTTCTTCTTCGATCGTTACGGCCTCGCCGAGACCGACCTCGAGCGCTATCTTTCGGCGGCGCTTTCCGAAGGCGGCAATTATGCCGACCTCTATTTCGAGCACACGACCACCACCTCGATCCTGGTGGACGAGTCGCTGGTGAAGACGGCCAGCGAAGGCATCTCGGCGGGCTGCGGCATTCGCGTCGTGGCCGGCGCGCAGACGGGTTATGCCTATTCGGACGACCTTTCGCCCGATCGCATCCTGAAAGCCGCCCGGATCGCGGCCCGCATCGCGAGCGGCCCGGCGCAGGTCTCCACGGTGGGCCTGAGTACGCTCGAATCCACGCACAACTTCTACCCCGTCGTGCACGCGCCCACGGAGGAGGGTCTGGAGCCGAAGCTCGATCTGGTTCGCCGCGCAGACGCTGCCGCGCGCGCCTATGACGCTCGCATCGGGCAGGTGCGCGTGGGCTATGCCGACCAGATCCGCCACGTGCTGATCGCCGGCTCGGACGGGCGCATGGTGGCGGACTTCCAGCCGCTCGTGCGTTTGAACGTGTTCACGCTGGCGCAGGAAGGCACGAACCGGCAATCAGGATCGAGCGGCGGCGGTGGGCGTGTGGGGCTCGAGTTTTTCGCGGGCGACCGCTCACCCGAGTCTTTCGCGCAGGAAGCGGCGCGCCAGGCCATCGTCCAGTTGAGCGCCCAGGAGGCTCCGGCCGGCGAGATGGAGGTGGTGCTCGGTCCCGGGTGGCCCGGCATCCTGCTGCACGAAGCCGTCGGCCACGGCCTCGAAGCCGACTTCAATCGCAAAGGCATCTCAGCTTTCAGCGGGCGGATCGGACAGCGCGTCGCTTCCGAGATCTGTACCGTGGTGGACGACGGCACCATCCCGGACCGGCGGGGCTCGCTCAACGTGGATGATGAAGGAGTGCCCACGCAGCAGAACGTGTTGATCGAGAACGGCGTCCTGAAGGGTTACCTCCAGGACAAGCTTAGCGCCGGACTGATGAAAACCAGCCTTACGGGTAACGGGCGGCGCGAGAGCTACGAGCACATTCCGATGCCGCGCATGACCAACACCTACATGCTGGCGGGGAAAGACGATCCGGCCGACATCATTCGCTCGGTCAAGCACGGCCTATACGCCGTCTACTTCGGGGGCGGCCAGGTGGACATCACGAGCGGCAAGTTCGTGTTCTCGGCGTCCGAGGCTTACCTGATCGAAGACGGCAAAGTCACGGCGCCGGTGAAGGGCGCCACATTGATCGGCGACGGCCCGAGCGTCCTCACGCGCGTCACCGCCGTCGGTTACGATTTGAAGCTCGACACCGGGATCGGAACCTGCGGCAAGGAAGGGCAAAGCGTGCCCGTGGGCGTGGGGATACCGACGCTGAAGGTGGATCGGCTGACGGTGGGCGGGACCGCGCCGAAAGCGGCGACGTCGTTTGTGTAGCTCACGAAGCGGCCGAAACAGCTTGCGACGCTTTGCCGTTTTAGCAACTTGACGTTATGATGATGCTATGAGATCAGCGCAAAAGAGAGCAACCGTCTACTTTGATCAGCAGCTTCACAGGGCTCTGCGTTTGAAGGCGGCGGAAACCGACAGTTCCGTTTCAGAAATCGTGAACGATGCCGTCAGGCAAGCATTGTCCGAGGACGCGGAGGACCTGGCCGCGTTCAGGGAGCGGGCCCACGAGCCCAGGGTTCCCTTAGAAGATGTTCTTAGAGACATGAAAAAGCGTGGCCAGCTATAGGGTCATTGTCGCCTCTTCGGCAATAAGGGAACTCGGTACCTTCCCGAAAAAAGATCGCCAGCGTATCGGCGCTCGATTACGGTCTCTTGGAAGTGATCCGAGGCCTCCTGGGTACGAAAAACTCGCCGGACGGAATCGGTACCGTGTGCGCCAAGGCGATTACCGTATCATCTACTCGATTGACGACCCGACTGCGACGGTAGATATCGTCAAGATCGGTCACCGTAAGGAAGCTATCGCTAGTGTTTGGCTGGGCCGGGGGGCAATCGAAAGCGAGGTTCCCCCATGGCCGAAACTCAGCAGGGCGGCCGCGTTATAACGTTCAACCTCAGCACCGCCAAGCGCGAGGTACTCAGCCACACCATCGTGCTGGCGGTGGGATTCCTGGTGGGAATGGTCGGCTCCCGCTATAGTTGGGAGTTCTTTACGCCGTCCTACATGCTTAAGGCCGACCTCGCGGTTCCCGGCAGCCTTCACGTGAAGGACGCGGTGCAGGTTGCGGGCGTGCAGGTCGGGCGCGTGTGGGATATCGGCCTGATTCCGGCCGGGGACAAGCCGGTTGAAGTCACGATGCGAATCGCCAAGAGATTTCAGCCGGTGATCCGCGCCGACTCCGAGGCCAGCGTGGCGACGTCAGGGTTGCTCGGGGGAGATTACATCGACATCACGCGCGGGAGCGTGAATCAGCCGGTGTTGCAAGCCGGCGCCGCGGTCAAAACCGCGGATCGAACCGCCTCCGAGACGTGCGATCAGATGATGAAGGCGCTGTCGAGATTCGGCGACGCGCTGAAGGCTCCATTTACCCACTGACGGGAGCACGGAGGTTGCAGACAGGACGCCATGCCACAAGACCAGCTCGAACAGATCGCCCAAGACCTGGTGCAGCGCGCCCTGGCGGCCGGCGCCACCGCCGCGGACGCCACCGTGCGTGAAGGCGACGAGTTCTCCACCACCATCCGGCTCGGCCAGATCGAAAGCCTGAAAGAAGCCGGCTCAAAGGTGCTTGGCCTGCGCGTCTTCCTGGGTACGCGCAGCGCGAGTTCCTACTCGAGCGACTTTTCACCGGCAGCGATCGAGCGTCTGGTCGGCCGGACCCTGGCCATGGCGCGCGTCACCTCGGACGATCCTGCGAACGGTCTGCCCGACGCTGCCGAGCTCGGGTGCTACCCGGGCGACCTTCAGCTCTACTCGCCGGACCTCGCGGAGATTTCCGCTGAAGAGCGCATCGCGGTGGCTCGCCGGGCGGAGAAGGCGGCGCTCGACGCCGATGCCCGGATCATGAATTCCGAGGGCGCGGGCGTGGAGACGGGGATCGGAAGCAAGGCTTACGCCAACTCCCTCGGCTTTGTGGCCAGTTACCGGTCGTCCTACGGCTCCGTCTCGGTGGTGCCGGTCGCGCAGGAAGGCCGGAACGGGAACACCACGATGCAGCGTGACTACTGGTACGCCGTGGGCCGCGGCGCGGCGGCCCTCAGCGACCCGGAAGGCGTGGGGCGCGAGGCGGCGGCGCGCGTGCTGCGGCGGCTCGGCGCCCGCAAGGTCTCCACTTGCCGGGTTCCGGTGATCTTCGATCAGGAAACGGCACGGTCGCTGGTGGGCCACATCTTCGAGGCTGTGCGCGGCGACTCGATCTATCGGAATGCGTCGTTTCTCGCTGGCAAACTCGGCGAACGCATCGCGGGCGAGAACATCACCGTGCTTGACGACGGCCTGCGCCCCGCGGGATTCGGCTCGCGCCCGTTTGACGACGAGGGCGTGGCGCCCGGCATCACGCCCGTGATCGAGCGCGGCGTGCTGAAGAGTTATCTGCTCAACACCTATACGGCGCGGAAGCTGAATCTGCGCACCACCGGCAACGCTTCGCGCGGCGTGGCGGGGCCGCCGGGCGTCGGCCCCAAGAATTTCTACCTGCAGCCGGGCCGGCAATCGCCCGCGGAGATCCTGAAATCGGTGCGGAGCGGATTCTACGTGACGGAACTGATCGGCATGGGCGTGAACGTGGTGACGGGAGATTACTCGCGCGGCGCCGCCGGCCTGTGGATCGAGAATGGGGAGCTGACCTACCCGGTCGAAGAGGTCACGATCGCGGGCAGCCTTCAAGAGATGCTGAATCACATCGCCGTGGTGGGGGCCGACCTCGAGTTTCGCAGCGCGCTGGCCGCACCTACCCTGCTCGTCGAAGGCCTGACCGTGGCCGGCACCTAGTGCGGACGGCAGCGTAGACGGGTCTAGCTGTCGAGCCGGCCCTCAGTCCAGCAGTCGGGCCCACTGAAATTCCCTTGGGACGTGTCATGCCGAGCGAAGCGAATCATCTCCGCAGTGGCAAGGTGAATGACCACGGAGTGTTCTCCCGACTGCGCGAAGGACTGTCTGCGGCTCCTCAAAATGACAGGCCGGGCAAGCTCGCGGATGGCCGCTCGCCGCTTCTGATGATCTTCACGATCTCGGTGGCGATCGCAGCCGTGCTTGCCGCCGGAGCGTGGTTCATGCACGCCCGGCTCAGCCGTCCGGCGGTGCGCCCGCCGCTCAGCGCGGAGGCCCAGGCGTATCTGAAACAGGTCGCGGTCACCGACGTGCACTTGAGCGCCGCCGAGACGGGTCTCGGCAGCAACGTGACCTACCTCGACGCGCGCATCAGCAACAACGGCGCGCGGGCTTTGCGCGAAGTCGATCTCGATCTGGCCTTCGTCGACATGCTCAATCAGTTGGTGCTGCGCAAAACAGTGCATCCCATTTCCACCACCTCACCACCCCTGCAGCCCGGAGAGTCGCGTCCCTTTCGCGTGACCTTCGACTATATGCCCGGCGAATGGAACCAGGGCCCGCCGGTCGCGACGGTCACCTACGTCAGCTTTTAACGCGGGTCGCGCTTCAGAGCGCTTGGGTGATCCAGCCGCCACCCAGTACCTCATCGCCGTCATAAAACACGGCTGCCTGCCCCGGCGTGATGGCGCGCTGAGGCTCGACGAACTCAACCATCGCTTCCGCGTTCGCCCGCGATTCCACGCGCGCCGGCGCCGGCACGTGCTTGTTGCGGATACGCACGTCGGCCGCGCGGCACTCGCCCCCGGCTAGCGGACGGATCCAGTTCACCTCGCGGACCAGGCATCGGGTTCGCAGCAGCTCCGCGTTGCGGCCCACCACCACGCGATTACGGTTGCGGTCGAGCTCGATCACGTAGAGCGGATCGCCCCCCGCGAAGCCAAGGCCCTTGCGCTGGCCCACGGTGTAATTGTGCAGCCCCGAGTGCTGCGCCAGCACCTTGCCTTCGGTCGAGACCACCTCGCCCGCCTCCGCCGCGGGCTTCGCGCCCTGCTCGACGAGATAGGCGTCGATGAAATCGCGATAGGTGCCCGAGGAGACGAAGCAGATCTCCTGGCTGTCCGGCTTGTCGGCCACGGGCAGCTTCCGCGCCCGGGCCAGCGCGCGTACTTCGTCCTTGCGCAGGTCACCCAGCGGGAAAATAGTCCGGCTCAATTCCTCCTGGCCGAGGCCGAAAAGAAAGTAGGACTGGTCGCGCGCGCGATCGACGGCCGCCAGAAGCTGATAGCGCCCAGTTGAGGGGTCGCGCCGCACCCGGGCGTAGTGTCCGGTGGCGATGCGCTCCGCGCCGAGCGCCTGCGCACTGCGATAAAACTCCGTAAACTTCACCTGGGTGTTGCAAAGGCTGCACGGGATGGGCGTCTCGCCGGCGAGATACGCCTCCACGAAGGGGCGCACGACGCCGGCTTCGAACCGGTCTTCGAGATTTACTACGTAGTACGGGATGCCTAGGAAGCGCGCCACTCCGCGGGCGTCATACACGTCATCAAGCGAACAGCACCGTCCCGAAGCATGGCCCGGCCTGGCCGATGACTCTCGGAGGCCTTGCAGCGCCGGCAGACGCCGCTGGTTCCAAAGCTGCATGGTCAGGCCGACCACGGGCGCCCGAGACGCGCGTCCCCCAACCGCATGAGGCCCGTCCGCTGCGCTCGCCGTCATCGAATTGTTCTCGGCGAGCAGAGCCGCAGCCGTGGAACTGTCTACCCCGCCGCTCATCGCCACCGCAATGGTCATGTGAAAACGCCGGCCCTTTAGCCGGCCACCTCAGCGCCTAATCCCTGGTCCCCGATCCCTAACACCTGGCACGCCCGCCGCACCTTCGCCGCGTCAACCTTGCCGTCTGAATGTTCCGGCGTCCGCACCGCACGGCCGAGATGGAACACCGTCAGGCCCGGATCCTCACGGAGCCTCGGCAACATGTCGAGCGTGAGGCCGCCGCCGACAATGAGCCTGCGCGCAGCGCCGAACGCCTCGCGATAATCTGCGAGCCGCCCCAGCCGATCATCGAGGGAGCCTGCGCCGGCGCTCACGAGCGCCCGATCCACGTTGGCGAAGCGGCGCAACTGCCGCAGGGACGCCGCCGGATCGCGCGTGTGCTCGACGGCGCGATGCGCGGTGAAGCGAACGCCGGGCACCGCGCTCAGGATCGCTTCCAGCGCCTCGAAATCGAGCGCCTGACCGCTCAGGTAGCCCGTTACCAGCCCCTCTACGCCGAGGCCCGCAAAATCGAGCGCTCGCCCGGTCAGTTTCGCCAGGTCGTCGACACTGCCCACTTCGAAGTCCGCCCGGTCCCGCAGCATGGCACGCACGGGAATGTGCACGCGCCCAACCACTTCGCGCGCCAGCTCCAACGGAGGGGTCAATCCATCCTGATCCAGCCGGACCGTCAGCTCGATCCTCGAAGCGCCACCTTCCTCCGCCGCCAGAGCATCCTCCAGCGTGCAGGCGATGACTTCGAGTTCGGCAGGGGTGGCGGTCATCGGGAAACTCATGGCGAATGCCGGCTACGACGCGTGTGCGCGGGCGGCGGAATAATGCGGCGAAAGCGCTCGCAATCGTTCCGCCACGCGGATGATCGCCGCAAGCGCCTCCTCGACGTCGGCTTCGCTGTTATACCGGCCGAGACTCAGGCGCAGGCTGCCGCGCGCCGCCTCTTTCGAGAGTCCCATGGCGGTGAGCACGTGCGAAGGCTCGGTCGAGCCCGAGGAGCACGCCGCTCCCGTGGAGCAGGCCACTTCCTCGAGGTCGAGCGCCATCACGAGGGACTCACCCTTGAGGCCGTCAAAGCTCACGTTCAGCGTATTAGGCTGGCGGTGCGCGATATCGCCATTGACGCGCACATCGCTGATCTGCTCCAGGATTCCGGTCTGCAGCCGATCGCGCAAGGCTGCGATGCGCCGCGCGTCCTCGTCGAGTTTCCGCGCGGCCAACTCCGCCGCGGCGCCCAGGCCCACGATACCGGGGACGTTTTCGGTCCCGGGACGCCGGTCGCGTTCGTGATGGCCGCCGTGCATCAGCGGCTCGAGCTCGGTGCCCTTGCGGACATAAAGCGCGCCCACGCCCTTCGGGCCGTATAGCTTGTGCGCCGACAGCGAAAGCAGATCCACGCCCAGGCTCTCGACGCTGACCGGCACCTTCCCGGCGGCCTGCACCGCATCGGTGTGCAGCGTGATGCCGCGCTCGCGCGCCAGGCGTCCGATCTCCTCGACCGGCTGGAGCGTGCCGACCTCATTGTTGGCCAGCATCACCGTGATCAGCACCGTCCCGGGACGGATGCCGCGCGCTACGTCGTCAGGATCGATCACGCCGCCAGGTCCGGCGGGAAGGTAGCTCACGCTGACGCCCCGGCTCTCGAGCGCCCGCGCGGCGTAAAGCACGGCAGGATGCTCGATGGACGTGGTGATGACGTGCTTCGCGCCCGAATCGTCCTTCAGCCGCGCGGCCCCGACCGCCCCAAATACGGCCATGTTGTCGCTTTCGGTGCCGCCGCTCGTGAAAACGACCTCGGTGGGATGCGCGCCGATCAGCCGCGCCACCTGCTCGCGCGCCAACTCGACGGCGTCACGCGCCCGCTGGCCATACCAGTGCACGGATGAGGCGTTCCCGAAGTCCTCGCGCAGAGTGCCGAGCATGGTCTCGGTCACTTCGGGCGCCACCGGAGTGGTGGCATTGTTGTCCAGATAAACCCTTGGCATCGCAAAAACCTCGGAAGGGCTCGGCAGCCGTTCGCGGCGGGACGGCTCGAGCCGGTTTGGCCGCCCGAACTCCTATCATTCTAGCACGCACGTTCGCGGACCTCTTTCCTTCCAGAAGCCCGGCGCACGATAGACCGGCGCAAGCCCGCCGGAAAATAGGCCGGTTGCTGCCAACCGGTCGCCGCTCGCCGCCTCAACTTCCGGCCTCCGGCGCACCCTGCGAATCCTGAGCGGCCGGCCTCAACATAAGCAACTCGGGAAGCCAGGCCATGTTCACGCGACGGCGCCGCGACGGCGTGGGGTTCACGACGAGCAACCCCGAGCCCAGGCGGTTGATAATCTGCAACCGGCGAGGCACAGAAAACGATTCTGCGTATGTCACTGTCGGGACCCGAGATTTCAGCTTCGTTCGTATGCCATGCTTATAGATTGACGGGTCTCTGCCGATTTAGATTCTGTCTGGATAGGCTACCGCGCACGACGGCTGATTCCTGAGAGTCTGCAACAAGACGGCCCGCCGGCGCCGTCGTGGGTGAGCACCCTGAGCATCGTCGACAGGAGGCGCCTTAGCTTCGCGGAAGTCCACCACGGCGCGATCCGACGCGTGCGACGGAGGGATGGGTGAACAGCAGGCAACAAGCCGCGATTTATGCCCAATCGCTTCAGAGACTGCCAGATCAGTGGCGATAAGGCGATTTCCCAACACGTATCCTCGTTCCTCAAAATCGCCGCCTGGCGCGGTAGGGACGACCCTTGCGGGCTACCCGCCGCACGCATCCCTACTTGCACGTGACGCATACGGCTCTTACCGCGGATGAAGGGCCTTGAAGCGCTTGTCAGGATAAGGCTGCAGAACGTCAGGGTGCTCGAGCCCTCTTAATCTGAAACCGAACACCAGGTGCGTCGATCCCAACGGCTAGGAATTATTCCTCGGGCGCCTGGCGTTTGGATCGCTTAATTCCGCTGGATCAGAAGCAGCGGCCCATGAGAGGCTGAGACGATGCAGCCAAAATCATCGCGGCGGGATTTCTTGGCAGCCGGGGCAGTCCTCGCTGGAGCGGGTGTATGCGGATCGACGCCGGAGGTCGCCAGCGCCGCCTATCCCGAAAGCTCCCCCGGGTTCCGGTATTGCCTGAATTTTGCCACCCTACAGGGATACAGGTCCGGCCTGGTGGACATGGTCGAGGTCGCTGCCAAGGCCGGGTACCAAGCCATCGAGCCATGGGTTAGCGCGCTGCATGGCTACGAGGACCAAGCCGGGTCGTTGCCGGACTTGGGCAGACGCATTGCTGATCTCGGCCTGAGTGTCGAAAGCGCGATTGCCTTCCCTCAATGGATTGTGGACGACTCGGGCAAGCGGGCCATCGGCATGGAGCAGGCCAAGCGGGATATGGATGCGGTGGCCCGGATTGGTGGCAAACGCATTGCGGCGCCGCCGGCAGGGGCCAACAATGGAGCTGAGATTGGCTTCCTGGAAATCGCCAATCGATACCGCGCGCTTCTCGAACTCGGCGACCAGATGGGGGTGATCCCGGAATTGGAGTTTTGGGGAACCTCGGCGAACCTGCGGCAACTGGCCCAGGCGGTGTTTGTCGCCATCGAGGCCGGTCACCCGAAGGCGTGTGTGCTAGCCGATGTGTTTCACCTTTACAAAGGGCAATCCGGCTTCCTCGGTCTGCGATTGCTCAGCAGTCAGGCGGTCCAGGTTGTTCACTTGAACGACTATCCAGCCTCCCCACCGCGGGAGACGATTACCGACCGTGACCGAGTCTATCCGGGTGACGGGGTGGCGCCCATGAAACAGATCCTGGGGGATCTGCACCGCATCAACCCGTCGACCGTGCTGTCGCTTGAACTATTCAATCCCGCATATTGGAAGGGAGACCCCCTCGAAACCGCGCGGACCGGACTAGCCAAAATGCAGCGGGCGGTACACTCGGCACTTGCTCCATAAGGCCAACGGCCACCGAAAAACGCGACGTTGCGAACAGGGCCATCGACCAAGTGGAGTCCCTGATTCTTGTGATCCGCCGAACGCCAGGGGCCGCCCGGGGACCGTGGCATCCTCCGGCTACGACGTCAACCGAAGCTGAAGTCAACAATTAAGAGGGATTGACGCATCTCTGTAGGGAACGCACGGGCCGGAACTTAACGCGTATCGGTTTCAGAACTCAAAAGCTCGACAAGAGAAAATCTTTGGCGGCTGCCAGGACTTTCTCCCGCATCGCAGGCTCTGGCAGCATGCGAGCGATTTCGATGGCCCCGGCCATTGTTGCAAAGATCGCGAAGAAGGCGCGCTCTTTGTCCGCAGTTCGCCGGCCCGGCATAAAGGGAAGCATTCGATCCTTGTAGCTCACAAGCTCCGGAAGGATCTGCTTTCTCATCTTCTGATCGACCCGCGACAATTCGGGGGCGAGCGCCGGCAGCGGGCAGCCGCGCTCGGGGTGATCGCAAAACTCCAGGGTTAGATAAGTCTTTACAATCGCCTTCCACGCGGACTCGGGATGGGACTGCTCGGCCGCATGGACCAGGGTGTCACCGATGTCGCGGAAAGCCTCCTTGAGAGACTCCAGGAGCAGCTCGTCTTTGCTCTCAAAGTGTTTGTAAAAGCCTCCATGCGTCAGGCCGGCGTCGCGCATCACCGCTGCAACTGCTGCGCCGTTAAGACCTTCCGCGCGTACGCGCCGCGAGGCGTCTTTCAGAATCTTCTGATGGACCTCCGTTTTGTGTTGCGGCCGGTAACGCATGGGTGTTCATAGGATGCTCGGGATCACCCCATGATGCAACCGGCGGCGGTTTTTCAAAAAGTCTGAATCCATGGGATGACATGCGTCATCCTATAGTGCGAAAGGAGGATTTCCCAATGTCTCACCCCGATTCTTGATCACGGGCGCAGCCGGCGGAACTCAGGGATCGACCGGACGTTTCATCACGACCGCCCTGCTCCGGCAGCGTATTCCTGTGCGTACATTCGTCGATAAACTCGATGCCCGGTCCGATGCACTCCGTCGTAACACCCTCGCAAGGGCGAGCGGCGGTATCGGGCGACCGATACGCTCCGCGCAGTCACCGGCCGCAATCCGCAAACGCTGGAGGAGTTCTTCCGGGCGAACGCCGGATCTTTCGGCGCCGACGCGACCCGTTCGAAGTCAATCTGAGGCTATCGAAGGATGGCCGTCATCCTATTTCGACAAGGAGGTTCTATGGCTTCGCAAGCGATCTTCACAACGCAACTCGTCCTCGGTTATGTCGGGTGCCTGCTGGTCTTCGGCACCTACATCCTACCCAGGCTCAGGGTGATGGACCGTTTCAGCGCGCAACGCGTCATCGCCACGATCCACAGCTTCCGCTTCTTCGGGCTGGTCTTCATTCTCCCGGGCGTCGTCGGCCCCGGTCTGCCCAGTGGTTTCGCCCCATTCGCCGCCTGGGGAGACTTCGCCACCGGCGTGCTGGCCCTGCTGGCCCTTCTCACGGCGAGGAGGCGTCCCCTGTTCTGGCTCTTCGTTGTCGCCTTCAACGTTGTGGGCGCAACCGACATCGTCGTCGACTACTATCACGCCATCCGGCTGGGCCTTCCGTTTGTGGCAGGCCAGCTGGGCGCCACCTATGTCATCCCGATCCTCTACGTGCCCATGCTGATGATCACGCACGCGATCGCATTCTATTGGCTGGCGCGTCCTCTCTCGGGGACAAATCAGGCGGTCACCGGAAAAGCGCTCGCGTCTCAGGTCGGATGAACGACCCAACGGACGATTGTGGAGAAACGTCATGATCGACACAAGCGCCAGTGTGCGCGAACACTATAGGGCCGCGGAGACGTTGAGGAATGAAAAAGTCGCCTACCTGTTCGTTGGGCCCGCCTGCCTTCGGACGGAACAGTAGGTCGCGTGGCCGGCCGAAATGTTTACCTCATGCGCGACGAATCAGCTCGGGAATCCACGTGGACCTACCAGCGCTTTCTGGCGGTGGCGGACAAGAAACTCGAGGTGTTCGACGCGGACCTGGTTGCCATTATGCACGACGAACTGCACCCGGCGGCCCGAAGTCTGGCAGCTCGAATACTTGCAGGTGTCCAGCGGCACCTCGGCCATCCCGACCGCCCCTTGCGCCTGCTCGTCCACGGCGAACAGCGCCAGGGCGCCGCCCTGGCGGGAGACCCCGCCCGCCTGGTGCGCTACGACATTCACGCCGTGACCAGCGGTACGGAAGCCATGGGCGAAGTCACGGTGCAGCTTGAAAAAGGGGAGCGGCGGGTGCTGGGACGGGGTGCCTCCACCGACGTGATTGAGACCAGCGCCAAGGCGTATCTGGACGGGCTGAACCGGCTGGCGAATGTGGGCTAGACAGGACCCAGCCTCCCACAACGCTGTTTCAGGAGATTCGAACGCCTGATGATGCCGATTTTGGAAGCCCTGCGAGGCTGGGAAGCGAGCCGGTTCACATCAATAATGCGGTAGTGATTCTCGATTCAGGGCGGCGCGGATCAGCATCGCAGCATAAGCACTGTCTATATTGGCGGGTGTTCTGAAGTCCATTCCGCGCCGCCAGCCCGACGGAGCCTCAGGGTGAACCCCGGTGAGAATCACCCATCCGTTTCCGAACGTACCCTCCACGATTGCGGGCGTTCCGTCGGGATACTTGCAACAACCGCGTCCCAGCCGGTAAGTTTTTGGGGTCCATCCTCCCAGTACTGATCGAGCATTTGCCCTCCGGCCGCTGTAATCGCCACCGCTGCCTTGCGAGTACCCTGAGCTTCAGCGGCGTAAGACCTGAACCGCGACCCTGACGCCAGATTCATCCGGTTGTAGGGCGAGTTGCCTGCAGCCTGGCGGTCACAAGGACTGCTTGCAGATTCGCTTCGGTCGGCAAAACTCCCTGAGGATCTGCCGCCCTCAGTCCTGCGGCTTTCGAATATGGGCGATTGTGCATCCTAAAATGAACGAGGAGAGATGGAATGAAGTTGGGCCGTCGATGGGCAGTGGCATTGGCCACATTTGTCTCTGTTACAGTGCTCGCAACGGTCCCACTTCGCGCGCAAGGCCAGATGGGGCCGGCGGCCGACAGCGGACCTCTCAAGCCTGCCGTCAAGCAGACATTTGATCCGACCGCTCAGGCGCCGATTGGGCAGTCGCCTGGGCAGGGTTCTTCTTTGCAATCCCAAGGCGCGGAAGGATCAGGAACCATCGCGGGCACCGTCTTCGATGTAAACGGAGGCGGCGTTCCCGGAGCGCAGATCACGCTCACAGGTGTCAGCGCCCTGCAGCACTACAGCCTGGTAGCGGGAAATAAGGGCGAATTCGCGTTTATCAACCTCTCTCCTGGAACCTATTTCATCACGGTCAATGCGAAAGGCTTTGGGCCCTATACATCCGCGAACTTCACCCTGTCCGCCGGGCAGGCCTATGAACTGCCTGAGATTCAACTGTCGATCGCAACACAAAAGCAGTGGGTCGTGGTGCGTCCGACCGAGGTGATCGCCCAAATGCAGGTGAAGGCGGAGGAGAGGCAGCGTCTGATAGGCATCCTGCCCAATTTCTACACGAGCTACGTCTGGGATGCGGCCCCGCTGAACACAAAGCAGAAGTTCTCACTCTCGGCGCACGATACCTTCGATCCCGCCTCTCTGCTCGGAGTCGCTGTGGGTGCCGGCCTCGAGCAGGCGAACAACAGTTTTGCGGGATACGGACAGGGCTCCGCTGGGTACGGAAAGCGCTTCGCGGCTGGGTTGGCCGACAACGTCATAGGCAGCTTCATAAGCCAGGCAGTGTTCCCTTCGATTTTGCATCAAGATCCGCGCTATTTTTACCAGGGGTCGGGCACCGTCAGATCCCGCCTCAAACATGCTTTGAGTTGGGCTGTGATCCTGCGCAGCGACAGCGGACGTTCCGTGCCCAATTATTCATATCTGCTTGGCGATCTGACAGCGGGGGCGATCTCAAATTTGTACTATCCGCGTTCGAGCAGGGGGGCAGGCCTGATCTTCACCAACTTCGCCCTCGGGATTGCCGGGCAGGCAGGCGACGGGGTCTTTCGTGAGTTCGTGGTGAAACATTTTACGCGAAACGTCGCTGGCAGCGGAAAGCCATGAAACGAAGCGAGAAAACGTGTGAAGCAGTCCGTGGAAACTGTCAAATCTCTATCGTTTCCGGTTTTGAACAGCGGCCAAACAGAGAACGCGCCGCCCGTCACGAGAGACAGCCGTTTTTGCAGTTTGTTGGCGGGCAAAAAAATTTGCTTGACATTTCAGATCAATAGTACTAGATAACTAGTATGAGACCGCGATCCACAACCCTGACGGCACAAGAGCTCGAACTAATGAAGATCATCTGGCGACGCGAGTCGGCCACAGTGCGCGATGTTTACGAAGATCTGCTCGAACGCCGCAAGATCGCCTACACCACGGTGATGACGGGGCTCAAGACGCTCGAGCACAAGGGCTATCTGCGTTCCACACAACAGGACCGGGCTTACGTCTATCGGCCCACCCGGCCGCGCCAGCAGGTGATCAAAGGCATGGTGCGTGAATTTGTCGACCGCGTATTCAACGGGTCGGCCGAGCCACTGGTGGTTCACCTGCTCGAAGACAGGCAACTCTCGGAGGCGGAGCTCCGTGAGATCTCGCGCATGCTGGAGAAGAAGAAATGACCGCCTCGATCGCCCTTCGCGACGTCGTCGCTTACGCGGTGCAGGTTACGCTGCTGGTCGGCGCCGGAGCACTGCTGGCACAGCTGTTCCGCCTCCGCGCATCGGTGGCGACGCTGATTTTCTGGCAGTCACTGCTGGGAATCTGCCTGATTCTGCCGTTCTGCCAGCCCTGGAAGATCGCCTTGGTGAAGCCGCTTCCTTCGACGCTTGTTGCCTCGGTGGCTCCCGGTACGACGCCTTCGGCCGCGGAACCGGCGCGCGATTCGCGGGCGCTCTTCGACTGGCGCCGGGGTTTCGAGTCATTGTGGAGCCGCCGGGCCGGCAGCTGGACTCTGCCCCTGTCGCCGGCGCGGCAGCGTGCGATCGAATACGCGGCGCTGCTTTTGATGGCGGCCGGCATGCTGGTCCGCGGCTTATGGCTCGCGACAGGATTCCTGGCGCTGGCAAAATTGCGGCGCGGGTCCGGCGAAGCGCCGCAGTCGCTCGCGCCCACACTTCACGAGGCGCAGCAGCTTCTCGGCGTCCACGCGGACTTTCGAACGTCCGGGCAGGCGGCGGCGCCGATCACCTTCGGCTGGCGCCGCCCCTTGATTCTGCTGCCGGAAAACGTGGGAAGTATGGAGACGCGGGCGCAGCGCGCCATCGTTTGCCACGAGCTGGTGCATGTGCGGCGCCGCGACTGGCCGTGGTGCGTGGCCGAGGAATGCGCGCGCGCCATGTTCTGGTTTCATCCCGCCGTCAACTGGCTCATCGGGCGCATTCATCTCACGCGCGAACAAGTGGTGGACGAGGCCGTGATCAGCCTGACCGCCTCGCGCGAAAGTTATGTGAAGGCCCTGCTCGCCGTGGCGCAGGGCAATCTCACCGTCCAACCTGTTCCGGCGCCGCTCTTCCTCAGAAAGAACCTGCTGAAGAGTCGCGTTGCCGAGATCCTGAAGGAGAAAACCATGACTGCACGCCGTCTTGCAATTTGCCTTATTCTGAGCACCGCTGCCCTCTTCGCAACGATTCGCATTTCGACTTCGATTTTCCCCTTGCGCGTTCACGCGCAGGAACTCAGCTCCGCGCCCATTCAAGTCCTGCAGGGCGGAGACAACCTCACTTATCGCGCAGCGATCGTCTATCCGCGGGGAGCCATGGACAAACAGATCGAAGGCGACGTGGCGCTCGAGCTCGCCGTGGACAATCAGGGGCAGGTTTCCGACGCGCGCGTGCTGAGTGGCCCGGAAGAGCTGCGCCGCGCCTGCCTGCAGTCGGTGCTGGAATGGCGATTTCGTACGCCGTCGCCCGGCAACGCAGAGGTTGTAGTGCATTTCCAGCTGCCGGCGGACGGATCGAAGTCGGAATTCGTCCTGCCTCCGGTTCCGGCGGAGGGCGCCGGTGAGGGTCATCTTGCGTTGATAGTGAAGGATAGTGACATCGTGATGAACAGCGACATCGTGAAGTTGAAGACCGCCCTCGCTGATCCGGCCGCTACACCTGAGGAGCGCGCCGTCATGAAGAAAGAACTGGCCGAGCGCATGGCCCAGGACGCGGCGCGGGATCAGAGTGCCTTAGACGCGCCCCACTCCGATACCTACGCTTTTGTCAACACCGGCGCCGGCAAAGCTGTGACAGGCAGGCTCACCCGCATCAGCGCCGAGCGAGTTCCTCAGTCCTCGCTGGACACCCTCAAGTCGCAGTTGAACCTGCAGGTAGGCGACTGGATTAACGAAGAGACGGCCCGCCGGGCCGGTGAGGTCGTGCACCAGAACCTTGGCGAGCAGTTCCGCGCCTTATTTCATCCTGACGGCGACGGCGGCGTGGAACTGGTGATCGTCGGACCCGGGGCCGCGGACTTCGTGCGCGATGGTCATTGACATTGGGTGCGGACGGGAGGGGGAGCGTTTCCGCGCTCCCTCTAGCACCCTCATCCGAGTTCAAGTTCAGCGCCAACCAGAGCTCTCGCGGACGGAATATCACTCGCGTGCGGTTTGCACCTACTTGTATCCTCCTTCAACCTTGATCCCAAAATTTACTTTCCCATGTGGGAAGCGCCTCTGGACCACGTTTCTCTTTGATAGGTTCTCGACTTGGACGCTGTATCCTTCCGGAACATCGATTTGATATGCCAGTAAGTCTTTAGCCCGGCTCCAACGCATGAATACGAACCCCTCGGGAGTGGGCACGCGCCCTTCGCACCAGTCGAGCGACAAATCCGTGAAACGCAGGTGGACCGTTTTGCGGACCATATCCACCTTGAAGAGGCCGAGAATGTCGCGATATAGCGCCGTCACGATGTGCGCTTCAAAGGCGTGGTCCATGCTGGCTTCGTTGCTGCTGTTCTCCCACAGGGTGCCGCTGATTTCTGCCATGTACAGAAGATTGCTGACGGCTTCGCGCATCAGTTGCTCGGTGAGGCCGGCTCGTGAGAGCAGGTCCTGCCGCATGATGTTGCCCATGAAGGCATTCGACGGAGATACGTCGGGAAACGCATGGGTTGTGTGGCGGGCTGGCCCGAAGTCGGTGACGATCGTTTGCCACAATTGCGGATAGGTTTGCGGCGTGGCTACGTCGAAAAAGAAGGCGTAGTACTGGCACGTTTCGGTGCGGTTGTGCGTGGGAATCAATTTCCCGTCCTTACGCACAGCGTTATCCACAAAGAAGTGGCCGTCGTACGATTGCTGACGAATAACCTTGCGCAGCGCTTCCGCCTGGTCTCTGAACGGCGCGAGCTGGTAAAGGCGGGCGGCTGCCCCGAGCGCCGCCGCGTACAGCATGTTGCTCGGGTAATTCACCGGCTGGACATAGTCGTTGGATTTCGACCACTCGACAAAGACCCATCCCTTCAAGTTCTCGAGCAGCCCGTCGGAATTTTGAAAGGGCCTGAAGTAGTCAAAAACCTTCAGCACGCGCTCGCGCAGGCCATCAACCATGGTGCGATCGCCGCTCCGCTCAAGGTACTGTTCCAGTTGGATAATGGACCAGAGGGCCCAGTTGGGGACGAAGTCTCCTCCCAGATGATCCGAGGGGTAGCAATCCGGCAGCATGCCGTCAGGCATATCCTCAAAATGATCGGGCAGCAGATAGTTTTGAAACAGATTTCTCTCGGCACAGGTGTGACCGGTGAGCAGCGGCGCGGCGCTGGCTGAGAATGATGGATCGCATAGCCAGCCGCCGCGTTCGCGCGTGGGGTTGTCCTGGTAAGTGTCGATCACGTTGCCCCGGAAGCATTCCCGTCCCGCCTCGAACAGCTTGTTCAACCCCTCGTGGCTGCTCGAGAAGTGCGCTGTCCAGACATCGGAAGCGGCATATTCGCGCAGGTAGACGTGGTCGACCTCGCACTCGCCTTCGGTCACCATCAACTTGAGAAACTCGAGGCCGTAGGGCTCAAACGTTTCGAGATGGTGCTCGCCGGGAGCCAGCGTGTAGGCAACGATGTTGTCGCACATCAAGCGCTTAAAATCCACGGTCGCCGCCGGTCAGCGTTTCGTCGAACGTGAAATAGAGCTTCGTCGGCGCGTGCGCCGTGACATGCGCGCCAAAGAAGCCCGGCAGGTCGGTGCCGAAATCGAGCGTCTTGAATTCATTGGCCTTTAGCCGGATGGGGCTATCACAAACGTAAGGCCCGTCAACACGCTTGTTGACCGTGTTCTCCGTTCTTTGCAGCTCCAGGTAGGGTATTTCCGTCAGATCCGACCAGGCATAACCCAGCATGTTGGGGCCGATTCTGGCTGCGGAAGGGATCGAGCGGTCCTCGTACAGACTCTTTGGCGCCTTTACCCCCCACTTGAACTCCCCTTCCGCCGCCATCATTTCCGGTTGACGCTTCGCGTAGTTCGGATACGGAACTCCACGATCGACGTAATGTGCAGGCGGAAACACCGCGCACGTCACCGTTTGCATCGCCGCCTCCGGTCGCTCGCGCCACGCCGAAGATTGCTGGTCCAGGTGGTAGATCTCGGAGAACGTACGCTGGAACGTGTAGCGTTGGACTTTCTGCACGCGTTCGGTAAGTATCTGCGCCTCAAAGCGCTCGCCTTCCCCGCCTGTGGATGCCAGTACCTCGGAATCCGTCGCGACCTCGGCTTGGAGAAAAGATGGCTGGTCCAGGACGTAATAACTGTTCACGTTGTAGCCGGCGACTTCGGCACAAACAAAGTTGCGGCCATTCATCAGCAGCGGCGTGATGTCCCAAAGATCAACCCGGAAGTGGTCTTTGGGACCGCGCGCGGGTCCCCATGCGTGAAACCTGCCATTGAGATAAAGACGATAGAACGTGCAACCCGCCACGCGCAGATGAACGTGCTTTCCCGACGGAGCGTCAAACCCCGCGCGGAATCCAACAGAGAGATTCATCTGTTTTTCGCGGCCCTCCGGCCAGATGCGCTGCGCGGAACGGAACGCAATAAATGACTCCCGCGTTGCATTTTCCCGGCCGGTGTGATCAGCTGCGTACACCGCCGGATTTCCCGGCAAGCCGATGGATGCAACCGTCGCAGCAACGGAGCGGCCCAGAAACCGCCGGCGGCTCAAGAGTTCGTTTCTCACCTGATTCTTCAAGATGGTCTCCTCACGAATTGTCGTTTTTACTCCCTACTGATCGTGCTCGCCATTGCCTGCATCCGAAATTAGGCCACTAACCCTCTGAGGACACTACCAGATTTGCCTATGCCTTTTATTTCGTATACGCGCTGGCCGAGAATGGCTTGACACTCATCGGGGCCTGATGTAAACCGGTGCCTGAGCGATTCTATCCGCGCCAAAGGCCACCGGCCCGGACCGACGCCCCAAGGAGATCCAATGACCCTTCCCCGTATCAGCCGCCGGCGGTTCGTAACCACAGCAGCGACGGCAACCGCAGGCTCGCTGCTTTCCGGAATCACGACGAATGCCCAAGACCCGGCGATTGACACCCTGCGCGCCTTGAAGGGTCCGCGCGACTCCGGCAAACCGATCGGCGGCCGCGAAAGAGTGGCCTGGAGACTCGATCCTTTCCCGTTAACCCAGGTGCGGTTGCTCGACGGGCCTTTCAAGCAGGCGATGGAGATCAACAACCGCTGGCTGCTCTCGCTGCCTCCCGACCGGTTGCTGCACACCTTTCGACTGACCTCGGGTATTGCATCATCGGCGGAGCCGCTCGGCGGCTGGGAGAAGCCCGACTGCGAGTTGCGCGGACACTTCGCCGGCGGGCACGCTCTTTCCGCGCTGGCCCTTGCCTACGCGTCCACGGGCGATGACGAGTTTAAATCGAGGGGCGATGCGTTGGTGACGGAACTCGCGCGTTGCCAGGAGAAGAACAAGAACGGATACCTCAGCGCCTACCCCGAAGACCTTTTTGATCGTTTGCGAGAGGAGCGCCCGGTGTGGGCGCCTTTTTACACGTACCACAAGATCATGGCCGGCCACCTCGACATGTATCTCTACTGCGGCAACGAGCAGGCGCTCGACACTGCCCGAAACATGGCGGGCTGGGTGGACCACTGGGGCGAGAGCATCAGTGACGAGCACATGCAACGCATCCTGCAGACCGAATTCGGCGGCATGAGCGAGGTGCTGTGCAATCTCTATGCCGTAACCGGCCGCCGTGAGTACCTCTACCTCGCCAGCCGCTTCGAGAAGCGGATGTTCTTCGACCCGCTGGCCGATCATCGCGATGAGCTGAACGGCCTTCACGCCAACACGCACATCCCGCAGGCGATCAGCGCCGCCCGGCGTTATGAGCTGACGGGCGAGCCGCGTTATCGTGACATCGCGGCATTTTTCTGGAGCGAAATCACAACCGAGCGCGCCTATTGCACGGGCGGCACCAGCAACGGGGAGTCATGGAACACCGATCCCGGGAAACTCGCGAGCCAACTCGGTAAAGACGCCGAGGAATGCTGTTGCGCCTACAACATGCTGAAACTCACACGGCACATCTTCGGCTGGACCGGCGATGCGCGCGCCATGGACTATTACGAGCGCACGCTCTGGAACCATCGTCTCGGCACCGAAGACGCGCAGGGACTGAAGAGCTACTACCTGCCGCTCGCCTCCGGCTATTGGAAGTATTACAACTCGCCCTGGGATTCCTTCTGGTGCTGCACCGGGTCCGGCGCTGAGGAGTTTGCGAAGTTCGCGGACAGCATCTACTTCCACGACGAACGCGGAGTGTACGTCAACCTCTTCATCAGCTCAGAGCTGCAGTGGCCCGAAAAAGGCGTCCGGCTGCGCCAGGAAACCAAGTTCCCGGAACAGGAAGGCACCACGCTCGTCGTCCGCGCTGAGAAGCCGGTCGATCTGTCCATCAGCGTGCGCGTACCCTACTGGGCCACGCGTGGTGGAAGCCTGAAGGTCAACGGCGAAGCGCTTCCGGTGTTCTCGAGCCCTTCGAGCTATCTCACGGTGACGAGGCTCTGGAAGGACGGAGATCGCATCGAGGTGAGCCTGCCCATGGGCCTGCACATCCATGCCATGCCGGACGATCCCACTCTGCAGGCCATGATGTACGGTCCGCTGGTGCTGGCGGGCCGGCTGGGCGATCAGGGGCTGGACCCAGCTCACACTTATCCGCGTTATGAGACCGCCCCCGCCGGCGACCCGATTCCGGTTCCGGCGGTTGTGACGTCGTCCAAGGATCCCACCGGTTGGATCGAACTTCTCCCGGGCAAGCCGCTCACCTTCCGGACCACGACCGAGACGACGGAGGGCCGGCACACCCCCCTTGTGCCGTTCTATAGAATCTTCGGCGAGCGCTACGCGGTCTACTGGAAGGTCGGTACGAACACGGTCTAACGGCCCTTTACTCACAAAGTGGCGGATAACCCGGCGAGCGGCGCGTATCGCGACGTTGGAGGTGTACGGGCAGCATCTGCTAACATCGGATACGATTCCTGCGACTGCCGGCCGGCGATTTTGGCCACGGCTCCTGAGTGGATGGCGACTGCATGGGGGTAAAAATCTATAGGCTGTGGAATGGGATTGCCGGCGCTCACCGACCGATGCGGCAACTCGCTCTGGCCGCCGCGCTGATTCTCGTCGCGGTTCCGCTGCCGGCGCTCGGCGCCCCGCAGGCCGCAACCGAGCGGGCTGCATCGGCGCATCCGACCATCGTTTTCATGACCGATTTCGGCACTGACAATGACGCCGTCCCGATCTGCAAGGGGGTGATTTACGGCATCGATCCGGATGTGCGCATTGTGGACCTCACACACCAGGTGACCCCGTATTCGATCCTGGAAGGAGCCCGTTACCTCGCCGGGACCACGCCTTACTACCCATCCGGAACCATCTTCGAGGTGGTTGTGGACCCGACGGTCGGCAGCAGCCGAAAGGCGGTGGTGGTGAAGTCGAAGCGCGGGCAATACTTCGTCCTGCCTGACAACGGCCTGATGACACTGGTCGAGGATCGAGACGGTTTGGAGGGCGCGCGCGAGATCACCAACCCGGACTGGATGATCGGTCGCAAGCTCTCGTCCACGTTTCATGGCCGCGACATCTTCTCACCGACGGCGGCGCACCTGGCGCGTGGAGATGACTGGACCGCTGTGGGTCCCGAAGTTACGCTCGAAAAGCTGGTCCGGCTCAATATCCCTTCGGCCAGGCTGGACGAGAAGGGCATCAGCGGAACGATCCTGGCGATCGACCGGCCCTTCGGCAGCCTGATCTCGAACATCGAGGGCGCCGACTTCCTGAAGCTCGGATATCAGCACGGCGACAAGGTGGCAGTGACTTTGGCGGGACGGCAAGTCACCGTGCCCTTCGTAAAGACGTTCAGCGATGTGCCGCTCGGCGAGTCGCTGCTGTATATCGACTCGCGCGGACACGTGGGCCTTGCGATCAATCAGGGAAGCTATTCCTCTACCTACCACGTCACTCCGCCCGCCAGGATTTTTGTCCCGCGCAAAGGACCGCAGTAACATGACCACCAGAATCCACCACAGAGGGCACGGAGGACGCGAAGAAAGAAGCTGTGTGCCCTCGATGGTCTCGGTGGTGAAGCCGTTTTCGAACCGCATTCGGCAGTCCGTCCTAACGAACTTTGCGATGGCGCTCGGCCTCACACTCGTGACGGCATTCGGCTGCTGGGCACAGAGCTATCGCGGCGCGATTCGGGGCGTGCTGCACGATTCGTCCGGGGCTGTGCTCCCCCATGCCGCTGTGACCGCCAGGAACACCGCCACGGGCGAGAGCCGGAGTGTCACGACGGGCGACGACGGCGCTTACGTGGTTCCGGAACTCACCGCCGGCGAGTACGAGGTGACTGCCGCGGCCCCGGGGTTCAAGCACCATTTCTCGGTCCGGGCTCGGGTTGAAGTGGGCGTGGACACCAACCTCGACCTGACGATCTTCCCGACCTCGTCCGACATCCGCGTGGAAGTGGTCGCCGCCGTCCCTCTGGTCAACACCGCAAGCGCCACGCTCGGCCAGATCGTCGAGAATCGCCTGGTGATCGAGCTGCCCCTGAACGGACGCGACTTCGGCAAGCTGGTAGCCCTCACGCCTGGGGTGACCGTGGAGGGTTCCGGCGTGGCCGGCAGCGAGAAGGGATTCGGACAGTTCAACATCAACGGGGCGCGCGACCGGTCCAACAACTACATGCTGGACGGAACCGACAACAACGATCCCTTCTTCAACAACTCGGCCCTGAACCAGGTGGGCATCACAGGCGCGCCGGCCTCACTGCTGCCGATCGACGCCATCCAGGAGTTCAACCTCGAGACCCAGTTCGGCGCCGAGTACGGACGGAATTCCGGGGCCGCCGTGAACGTCCTGACCAAGTCCGGCACCAACCAGTTCCATGGGTCGGCCTTCGAGTACGTCCGCAACGACCTGTTTGACGCCCGCAATTTTTTCGCGGTCAACAAGAGCGAGTTTCGCAACAACCAGTTCGGCGGGTCGCTCGGCGGACCCATCCAGCGCGACAAGACGTTTTTCTTCACGGCCTACGAAGGCCAGCGCGAGCGCGTGGGGTCGGACTTCGATCTGCTGGTGCCGAGCGCGCAGGCGATCTCGCAAGCCCAAAGCATCGCGCTTGCGAACGGCATCAGCGCGATTAATCCGGCGCTCAACAAGCTGCTCGATTTCTTTCCCACACCGTCGAGCGTTGACCCCAGTTCGCTCGTCGGAAGCGCGCCGTCGTCGGTGCGCGACATGAACGACCTCGACAGCTTCCTGGTGAAGCTCGATCATCAGATCTCGCCGGCCGAACAGGTCTCCGGGCGCTACGTGATCAGCACCAGCCAGCAGGATTATCCGCTCGGGTCGGTGGGCGGGTTCGGCAGCGGATCGCGCCTGCAGCAGTTCGAACAGGTTTCGCCCACGCGGGTGCAGGTGGTCTCGCTCAGCCTGCTCTCGACACCGAGCGCGACCAAGGTGAACGAAGTCCGCTTCGGCTACAGCCGCTATCGGACGTCTTTCAACTCGGCCGACGCCAATCTCGATTCTGCCAGCATGGGCCTCGACACGGGCACAGGAATCAACGGCCTGCCCGAGGTCGATTTCGGCGGGATTTTTGACAATCTGGGCGCGACGGTGTTCGGCATCCCGCGCGGACGCGTGAGCCAGACCGATCAGATTCTCGACAACTTCACCTGGCTGCGCGGCGAGCACACGGTGAAATTCGGCGGCCAGTTCTGGCGCGCCGATATCGCAAGTTCGAATGACAATTATGCTCGCGGCATCATCTCCATCAATCTCGATCCTTACTCGAGCCCGGCCATTCCGTCTCCGGTCCCCGCCGTCGATCTGCTCGCCAACTTGTTTCTGGGAGACGCTTATACCGAGGCTTACACGGGCGACACCGAGCGCCACACCTACAACAACAACCTCAGCTTCTTTGCCCAGGACGATTACCGTGCGCGCCCCAACCTTACTTTGAACCTCGGCCTGCGCTGGGAATATTTCGGACCGCTCAGCGAGGCGCAGAACCGCATCTCGAACCTGGCCTCGGACGGTACGCTCGAGCTCGTGGGCACGGACGGGCTGAACGGCGCGTATCAGCGCGATTTGAGAAACTTCGCGCCGCGCCTGGGCCTCGCATGGAATCCAGTGCGGAACACTGTTATGCGCGCCGGCTACGGCATCTATTACGACTACATCCCGCAGGATATTCTGGTCGCGAACTATACGAATTCCGCGGGCATCATCCTGAATCCCATCGGCCCGGACGCGGTGGTCCCGCTCGATACCGCCAACAGCGGCGCGGCGCTGAACGGGTCGATGCCGGGGCCGATCTTCGGCGGCCCTCTGACCGGTCCGCCCTACAACGTGCTCGTAACCGACCGCGACCTGAAGACGCCTTACGGCCAGAACTGGAGCCTGAACGTCGAGCAGGCGCTCGGCCACGCCGCGAGCCTTGAGGTAGGGTATGTCGGCAGCAAAGGCACGCACCTCACTCGGCTCTATGATCTGAATCAGCCCGATCCGGTGACCGGGAACTATCCCAACCCCAACTTTTACTCCGAAGACGTGCTCTCCACCGGCGCGGGTTCCAATTACGACGGCCTGCAGGTGATCACCCGCATCCGGTCGTGGCATGGCCTCGGCGGGTTCACCGCCTACACCTGGTCAAAGTCGCTCGACGACGCCTCCGACGGGATCGATTTTAACTTCGCCTCGGCGGCCTTCCCGCAGAACTCCCAGGACCTGCGCGCCGAGTATGGACCCTCCACCTTCGACACGCGGAATCGTTACACGGCGGCCCTGAACTACCAGTTGCCGGTCCGGACCCACGCGCATCCGCGCCTCGGCCAGGGATGGCAGCTCAACAGCATTATCACGCTACAGAGCGGCCGGCCCATCCCGATTCTGACTGCGGACGATACGACCAACACTTTTGAGTCACATCAGCGCCCGAACTTGGTGCAGGGTGTGCCGGTGGTGCTTCCGAATTGGGATCCGTCCACCGGTTATCTCAATCCGAACGCCTTCGCGCAGCCCGCAGAGGGGACATTTGGCGACCTCGGCCGGAATGCCATCTTCGGCCCGAGCTTTGCCAACGTGGATTTCTCGATCTCAAAGACCACGCGGCTCAACGAGAAGCTGGGCCTGCAGATTCGCTGGGAGATCTTCAACATACTGAACCGTGCCAACTTCGCGCTGCCGAACGGCACGCTCACGCCGGGCGTCAACGCGGACGGAACCGTGAACGCCCAGGCGGGTCCGGCGGGACTGATCACGCAGACGCCGGACGTGGCCCAGGGCAATCCCGGCCTCGGCGGCGGCGGGCCGCGCGTGATGCAGGTCGCGGCTCGGCTGATGTTCTGATCGAGGGCTGTCGTGAGATTTCTCAAGCCGATGACGGTCGCGATGCTGGTGCTCATCGGGGCGTGTGCCTGCAAGCAATGGGGCACACGCTCAAAGGCGTCCGTCGAGCGGGCCATCAACGACCACCTCGCGCAGAATCGCCACCTCAAATCCGATAGCTTTCAGACCAAGGTGCAGAGCGTCGAGTTCAAAAATGACACGGCAGACGCGGTAGTGCGGTTCGAAAGCCGGCAGACGTCTGGCCTGTTCGTGGAAGTGCGTTACGGACTGCGGCTCGAGAACGGGCAGTGGCAGGTGGTTTCGAGCACGCCCCTGAGCGGTCAGGGCGGCGACTCGCACAACTCGCCGCAGGATCAGGACCTCGGGCTTCCAGCGGGAACCGAGCCTGCCGGCGTCCCCGGACGGCCCGCGCCGCAACCGAGCCACTGATTCGCACCGCGCGTGCAGGTAGTAACGCGGCGCTACTGCCCCAGATACTCCTGCTCGGCGGCCTTCGCTTTGCGTGCACGCTCGATGCGGCCGCGAAGCGTCTCATTTTGCGGGGTGTCCTTCAACGGACCTTGGTACGCCTGGATGGCAAGGTCATACTGTCCCATCTGATAGAACACGTCGCCTGCGGAAACGGCCCGACGGACCTCGTCCTCGACGGCATCCGACGTCGATCCCAACGCAGGCTTCACTCCAGGATTTGCGCCGCCGGCAGGAGCACGCCCCGGAGCGACAACGGCGGGCGAGCTCTCAGGACCTGCCCCGGGCGGGGCTTGACCTTTAGGCTGGGCCTGAGCCTGCGCCGCGGCGCCACCGGCTTGGCTCGGCGACGCGGCGGCGGGCTCAATAGTGGAACTGGGCGCTGTGGATGGATTCGCCTCAGGCCTGCTCAGACTGTGCTGCTCGTCCACCGCGGTTGGCGTCGGGGAATCCCATTGCAACTTTTTCGACTCGCCGATAAAGAAGATGGCTACGGCGATCACCAAGACCACCACAATCCCGGCCAGCGCCCGGCGGCCCCAACCAGCCGGCGGCTCCGAGGCCGGGCTCGTCTTGAGAAGGAGCGATGTCGAATCGCCGAGCGGCACCGGGCCTGCAGGCACAGCCACCGGTCCCGCAGCGGGCGGAGTTTCTCGAATTTGCCACGCACCTGGCCGTGAGAGGGGAGCCGCAGCCGGTTCAGGCGCCGAAACTTCGAGGAGCATGCCGGCGAAGTCCTCCGCGGGCTCGCTGACCAAGCGCTCAAGCGGCGGTACCGGCGCTAATGGGGACCCCGACTCCGGCATCGACTGCGATGCCAGCTCCGGTGCCAACTCTGGCGCCCACTCTGTGAGACGGTCAGATTCAGCCAGCGAAGGCCGTATCGGTTCGCGGGCCGGCCTGGCGAAGGGAGCAGCGGCGGGCGGCTCAGAAGGGCCAGGACTCAGGGTCGCGCGATCGGGCTCTTGAGGGATGGCCTGAGGGGGCGGCTGGAGGGGTTGAAGTCCGAGTGGGCTAAGCGGGGTAACGCCGCGCCCTTTCGTCGGGGCTGCCGGAGTGCGCGACGGTTGCGTCACCGGGGTTCCCAGGCCTGCAGCGGCGAGATCGATCGCTTCGCGAACCACTTTAGCCGTGGAAGGGCGCAATTCCGGACGCTTTTCGAGGAGTTGCTGCACCAGCCGGGCCAGCGGCTCCGGAATGCCGGCGCCAAACTCCAGGGGCGCAGCGAACGGTTCCAATTGCCACACCAACATGTCGAGCCCGTCGTCGTCCGGAGCGGTAACGCCCGCGGGTAATCGCCCGGACAGCATCTGGTAGGTCAGAACCCCGAGCGAATAAAGGTCGGCGCGCTCGTCCAGTGTCTCGGGAGATTTCGCGAGGGCCGCCTCCGGCGCGCAGTACGCCGGCGCCGCCGGCATGAGATCGCGCAGGCTCAAGGGCCGTCCAGTCGAAGATTTGCCGCGCCCGGCGCGGCTCAAGCGGACCTGGCCCGCGCCGAGACCCTGCAACTCGACATGATCCGTGTCGCCGCTCAGCAGAATCTGGCGCGGCTCGAGGCCGAGGTGAAGCAGGTTCAGGCGGTGGACGGCTTCGAGCGCCGCAGCGACCTGGCGCGCGATGGCGCAAGCGCGCAATGGCGGGACCTGGCCTTCAGCCCGCAGCAATTCCTCCAGGGTCCTTCCCGAGGCAGGGACGGTCACGAGGAACGGCCGCCCCTCGGCATCGCCGCTCGCCTCGACGGGCGGCAGGTTGGGATGGTGCGCCCGGCAAACGCGATAGCCGATGTCCCTGAACTCCCTCACCAACGCTGGGTCGTCGGTCAATTCGGCGCTGAGGGCGCTAACCAGGCGCGGCTCGCCTGCGGCCGTCTGGGCGCGATAGAGAGAAGTGACTCCGTCGTCGCCCAACTTGTCCGCCAGCACGTAGCCCTCCCCAATGACCTTGCCGGCCGGCCATTCACAGGCCTTGATTTCCCTGTTCGTAATCATCCTTCATCCCGTGCGGAAACCGCTTCCTGACTGATTATAGCAGTCTGCCGAACATTCAAACCGCCCCTGGCCAACACCCGCGGCCGGAAAAGGCGCAAACAGGTGCGACCGGGACAACCGGCGCGCTCACCATGGGAGAGGGGACGGTAATTCTAAGAGGGGCGATATTTTGCCATCCCCGCTTTGACAAACGCCCTGTGGTACTGCTAAAGTCGGCACCGCATGAGAACCCGTGTCCGGCGGCTCCGGTCTTGACCCCGGGCGCCGGGATGGCGCTTTCGACGCGTGCGAGGTGCACAATGCAGGGGACAATCAAGAGGGTGGTTCGGGATCGGGGGTTCGGATTTATCAAGACACCGGATGGTCAGGAAGTTTTCTTCCACCGCAGCGGGCTTCGAGGATTGAACTTCGACAGCCTGCACGAAGGCCAGGCGGTGGAATTCGAGATGCGGCAGGGCGACAAAGGCCCGCGGGCTGAGAACGTCCGCGGCTCGGGCGAGTAAGCCTACCTGAGTAGTCCTGGATAGTCCCGGGACGAAGCCGGTTGCGTCTTCAGGCGGCCGGAAATCTGAAGCGGCGGCGGGTCCTTCATCGAAAGCCAGCAGGCCTCGGCCGAGCGGGGGCAGGCTCGCGTGCCGCCGGAAACGGGGGCAGCGCGATGAAGATCAAGAGGACCGGCGAGCCAGGATCGAAGGGCGCGAAGCCGGTTGTACGTCGGCCGGCTGTCGAGTCCGGGGCGGGCGCGGGCGCTTCTCAACCGGGGTTACGGTTCGCGATCGTTCTTGCCGCCGCAGTCTTTGCCCTGGGCGGAACGCTCAGTGCGGCCCTTGAGGCGCGTGGCGCCGCCAACAATCCCTCCATAACCTCGCTGCAGCAGGGCTGGGCCATCCAGTCGTCGTCGAAGGTTCCGGCCTCCGGTGAAGCCATCTCCACCCCGCAATTCAAACCTGAGGGTTGGTACCCGGCCACCGTGCCGAGCACCGTGCTCGCCGCGCTGGTTGCAGATCATGTTTATCCCGATCCCTACTATGGGACCAACCTGCGCTCGATTCCAGGAGCCGACTACCCGGCCGGCGAAAACTTCGCCAACGTCGAAATGCCGGCCGATAGCCCGTTCAAAGTTCCGTGGTGGTATCGGACCGAATTCCGTCTGCCGGAGTCCTATGGAGGCAAGAACCTCTGGCTGCACTTCAATGGCGTCAACTATCGCGCGAGTGTGTGGCTAAACGGCGTGCAGATTGCCGATGAAGGCAAGATGGCCGGAATGTGGCGGCTGTTTGAATTCAACGTGACGGCCGCGGCGCGGCCCGGCGCCACCAACGCTCTGGCGGTTGAGATCTTCCCGCCCAAGCCCGACTCTCTGGCGATCACCTGGGTGGACTGGAATCCCCTGCCGCCCGACAAAGACATGGGCGTGTGGCGGGAAGTCTATATCTCGGCGAGCGGCCCCATCGCCCTGCGCGATCCCCAAGTGGTCACCAGGCTCGATCTGCCCTCGCTCGATGCCGCTCATCTTACCGTTTCCGCCCGCCTTGTGAATCCGGGTAAGGAAACGGTTCAGGGCGTGCTGAAAGCGCGGATCGCCGGCGTGGACGTCTCTCAGGATGTCGCGCTGGCCGGCGGGGAATCGAAGGTGATCAGCCTCACGCCCGACCAAGTCCGGGCTTTGAATCTCAAACAACCCCGCCTCTGGTGGCCGGCGCAGATGGGCGCGCCGGACCTTTACGATTTACACATCGAGGTGGACTCCGGCGGCAAAGTCTCAGATGAGGAGGCGCTGCAGTTCGGCGTCCGCGAGGTCACTTCGACGCTTGACCAGGACAAGCACCGCGTCTTTTCGGTGAACGGCCGGCGCATCCTCATTCGCGGCGGCGGCTGGGCGCCCGACATGATGCTGCGCTACAACCCGGAGCGCGAAGAGGAAGAAATGCGCTATACGCGCGATATGGGCCTGAACGCGATCCGTCTCGAAGGCAAGCTCGTGGACGATCACCTCTTCGAACTCGCGGACCGCTACGGTGTGCTGGTGCTGGCCGGCTGGTGCTGCTGTGATCATTGGGAGCAGTGGCGGAGATGGAAGGACGAAGACTACGGCATCGCCGCCGAATCCCTGCGGAGCCAGTTGCTGCGTTTGCGCAGTCACGCGAGCCTGCTGGTATGGCTTTACGGCAGTGACAACCCGCCGCCCAAGCGCGTGGAGGACCTATACCTTCAGGTCATCAAGGAGACGGACTGGCCTGACCCCTACATTTCCTCGGCGAGCGCGCGGCCCACATCCATCGGTCCGAGCGGCGTGAAGATGACGGGGCCTTACGATTATGTCGCGCCCTCTTATTGGCTGGAGGACAGCCAGCACGGAGGCGCTTACGGCTTCAACACCGAGACCAGCCCGGGCCCGGCGATTCCGGTGATCGAGAGTATCCGCGAGATGCTGCCCGCGGACAAGCTGTGGCCGATCAACGAAGCCTGGCAGCTCCATGCGGGCGGCGGCGAGTTCAAGAACTTCAACATCTTCAACCAGGCGCTCGACGCGCGCTACGGCGCTCCTGCCGGGCTTGAAGATTACGTTGAGAAAAGCCAGCTTATGACCTATGCGGGCGAGCGCGCCATGTTCGAAGCCTACAGCCAGAACAAGTATCGCTCCACGGGCGTAATCCAGTGGATGGAGAATAATGCCTGGCCCTCGATGATCTGGCACCTTTATGACTGGTACCTGCGGCCGGGCGGCGGATACTTCGGCACCAAGAAAGCGTGTGAGCCGGTGCACATTCAGTATTCTGAGAATGACGGCGCGGTGTCGATCGTGAATTCTACTTACCAAGCCTATTCCGGGCTCAGGGCCAAAGTCGACGTGCTAAACCTTGACCTCGCGCCGAAATTCTCGCGCGAAGCCACGCTCGATGTCGGCCCGGACTCGAGCAACACCATGCTGACGCTCCCCAAAATCGACGGACTGAGCAAGACGTATTTTCTCAAGCTTAATCTCAGCGACGGCGCCGGCCGCGCGCTCGGCCACAATTTCTACTGGCTCTCGACCACGCCCGACGTCAATGACTTTGGCAACTCTTCGTGGTACTCCACGCCCATCAAGTCTTACGCTGACTTCAAGGACCTTGCCCGTCTGCCGCGCGTCCGCGTCGAACTTGGGGCCAGCAGCCGCCGTCAGGGCGGGGAAGAAGTCACCGAGGTGACGGTGAAGAATCCGGGCTCGACCCTGGCCTTCTTCATCCACCTGGAGGTCCGGAAGGGAAACGATGGGGGTGACGTACACCCCATCCGGTGGCAGGATAACTACATCTCGCTTTTGCCCGGTGAATCGCGTGTGGTGACGGCAACGTACAACGCAAGCGATCTCAGCGGCGCCAAGCCCGTAGTCGAGGTCGACGGCTGGAACGTCGAGACCGCGGCGGCCAATTAACTGATCGGAGCCTTCAGTTCACCCAGCGGTCGGGATCATGCGGCTCGTGCTTCCGCATGTAGCTTTCGAACTTGCGCCGCAGTCGCGCCCGGCGCCAATCGTCATAGCGCCCGCGCAGATTCAGATTGGGCCCGCTCGCCGGTCCGCGCCGCGCGCGTACGGAGCGCACGTAGAAGAATCCGAAGAACATTCCCCCTAGGTGCGCAAGGTGGCTGATGTTCCCGCCCGACTGCGTCAGCGAACCCCAGAACTCGATCAAGCCCATGATGAGCACGAACCATTTGGCCTTGACCGGAACCACGAACCACAGAAAAATCGGCCGGTCGGGGAACAGCATGCCAAAGGCCAGCAGGATTCCGTAAACGGCGGCCGAATTGCCGATGACCGGCACGATGCTTCCGGAATCGAGCACGATATTGAAGAGCGCGCCACCGATCCCGGTAAGGAAAAAGTAAAAGAGAAAGCGCCTCGGTCCCCACGCCTGCTCCAGGTCGTAGCCGAACATCCAGAGCGCAAACAGGTTGAAGATGATGTGAAACCAGCCGCCGTGCATGAAGAGGTAGGTGACCGGTTGCCAGATGGCGCCGTGCAGGACCGCCGCCGGCACGAGGCCGAGCGTCTCCGCCCCGAGAGGCAGGGACGACTGCATCAGAGCCGCCGGAACGTAAGTCACCAGGAATACCGCGGAGGTGATGATGCAAAGCGTCCTCACCATTCCGGTGAAGGGCGGTCCAAACGAGATTTGCGATCCACCGTAGCGCGGCATGCTTCAAGCCTAACACGGAAATCGAGGCAGTCCTTGGCTCTGGGCTAGTCGGTCATCGCGATATGGCTTCGATTTCCATCGCCATCCCCAAGCCCCCGGAGACGCACAAGGTGGCGAGGCCCCGCCGGCTTCCTCGCTTGTTCATTTCGTGCAGCAACGTCACCGCGATGCGCGCGCCGCTGCAGCCGATCGGATGCCCGAGGGCGATGGCGCCGCCATTCACGTTCAGCCGCGCCCGGTCGAAACCGAGCTCGCGGTCGCACGCCAGCACCTGGGCGGCGAAGGCTTCGTTGAGTTCGACAAGGTCATAATCCGCCAGTGACCGCCCGTTGCGGGCGAAGAGCTTTCGCAAAGCGGGGACAGGACCGATGCCCATCACCTTCGGGTCCACGCCGGTAACCGTGTAATCAACGATGCGCCCGAGGGGCTCGAGCCGCCCGGCGCGCGCCCGGTTCACCCATTCCGCAGACGCGAGCACCAGCGCGGCGGCGCCGTCCGTGATTCCGGAGGCGTTGCCGGCGGTGATGGTACCCGTCTTGGAAAAGACCGGCGCGAGCTTGGCGAGTGACTCCGCGCTAGTATCGGCACGCGGATGCTCATCCATGTCCAGGACGCGCTCGCCCTTTTTCTCCTTGATCGTCACGGGAACGATCTCGTCCCGAAAACGTCCCGCCGCCGCAGCCCGTGCCGCGCGGCTCTGGCTCTCGAGCGCGTACGCGTCCTGCTCCTCGCGCGCGATCTTGTATTCACCGGCCAGCACCTCGGCGGTCTCACCCATTACCAGGCGCGAGAGGGGGCAGAAGAATCCATCCTGATACATGCCGTCGACAAGTTGCTGGTGCCCCAGCCGCGCGCCCCAACGCGCTCCGGAAAGAAAGTAAGGCACGCGGCTCATGGCCTCGGTGCCGCCTGCCAGCACCACCTCCGCGCGACCGAGCGCAATCTGGTCGTATGCGAGGGCGATGGCCTTGAGTCCGGAAGCGCAGGCCTGGTTCACCGTGTAGGCAGGAACTTCAACGGGCACGCCCGCGCGCACGGCGATCTGCCGGGCCGGATTCGGGCCGCTGCCCGCCTGACGCGCATGTCCGAAGATCACTTCGTCTACCGCGCCGGGGTCGACACGGGCCCGTTCCAGCGCCGCGCGAGCCACGGCCACACCGAGGTCGGGCGCGCTCCACTCGGCCAGGCTGCCACCGTACTTGCCGATGGGCGTGCGAACCGCGCTCAGGATGTAGACGTCAGGCATGGGAGCCTTCAGCACTCAGTCTTGAGAGTCTGTTTTCAGTTGAGCCTGACCGCTGATTGTTGACCCGCCAACTTCTCACTACTTCTCACCATTTCTCACTACTGAATCCCGTACTTCTTCTTGTAAATGTCGTAGAGCGCAGTCTGGTGATTGGACAGATCGACCACCTTGCCGTCGATCAGCTCCGTTACCACGTGCGTCTTGATGCGGAAGGGCGGGCCGTCGAGCACGATCAGGGTGGCGTCTTTGCCGACCTCGAGGCTGCCGAGGCGATCGTCAAAGCCAAAGAGACGCGCCGGATTAATAGTGACGGCTTCGAGCGCCGCCTGATCGGGCAGGCCGTTCCCGATGGCGTATTCGACGTCAAAGGGCAAATCGCGTACCTGGTTATCAGACTGGGTCTCAATGGCGATGGGGACTCCGGCGCGGTAGAGCCGGGCGGCGTTGTCAAGGCGCACGTCGACCGATTCCATGCGGTTCGGCTCCTCCAGAATCGGCCCCACGATCACGGGAATCTTGCGGGCCGCAAGCGTATCCGCGAGACGCCAGGCCGAAGTGGCGTCCGCCAGGATCAGCCGAAGGTGAAACTCGTCGGCGAGCCGCAGCGCCATCTCGATATCGCTCACGCGGTCCGCGCGCACCACCACCGGGAGCCTGCCGTCCAGGGCATCGACGAGCGCTTCCATCTTGAGTTCGCGCGCCGGTGGAGCCGAAGGCTTGGCCGCCGGGCCGGGCTTTGCGCCTGCATCGCCCTCCGGCTTCTTCTCACCCTGCTTATTGGCGTATGCATCCTGCTCGGCCTTGTAGTGCTGGGCGCCCAGGAACTGCTGGCGCAGGACGGCCATCTCGCCCATGCGGGTTACCGGGGCTTTCTGCCGGAGACGGTAGGTTTCCTTGCTCGATTCGCCGATATTGACGGCGAGCGCGACCGGGGATTTCACCACCATCTCACTCACCGTGCCGCCATCCAGCCGGATCACGGCGCTCTGGCCGGCGATCAGATTGCCCGCCGCCGGCGTCGAGACCGCGTTGGTCACGCCGGCGCTGCGTGCCACGCGAATGTTCTCGCTCTGAGGATTAAGGGCGTCGAGCACGCGCAGTTCCGGATGAATCGGATCCGTGTATTCGGTGGAGTCGTTGGTGATCTGCTCGGCCGGAATCTCGACGAGCCCGAGCTGGTCGCCCGCGTCGATCATGCCCGGCATCACCACCTTGCCACGCGCGTCGATCACGCGGGCGCCCGCCGGCACTCGCACATCGCTGCCAATGCCAGTGATCTTGCCGTTCTCCACCAGCACGGTACCGTTCTCGATCACGCCATGCGTCACCGTAAGCAGGCGGGCGCCAGTGATGGCGATGGTCTGGGCGCGGGCGGCAGCTCCCAAGCCGAGGCTGAGCGCGGTCACGAGCGGAACGCAGAATTTTCGGTTCACGCGAGTCCCCCGGTTTCCGTGGGCGGTCACGGCATCATCGCAGCCGGCCGGCCCTTCCACGGCAGGAATCCGTCCTTGGCGGTGTATACCAGCTTGCCGTCAATCAAGACCTTCTCCACCTTCGAGGTCAGCTCGAGCGGCGGGGCGTTCCATAGGGCCAGATCGGCGTCCTTGCCAGCATCAATGCTGCCCACGTGCCGGTCAATACCCAGGATTCGCGCGGGATTGATGGTCACCATCTGGAGCGCTGCCTCGTCCGGCGTTCCGAAGTGGTTCACAATCGCCGCCTGCTCGATGTAGTTTTTTTCCTCGATCACGGGGCTGTCCGTGTGCAGGCTCACGGTGACGCCTTCCTTCCAGAGGATGTAGGCGTTCTCGGGAATCGCGTCCCAACCTTCCACCTTGAAGCCCCATTGATCCGCGAAGGTGACCACGCCGATATGCCGCCGCGCGATTTCCGGCGCGATCTCGTAAGCGTCGAGCGCGTGATGGAGAGCCGCAATCTGGAAGTGAAACTCGTCCGCGATGCGGAAGAGCGCTTCAAAGTGGTTGACCTGGTAGGAGTGGATATTCAGCCGGACCTTGCCTTCCAGCACCTGTTCCAGCGCCTCGAGTTGCAGGTTACGCTCGGGCGGCGCGCCCTGGCGTCCGCCGTCTTCCCATGCCTTCCACTTCGCGGCGTAGTTCTGCGCGTCGAGCAGCCGCTGCCGCACCACCGCCGCCTCGCCCATCAGGGTCGAGGGCGCCTCGTTGCGGCTTCCGTAGACCCGCTTGGGATTCTCGCCCCAGGCCCATTTCATGCTCAGGGGCGCGTCGGGGAACTTGATCTCATCGAGAGTCTGGCCGCCGTTGAGTTTGACGATGGTGGCCCAGCCCCCGATGTTGTTGCCGCTGCCGGGCAGAATCTGTAGGGTTGTGACGCCGGCGGAAACGGCGCGGGCGATCTCGGGATCGTCGAGATTTATCGAGTCCTCGGATCGCACTTGCGCCTCGATGTCCCCGGTCATCTCGTTGGTGTCGGAGTTGGCCTGCACCTCCGGAAGCGAGTCCACACCCAGATGAGAATGGGGATCCACCAAGCCCGGCAGCAGATACTCACCCTGGGCGTCGATCACTTGCGCGCCCTCGGGAACTGCCGCCTGCGCGCCCACGGCCTCTATCTTGCCGTCCCGGATCACCACCGTGCCGTTCTCGATGGCGCCGTGCGTCATGGTAAGAATGGTGGCGCCGCGAATCACGAGCGGCGGGTTCTGGGCCCTGGCGGGCAAGGTCCCCGCGCAAAGCGCCACGGCCAACAGGGGCAGAATCAGCCAGCGTCCCACGATCCCTCCTTCACGGACCTTTCGAGGCGCCTGCGGCTGTTGCGGTCCCGAGCCCATCGCTCGATCACCCGCAGGCGTTACAGCGCGCCCAGAGCCTTCTCGATCGAATCGATGACGTCCTTGGAGACTTCGCCCGGCAGAGCATCGGTGCTGCGGGCGGCGTAGTCGTGACCGTTCACCACGCCGACGTTCACGATCTGGGTGGTACTTTTCTCGCCGAACACCACCTTAAGCGTGTAGGCGGGCTTGCTCAGGCCGAACGGCGCGAAGTTGCCCGCTGTAGCCTTCGGAAAAGAGACCGCCCGAACGGAGGTGAGGGCCGTGAGCAGGTCCTCCATTTTTTCGCTGGTTTCGTCCTTGGCGCTCGGGACAGTCTGTTTCCACTTGAAATCCTTCTGTTCGAAGGCGCGATGATCCTTGGGGGTGGTGATCTCCACTGTCTTGGCGTCGAAATTCGAGAACGTGAAGTAAGTCTTGTCGCGAAGAGTGGCCGGATCGATCTGGAACTTCGTCACGAAGTCGGCACCGAGAGTAAAGACCGGCTGCAGCGCGGAATTCATGGCGTCGTATTGAGCGGCGTCCTTCTTGCCGACCACGATGGACTGCGAACCCGCCGGACTTGTCGCCTTCACGGTGATGGCGGGACTGCCGAACCCGTAGGCTCCCGCATTCGTCTTGTCTTCTTTGAGAATCGCAACCATGGGCAGGCCCTGAAATCCTGCGAGCAGGTTATCCACGGCGAAATTGTCGGCACGCACGGCGGGCGGAAGCACGAGGTCCCAGTAACCCTCGGGGTTCTTGGTCAGGGTGTAGGAACCCTTGGCGGAAGTCACATCCAGGCGCTGGATCTGCTCCTGGTCGAGGGTCATGGCCCGGCGATCGCGGAGATCAAAGAGCTTTTTCTCCAGCGCCGACTTGCCATAACCCGGCAGGGTGATGACGCGCGAGGTCCCTGCAATCTGAGCGTAGACCGCGTCGCCGGTGGGTGTGGAGTCGCCGATGCGAAGGGTGAAGTCGGCCGGCTTCGCGCTCGTCTTGACTCCAAGAGTGGTGTCAGGAGGATCGAGTCCGTAATCCTTGAGTTGGGTCGGATGCTCGTCAATCACAGAGTCGACCGAAGTACCCACCAGGCTTTCGACGTACGAAGCGACCTCCTTCTGATCGGCGGGAAGGGGGTGCGGCTGGCTGATCGTCCAGTTCTGACCGTCTCGCGTGACGGTGAAGCCTTCGCCGTCGCGCGGTGTTATGGTGACCGACTGCACCTGATCCGCCTTCACCGGCAGAATTAACTGTTTCGGCTTGCTGGTCTCGGCCCCGCTTTCTTTGGCCTTGCGCTTGTTATAGTAATTGAATCCCGCCCAAAGGGCGCCGAGCAGCACCAGGGCAATCAACGTCTTCCACAGGCCTTTCATCGCCGCCGCCCCCACCAGACAAGGATGCCGGCGCCGATGATCACTACGGGCACAAGAATCAGCCGCAGCAGGACGGCATTCATCTGCTGGGCGGTCAGATTCAGGTGCTGCGACTCCGGCGGCTTGGGCCGCACGGACATCATGCTTTCGTTCGCCGTCAGCCAATCCACCGCGTTCAACAGCAGGTCACGGTTACCCTGAAAATTCAGGATGCTGTTGCTGGCCAGCCGGGAGCTTCCAAAAGCCACCAGGCGCGCCTCGGATTTGCCCTCGGCCGAAGAGGTCAGGTCCGCCGCCACGGCGACCGTCAGGGGACCCTTAAGATCGGTGCCTGGGCGGAAGCGGATCTCGTGCATGCTCGGGTTGAAGTTCGCCACTCCGAAGCTGTCGGCGCTCGTGTCGCACAGCGAATCCACCGTGACGCCGGGTTTGTAATTCTTGCTGACTTCGAAAGAGCGGGTGAGCGGGAAGAGCGTGGCAGTGCCGCGCAGCGGCTGGGTGATGGGGCTCGACCCGTATTGCGTAATCAGGGGCATCTCCGGACGCGTGCCGAAGATTCGCGCTACGGGATTCTGATCGATCACGAGGTCGTTCTGCACGCTGAAATTGTAATCGGCCGCGAGGCCAGCCATGTTGGGCAGCTCGACTCCGGGGTCGATGAACAGCAGCACGCGCCCGCCGCCGGAGAGGTACGTCTTCAGAATATCCACTTCCTGGGAAAGATAATCATGCTGCGGGCCGGCAATCACCACTACCGTGGCGTCCTGCGGGATCTCCATCTTCTGGAGCAGCGTCAGCGTCTCGACTTTGTCGTTTTCGCTCTCAAGAGCTTTCTTCAGATCGGAGTAGCCGTCGGGTTCGGTGCCGGCTGGATCGTGCTCGCCGTGGCCCTGGATGAAATAAATGGCGCTCTGGCCCTTGAGCACCCGGATCAGCGCATTCGTCACCCCTTGTTCGTCGTTGCTCTGGGCTTCGAAGTGTTTGTCACCGGCGGCCACGACCACCGTGCCGTAGTTGCGCACGGCAAACTCTTTGGCCAGCGCCGGATCGCGATTGGGGTCGACATAGCGCACGCTGACGCGGTGAGAGGCCTCGGGGTAAAGATTCAGAACGTCACCCTCCGTTTGGAAGCGTGTGTTCTGGTCGAACACATAGATGGTGACGTCCTGGGTGAGTCCCTTCACCAGCTTCACGGTCTGGGGCGAGAGGCTGAAATTCTGGTTCTTGGTCAGGTCCCAGCGCTTCACGTGCTGGGTGCCGAACCAGTTGATCAGCACCACGATGGCCAGGCCGACCACGGTGTAGACCACCAGGTTGGTTCCCCGCAGAATCCGCCGTCCGGTTGCGCTCGGGGCTTTGGACTTTTCCTCCATGATTACGGCCTCCCCTTCATCGCCTCAACCGAACGCGCGGTGAGGAAGATTCCAACCACGATCACCGAAATGAAATAGATGAGGTCGCTCGAATCGATGACCCCCTTGGTGAAGTTCTCGAAATGGGTGGGCAGAGCGAGGTAGGACATCACCTTGCCCACCGCGGTGGACGAAAAGCTCGAAACCCAGTCGAGAACGTAGAGGATCAGAAACAGCGCCGCCGCTACCACCGCCGCAATGATCTGGTTCTTCGTAAAAGAGGAAACCCACATGCCGAGCGCCATGAGCGCGCCGCCGAACAGGATGTAGCCGATGGCGTTGGCGACGAGCGGCTTGGGATCCGGATTGCCGTACAGGAACAGCAGGCCGATGTCGAGGAACGTGAGCAGCACGATCACCATGTAAAGGCCCATGGCGCCGAGCAGCTTGCCCACAATAATCTCGAGATCGGTCACCGGCGAGGTGAGAAGTAATTCCATGGTGCCCGTTCGCTTTTCCTCGGCATAAAGCCGCATGGTAACCACCGGCATCAGGAACAGCGCCAGGATGACGGTCAGAATGCCCTGAAAAAGCTGCCGGATGATCATTTCGTTCAGGTTGATGGGCGGCATGCCGCCGCCTCCCATCTGCATCCGGAAAGACTCGACCACGAAGGTGGCCGTTATGCTATAGAAGAAGAATCCGCAGAGAATCGAGTAGATGGCGAGGACCAGATAGGCGATGGGCGAGTGAAAATAAGCCCGCAATTCCTTGCCGGCTACAGCCATAATGTTTCGCATGTGCACCTCAAACTAGGAGTCAGAAGTCAGAAGTCAGAAACCCGGCTGGAGTTGCTGCATTCTGACTTCTAGTTTTGCCCCTCCGTCAGATCCTTGGTGGTGAGTTTCAGGAAAATGTCTTCCAGGCTCATGCCGCTGCTGCGGAGTTCCAGCAGCTTCCACTGGGACTCTACCACCGCGCGGGCGAGCTCCCCGCGCACATCCTGGTCCTGGCCGGCGTGGACCTCAAACGTGGCGCGTTCGCCCGAGGTTTCGTGCTGCTCCACCATGTTCACGCCGGCGACGCGCTCCAGCCGCTCCCTGATTTCTCCGGACGGGCCCTCGGCCGTCACCAGCACCGTTTCAAATCCTTGCAGGCGGCGCGTGAGCTCGTCCGGCTTGCCGACGGCTACCACCCTGCCGCCGCTGATCACGACCACGCGTTCGCAGGTCTTCGAAACTTCGGGCAGGATGTGTGTGCTCAGCACGACAGTGTGCTGGCCCGCCAGCCCTCTGATGAGCTCGCGGGTCTCGATGATCTGTTTCGGGTCGAGGCCGGCGGTGGGCTCGTCGAGCACGAGGACGTCGGGGTTGTGGATCAGGGCCTGAGCGAGCCCCACGCGCTGGCGGTATCCCTTGGAAAGCCTGCCGATCTGGCGCTCACGAACGTCGGCGACGGCGCACTTCTCGCTGACCTCGATGATCCGGCTTTTCAGCTCAGAGCGCGGCACCCCCTTGATGCGGCCCACGAACGCGAGGTATTCCGACACGGTCATGTCCGGGTAGACGGGGGGCGTCTCGGGAAGATAGCCCGTGCGCCGCTTCGCCTCGATCGGCTGCTCGACCACGTCGAAGCCCGCCACGCGAACCGTGCCCTCGGTGGGCGGCAGATACCCCGTGATCACGCGCATGGTGGTCGTCTTGCCGGCGCCATTCGGCCCCAGGAACCCAAGGACCTCGCCTTTCTCCACCCGGAAACTGACGTCGGTCACGGCGCGCGTGGGTCCATAACGCTTGCTCAGTTGTTCAACTTCAATCATGAGATGTCATCCTTTAGGCGCAAGATTGATGGCCGCGGTGTCGCATGCCCCGGACCGCCCGCGCGGTGAATCGCCGATCGTTCAGGGTGTCCTTAGATCAGGGTTGGGAATCAACCGCGAGGCCCGGCGAGCCTATAGTCGAACTGTTCGGAGCGTCCGGCCAGGACGGCTCGCAGTTGATCCGGCAAACCGCCCCAGATACTTAGGATTATCAGAAATTGGCCGTGGTTGCCAAGAATTATTGCCGCCGTGCCGATCACTCTGCGCCCGGGCGCGGGCTGTCGGAATTGACTTCACCCAGGGTCCGGTCCTAAGATTCGAGCGACTTCTGAATGGAGAAACTATGTTTACGTCCACGCGAGCGTCCGACCCGGTTCTGACCTTAATGCCTGGCGCACCCGCCAGCAGGCATCGATGTATTTCGCGCCTGCACATGAAAGCGGCTGTGCCGTCATTCGTGGTGGCGGCGATCCTCGCTTTGATGATCCCGGTTTGCGCGCGCGCTCAAACCAAGCCCGCATCGCCGGCGAAACCGCCCGCCCCCTACGCCGGCGGCGCCGTCTACCCCATGGAAGAAGGCTCCGTGGATGCGCACGGCGTTCTGATTTACTACGCGGCGCTCGGCCGTGGCGCGCCGCTGGTTATTGTCCACGGCGGCCCGGGGGCTTCGCACGATTATTTTCTGCCCTACCTGCTGCCGCTCGCCCGGCACAATCGTGTGGTCTTCATTGACGAGCGCGGCTCCGGGCGCTCGCAGAAGCTCGCGGACCCGAAGGGCTACACGGTGGAGAACATGGTGGAGGATGTGGAGGACGTGCGCGTGGCGCTGAAGCTCGGTCGCATCACGCTGCTCGGCCACTCTTACGGCGGCGTGCTCGCCCAGGCCTACGCGCTGAAGTATCAGCGCAACCTGACCCACCTGATTCTCTGCAGCACCTTCCCGAGCACCCGGGAGATGAACCAAGTGTTTGTGCGCATGAAAGACAAGATGCCGCCCGAACTTCGCCAGCGCATCGAAAGTCAGGAACAGGCGGGGCTGTTCGGTCACGGCCAGGACTACGAGAAGAATCGCTACACCAACGACTACATGATCGCAGCCTGGGGCGACGGTTACTTTCCGTACCTCTACCAGAATCGTCCCGACCCCAACTACGATCCCGTCGCGTCCGGCGTGATCTCCTGGGACCTGTACCGCGAGATGTGGGGCTCGGACGGCGAGTTCGTGATCGACGGGAATCTGAAGTCTGTGGAGTACGTCGATCGCCTGCCGGGCATCAAGACGCCCACGCTCATCATGGCGGGCGATCACGATGAGTGTGACCCCTCACTGTCGGAGGAAATGCACAAGACGATCGCGGGTTCGAAACTGGTGATCCTCCCGCAGAGCGGGCACATGACCTTCGTCGATCAGCCCGACCTGTTCGTGCATGCGGTCGACAGCTTCCTGCACCCGTGATCCGGTCAGCTCGATGGAGCCCGAATCGCCGGCTCAACTGCTTGACCGCGGACCGCCCCTACCCTGGCCCCGCCGGATACGCAGGGAGATCGGGCGGTGCCGGGGGCAGCTTCTTCGGGTGCTCCTGGATTTCCTTCATCACCAGCTCGATTGCTTTCTCGAGTTGGGGATCATGCCCCGCCATGACCAGGTCCGGCCGATTGTCGACCTCGATGTCGGGCGCCACGCCCTTATTCTCGATAAGCCACTGGCTGTCCAGGCCGTACAGCGAGAACTCCGGACGCGTAATGTAGCCGCCGTCCATCAGCGGAATCTCGCCCCGAATGCCGCGCACCCCGCCCCACGTTCGCTCGCCGATCAGGGGTCCGAGATTGTACTTTTTGAAGAAGTAGCTGAAGAAATCCCCGTCCGAAGCGGCGTAATGATTGGTGATGCAAATCATGTGGCCGTAGAAAACGGGGTCGGGCAGAGTGCCGGTCTCGAAATTACGCGCCGTTCCCATGCCGGCCAGCACCCTCCGCAGGCGCTCGAAGATCAGCTGATCCACGAAGCCGCCGCCGTTGTAACGCACGTCGAAGATCATCCCTTCTTTGCGGATCTGCGGAAAGAATTGCTTCACGAATTCGTTCAAACCCGGCGCGCCCATGTCCGGCAGATAGACGTAACCCACGCGACCGCCGGTGGCCTCGTCCACCTTGTGGCGATTGGTGTCGATCATGTCGAGCTCGTGCAGGCCGAAATCGTCGGAGAGCGGCCTCACTACCACTTGGCGCGCGCCCTCTTCGCCGGCCTTGCTGTTGACGGTGAGGGTCACGTTCTCATTCGCGGTATTGAGGAAAGCCTCGTCGGGATTCTGCGGCACGCGCAGCGGCCGCCCGTTCACGGCCAGCAGATAATCGCCTTCCTTCACGCCCACCCCAGGTTCGGTCAACGGCGATCTCAGCGTGGGATTCCAGTTTTCGCCCGGGTAGATCTTCTTGAAGCGATAAAGCCCGCGGGCCGTGTCGGCTTCGAACTCCGCGCCGAGCAGGCCGATGTTCACCGGATGCAGATCGGGCGTGTCGCCCCCGCCCACGTAGGTGTGCGAGTTCGAAAGCTCGCCGATCATCTCGCCAATGATGAAGGTCAGGTCGTAGCGGTCCGCCACGTAGGGCAGAAGCTGCGCGTACTTGTCACGCTGGGCCGCCCAGTCCACACCGTTCATCTTCGCCTCGAAGAAGTAGTCGCGCTCCTGCCGCCAGGCCTCGTTGAACATCTGCTTCCATTCGGCTCGAGGATCGACTTCCATCTGGAGGTGAGCCAGGTTCAGCGCGCCGTCGCCCACCTTGTGCGGGGGAGCCGCGCCTTCGGGGACCTTGGCGTCCACGATGCCGTAGACGGAGGCCCCGCCCTGGGGCGGCGCCGAATACAGGAGCTTGGTGCCGTCAAACGAGAGCGCGTAGTTGCTCGCGCCGTCCACCAGAACGTGATCCTTGCGTTCCTTCAGGTCGAAGACGTGAATGGCGGGGCCTTCGCCGGGAAGCGGACCGGAGAGCCCGGTCACGGGCGCCGAGACGTAGAATACGCGGTCCGATGCGCCGAGCAGGCCGCCGTAGTTCCCGTAAGGAACGGGCAGGGCCACGACGCGATTGCCGATGCCGTCGAGATCGATCCGGAAGGGCTCCTTTTTCGGCTGCTCAGCCCCCGCCGCGGGCTTGGTCTCCTTTTTTTCCTCGGCCGCAGTCCCGGGCCCGGCAGGTTGCGCGGGCGGCGCGGCTCCGGGTGGAACCGGCGTCGGAGTCGCAGGTGGCTTGATCGTCACTTCGTCGCTCTCGGGCGCGAAGGGCGAAGGAGCGTCGGCGCGCAAAGTGGTGGCATACACGCGCGTGGCCTTAGGGTTGGCGAACTCCATGTCGAAAACGCCCAGCACTTCGTTGTAGTCGCGCTCCGAAAGGAAATAGAAGTAGCGGCCGTCGGGGTCAAAGGCCGGGCTGTGGCTGTTGTAGAAGTCTGTCGTGACGGGCGTGACCTTCGAGCTGTCGAGCGAGTAGAAGGAGAGCCACTCGTTGTGATTGGACGCGTTCTTGCCGTAAGCCACCCAGCGGCTGTCCGGCGACCAGATGTATTCGCCCAGATCCGCGTAGCGGTTCCGGTCGATCAGCACCGGCTTCTTCTGTTTCACGTCCACGTAGTAGAGGCGGCAGTCCTTGTTGGCATACAGCAGCTTGGTGCTGTCGGGCGACCAAACCGGGGCGAGGCGATACATCGACCCATCCGTGGTGATGCGCGTCTCCGGGCTCATGCCGTCCTGGGGCGCGATGTAGAGCTCATCTTCGCCGGTGCGGTCGGACATGTAAGCCACCCAGCGTCCATCGGGCGACCAGGCGGCGTCGCGCTCGCGGATACCCGTCGTATGGGTAAGGTTCCGCACGCTGCCTTCCTTGGCAGGCACGGTGAAGACGTCGCCCCGCGCACTCAGCAGGGCGCGTTTGCCGTCGGGCGAGATGTCGAAGGACGTGATCAGCCTGGCCACGTCTGCCCAATGCTTGCGCGCGAGTTCCTGGTCGCCCGGGAGATAAATGGCGAGCTTCTGCTCCTTTTCGGTCTTGAGATCGAAGAGGTGAAGGTAGCCGCCGTTCTCGAAGACGATCGCATCCGGACCGAGGCTCGGCCACAATACGTCGAAGTTGTTGAAGTGCGTGAGCTGCCGGATTTCCTTGCTCTTCAAGCTGTAGCTGTAAAGGTTCAGGCGATGCTCCGACCCGCGATCCGAGTCGAAGTAGATGGTGTCCCCGTGCCACATCGGGAAGGTATCGGTCCACTCGGTGTGCGGCATCTGCTCGATCTGGTTCGTCTTGAAGTTGTAGATCGAGATGTCCGGCGCCATGCCGCCGGTATAACGCTTCCAGGTGCGGAAATTGCGGAAAATGCGGTTGTAAGCCATGCTCTCGCCGTCCGGCGAGAACGACATTACCCCGCCCTTGTCAATGGGCAGGCGCTCGGTGAGGCCGCCGTCCGTACTGATGACGAAAGGCCGCCCGAACCAGTCGTTGTAGGTGTCGCGACGCGATAGGTACACAATGCGCTTGCTGTCGGGGAACCAGGTGAGCACCTGGTTGTGAATCCCCATGCGCTCATTGAGCGGGCCGCCGCCGGGATTGAACGTCAGTTGCTTGGGATCGCCGCCTTCGGAAGGCATCACGTAGACATTGAAGTTGCCGTCGTACTGCGCCGTGAAGGCAATCTTGCTCCCGTCGGGCGAGAACTTGGGAAAGAGCTCGAGCCCTGGATGCGTGGTGATGCGCCGCGCCGTCCCGCCCTGGCGCGAGACCAGCCACAGGTCTCCCCCGTAGCTGAAAGCGATCTGGTCGCTTGATATGTCGGGGAAACGCATCAGGCGGCCTTCACCCTGCTGCTGCCCGAACTCAGCCGGGACCCAGATCGTCAACAGGGCGACGCTCAGCGCCGCCACCATCAGCCACTTGCGAGATCGATTCATGCTTTCTCTCCCTCTCCTCCGGCCACATCGTGCTTGTGAGAAGCGTGATTATATGCGATTCCGAAGCGAATGGTGTCCGCAGACCGCGCGGAGTCGACGCGGAGCGCGTGGGGGGTGCGCGCTCGCCCCGGTGCTCCGTCGCCCGGGAATCGCGCATCAAAAGCTGAGAAGGAGAGCGCCTGTACCGGGGGCGGGCCTCGGTGGGAACGATTGGGGGAGCGAAAAAGGAGCACTCACGTGAAAACAAAACTCACCTCGATTTGCGCGGCGGCATGCATGGTGCTTTTGAGCCCGTTCGCATTTGCGCAGAGCGCCCCGCAGGATCAGGGGACTGCCCAGACGGAATCCGTCTCCAAGGGCAAGAAGCACAAGGCCGAGCGCAGCCCCGGCAAGGAAGTCGGCAAGGGCGGCGAGGACATCGGTAAAGGCGCGGGCAAAGGGGCCGAGAGCTTGGGCAAGGGGACGGCCGGCGCGGCTGGCAACGCCGTGACACTGCATCCCGTGGGCGCCGCCACCGATCTCGGCAAGGGAGCCGCCGGAGCCGGCAAGGATGTCGGGGTCGGTACGGCGAAGGGCACCGCCAAGATCGGCAAGGGAAGCGCCAAAGGGGTCGGGCACCTCGGCAAAAAGCTTGTCGGCAAGGGCGACAAGAAGAAGTCCGACCAGTGATTCCCCTTGTGTTCCCTCAAAAAGGATCCGCAACGGGCGCTGACGCCAAGTGGGTTGCCGGCCTCTACGGAAGAGGCTGAAGGCTCAAGCCGGAAAACGGGAAATGTTTCTGGTTGTCGGTAAGCAAGGTCAGGCTGTGATGCAGAGCCGTAGCCCCGATGGCGGCGTCGGCGAGTGAAAGGGTCTGCCCGTGGCGTCTCCACTCGTAACGGAGAGCCCCGGCGCCCTTCGCGATGCTCAGAGTTACTTCGTAATACAGCAATCGGTCTAACCAAAGCGCAGTGACCCCTTCTTCACCGGGCCTCATCCCCGTGTAAACTTCCACGGCGTTTATCGTGCAATAGCCCAACGTATCACCTGGCTGTAGGAGGCGAGCCACGAATTCGCGTCGACCGCTACGGTCGTTGATGAGATCGATAATCAGGCTGGTGTCGGCAAGAAAGCGCGGCATTATCGTGAGCGCTCTTCTGAATCGACTCTTTCGTCTTCCTGGCGAAGGACATCCACCCATCGGGCGGCGCCTTGCTGGAGCTCGGGATGGTTTTCGAGATCCCAGCCCGGCCCCTTTTGCTCCAAGAGCTGCAATAAGCGGCGCCGATGAACTTCGGCTCGTGCCACCTCGGCGATGAATTGACTCCTGCCGCGCGGACCGACCAGTTCGTCGATTTGGCCAAGGAGATCATCCGGTAACAGTATGTGCGCGCGTCGATTGCTCATGGCACAGGCCACGGGAAGTGTGCTTCTAGGAGGCCACTCCCAGTGTGCTTTAATTGTAGCCGCCAGCATGACCTGCGTCAATCCCAAACAACGTCCACTTAGGCGCGGGGTTCACTTTTTCTCCATTCTTGGGAGCATCTCTTCCGGCAGATCGTTGTACCGGCCGAGCATCTGATAGGTCTTGATGACGGCGTGATCCACCATACGCTCACCGGCGCCGGGCTCGATGAAGGTGCTGGAACTGCCCGCGCCGTAGCCGCCTTCGGTGGAGGCGCGAATGGTCGGGAAATAGCCGTAATAGCCGTTGGCGTAGCCAAGAAAGAAAGCATCCGCCACTGGGCACCGATTCCGCCAGTTGACCTGAAAGTCCACGAAAGGCTCGCCAGGCATCGTCATCCACGCGATCCGCTTGTTGATCAGGATCGTCGCTACCGGCAGTTGAAACTCCGATTTCAGCCCGCTGGCATAAGCCCGGAAACCGTCGGGGCCGAGCGCCTGCAGCAGGCCCTGCCGGAACTTCTCCGGGTCCCAACGCAGATGGAACGTCAGCAGATCCTCCGAATAGTCGATGCTGGGCGCCGGCTCCTCCTTGGTGCGAACGCTCCGGGCGACGCGGGCTGCCTCCTCGCCCAGGCGTTGCCCGGTCCAATCGCGCCAGTGGATGGCGTTCTGCTGAAGCGGCGTGACGGCGTAGAACGGATTGATGTCGCCGGGCGCGCCCTGCAGGAAGAAGCACAGCGGCTTTCCGCCAAAAGCGTCCTCGACGGTCTTGGTCATGACGCCGGGAAAGTCCGCCGAATACTCCAGATTGTCGTCGCCGAATATGACTGGATGGCAGGCGTAATTCACGAGGATGGCGATCGGCTGGCCGTCGGCCGTGTCCACGCGAAGCACCGAGACCGTGGGATCGACAGGCGCGGTCGGAATCTGGGTGGTATTGCGCTCGAACCAGCTCACGGAACCGTCAGGATTGTGCCGCAGCCGGTTGTGCCCGATGTAGGTGACGCCGTAGCCCGTGCCCAGACTCGCATCGACCAGGTGCCCGCGAGCCACGCCGATGGTCTTGACGATCGTTTCGATCGTCTGGCTCTCCCACGGCGAAGGGCCAGCTTCATAAGCGTCCGCGATGACCGGCGCGGAGTGAGTGTGCGAGGCCGCCACCAGCACGTAGGAGATTCCGCTCGACTTTGCGGCCTCGTCGCGGAGGCGCTCCGTCGACGCCGGACCGAAGGCGCGGCCGAGGTCGAGGGTGACCAGGGCAAGGCGCGTTTCGCCCGCCTCCAGCACCAGCACGCGCGCGTAAAGCGGATCGCGCGTTCCGGTGGCGGGCGCTTTGCGGTTCGTGAAGCCCCACAATGCCAGGCCCGGCGGCGGCGTGACGTCGGCCTGGGCCACGCCCGCCTTGAGCGTGGCGGACCTCGCGGGCACCTCGATGCCCACGATCAGCAGTCCCAATGCGAGCGCAGCTTGCAGGGCTTTACGCATGACGAGGCCTCCGCCTGCGCGACAGCCTACCACAGCTTCGGTGCCGGATGTATAAAGTGCGGATGCGTGGAGACAGGCCGGGCCTGAGGAGAGGCCGCTTGCGTAAAGCGGATTATTGGCGGGATTAGTTCCCGGTCAGCGTGTGGATTGCGAGCGTCCCACCATGCGGCGCTTCGTCCTCGGTGCCGACAATCCAAACGTTACCCGCTGACGGTACGACGCCGGCCCACAGCAGGTCGGAGAGGAATCCACCCTTGGTGGGATTCACGCTGCCCGCCGCCCACGCGAGAGTGGGAGAAATGTCAACGACTCCGCCCAGAAAGCTGGTGTTGTTGCCTTGGATCATCGGCGCCGGAAAGGGGTCCACTTGGTGCCGTCAAAGTGGATCGTCGACTGGCCGACAGCCCAGATGTCGCTCGGCGAATTGGCCGACGCGGCCAGCAGGTCGTTGTTGAAGTTTTCGTTCGGCGTCGGGACGGCTTTGAAGATCGAATTGTTTCCGGATTGAGACTGTGCGGGCGCCGCAATCGTGAGGGCGGCGGCAAATCCGAAAAGCACCAGAGCGCGGAGCTGAACTCTCATGATCTCGATCTCTCCTGACGTGGAGCCGGCCGACGGGCGCGAGCTTGCCAGCGGGTTGCCGGCAGGGCGTGCCCGTCGGGGCCGGGCACCCCGTTTGCAGCCACGTTGGCAGCTTACCCCCCTGGGGCGGGTATTTCGTGTCAACTGTCTGTCAAAAGGTTGTAAACGCGCATGCGGACGTCGGAAGCCGCGGACGATTACCCTCGCTGAGAGAGCATTTCCTTCACCGAGCGCTCCACCCCAGCCCACTGTCGCGAGCGCGGATCGATCAACTCGAGGTGGCCGGTACTGCGAAGCGCCCGGAGGCGGACGTCGTCGCCGGACGCTTGCGCGGCCCTGCAGTAGCGCTCGCTGATCTCGAGGGGCACGATGTCGTCGTCATATCCATGAATCAGGACCTGCGGGACGCCGAGCGGGATTCGCTCGAGCGGCGAAGCCTGCCGGTAGCGGTCCGGCACATCCTTCGGCGAGCCGCCCAGGAACCTGGCTGCGGCGCCCGAGCCGAGGTCCAACTCCCACGCCCGCCGCAGATCCGCCACGCCCGCGAGCGAAATCACTCCGCGCAGACTGACTTTACGCTCGGCCCCGAGCCACAGCGCGAGCTGGCCGCCCGCGGAGTGCCCGAGCGCCGCTACTCGACGGAGATCAAGCGGGTATTTCGGAGCAACCATCGTGAGGTGCGACGCGCCCCGCGCCACGTCTTCGACCGTGCCCGGCCAGCCGCCGCCCGCGTCCCCCACACGCCGGTACTCCAGGCTCCAGGTGGCCACGCCCGCACCCCCGAGCGCCGCGCACAGGTGCCCGGTGTGTTCCAGGTCGTAGGCGTTCTTCCAAAATCCGCCGTGAATCACGATCGCCACGGGGTGTGGTCCGGCGGTCTTCGGCAGACGCAGATCGGCGAACTGTAGCGGATGTGGCCCGTAGGCGATGCGCTCGTCCGCCTTGGGGGGCGGAAGCTGCAGAATGTCCTCACTGCCACTGCGTGAAGTTTTGGCCACTCGCGTCCCTAGGAACTCTGCCAGCCTACGCCGCCCTTCTCATCGTAGAACACCTCCTGGATGTTCGGTCCGTCGAGCTTGAGGACGGCGAAACCGTCGACGATTCGCTCGGGAATGTCAGGATCATCCGCGGAACGATCTTCGTACCACGCAACCTGGGGGTTGTCGAGTTCGGGCGCTGCACCCCGCGGGAGGCCGCCGTGGCCGCAGCAACGGCAGAGCGTGTTGCCGGGGCCTTGAGGCTGATACACCGCGCCCACGTGCACGTGTCCCCAGTACCAATAGGCCGGACCTCCCCCATCGGGAAACGCGCCCATCACCTGATCCCAAAGCAGGTTTGTCGTGGATCCGGTCTCGTCCAGGCCATTGTGGTGGGTGAGCACAATCAGCCGCTTTCCGCTCGCCTCGGCGTTTGCATGCTGCTCCAGCAGAAAGGAGTTTTGCACGTTGGGTTTGTTGGCAGGGTAAAGCGCTCCATCCATGTAAAGGGTGACTGCGTCGGAATAATAGGCGGAGTCGAGCGCGACGATGATCCAGTTGCTGTTTTCCAGAGCGAAAAAGCTGCAGCCTTTCTGCATCTCGAACGGCGCCTGGGCTATCGCCTGGAAGTATGGCGCTCCCCCGGAGTACATTTCGTGATTGGAGTTCATGGCCAGCGACCCGATGGACCCCTTCGGCCAGATGTTCACGAGCTCATATTTCTCCTCGTTGGCGGTTCCGGCATAGTAAACGTCGCCCAAATGGATGTTTAAGTCAGGCTTTAGGAGTGCCAGTTGGTTGCCCACATCGGTGCTCGGCGCCGGGTTGGCGGCCGTGCGCCAGTCGCCGGTGCCCCAGTCGCCGACCAGCGCGACCTGAACGGTGTCTGGTATCTGGATGATCTGGGGCGTTGTGACAAAGGCGTGCCTGCCTCCGATGATGGGCAGAAGGCTTTCCAGGAACACGGTGAGCGCCTCGATCCATCCTGGGTCCAAATCCTCATACTTGCCCGTGCCCCAGATCGCGCCGTCCGCGCCGACGTCGATCACCATACCAGCTTCAAGGCTGTTGATGACGCCGTCGGAATCGTCGGTCAGCACGCTGTGAGCCAGTAGTAATGGGTGCGGGGCGGCGGGCGGCGGCGGGGCCTGTCTAGTCTGCGAAACGATCAGCGCTTGTTGGTGCGCGCTCAGAATGGCTGGCTCCAATTGCGCTTGTTGGCTCGGGGAAAGTTGATTCCAGGCTGCCTTGAGACGGCCAGAGATTACAGGGTCGATACTGATCTTCACGTGAGCCTCCTTGACGATCGCTGAAATGCCGCGCCCTCGTTGCCAGGCGCCGACAGGCACTAAGTATGGCTTCACGATGTTACAGAATTGAAGCCCGTGCGCCGCATGTAAGGGGCTGCTTATGATCGCTCGGAAAGTCGACGGCTACAACCGAAGAAAAGGCTCACCGCTGAACCGCAGAGGCTCAAGCTGCTTTTCTCCGTGTTCTCCGTGCGCTCAGTGGTGAATTTTTCCGCGCCCGCAGAGAAGATTCTGGCGGAGCAAACGGGGCCCGGGCGGGAGGGTTAGCCCGTTTTTCCACAGGAGAACTCGCTGAAGCCATTGAGCAAAAATAAGTTTCTCGATGGTCTTAGCCGTCTCTCCCGTCCAGCTCCAATGTGAGATCCTCTCAAAGCCAGGTCTCTGCTATAAGGCGCCAGGCGCGGAGGAAATCTCTCAATGAGCCGAGCACACAATCGTCCGGTGATCCAATGGCTCAATTCCAATTGCAGAATCACGCCTCGCGCTCTCCCTGGAGCAGGGACAGGCTCGAAATGTTCAGTGTTCAGGCAATGGCACCTCAAATGGCAAAAAAAGAATCTAAAATTTTGCAAAACGAAGCCGGCGGTTTGGGTACGAAGTCGGCGCCATTCAACCCTGAAAGTCAGCCGACCCCGGGGGGACAACCTCGTGTCCCTTCGTTGCGCACCCTGCCGTACCTGAGTAGAATCATATGAGGATGGGGGGATTGCCCTCCTCAAGGATTCCATGGCTGATTTTTTTCAGAAGGCTCTCGGGGCCGTTATCGGCACGCAGAACGAGCGTGAAATCAAGCGCTTAAGCGAGCGTCTGCCTGATATCAACGTGCTAGAGCCCGAGATGCAGAAACTCGCGGACGCCGAATTCCCCGCTTACACCGAGAAGCTCAAGGCGCGTCTGGCCGAGGGCGCCACGCTCGAGGATTTACTGCCGGAGGCCTTTGCGCTCTGTCGCGAAGCCGGCCGCCGCACCCTGAACATGCGCCACTTCGACGTTCAGATGCTCGGGGCCACAGCGCTGCACGAAGGCAAAATCGCGGAGATGAAGACCGGCGAAGGCAAGACGCTGGTGGCCACGCTGCCCGTCTACCTGAACTCACTCGAAGGCAAGGGCGTTCACGTGGTGACGGTGAACGATTACCTGGCCAAGCGCGACGCCTCCTGGATGAGCCCCATTTACCGCCTGCTCGGGCTCTCCGTGGGCGTGATTGTCCACGACCTCGACGACGATGAGCGCCGCCTGGCTTACGGTGCCGACGTCACTTACGGCACCAACAATGAGTTCGGCTTCGACTATCTGCGCGACAACATGAAGTTTGAGCTGGCGGACCGCGTGCAGCGCGGGCACCACTACGCCATCGTCGACGAAGTGGACTCAATCCTGATTGACGAAGCCCGCACGCCCCTGATCATCTCGGGGTCGTCGGAAGAGTCCACCGAGAAGTACTACCGCATCGACAAGATCATCCCGCACCTGACCGAAAGCGAAGACTACGAAATCGACGAGAAGCTGCGCACCGCCAGCTTGAAGGAAAGCGGGATCGAAAAGGCGGAGAAGCTGCTCGGTCTCGAGAACCTCTACGACCCCGCCAACATCGCCTACACGCACCACGTTTATCAGGCGCTGCGCGCCCACACCCTGTTCAAGCTCGACCGCGATTACGTGGTGAAAGACGGCGAAGTAATCATCGTGGACGAGTTCACCGGCCGCCTCATGCCGGGGCGCCGCTGGAGCGATGGGCTGCACCAGGCCATCGAGGCCAAGGAAGGCGTGAAGATCGAGCGCGAGAATCAGACGCTTGCCACCATCACCTTCCAGAACTACTTCCGCATGTACAAGAAGCTCTGCGGCATGACCGGAACCGCCGAGACGGAAGCGGCCGAGTTTGAGAAGATCTATAAGCTGGAAGTCATCGTGGTTCCCACCAACCGGCTGTTGATCCGGCACGAGCACGCAGACGTGGTCTACCGCTCGGAGCGCGAGAAGTTCAACGCTGTGATCGAAGAAATCAAGGATTATCACCTGCGGGGCCAGCCCGTGCTGGTGGGCACGATCGCGATCGAGAAGTCCGAGAAACTGAGCGCGCAGCTTCGCAAGGGCGGGTTGCTGCCCAACCAGCTCCAGGAGTTTCTGCGGGCGGCCGGGCTCGAGGGTCCGAAGCTCATGCGCTGGGCGGAGCAGATGGCTTCGCGGCACCGCGCGGCATTCGACTGGCTGATCCAGGCGGGCGCCACGGTTTCGGCGGCGAAGAAGCTGCTCGGCCAGAAACTCTACGCGGGCGTGGCGGGCGGGAGCAACGGCAGCGGCCAGGCCTTTCTGCAGGCGCTGCTCAAGAAGGGGCGCGCCGACTACTTTGGCCACCAACCGGTGGCGGCCGACGGTGGACAAACCGACGCCGCCCGGTCGCTCGCCGAACTGGCCGCGAGCGCTGACGAAAAGACGCTGCCTATTCTCGATTACCTGGCCGAGGTCAAATGCACGCCGGCGCGCTTGGTGGAGGTGCTGCAGGGCAAAGAGCTCCGGCACAACATCCTCAACGCCAAGCAGCACGAGCGCGAGGCTCTGATTGTAGCCCAGGCTGGGCGCGTGGGCGCCGTCACCGTTTCCACCAACATGGCCGGGCGCGGCACCGACATTCTGCTCGGCGGCAACCCGGAATTCATGGCGCGGGAGGAGTTCCGGAAAAATCCGGAAAAGTACCGCGAGCAGGGCATCGATCCCGACCCGCCCGAGCGTCCCCCGACCGGGTCACCCGACGAGGTCTACAACGCCTTCGTGGACGCTTACTCGAAGTGGCGCGAGAACTGGGCGGGCTTCGTATCGCGCTTCAAGCAGACCACCGACACCGAGCACGAGCGCGTGGTGGCGCTCGGCGGACTGCATATTCTCGGGACCGAGCGGCACGAGTCGCGGCGCATCGACAATCAGCTTCGGGGCCGGGCCGGCCGCCAGGGCGATCCTGGATCGTCGCGGTTCTTCCTTTCGCTGGACGACGACCTGCTGCGCATTTTCGCCGGCGACCGGATCAAGAACATCATGGGCAGGCTCGGGATGGACGAAGGGGTGCCCATCGAGTCGCGCCTGATCACCAAGCGCATCGAGGCCGCGCAGAAGGCGGTGGAGGCCCAGAACTTCGAGTCGCGCAAGCACCTTTTGGAATACGACGACGTGATGAACAAGCAGCGCGAGACCATCTACGGTCTGCGTGACGAGCTGCTGAAGGGCGCCGACCAGAAAGAGCGCGTCCTCGAGGCCACGGACCGGGTGATCGACTGGCTGGTCGAAACCTTCTGCCCCAAGGACCAGCAGGCCGAGCAGTGGAACGTGAAGGGCCTTCAGGCGGAGTTCTGGAGCCGGTTCGGGGTGGACCTCCGCGAGCGGCAGTTGACGATGGACCCGAAGCGGCTGGACGTATTGCGCGACGAGTTGCGGGAGATCGTCAACAAGCACTACCAGGAGCGCGAGCAGCTCTGGACCCCGGAGCGCATGCGCATCCATGAGCGCATGATCCTGCTGCAGGTGGTGGATGCGCAGTGGAAAGACAATCTGCTGGCTATGGACCACCTCAAAGAGGGCATCGGCCTGCGCGGATACGGGCAGCGCGATCCGCTGGTCGAGTACAAGCGCGAATCGTACGACATGTTCGAAGCCCTGATGGACCGCATTGAGGATGAGACCCTGCGTTTCCTCTTCCTGATGCGCACGCCCGACGAAGAGGAAGCTGCCATCCGCGAGTACCAGCGGCGCAAGCGGCGCGAGCAGCAGGAAATGCGGATGGTGGGCGGGGCCGCCATGGAGAAACCTCAGCAGGTCGTGCGCCGCGAGAAGGTGGGGCGCAACGATCCCTGCCCGTGCGGAAGCGGCAAGAAGTACAAGAAGTGCCACGGGGCCGGCGAAGCTGCGCCACCCACGACTGCCGCTAACAAGAGCGCCCGCAACGAAGGAGTGACCAGTGGCTAGCGATCGCGGGTCGAACGAGGTTCCACTCGCGAGCCATTCGACACTCTTCGTGACGCTGACCACTAGCCACTAAAGACTAACCACTGTTTCTCATGGCCGAAGATCTCAATGAGCTTCATGAGCACGCCGAGAAGACTCGCGAGAGTCCCGAGCTCGTCGGCGCCACATTCACCATGTCCGTAATTGCCGTGCTGCTCGCGGCGATTTCGGTGCTCGGCCACCGCGCGCACACTCGCACCATCCTCGACGAGACCCGGGCGGCCGACGCCTGGTCCGAGTACCAGGCTCGGAACATCCGCCAGCACAATTACCAGCTCTTCATCGATCTGCTTTCCGTTGCGCAAGTGAAGGATCCGGACGAGGCCCAGAAGCTCAGAGATCGCTACTCGAGCGAGCGCCAGCGTTACCAGCGGGAGCAGGACGACGTTCAGGCGAAGGCGCGGGCGTTCGAGGCCTCGGCGGATGAGTACGAGCGGCAAGCGGGTCGATACGACATGGGGGAGGTCTGCCTGGAGGCGGCGCTCGTGATCACGTCGATCACGTTGATCACCAGGAAAAAGCTTTTTTGGGGAATGGGATCCGCGATGGCCGCCGCCGGACTGCTTCTGGCGTTTTCCGGTCTTTGGGTCCGCTAGGACGGCCCAGCAGGCAGACTTCGGCTGATACCGAGCTTCTTCATCATTGACTGCAGGGTTGTGCGCTTCAGGCCGAGCCGCGCGGCCGCGCCTTTGGGACCGCCCACCACCCAGCCCGTCTCACCGAGCACGCGCAGGATGTGGTCGCGCTCCGCGGCTTCGAGCGTCGGCGACGAGCCGGAGGGCGCATCGGGAGCGCAGCGCAGGTCCGCCAGCGAGACGTTGAGCACCGGTCCCCGCGAGAGGATCACGGCGCGCTCGATGAAATTCTCGAGTTCGCGGATGTTGCCCGGCCAGGCGTACTCAGCGAGGGCCCGCAAAGCCTCCGCGGATATGCTCTCGATCTTGCGTTCCATGCGCAGCGCGTACTTCTGAACAAAATAGCGCACCAGCAGCGGGATGTCTTCGGGTCTTTCGCGCAGCGGCGGCGCCGAGAGCGGAAAAACGTTGAGACGGTAAAAGAGGTCGTTGCGGAACTTTCCCTCGGCCACCATCTGCGCGAGGTTCCGGTTGGTGGCGGCGATCAGTCGAACGTCCACGCGGAGGGTCCGCGTGCCCCCCAGGCGCTCGAATTCCTGCTCCTGCAGCGCGCGCAGCAGCTTCGGCTGCAGTTCGAGCGGAATGTCGCCCACTTCGTCGAGGAACAGCGTTCCGCGGTGCGCCAGCTCGAAGCGCCCGGGACGCTGCGCGAGGGCTCCTGTGAAGGCGCCCTTCTCGTGTCCGAACAGCTCGCTCTCGAGGAGTCCGGCGGGGATGGCGGCGCAATTGATCTTCACGAAGGTGCGGTCGCGGCGCCGGCTCAGGTTGTGAATGGCGCGCGCAAACACCTCTTTGCCGGTGCCGGTTTCACCCTCGATCAGCACGCCGGCGTCGGTCGGCGCCACCGTCTCGATCTGCCGGAGGACGCGCCTCAGCACCGGGCTCTCGCCGACGATTTCCTCGAAGTTGTGCTCGGTACGGATTTCGTCTTCGAGGTAAAGCTTCTCCTGCGCCAGTTGCTCCTTCAGTTCCTCGATCTCGGAGAATGCCAGGGCGTTCTCGACGGCGGTGGCGATCTGATTCGCCACCTGGGTGAGCAGGTCCACGTCATCCGCCGTAAAGCTGGCTTCGCGCTTCGTGCCCACGTTGAGGGTGCCGAGAACGCGGTCACGCGAGACCAGGGGGAGAACGCAACCCGAGCGCAGGCCCTGGGCTATCATGCGGCGCAAACCGTCTGAATCGAACTGGTCGAAGTTCGATGCGTCAAGCAGCACCGGCTTGCGCGTGGTGAACGCCTGCCCGGGCGGCGTGCCTTCGAGGGGAATCTCCGCGTCTTCAGCCACCAGGCGCTGGTTATCCGTGAAGTCCAGAGCGTAAAGGCGAAGCCGGCTCATTCTCGCGTCGTAAACCGCGATGCTCGAATAGTCGATGTTGAGCAGGCGGCGCAGCCCGGCTGCAATGGCGGCGAACAGCTCCCTCTTGCTGACCTTGGACGCGATGGCGTCGTTGACGTCGAGCAGAAGCCGCAGGCGGTCGCGCTCGCGCGCCAATTCGGCTTGATAGGACTGGGCCGCGCGGGCGTTCAAGGCATTGTCGACCGCTACGGCGACCTGGCGCGCGACCCGGGTCAGGAATTCCACGTCGGCAGCACTGTAAGCCCGTGGCTCACGGCTGCCGACGCCCATGGCGCCGAGCCGGCGCTGCGCCGAGGTCAGGGGCAGGGTGCACACGGATCGCACCTGATGCCGGCAGAGCATCCGCATCATTTCCGGGAAGCGCGTCTCGCGTTCCACGTCGGTGATCAGGAGGGGTTGCTGCGTCCTCCAAACCTCGCCGCCGAGCGATTGGTCGACCGGTGTCTCCTTTCCGGCCTGCAGGTCGGTCTCGAGATCGGTTTCGAGAATATGCAGGCGCATGACGTCGCGAGCGTCGTCGTGGAGTACCAGACTGAGAAAATCGAACTCGATGATGGGGTGCAGCCGCCCAGCAAGGTCGTGAAAAAGAGCGTCGAGATCGCGATGCAGCGCGATGGACTCCGCGACCTCAAGCAGCGCCTGATACTCGGAAGCGAGAGATTCGGCGCCCGCCGCAACTGCGTGAGCGTTGATCATGGGTCTTTGGTCAGGATAGCATTCGCCCGCCGGACGTTCAAAACGGGCTGCTACGGAGGTCCGGGCGTAGCCTGCGTGTCCTGCCCGTGCGGATTGCAAGCGGTACCGCTCCCGGCGCACCTCTTCAGACTTATACGGAAGACGATCGTGTAAAATAACAAAGGATCGCCGGCAACAGTTACGGAGCGAGTTCGAGGTTTTGACCATCAACCCCAAAGGGCGGAATGCCTGATCTTCTCGAACAATTGAACAGCGAGCAACGTGCCGTCGCCGAACAGACCGAGGGTCCGCTCCTCGTGCTGGCCGGCGCCGGAAGTGGCAAGACGCGCGCGATCATCTACCGCATCGCCCACCTCATTGAGAATCACCGTGTCCCGGCTTGGAACATTCTCGCCGTCACGTTCACGAACAAGGCCGCTGACCAGATGCGGGACAGAGTGGTGCGGCTGCTCGGAGAAAGGCAGAGTACCGGCTCCGAGTCTCCGGGCAGCGGAGCGGAGAGTCCGGGCACGGGGCTCGACGGCCGGGCCAAGCCACAGGTCTCCACGTTCCACTCCCTGTGTGTCCGCATCCTGCGCCGTGAGATTGAGCCCCTGGGCTACGGCCGCGACTTCGCCATCTATGATGAGGACGATCAGACCCGATTGCTCAAGGCCTGCCTCACCGACCTCGGCCTGAGCGACCGGCTGTTCACCCCGCGCCAGGCGCTCTCCCGCATCAGCCGCGCCAAGAATCAAGGCATGGGCCCGGAGGAGCTTTATCAGAATGCGCGCGATCCGGAGACCGAGATGCTGGCCTCCATCTTCGGGCGTTACCGGGAGCGATTGCGGTCCGCCAACGCGCTCGACTTTGACGACCTGCTGCTGAAGACGGTCGAGCTTTTTGACAAGTCGGCGGAACTGGCCGAGTCTTACAGCCGCCGGTTCCGTTACATTCACGTGGATGAATATCAGGACACGAATCGTGTGCAATACCGGTTGATCCGGCAGCTCACGCGAGCCCACCACAACATCTGCGCCGTCGGCGACGAGGACCAATCTATCTATAGCTGGCGCGGCGCGAGCATTGAGAACATTCTCCGTTTCGAGGAGGACTTTCGTGAGGCCAGGGTGCTGCGGCTCGAGCGCAATTACCGCTCCACGCAGGTGATTCTGGACGGCGCCTCGGCGGTGGTCAGCAACAACCTGGCGCGCAAGGGCAAGAAGCTGTGGACGGAGCGCCGTACGGGGCGTGCCATCGGACTCTACCAGGCGGGAACCGCCGAGGGGGAAGCCGAGTTCATTGCCGGCGAGGTGACTGCGGCGCTCGCGGCGGATCCAGCGGCTACCGTCGGCGTGCTCTATCGAACCAACGCGCAGTCGCGCCTTCTCGAGGAGGCGATGCGCGCGCGCCGCATCGCTTACCGGCTGGTGGGCGGCTTCAGTTTCTACGCCCGGGCGGAAATTCGCGACGCCCTCGCTTACGCCCGGCTGGCGTTCAACCCGCGTGACACGGCGGCGTTCCTGCGCATCCTCAACACCCCGCCGCGCGGCATCGGCGAGACTACGCTGGCTCAGCTGCAGGCGCTCGCGCGCGAGAACAGGTTGACCCTCTGGGAAGCGCTCGAGGAGACCTTGACCCGGGAGGCTTCGAATCGCGCGGGGCGCGCCCTCAGGAGCTTTCACACTCTCATGCGGACGCTTGCCGAAGAGGGCAAGAACCTGCGCATGAGCGAGTTCTTTCGCAGCCTGCTCGAGCGCACCGGGTACCTCGCGATGCTCAAGGCCGAGAATTCGCCGGAGGCCGAGGGGCGCACTGAGAACCTGCTGGAACTCGTCAACGCCGTGGCCGCCGCCGAGGAGGGCGGCGAGGGCCTGACCGCGTTTCTGGATCGGGCCGCGTTGGTTTCGGATACGGACGACTACGATGAACGCGCGCGGGTCACGCTGATGACGCTGCACAGCGCCAAGGGCCTGGAGTTCAGCTCGGTGTTCCTCGCCGGCCTCGAAGAAGGCCTGCTGCCCCACAAAATGTCCATGGAGGACGACGCCGGCCTCGAAGAAGAACGCCGCCTGTGCTACGTGGGCATGACCCGAGCCAAGGATCGCCTGGCCCTCACTTCGAGCGCCACCCGGCGCTTCTGGGGCGAAGAGGGCCGGCGCAACACGCGACGTTCGCGGTTCCTGGGCGAAATCCCCGACAAGTTCACCGAGCGCCTGTCGAGCTCGGGACGGGTCGAGCCGAGCTGGCAGGGTGCGCTCAACTCGCGCGAGTCCATCGAACACTTTCTGCAGACGACGGGATTCGATCGCAGGCTGGAGCGTGGCGGGTCGGCTGCACGTGCGGCGTCGGGGTCCGCGTGGCGGCGCGGCAACCGTGTGCGGCATCCCAAGTACGGCGTCGGCACGGTCATCGCGTGTGAAGGCGAAGGCGAGGAAGAAAAGTTGACGGTCACCTTCCCGGGCTACGGCGCCAAGAAGCTGTTGCCGCGGTTTGCCGCGCTCGAGAAGGCCTGACGGCCGAGCCCGATTGGCTGTATCATCTAGGCTCTGTTGGCGCCACTTCGAAGACTAATAAGCAAAGGAAGGCGAATGAATACTCGAAAAGTGACCGATAAGCTCGAACGCAAGAAGCTGAAGCGCGCCGTGCGCAAGAAGCAGGCGCCCAAGCCGAAGCGCACGGAGCCGCGGGGCTCGCGCAAACCAAAGGTCAAGAAACGCGGTCCGGGTGGGCCGGCGAAGCGTTAACGACGCGGACGCATGACCTCCGGTCCCCGGCACCGAGGGACCGGCGAGGCCCTAAAGCCGATGGGCAGCCAATTACTCGCGACCAAGAGCATCGACCATCTTCTGGCGGATGCGGACAGCCCCGAACACTGCCTGCGCCGAACTCTCGGACCTTGGTCGCTGACGGCACTCGGTATCGGTGCCATCATCGGGACCGGGATCTTCGTGCTGACGGGCACTGCGGCGTCGGGCACGGTGATGGAGTTCCCTTCTGTCCTCAAGGCGCCCCTTTTCCTTTTCCTGCTCCACGGAGAACACACGGTCGGTACCGCCGGTCGCATTGGAGCCGGACCGGCGGTCGCGCTGTCCTTCTTCCTGGTCGCCGTGGCCTGCGCCCTGGCGGGCCTGTGCTATGCCGAGCTCGCCTCGATGATTCCCATTGCGGGCAGCGCCTACACCTATTCCTACGCGACGCTCGGCGAGATCGTGGCCTGGATCATCGGCTGGGACCTGATCCTGGAGTATGCGGTCAGCAACATGGCCGTGGCCGTCGGTTTCTCGGCTTACATCGATAGCCTCCTGAGCGGTCTCGGCCTCAAGGTGCCCGATAGCATCGCCAATCCTGTCTTCAATGACTCCCTGCAGCACACCGGATCATACTTCAACGTGCCCGGCTTCCTGATCGTGATGCTGCTCACCGTGATCCTCGTACGCGGGATCCGCGAAAGCGCGAGGACCAACAACATCATGGTTGCCGTGAAGATCGTCGCCATCCTGATCTTCATTGTCTTTGCGTCCCGGTACGTCCACCCGGCAAACTGGAAGCCGTTTATGCCGAACGGCTGGCAGGGTGTGTTGACGGGTGGGGCGATTGTGTTCTTCACCTACATCGGATTTGATTCGGTCTCGACTTGTGCGGAAGAGACGCGGAACCCGCAGAGGGATGTGCCCTTCGGCATCATCGCATCGCTCGTGGTCTGCGCGATTCTGTACTGCGCCGTGGCCGTTGTGCTGACCGGTATCCAGAATTGGCGGACGCTGGGCAATGCCGCGCCGGTGGCGAACGCGCTGCACGCGATTGGCCTGGGACAAGTCGAGCGCTGGGTCACCATCGGCGCTCTGTTCGGGATGCTCAGCTCGCTCCTGGTATATCAGCTCGGCCAGGCGCGCGTGTGGTACGCCATGTCGCGCGACGGACTGCTGCCCAAGGTCTTTTCGCGGGTGCATCCGCGCTTCCGCACCCCGCACGTGAGTACCTGGATCGCAGGTCTGGTGGTCGCGATCCCTGCGGGCTTCTTCGATATCGGAACCCTGGCGGAGCTCTCGAACATCGGCACTTTGTTCGCTTTCATTCTGGTGGCGCTCGGCGTACTGGTGCTGCGCTACAAACAGCCGGAGCGCCGCCGCGGCTTCCGCACCCCTTGGGTTCCGGCGGTGCCGATCGCGGCCATCATCTGCTGCCTTATTCTGATGGCCAGCCTCCCCATCGAGACTTGGCTGCGCTTTCTCATCTGGCTCATCATAGGTCTGGTGATTTATCTTGGATATAGCCGCTTTCACAGCGAGTTCGCGAGGCGTCCCGAGCCCGCTGCGGTAGTGAGCGAGAGCCCGCTATGAAACAGAAGCCAGGCCAGCCTTGCGCCCGATCAACGAGCGGTCAGCCGCCCTTGCGTTATCTTCCGGGATTGCTGAGCTTCGCCGGCGTGCTGGGCTTGTTCCTTCTCACGGGCAGCACGCGCCTGTACGCCTGGGGACCGGGCGCTCATCGACTGGTGAACAACTGGGCGGTCTCGACGCTGCCTCCGGCGGTCCGGCCGTTTTTTGAGGCCAACCGCGCCTTTCTCGTCGATCACGCGAGCGACCCCGACGATTGGATCAAGAAGGACCTCTATGAGGCCTCCCGTCACTACATCTATCTCGACAAGTACGGTCTGTTCCCCTACATCGAGCTGCCGTATTCCTACAAGATGGCGGTGGAGAAGTACGGCGGCCGGCGCCTGAGCCACAACGGGATTCTGCCGTGGAGAATCGGCGACTACAGCCTGCGCCTGACGAACGACTTCAAGGCCCAGAAGTGGGATGACGTCAAGCTCGACGCCGCCGCGCTTGCCAGCTACGTGGCCGACGCGCACGATCCTCTCAGCACCACGCAGAACTTTGACGGCCAGTTGACCGAGCAGCAGGGGCTCTCGGTCCGCTGGGGCACGAGTCTTACTGATCGCTACACGAATTTCTTCATGTTTCGAGCCGGGGAAGCGGGCAAGGTCGATGATCCCACCGCCTACGGCTTCACCATGGTGCTCGAAGCCAACACTTGGGTGGACCGGATTCTCTGGGCGGACTGGAATGCACGCGCGGGTCTCAGCGACTACACAGACGAATACTTCGACCGCTTCTATACCCAGATCGGCTCCACGGCCGTGCAGGAGATGAACGCCGCGGCCCACGACGCGGGCTCCTATTGGTACACCGCCTGGCTGAACGCCGGACAGCCCGCCCTTCCTTCCCACTGACTCAGGCCGTGAGGATATGCCCGCGACCCTCGATCCCCGATCTCTCGTCCGTCGCCTGCCGAAGGCGGAACTGCATCTGCATCTCGAAGGCAGCATCCAGCCCGCGACGCTGCGTGAGATGGCGCTGCAGAAGGGCCGCCTCGTGCCCGAGACCGAAGAGTGGATCGCCACGCGTGAGCGCGAAGGGTTCCGCTACCCGCAGTTGGCCGATTTCCTGAACGCCTTCAAACTGCTTTCGCTTCTGCTCGAGACCCCGCAAGACTACGCTCTCGCGGCCACGCGCTTGGTCGAAGCGTTGCACGCGGAGAACGTTCGCTATGCCGAGGTGACGCTCGCGGCCGGCGTGGTGTTGTGGAAGAAGCAGCCGCTCCCGGACGTTTTCGAGGCCGTGAAGAGCGCGGCCGACGAGGCGTGCGCACGCCTCGGTCTGCGCGTCGCCTGGATCTTCGACGCAGTCCGGCAGTTCGGCGCGGATCACGCGCGCGCCGTGATGCAGCACGCGGCCCGTTTCCGCGATCATGGCGTGGTGGCGTTCGGGATCGGCGGCGACGAAGTGCGCGGCCCGGCCCGGCTCTTTACGGACGTCTACCGGGAAGCACGTGATCTCGGCCTTCATCTTACAGCCCACGCCGGCGAGGCGGACGGCCCCGAGAGCGTCCGCGATGCCGTTGAGATGCTGGGCGCCGAACGCATCGGCCACGGGACCAGCGCGGGCCGCGACCCTGTCACGCTGCGGCTGCTCGCGGAACGCGCGGTTTCGGTGGAGGTGTGCCTCACGAGCAACCTCGCCACGGGCGTGATCCGGCGGATCGAAGACCATCCGCTGCGCCGGTTCCTCGAAGCCGGAGTGCCGGTCGCGTTGAGCTCCGACGATCCGGCCATGTTTTCGACCAGTATCGAACGAGAGATGCTTCTGGCCGCCGAGCGCTTTGAGCTTTCGCACGACGAGATAACCGGCATCGCCGGAAACGCCATCCGGGCTGCGTTCCTGCCCGAACACGAGCGAGCCGCGCTGCTCGCCGAACTCGAGAGCGCCGGTGGAATTGCCATTCCGGCGCGGACGTGAATCCGAAACCCAGGGAGAATCGCTGACGATATGCCTCTTCGCGCCATCTTCTTTGACGCCGGCAACACCCTGCTCTACCCGCGGGTGGACGAACTCGCGCAGGAACTGACCGCCGCCGAGTTTCCCGCCACCGTGGAGGACTTTTATCTGGCCGAGCGCGAGGCCAAGAGGAAGCTCGACGCATGGCTCTGGCCCAGGCTCGGAACCACCGAGTTGCCGGCGCAAGCGGATCGGATGTATTGGGTGGAGTATCTGCGCGCGCTGCTGGAGCGGCTTGAAGTGCCTGCGGACCGGCACGCAGCCTTGACCGAGCAATTGGCGGAGCGCTTCCGCGACATTCGCTTCTGGTCGCGCGTGTTCCCCGACACCGAGCCCGTTCTGCAGTCGCTCAAAGCGTCCGGCTATACGCTGGGCGTGATCTCCAACTCGGTCGGCACGATTGCCGACCAACTGGGCCGCGCCGGTCTCGGACGCTATTTTCGCTTCATTCTCGACTCGGCCGTGGTGGGGGTGGAAAAACCGAACCCGGCGATCTTCAACATGGCCCTGGACCAGGCTGGCGTCCCGGCCGGGGACGCGCTTTTCATCGGCGATACCTACGCCATCGACGTGGGCGGGGCAGGGCAGGTGGGCATTCGCGCGGTACTGATTGACCGGTTCGGCTGCTATGACGATTCAGTCGGGTGCCGGCGGCTCACGACGCTCGGCCAGTTGACTGAATTTGTGCGCGCGTCTTGACGGGAGAAGGCGCGGCCTTCTGCACGGACTTCTCCGGCGCCACGATGCCTTCGCCTTCCTTGATCGTGATGATCTGGTTGGGCTCCACGCGGGTGAATTTCTCCACCTTCTGCGTGGTCGGCCACTTCACTTCAATCGCATCGATCACCGTGGCTGCGCCGAGGCCGAAGTGCAGCCGCAGGTCGCTCTGCGACATCACGCTTGTGCCGCTGTGCACCTCGTCCATCTGGACGTGCTTGCCGGTCACTACACGCACCCGCGCTCCGATGGCGGTCCGATTGCAAACGGTGCCGGTCAACTTGATCTTGATCCAATTCTTCCGGTTTCCGCCGTCGTTGCGCAGGAGCGAGGGCGGGTCGTTCATGTTGAGGATCAGCACATCGATGTCGCCGTCGTTATCGTAGTCGCCGAAAGCGGCCCCGCGGCTTGAGAAGCGTTCCAGGATGCCCGGCCCGGACTCCGCCGAAACGTCCTTGAACTTGCCATTCCCGAGATTGCGATAGAGGAGCCGCTGCTCCTTGAACCGGACGCCGAGGTCGGGGGAATGATCCACGTCGGGGTAGACGTGGCCGTTGATCTGCATGATGTCGGACCAGCCGTCGTTGTCATAGTCGAGGAATCCACAGCCCCAACCCACGTACTGCGTGTTCAGGCCCACTCCGGCGGCGAAGGTGACGTCGCTGAAGGTTCCGTCGCCGTTATTGCGGTACAGATCCGACGTGTCATCCGAGAAGTTGGTCTTGAAGATATCGAACCAGCCGTCGCAATCGTAGTCCGCCACGCCTACACCCATTCCGGCCTGTTCCTGGCCGTCTTCGTTGTAAGCGCAGCCGGCCATCACGGCGACGTCCGTGAATGTCCCGTTGTGGTTGTTCTTGTACAGAATGCTGGCCTCAGAGTCGACCGCCACGTAAATATCGGGCCAGCCGTCGTTATCGAAATCGTAGGATACGGCGGTGATCGAATAGCGGGGCCCGGGCTTCAAGATGCCGGCCTTCTCGGACACGTCGGTGAACGTGCCGTCGCCGTTGTTGTGATAAAGGATGTTGGAGCCGCCGGGGAGACCACGCGGGCCGCACATGACCGGGATGCCCTTCCACTGGCAGGCCGATGTCTTGTCGGGAGCCGGAACCTTGTCCCGCTCGAAGATCATGTAGTTGGCGACGAAGAGGTCGAGATGGCCGTCCCGGTCGTAATCGAGCCACGTGCACCCCGAGGTCCAGCGGACTTCGTCCTTCCACAGTCCGGCTTTCCGGGTGACGTCGGCAAAAGTGCCGTCGCCATTATTGTGGAAGAGCATGTGATGGCCCCAGAATCCGCAGAACAGGTCATCCCAGCCGTCGTTGTCGTAGTCGCCCACGCAAACTCCGGTTTGCCATCCGCTGATGCCGAGGCCGCTCTGCGCCGTGACGTCCGTGAACGTCCCGTCGCGATTGTTCTTGAACAAATGGGAGGTCGGCGCCTGCCCGGGCGGATACGTCTCATCCAGACGCAAGCCGTTGGTCAGGTAAATGTCGAGCCAACCGTCCATGTCGTAATCGAAAAAGGCCAGGCCGCTGCCCTTGGCCTCGATGATATAAGACTTGTGCTCCACGCCTCCCCAGACGTTGGTCACCGTCAGCCCGGCTTCTTTCGCCACATCGACGAATGTGACCGGCGAAGCTCCCGCCGACCCGGACTTCTGAGCCGCGCCCAGCACGAGGCTGCTCCGCCATTTCCATAGCGGCGCGGAGAGCGCATCCAGCAGTTGCGCGCTCAGCGCGATGGCCGTGGAACCCAGGAAAAGTCTGCGGGAGAGCTTCATTGAAAACCGAAGGTTCGGATTCGAGCTAGAAAGCCTGATTATACACCACGGCCCGCGGCTCTACTGCCTCTGGAGCGCGGCGATGGGAAAGTAAGTCCCCTTCAGGTCGCGGCGCCACCAGTTGCCCGTGCTTCGTCGCGTCGCAAAGTCCGTGAAGTGGTATTCGTAGCCCGTGGCGCGAATGTAGCGCGGCGGCGCGTCCGGAAAAGGATTGCGCGCGAGCAGCGCCGTGACCTCGGGCGATCCCTCCAGCAGCCGGACCAGCAAGCTCGCAAACCAGTGATTCTGCTTGTAGGTTCCCAGAGCGGCAAACCACATCTGCCAGTCCAGTCTCGGCTGATGAGGCGCCACCCAGGGAGGACGCCGGGCCAGATCGTCCGCCTTGTATTTGAATTCGTAAGGTAACCAGGTCTGGCCGTCGTTGCTTCCTTCCACCTCGATCTCCAGGCGGGAAGTTGTCATCACCGCAAAGAGGCCGTAGGAATTGGCCAGATAGAACGGCGACTCCCACGCTATGAAGTCGTCGACGAAACCGGGAATCAAAGCGCTCGCGCCAAACGTGCCGAGCATCTCGCTCACGCTGATCACGAGCAGCACCGCGGCCAAAGCCGCCCGCAGCGCGCGGCCGGCGGACGACGAACCGCGCCGCGGCTGATCGTCCTCGCCAGGGCCCTCGCCGGGCTGAATGCGCGCCGCGAGCCGCCGGGGAAGCAGGCGCCGCCACAGCGCGTCATCAAGCGCCAGGAGGCACAGTGCGATGGTGAGCAGATTGAAGAAGGCGTAGTTGCCGGTCGCGGCGATCATCAATTGCATGGCCAGGATGAGGGACGCCCCCGCGCGCCGCAGTCGCCGCGGCATCAGCAGCAGGAACGGGACCGCCAGTTCGACCGCGAACACGCCGGCCACGGACGCCTTCTGAAACCAAGCCGGCAGTTGGGCGGCGTACCACGCGAGCGGGGTTGGGATCGGCTGGGTCCAGTAGTGGTATTGGAGCGCCGTCAGATTGCGCCACGCTGGGTCGCCGCTCAGGAGCTTCACCGAGCCCGAGAGAAACATCAGGCGGAACAGCAGCCAGCGCAGCAGCCAGAGCACGACGCCGGAAGGACGGCCCGAGCTCTTGAGCCACGGAGCTTCGAGCGGGCGCCAGGGCGCGAGAAAGATCGCGAGAAACCCCGCTTCGAGCAGCAGAAGGTCCCACTGGTAGGCGAGGAAGTTCTGGCCGATGGATACGATCGAGAGGTAAGACGCCCAGGCCAGGACGAGAGCCGGACCAGTCCCGACGCCGAGCATGATCAGCAGTCCGAGCGCGGCGCCGGCGCTGCACAGCAGCTTCAGCGAAGCGTCGCTCGAACTGAACCAGGTTAGGGTCGGTAAGACGTGGTAACCCTCGGTTCCAATTTGGCTCCAGGCGAGTTGCAGGTAGCTCGCGGCCGGCAGGATTCCGCGCGCGCCGATCAAGCCCAGGATCTGCACGCGCAAGGACAGAAACGCGACAAAGTACACCAGGCCGAGCAGCCGCAAGAAAACCCATCGGCTCAGATCGTACGTGGCAGGCTCGGGATCCCGGCCCATGCTGAACGCAGCCAGCTTGGAGAACAAGGGTCGATGGCCCGCCACCAGGGTGTAGGCCCATTCGCTCAGAGGACGGACGCCGGGCACGTGCCGGTATAAGCTGAGCTTCCAACGTTCCTCCGGCGCATACGCCAGGGTGCGAAACACCGCTTCCGCGCCAGCGTAAACCTCGCCCTCCGGAGTGACGAGCTGCACGGCGCGCGCAGCCGCTTCCGGGGTAATTTGCGGGAAGCGCCCAGCCGCCTGCTGCGCGGGCGCGAAGTCCACGGCGCTCCGGGTCACCATCCGCCAGCGAGCCACCCAAAAGCGGCAGAATCCGCAGTCGCCGTCGAAGAGGACGAGCGGCCGGCTCGGTTTTTCAGGGCTCACATCGCTCATGTCGCTTTCGACCCCGAATTCGTCATTCGGCTCTGAAAAATGGACCGTTAAACGGCATTAAATCATTCTGCATCATATACCTAACGGCTTTATTTGAATAAGTTGTGTATTTTCAATGACCTAACGGCTTTCGCGATATATGGAAAACAGAAGCGCTTTGTTTTCAGAAACCTAACGGCTTCGTTCGTAACATTTTAATTTTTCACGGGCCACGACCCGTCCCAACAGTCCCATCGAGCTTGAAACGCTGCGCGCACAGCCGTACAGATTCGCTTAACAGCGCACAGGTTGTTAGCCTCGCAGATTTCAGCGCGGTGATGGGTCCCGAGCGAGGACCGGTAAAGTTGGCTCCCGTAACGATAGAAGAAATGTGGGCCCTGGGGATGACGTCTATGGCTCGAATCGAGCGCCTCCGCCCTGCTCTTTTCCCTGCTCCAGCGTCCTACGGAACAGAACCTTGACGCCATCGCGCCAGCGCTGGTTTACGCCCACCTTCACCACTCGAATCGACGGATGAAGGTAGCGCAGAACCGTCTCGGTAGTCGAGTGAAAACGAAAGGCGGGACAGACCAGATAGATCAGCGGAGGCGCCGGGGAAGGTACAAGGCCGGGGAAATAGCCGCATTCCCGAAACTGGTTGCGGTCCTCGAGCCACTTCACGCGCAGCCAGTAGTCGAGACCCTGCAGAGGAAGGTTCGGATCCTCGTCGAGCTTCAACTCGACCACGGCCAGCCGCTGAACGCCGGTCTCCGCATCGCGGGTGACGCCCAGAATGTCAATCACGCCGCGGGAAAACGGAGCGCTCGCAAAGCCCGGGCTCGCTGGACCTGAGAACGCGGGCACCTGCGGATAGACGTGTTCGGACATCAAGGCAGGGTCCACGCGGCGGATGTCGTCGATCAGCAGACTTTCGAGCCAGCGCTCGGGCTGCAGGCGGAACAGCGGGTGCGAGCGGTCGGCAGACCGGGGATTCCGCAGCCGCAGCGCGTTGGCCAGGAAGGCGTGGAAAGCGGCGCGGCCTCCGCCGTCCTCGAGCAGGGTTCGTTCACCTTCGAGTCCGAACGAAACCCGGGCTTCGGTGCGGCCCTCGATTCGTGCCACCTCCAATCCGAAAACGCGCAGGGACAGCGCGTCGCCGGTGGCGTCGGGCGTTACGCGGACCCGGGGCTCGTGCGGCCCGAGCAACTCCCGCAGCAGCGGGCGGTACGCCTCAATCAGCCGCGCGCCGCGCCAGCGCGGCGTCAAGCGCGTTTCCACATTGCCGTAGTCGCCGAGATCGATCGCTCGCGGACGCTCGCTCACAGGAGTCCACTCCAGGATCTCGACTCCGGCCGCGCGTGGGTTGAGATAGGCGGCGCGATGCGCAGCCACCGCTACCGCGGCGGGCGGCAGCACCAGCTTGAGTCCGCTCACGATCGCGATTTCCCGGCTGCTCTCGACGCGCCCCCGCAGCCAGTCGAGCCAGATCAGGCCGTAGACCAGCGCGTTCTCAATGGCGGACGGGTTCTCCAACTCGGAGAGGCCGAGAAACGCCCAGGCTTCGCGGCCCCTGCGGGCCCACCCTCGTGTGTAGCAGCCGGAGAACGAACGCTCGCGATTGGAGCGATGCGTGACGCGCTCGAAGTGTGATCCCGGGTATTCGCGCGCCAGCATGGCCATCAAGTGGCGTTCGAATTCGTCGCGGTCAAGGGAACGGCACGGCTCCGCGCGATCGCGGGCAGCGCCATCACGGCCCTCGAAGGCCGGCTCGCGGGGCTCCGTATCGCTGGCCTCGCGGATTTCGAGCACGACCGGCGGCGCCCATCCTCCGGGCTTGCGCGCCTGCACCAGCAGTCTGCGGCCCTCCAGCTCAACGCCTTCCACCCGGCGTACGAGTGACCGTCCGGCGCCCCAGATCTCGAGCAGCAGCTTGCCGAACTCCACCTCCAGCCGGACTTCGAGGCCCACGCCGCCCGCCACAGCGCCGGGTGAAGGATCGCCAGGCGCGTCCGGGGACACACCTTCGCGGTCAGCGGCGCCCAAGCCGGCGAGGCTGAGCACCGAACCGCCCTCGTCCAACAGCACCGGCTGCTTGAGGCTGCTGACGAAAGCCAGAATTTTCTCGCGGAGAACCTTTGAATCCGGCTGAGTCATGCGAATTCGCCCACCTCAGGATTTATCGGCAGAGTGGTGAGGAGAGCTGAACCCCGGCCGCAACGGCAACCTTTCGGCGGTGCGCTCCATCTACCCGGAGAAGCGCCGTTAAGAGTAAGCGTTGGGGGCCACAGACCACCCCGCCGCCTTGGCGCCTCCCCTCCTAAGCGTAGGATGGGACTCGTTTTCGCCTGTGAGTAGGATTCCCCTCCTGGTCAGGAGGGGCGCCCGAAGGGCGGGGTGGTTGCGGATCATTTCAAACTGACCCACCCGGATTCTGCCAGACTCCCGAGGCGCATTTCTCGTGATAGCATGAGAAATTCATTAGCACGATATAAACTGGTATCGCAGCTCGAGCTTTAATTATGGCTTCAGTAACGCGTCCACCCGGGCCAAAGGGGCACTTCCTGCTCGGTGTGCTGCCGGAAGCCCGCGAAGAAGACGTCAAATTCGCCACCCGCATGGCGCGGGAATACGGCGACATTGTCTTCTTCCGCGTGGTCAACATTCCCACTTACCTGATCAGCCGTCCCAGCTACATCGAAGAAGTGCTGGTCACCAATTACCGCAACTTCATCAAGGCCGTTTACTTGCGCGAGAGCCGCGGGCTGTTCGGCGAGGGCCTGCTCACGAGCGACGGCGACACCTGGGTGCGCGAGCGCCGCATCGGGCAGCGCGCCTTTCGTCACGAGCACATTGATACTTACGCCGACACCGTGGTGCGCTTCACCGGGCGCAAGCTCGACCAGTGGCAGGACGGGGAGACGCGGGACGTCCACCAGGAGATGATGCGCCTCACGCTTGAGATCATCGCCCGGGTGCTGTTCGGGCGCGAACTGGCGGACGAGCTCGAAGGCGCCGAGGCCGCCATCAGCGTCTATCTGGACCAGTTCGCCAGCCGCTTCGGCCTGTACGCCGTCCCCGAATGGATTCCCACGCCCGGCAACCTGCGTTACCGGCGCGCCATGCGCCGCCTGGACGGGATCATCTATGACGCCATCCGCGACGGCCGGAGTTCGAACGGGCACGCGAATGAGGGCGAGCGCAGCCTCCTGGCGGCGTTCCTCCACGCCCAGGAACACTACGGGATCCGGATGACCGATCCGCAACTTCGCGACGAAATGGCCACGCTTTTCTTCACCGGGCATGAGACCACGGGGCTGGCGCTGACCTGGACCCTGTTTCTGCTGGGCGAGAATCCGGCGGCTGAATCCCGCCTGGTGGAAGAGCTGGAAGGCGCGCTCGGTGACCGGCCGGCGACGCTCGCCGATCTCCGCCGCCTCCGCTATCTCGACTGCGTGATCAAGGAATCCCTGCGGCTCTATCCGCCGGCTTACGCCGTGGTGCGCGAGGCCCTGAACGAGTGCGAGATCGGGGGCTACCGCATCCCCAAGGGCTCAACCGTCGCCATGTTCCAGTGGGTGGTCCATCGCGATCCGCGCTTCTATGACGATCCCGACGCCTTCAGGCCGGAGCGCTGGGAAGACGGGCTCTCCGACCGACTGCCCAAGTTCGCCTATTTCCCTTTTGGCGGCGGACCTCGCAACTGCATCGGCAGGGATTTCGCGCAACTCGAGATCGCCATGATCCTGGCCACCATCATGCGCCGCTTCCGCTTCCGCACCCTCAAAGGTCATCGTACCTGGCCTCTGCCTTCCCTCACCCTGAGGCCGGAATACGGAATGAAGATGGTGCTCCACAGCCAGCAAAACGTCGCCGCGTCTTGATGACAGCCGACAGACCCGACAGACTGGTTGGGAGCGGCTGGAGGCGCACCCTTTTTGTTCCACGTCTCGATTCGCCCCGCCGCGCGTTTTCATCGGTCCAAGGCCAGGGCCTGGCTGTGTTAATATCTCAACGATTTCCAAGCTAGGCGACGACAGGGCGCCTCGATTGCGTAGAGCGCCCTCTCATTCACGTTAGCCCGGCAGGCAGGGCCGGCTGCGGCAAACCGTGCGTGATCTCGCCCGGTTCATAACCGCTATTCCGGAAGCTGCCGCGCACGATTTGCTCAGGGGAGGAAGCTGTGCCTGTTTTGGCCGAGATCCAACCATCGCGCCAGTCAAGCCTGTGGAAGCTGGTCATTTCTCTTCTCGCCATCGGGCTGGCCGCAGTTTTTTCAAACTACTGGCTGCGCGCAGCGTGGTACACCCCTGCATGGAGCGATGACGTCCGCTCGTTCGGATTCACCTTGATGACCGCGGGCGTGCTCTCCGCCGTGTTTGAACTGACCGCCCGGCGGGAAGTTGAGTCATTCATGGAGCGACGCCTCGCCGACATCGTACGCGCGATCAACAACGCCGCTGTGCAGATCACCTCGTCGGGCCTCCAACAGTTCAAGCCGGAAAGGTCTTATCGTGATTTTGAGGAGATGCTTGCTGAGGCAAAGTCTTTCTTCGTTGCCATTGGAACCTCGCTGCCGGACGTGTCCTCAAATCCTTTTGTTGACCTCCTGAAGGAGCGTCTCGAAGCTGACCCGAAGATGACGGTCAAGATGTTATTCCTGAATCCGTTCTCCGTCGCGGCCGCGCTGAAAAACAATATCGAGGTGTACCGCCACCCGCATACCGATTTGTTTGCCGAGATCGTGCAGTCGGTCGTAAGATTACGGAAGCTGCATAAGAACCTGCACGAGGGCGCCCGGAAACGCCTCGAGGTGCGCGTCTATTGCACACTTCCCACCGTCTCTTGCGTCTTCACTGACGAACGGCTGAACATCTCGTTCTACGATGAGAATCGGGCTGGAAATAGAACGCCGGCGTGGGTATTCGTCCCGCACCGCAACAATTTCCCTGGCGCATCGCTCTACAATTATTATCAGAAAAACTTCGAGTTGGTATGGAACCGCCCAGACTCAATCAACGCGCTGGGACCGCAATTTGAGAGCGAGATCCTCTCGCTCTACGACCGGGAAGGTGATCGAGTCCAGAAGGTGGTCGCCGAGGCCATAAACGAACTGAAGGCAAGCCTCGCGTGAAGATGCTGCAGGCACAACGACACTAGCCGCTGGCGAGGGAGTGCGCCGTACATCCTAGTTCCGCAGTAGCAGAACCTGGTCCGGGAGACCACGAATAGGATCTCGGGCCCCGCGCGAGTTCCCGCTGAACTACTGTCTTTTTTTCTTGACCCACCCATTTAGTCTCTGCTATAGTAGTTGAGATTTTGGGAGAACGTCCGTCATGCATGATACGACGAACAATTCGATGCGTGAGCAGCGGTTGCCGGAGACTGGCACCGGTTGCTATCGGGCGTTCCTGGTCATCCTCTTGAGCGCCCGTTAGTCCCGCGGCGCTCTTAACTCGCGTTCCCTCATCAACTTAATCGCTGGGTGGCGTCGATGGTGGATACTTCGACCTTGTTAAGTCTGCCGCTGTCCATTGTTCCCCCGGCGGAATAAGGCAGGACCAGTGAAGAATGGCGGGCGGCCTGATGTCGCTGTGCGCGAAGCTGTTCGCAGTCGCGCCTCAAGGGAAGGTCATAGGTTTGTTGTTATAACAGTTCGGTCAGTGGCGTAGAGTGCGGATTCTTCTCCGGTGAACACGCTGGCCCGGGTGTGGGCTGGCGTGGAGGTTCGAGTCCTCAGGCCGCGCTCGCTTGTTCGCTGGCCAGGGACGCTTTTCATAGTTGTCGCCGGTGGCGAAAGACCATGGATACTTCGCCTCCACTTCCGAAGCGCGGGGCTGGCCGCCCCGGCGAGCTCCAAGACCCTTCAGGGACGGGAGCGTAGCTCCGAAACACAAGGTTCCGGGCGGTGAGGGCTCGTAGCTTCAGCTTGGTCGCGTGTTCCCCGGCGAAAGAATTTGCACCGTCGATGGATTAAACCGTAGCTTCGAGTTGCACATTGTCTGTTTGCACTGCTTTGTCTGTCAAAGGGAGGCGAACGAATTATGGGTACTCGTGGAGTTCAAAATGGAACTCCGGTCACGGGCGATTGGCTTTGCCGCACCTGCTCGTACGCTCAAATCCAGAAAGGATACGCGGAGAGCGAGGAGCTGATCCACTGTACTTTCAGGCGTTGGGAGCAGCCGCAGCTCATCCCGTTCAGGATTCGGGAATGCACCGCCTACGCGGACCGAAGGCGATCGGACCTGGATGGAGATGGAATGGAAAAGACGGCGTGGATCCTGGTCACCAAGCGGGCCGGACGCAGCGTCGGCTTCGTGACGGCGAAGGAGTTTAAAAAGATCGAGGGCGAAGACGCGGAGGTCATTCCGTAAGGCCATCCGCCGTCGCCCGAGATAGGCTACAGACTCGAACCACGGGTTTGTAGCATCCGCTTCGGGCGGTGGTGAAGATAAGGGTTACTTCGGTAGAGCGCCGGCGCAAGCCGGAGGCCGCAGGTTCGATTCCTGCCGCGGGCCAGCGAGGTTCGCGTAGCTCAGTCATAGAACCTTATCGATAGTTCCCCGCCTTGAACGGACGGTTGGCAGAAGGCAAGCGGCAGCACGCAGCAGGCGACGGTCAGTCAGCATCTTGACTAATCGCCTCTGGCGCTCGCTGCGCTTGTCTTGCGGTGGCTGCCCGCTCGACATCACACACCGCACCCCATACAAGGAGGTGCACGACATGGCTCGACTCAACATTCTCAACCTGCGCGGCGCCTTCGCGCCTGTGCTCCAGACGCACGAAGGCGGCGCCGCCCGGGCCATCACGCCGGAGCTCGCGCTGCGCCGCTCGGTGCTCGCGTGTCTTCTGTGGGAGAGCCAGTTCTACGAGGACGGCGTGGAGATCGGCGGGCGCATCCAGGAGCTGGTTCCCCGCGTGGACGCCGCGCGGGTGGCCGCGCTGGCCGTCGAAGCGCGCGAGAAAATGAAGCTGCGCCATGCGCCACTGCTTCTGGTTCGCGAGATGGCGCGCCACAAGACGCATCGTACCCTGGTGGCGGCGACGCTCGATCGTGTGATCCGGCGCGCCGGCGAGCTGGCGGAATTCGTCGCCATCTACTGGAAGGACGGTAAGGCGCCGCTTTCCGCGCAGGTCAAGAAAGGGCTGGCCGCGGCGTTCGGCAAGTTTGACGAGTATCAGCTCGCCAAGTACGACCGTGCGCAGCCCGTTCGTCTGCGCGACGTGCTCTTCCTCTGCCACGCCAAGCCTCGCGACGAGGCGCAGGCCGAGCTCTGGAAGCGGCTCGTGGAGGGCCGGCTCGCCACGCCCGACACCTGGGAAGTGGCGCTTTCGGCCACGCGCGGGGAGGGCAAGCGCGAGGCCTGGGAGCGTCTGCTCCGGGATCGCCGGCTCGGCGCCCTGGCGCTGCTGCGCAACCTGCGTAATCTGAAGGATGCCGGCGTGGCGGAAGACCTGGTGATCGACGCTCTGGCCCGCATGAAGACTACGCGGGTGCTGCCGTTCCGCTTCATTGCGGCGGCGCGTCATGTTCCCGCGTGGGAAGAGGCCCTGGAGCGCGCCATGCTGGCATCGGTTGGCTCAGAGGACAAGCTGCCGGGGCGGACGGTGCTGGTAGTGGACGTCTCCGGCTCCATGACGGAGCCGCTTTCGCGCCGGTCGGAGATGCTGCGCACCGACGCGGCCTACGGTCTCGCCATCCTGCTGCGCGAGATTGCGGAAAGCGTCAGCGTCTACAGCTTTTCGGACCGGCTGGTTCGCGTGCCTTCCCGCCGCGGATTTGCGCTGCGCGACGCCCTGGACGCGAGCCAGCCCCACAACGCCACGTATCTGGGGGTGGCCCTCAAGCAGATCGAGGAGAGCTACGACCGCCTGATCGTGATCACGGACGAGCAGGCGCACGATGATGTCGCGAGCCCGCACGGGCGCGGCATCATGATCAACGTGGCCAGTTACAAGAACGGCGTGGGTTACGGGCAGTGGACGCACATTGACGGCTGGAGCGAAGCGGTTGTCGATTATGTCCGCGAACTGGAGCGGCTACCGGAAGATTGAAACCAAACCTGAAAACCAAACCGGCCGGAGTGTCGCTTTACCGGCCGGTTGCTTACTCCGTTAATCGCGGGCAATCGCGGGCCGGATGGCCTGCGCAGGACCCAAGTGGCGGCGCCGAAACGCACGCATCCACCGGGATCCGCCTGGTTCAGGCTGGCTGCGCCGTCGCGCGCAGTCAGGTTATGCCTCAGGCCTGGGTTCGCAGATGCGGGCGGTGCCGGGCAGAGGGTTGCATGATTCCTGGATGTATGGGCCTCACCATTGCTCCGGTGAGGGCGTACGTCAAATCGCGCGGCGCCATGGGTGGCACGATGAAATCAGCCGCGCCGGCATCCTGAGTGTCGAGGTAGAGCTGCATGCTCACAACCCGCGACATCACGATCACCGGTGTGTTCTTGGCCAGCTTGCGTACCAGCCGGATAACGTCTTTCCACGTCCCGTCGGCCAAAGCCACATCCGTCAAGACGAGATCGACGGGATCTGCTTCCTTCAACATTCTTAGTGCAGCTGCGCACTGATGCGCGTGGCGCGTGCCAATCTCCTGCTCGCGGAGCATGTCTTCCAATCCACGGAAGGCATCAGGTTCGTTGTGAACCAGCAACACGGAGCGCACGGTCTTCATAGGTACCTCCGTTCGGCGGACGATCCCGGATGAGTATTAGAGAGCTGAATCATAGCTCTATAGATGCGGTATCGTCAAACAATACGTTATTAAATCTTTTTATACCGCTTGATAGACAAGGCGGATGGCGGCCATTTTCCCTATCCTGCTGAAAACAGGCGCTCGGGGAGCTGGTTGGCGGGATCAGATCGGCTCAGTCCGGGCTTGAGTTTTTTGCTCGCATTTCGGTCTTAGGCTGCGTCCGGCCCGATCCGTATCTGGTCCCTCTTCTTTGGCGGCTCCCCCAGCCTCCAATGGTCGCCCCTCATTCTCCTGCCCCAAAGCCTTATCCGAGGCTAGGATGTCCCGACCGGAAGGGGATGTCAATACGGTGTTTTCGCTCGCCGGACTAGGGGTTTCCACTGACCCCACGGCCATTAACACCCTTCACAATTCGGCGCTAAGTGTTCATAATTCAGATGGTTGGTAAGCAGGAGGGCAGGTTGGATCGGCGCAACGCACTTCGTTCAGGACTCGTTATGGCGGCTTCGGGCCTCGTGACCGGCGAGGCACCTGGATCGTCCGGCGGGCAGGCTCCGGACGCATCGGGTCAAGGCGACCAGGCGACAGTCGCGCTGCGGCATTTCTTCGACGCCGAGTGGGACTGGAGCCTGGAGCGCGACCCCACCTGGGCGTCTACTCTCGGCGACCGCCGCTGGAACGATCGCTGGGAGGACCTGAGCCTCGAAGCCATCGAGCAGAATCATCAGCATCGTGTGGCGGCGCTCGAGCGGCTGTCGGGAATCGACCGGGCCCGGCTGTCTTCTCGCGATCAACTGAATTACGATCTCTTTCGGCGCGACTACGCAACGGCCATTGAGGAGCATGCTTTCCGATGGTACCTGATTCCCCTCAACCAGCGCGGCGGCATCCAGACGGCAAATGAGCTTGCCGACCAATTGCGCTTCGAGACGGTGAAGGACTACGAAGACTGGATCGCCCGCCTCAAATCGTTCCCGGCCCACATGGATCAGACCGTGGCGCTGATGCGGGAAGGCATCCGCCAGAAGATGCTGCTGCCGCGCGTGGTGATGCAGCGCGTGCCGGCGCAGATCGACCAGCAGATCGTCAGCGATCCCGCCTCGAGCCCGTTCTACAAGTCTTTCCGCCGCTTTCCCGACAGCATCGCGAAGCCGGAGCGGGATCGCCTTGCGCAGGCGGGGCGGGAGGCGATCGGGTCCGGCGTGGTGCGCTCCTTCGTGGGTCTCAAGAGGTTCTTCAACGACGAATATCTACCCGCGTGCTTCGATCGGGTGGGCGTGTGGCAGGTGCCGAACGGCGAGGCGCTCTACGCCTTCGACGTGCGCAAGTTCACCACCACCAACCTGACGCCGGCCGAAGTCCACCGGATCGGACTCGACGAAGTGGCGCGCATCGAGTCTGCGATGGAAACGGTGCGCGCGAGCACGGACTTCAAGGGCTCGCGCGAGGAATTCTTCCACTATCTGCGCACGGATCAGCGATTTTTCGAGAAGACGCCCGAGGACCTGCTCGAAGCGTACAGGGCCCTCGCCAAGCGCGTCGATCCGGAGCTTGTGAAGTTGTTTCGCACGCTGCCGCGCATGCCCTACGGCGTCGCGCCTATTCCGGCCGAAGTCGCTCCCGACACCACCACGGCCTATTACGTCCAGGGCGCTGCGGACGGCTCGCGCGCCGGGACCTATTACGTGAACCTCTACAAGCCGGAGACGCGTCCCACCTGGGAGATGACGGCCCTCACCCTGCACGAGTCCGTGCCCGGCCATCACATCCAGATCGCACTCAGCATGGAACAGGGTGATCTGCCCAACTTCCGGCGCTACGGCTTCTACAACGCCTTCGGCGAGGGCTGGGCGCTCTACGCGGAGTCGCTCGGCGATGAGATGGGACTTTACGACGATCCTTACGCCAAGTTCGGGCAGCTCACCTACGACATGTGGCGCGCCGTGCGCCTGGTGGTCGATACCGGCATGCACTCCATGCGCTGGAGCCGCCAGCAGGCCATCGACTACTTTATGGCCAAAGCCGCGAAATCGGAGCTGGATGTGGTGAACGAGATCGACCGCTACATCGTCTGGCCCGGCCAGGCGCTAGCCTACAAAATCGGCCAGCTCAAGATTCGCGAACTGCGGAACAAGGCCACCGCAGCGCTCGCAGGGCACTTCGACGTCCGCGAATTCCACGAGGTCGTGCTCGGCGAAGGCGCACTGCCGCTCGACATCCTGGAACGCGGCGTGAATGAGTGGATACGGTCGCGCACAGGACTGCCGCTCGCCTGAGACCTTCCCCATCTATGGGCATTTTCTCGAACAACGTGGACCGCAAGCAGCTTGAAGCGCAAATGAAGGAAGCTGGACGGCTGCCGCCCGGGCAAGTGGCCACGCTCAAGTGGCCGGTGCTGCACTTGGGGGGAGTTCCGCGCTTCGACCCGAAGACCTGGGACTTGCGTACGGCGGGATTCGTTCGCAACCTCGTGCGGCTGACGTGGGACGAGTTTCAGGCACTGCCCCGTGTTCAGGTGACGGCAGATTTTCATTGCGTAACGCGCTGGAGCCGGTTCGACAATCGCTGGGAGGGAGTGAGTTTCCGCACTCTCTCTGACCTGACCCAGCCCCTTTCGAGCGCCACGCACGTGCTGGTTCACTCGGACGAGGGATACACCACCAACCTGCCGCTCGCCGATCTCAAGGAGGATGGCGTGCTGCTCGCAGACCGTCATGACGGCGCGCCGCTCGAGCCCGAGCACGGCGGTCCCCTGCGTCTGGTGGTACCGAAACTATACGGTTGGAAAAGCGCCAAGTGGGTGCGTCAGTTCGAATTCATGGCCGGCGATCAGCCGGGCTACTGGGAGCGCAATGGCTACCACATGTACGGCGATCCGTGGCGGGAACAGCGGTTCGATAGCGATTGGCCGTGATGTGCCGCAAGGCCGGTTAGTAGACTGCTACGGCACTTCCTGAATCTCAATATCCTTCCAACGCATCTTGACCCCTCCGCCTGTATGGAGCTGCAAGCCGATGACGCCATCCGTGAACCGGGGCGCCGGGTCTTGGTAATCGACAATCTGAACGCCGTTGAGCCTCGTAATAATGTGGCTGCCATGGGCGGAGATTTCCAGATCGTTCCACACCTCCGGTTTCAGGGCCTGCTCGCCTTCCGGCGTGGGCTGGATCACCCAACCCCGGCCCCCGCTCTCGTAAAGCCCGCCCGTATGTTTTCCGGGAGTGGGATCGACCTCCACTTGCATGCCTTCGATATCCGGGCCGTGATCGGGATCGTTGCCTGTAATGCGAGAGCGAATAAACACGCCGCTGTTTCCCTTGGCTTCGGGCTTGAACCGGAGCCGCAGATTGAAGTCGCGATAACTCCTGGCGGTGGTCAGATAGCCGTAGTGGCCAGTGGTGCTCTCCCCGACCACAGTGCCGTCTTCCACCACCCACTTCTCGGTGCCGTTCACAGTCCAACCGGACAGGTCTTTGCCGTTGAACAACGGCGTCCAAGCCTTGGGCGCAGGAGATGTGGCGGACTGCGCCGCAAGCAGGATCAAGACAACGATGACGTTAAGGGCAGAGGGCATGGCCGCGACTCCCGATTCGATTTCGTCGGGCCCAGTCTGACTCAACTGGCGGCGCGAGGTCAAGAAGTGTGCGGATTATCCCGTCCGGCGACCCGAATGTGGCACGCCGCTTGCTCCGCAGCCCAACGAGGCACGCGTCGGTTCACTCTTATCCCACGTTCGCTTGATCGGGTCTACCCCGGAGCTTGTGGGGATACGTGCTCCTGCGCCTGCCGCGTGAGTAGGTCGATAGTACAGCGCCGCTCCGGCCCGGGACTAAGGTCCCGGTTTTAAAAGTCACTAACACCGGGGTAGTATGTCTCTTTTACGTGACGGCCGAGGAAGCTGCGGTGGACTCCACGGTGACGGGCCAGGGCGAGGGTGCCGCACGATGACAGCTTATGCTGAGATAGTACAAGGATAGATAATGTTTAGGGCTGCCCGGAGGAGTGTCGGGGCCTTGCACGGTTTCGTCGTGTGGTTGTCCGGCGGGACCGCGCCTGCGCTCTCCGAGCCCCCGGGCGGGCGGGCGGGTTTCCTTGCCCGGCGCGTTCTGTTCGGGCTCGCTTACATTGGGCTGTACTTGGCCCTCGACCGCTCGTCGGTCTACTTCCAGATATGGCGGGGCGTGAGCGCCTGGTATCTGCCCACGGGCTTGACAGTCGCGCTGCTGCTCGCCGCAGGTGTGCGTGCGACGCCGCTGGCCGTGGTGGCCATGGTGGTCGCGGCTCTGGCGGACTACCACTGGCCGCTCCGTTCCTGGAGCCTTCTGCCGGCGAGCATGTCCATGCTACTCGGGTATCTCAGCGCCGCGGTGATTTTGCGGCGAGCCTCGCCGATTGATCGGGAGTTCCGCCGTCTCTGGGACGGAGGCCGATTCGTTGTAGTGAACTTGATCGCGGCGGCCGGAGTGGCATCTCTCGGAGCGCTCGCCATCGTCGCCGATGGCGGGGTCCGGCGCGAGGATTATCCAGTGGCTGCGTTCCATTGGTGGCTGGGCGATTCGGTGGCGATCGTCGCCTTTACGCCCTTTCTGCTGGTCTTTCTGGCCCCTCGCGTCCGCGCGTGGCTGGCGGGTCCGCCACAGGACTCTTCGAGCGCTCCGCTCGTGACGGCCGGGACCGACTGGCCGGGGCCCTCTGAGGTGGTGGAGTGGCTTCTGCAGTTGGCGAGTATTGCCGCAGCCATCTGGCTGGTCATCGTTTTCCAGCCGGTGGCTCTCTTCGACCCTTTGTACGGCTTCTTCATTCCGATTATTTGGATTGCCGTCCGGCACGGACTGCGCGGCGCGATCCTGGGCTCCCTTGCCCTGAACGCGGGCGCGATGATCGCGGTCCATGCCACGCACGTGCAGCTTGATAGCCTGCCGCGCCTGCAACTCGTCATGCTGACGGTATCCATGACGGCCCTCTTCCTGGGCGTCGTGGTGAGCGAGCGCAGACAGGCCGAGCAGGCCTGGGGCGAATCGAAGGAAAGCCTGCAGAGCGAGAGTCAACTTCTGCAGTCCGTCCTGAACAGCGTGGGAGAAGCGGTCGTGGTTGTGGACGCCCAAGGCAGGTATTCCCGCTGGAACCCGGCGGCCGAGCGCATTCTGGGCCTTTGGGCCGTGGACGCCTGGCCGCGGCCCGAGCAGCACGCGCTATATCTTCCAGATGGCGAGACGCCCTTTCCCAAGGACGATCTCCCCTGGGCGCGGGCCGTGCGGGGAGAGCCTACGGACCAAGTCGAGATTCTGGTCTACCATCGCAAACGGCGGCAGAAGATTTGGACCAGCGTCACGGGGAGACCGATCCTCGGTCGCGAGGGAAAGGTGCGCGGCGGCGTTGCCGTCTTTCGTGACATCACTTTGCGCAAAGAGGCGGAGGAAGCGTCCCGAACCGCCCAGGAGCGCCTGAGCGGGGTTTATTCCTGCTCGGTCGACGCCATGGGCTACGCGGCCTTGGACGGGACATTGCTCGAAGTCAACGAGGCCTTCCTGAAACTCACCGGCTACTCGCGGGGAGAACTGATTGCCGAAAAGAAGTGCCAGGATCTGACGGCGCCGGAGTATACGGCGAGCGAGGCAGAACGCCTCGCCCGCCTGATCGCGACAGGGGAGCCGCAGGAGTACGAGAGCGAGTATCTCCGGAAGGACGAATCACATCTGGCCGTTCTGATCGCGGCCTTCGCGGTCAAGGGGAAAGACGGCAAGGCCCGCGGGGTCGGCGCCGTAATCAAGGACATTACGGAACGCAAGAAAGCAGAAGCCTTGCGAGCAGGCCAGAATCGCGTGCTGGAGATGATCGCGACCGGCGCGCCTCTGCCGGAGATGCTGACCAGCCTGGCCGAGGTCATCGAATCCCAATGCCCCGGCACGCTGTGTTCGGTCTTGCTGCTGGACGCCGGCGCCGAGCATCTCCGGCATGTGGCGGCGCCTAGCCTGCCCGCGGCCTACGTCCAGGCGATCGATGGCGCGAGGGTCGGCCCACAGGCGGGTTCCTGCGGCACCGCCGCCTGGCGCGGCGAGCCCGTAATCGTCCCCGACGCGCAGCAGGATCCTCTCTGGGCTGATTATCGCGACCTGGCTTCGCAACACGGACTGCGTGCCTGTTGGTCCACGCCCATCAAATCTCACGAAGGCAGGGTACTCGGGACCCTGGCCATGTATTACCGGGAGCCGCGCACTCCCAGCGCGGCCGAAATCGAGCTCATTGATATCGCCACGCGCCTGGCGGGAATCGGCATCGACCGGAAAGTCGCGGAGGAAGCTCTTCGTGAGTCCGAGGAGCGATTCTCCAAGGCTTTCCGCGCCAGCCCGGCGGCGGTGAGCATCAGCACCCTCCACGAGGGCCGATACGTGGACGTGAATGAGAGCTGCACTAGAATCCTGGGCTACGACCGGGAAGAGCTCGTCGACCGGCGGGCTCCCGACCTCGTTTGGGCGCGCCCGGAGGACCGGGCCCTGTTTGCGGAGCGCGTGCAGCGGGAGAAATTCGTCCGGGAAATGGAAGCCCAGCTTCGCACCAAGTCAGGCGAGGTTCGAGACGCGCTTCTCTCGGCAGAGCTGATCCAAATCGGAGGCGAGGAATGCGTCCTGATCATCACGCAGGATGTGACCGAGCGCAAGCGCGCGGAAGAGACCGTCCGGCAACTGAGCCTGCAGAAGGAACTCATTTTGAACTCGGCCGGCGAAGGGATCTATGGCCTGGACCTCGAAGGCAGAGTGACCTTCATTAATCCGGCGGCAGCCCGTATGGTGGGATGGACGGCGGCGGACTTGCTGGGCAGGAAGCAGCACGACATCCTTCACCACACGCAGGCGGACGGCACGGCCTATCCGCAGGCCGAATGCCCGATCTACGCCGCCTGCCGGGACGGCCAGATCCATCACCTCGATACCGAAATCTTCTGGAGGAAAGACGGAACAAGCTTTCCTGTGGAATACACCAGCACTCCTATTCGGGAGGGCGACCGGACGGTAGGCGCCGTGGTCACCTTCAAGGACATCGCCGAGCGCAAGCGAAGCGAGGAAGCCTTGCGCAGCTCCGAGGCCAGGTTCCGGCGTGTCTTCTCCGACGCGCCCCTGCCCATGTGGCTCTGGGACCCCGAGACCTGGCGTTTCCTGGAGGTGAACGAAGCTGCCACCACCCGTTACGGATACTCCCGCGAGGAATTCCTGGCGATGCGGGTAACCGATCTGTTGCCGCCGGGTGAAACAGAGCGTATGAAGAACGACTACCGGCAGCGGGCGGAGGGACGTTATATCGTCGAAACCCGGCAGCGGCTGAAGAACGGCCGGCTCATAGACGTCCACCTCACCTCGGACTTGGTGGAGTTGGCAGGCCGTGGGGCGCGGCTCGTCGTGGCGCAAGACATTACCGAACGCAAACATGCGGAAGAGACGCTCCGCCATCGGACCACGGAGTTGGAGCGCTCGAATGCCGATCTCGAGCAGTTCGCTTACGTCGCCTCGCACGACTTGCAGGAGCCTCTGCGCATGGTGGCCAGCTTCACTCAGCTCCTCGCCGACCGTTACCGCGCGCAGCTCGACGGCGAGGCTCAGGAATTCATCGGCTTTGCGGTGGAGGGCGCCACCCGGATGCAGTCGTTGATTAACGGCCTGCTTTCCTTCGCGCGTGTCAAGACCCGGGCCAAGGAGCTGCAGCTTACGGACTGCCGGGCGGCGTTTCAACGCTCGCTCGAGAATCTCCGCGTCACGCTGCAGGAATCCGGCGCGGACATATCCTCCGATCCGCTGCCCACCCTCCTCGCCGACGAGTCTCAAATTCAGCAGTTGTTTCAGAACCTGGTCGGAAACGCCTTGAAATTCAGGGGCCAGACGGTCCCGCGCGTCCGCGTCTCCGCCCGGCGAAACGGCAAGGAGTGGATCTTCTCGGTAAGCGACAACGGCATCGGAATCGATCCACGTTACAACGATCGCATTTTCGCCATATTTCAACGCTTGCACTCGAGAACGGAATACCCGGGCACGGGAATCGGACTGGCAATTTGCAAGAAGATTGTGGAGCGGCACGGCGGCCGGATCTGGGTGGAATCGGAGGCGGGGCACGGCGCGACCTTTTACTTCACCTTGCCGATTGCCGACAGCATGCAAGCATGAGCCCTAAAGAATTATCTCCAATCGTGGAGATCCTGCTGGTCGAAGATAATCCGGGCGATGTGCGCCTTACGTGGGAGGCGCTCAAGGCCTGCAAGATTCCGAGCAACCTGCGCACGGTCGGCGACGGACTGGAGGCCATGGCCTACCTGCGCAACGAAGGAGAGTACCGCGATGCGCCCGAACCCGATCTGATTCTGCTGGACCTGAACCTCCCGAGGAAGGACGGCCGGGAGGTGCTCGCGGAGATCAAGCAGGATCCCGAACTGAGGCGCATACCGGTGATCGTGATGACGACCTCGGCTGCGGAACCAGACGTGCTGAAGAGTTATGAGTTGCACGCCAACTGTTACGTGACGAAGCCTCCGGACTTCGCGCAGCTGGTGGCGGTAGTGGCAGCAATAGAAGAGTTCTGGCTGACCGTGGCGAAGTTGCCGCCGAAGCGGGAAACTAAGAGAGGACAGAGTAATGCCCGAAAACGAGATCCGAGTTCTGTTGATTGAAGACAACCCCGGCGACGCCAAGCTGGTGTCGATGATGCTCTCGCAGGCCAAAGGCGCGTCGTTTCACCTTGAGACCCGCGACCGGCTCGACACCGGACTGGAGCGCCTGGCCCAGGGCGGGCTCGACGCCCTCCTGCTCGATCTCTCGCTGCCGGACAGCCACGGCTTTGAGACCTTTGACCGGGCGCACGCTGCCGCACCTTCGCTCCCCGTCGTCCTGCTGAGCAGCCTCGACGACGAGACCATCGCGCTCAGGGCCGTCGAACTCGGCGCTCAGGACTACCTGATTAAAGGGCGCGTTGATGATCATTCGCTCGGCCGCAGCCTGCGCTTTGCGGTGCAGCGGCAAAAGAAGCAGACCGCGCACCTGCACAAGGATCAGGACGCCGAGGGCGCCAAGTTTCTGGTCCTGGTCGGCGCCAAGGGGGGCGTCGGCACCACGACGTTGGCCCTTAACCTCGCGGCGTGCATTGCCTGGGCAAAGCGCAGCGTGATCGCCGTCGAGCTGCGCTCCAGTTACGGCAGCTTCTCGCATCAGTTGGCCCACATGCCCGATGTGAATCTGAGTTCTCTACTTGCTCTCGAAACCGGCCGGATCGATGAAACGGAGATTGCAGCGCGTCTGGTCAAGTTCCCTTCGGGTCTGCGGGTTCTTTTTGGCCCCCAAACCATTAAGGAATCGCGCGAAATCGACCTTGCCAAGGCTGACGCCCTGCTGAACGCGCTCGGCCGCATGGCCGATTTTGTGATCGTTGACCTGCCGGGCGCTTTGCCGGCGGCGAGTCAGGCCGCCATCCGGCACGCTCATTTTGGCGGCCTGGTGGTTGACAATGAACCCAGCAGCATCGCCTCCGGCCGGGCGGCGCTCGAACAATTGTGCTCCGCCGGTGTTTCCCGCTCGACCTTGAAGGCCATCATCGTCAACCGCTCCGCGCCCGAGACCGGCCTACGCGTCGGCGACATCAGCTCGCAGTTGGACTGCAAGGTCTTCGGCGTGGTCACGCCTGCCGCGGACTTGTGTGTGCGCAGCTATAAGGGCGGCACGCCCTTCGTGCTCTCGGAGCCAAGTCACCTGGCTTCAGTTGCCATCTACGAGATGGTCTATAAACTCCTGTCGCAGGACCCCGTCAAAGCCGTGGCCTGAGCGGCCGAGCGCCATCGCTTTCCCACCCCGAGCCTGCCCCGCATAATGTCCGCACCTGCGCCATTTGCATAGAACATCTCAGGGAACGTTGCAAAGCGATCCGACACGGTTCTGCCGCCGCTGCCTTCTCCGGGCGTCGCTCGATTTTTTCCTTCCAGAAGATGATCTATGGGAGTATAGTGAGCAAATGCCGACTCGGGGAACTTTGCCGTTGCAGGGCGAATTGCTGCAGGGAACGCTGGACATGCTGATCCTCCAGACGTTGGTGCTCGGTCCTGCCCACGGTCACACGATCGCGCACGTTATCGAGCATCGTTCGGACGAGGTCCTGCAGGTTGAACACGGATCGTTGTACCCGGCGCTGCACCGCCTCGAGAATCGCGGCTGGATTGCCTCCTTCTGGGGCACTTCGGAAAACAACCGCAAGGCCCGGTACTACCGGCTGACGCCGGCGGGCCGGAGGCAGTTGGCGGATCAGACCAGCCGCTGGGAGAAGTTGAGCCAAGCGGTCGCGCGGGTGTTGAAGCCCGTCACCGAGTAGTCCCGGTTGAGGCCTGATATGAGATGGAGCCGATTCTTTCATCGCTCGCACTGGGATCGGGAACGCTCGCGCGAGCTTGAAGCTCACCTGCAGATCGAAGCCGACGAGAACGTGGCCAAAGGCATGTCGCCGGAGGAGGCGAGGTATGCCGCGCGCAGAAAGCTCGGCAATCCGAGCCTGGTCCGGGAGGAAATCTACCACATGAACAGCATCGGATCCTTCGAGACGCTGGCTCAGGACCTGCGCTATGCCGTCCGGCGGCTACGGCGGTCGCCTGGATTCGCACTGGTGTGTGTGCTGACGCTCGCGCTCGGCATCGGCGCCAACACGGCCATCTTCACTTTGGTGGACGCGGTCATGCTGAGATCGCTGCCGGTTGCGAATCCAGCACAGCTCTACCGCCTCGGCGACAACAACAATTGCTGCATGATGACCGGAACCCAAAACGACGGCAGCTTTGTTCTCTATTCCTATCCGCTGTATCAAGACCTTCGCGATCACACCGCGGAATTCAGCGAACTTGCCGCTTTCCAGCCGTTTTTGTCGGATTTGAGCGTCCGTCGCAACGGCACTCCCGGTCCTGCTGAGCCTTTCAACGGCGAACTGGTCTCCGGGAATTACTTTGCCATGCTCGGAGTGACCGCTTTCGCCGGACGCGAGCTCACGCCCGCCGACGACAGGCCCGGGGCGCCTCCTGCTGCCGTGATGAGTTATCACACGTGGCAAACTCACTTCGGCGCTGACCCTTCGGTGATCGGCTCGACAGTCACGATCAACACAATGGCTTACACCGTAGCGGGCGTAGCCCCGCCAGGTTTCTACGGCGAGACCCTGCGCAGCGATCCAACCGAATTCTGGCTTCCCCTCGGGACCGAACCGGCGTTGAACCGGCAGGATAGCCGCTTGCGCAACCCGGAGCTGGAATGGCTCTATCTCATCGGACGCCTGAAGCCGGGCGTCGCAGCCGCGCGGGCGCAGTCCCACCTCACGATCGAGCTCCAGCAGTGGCTGTGGTCTTCGGGTTACGCTCAAGCCACGACCGAGCAGCGCAACGACAAGGCCTTGGTGGAAGAGTACCGGCAGGAAATCGCGCGGCAACATATCCGCCTTACACCTGCCGGCGGCGGAGTGGACTCGATGCAGACGAAGTATGCCGCGAGCTTGCGCCTGCTGATGACGGCGGCCGGCCTGGTGCTGCTGATCGCCTGCGCCAACATCGCCAACCTGCTGCTGGCTCGCGGCACCGCAAGCCAGTTGCAGATCGCGATCCGGCTGGCGCTCGGAGGGCCGAGACGACGGCTGATGCGGCAGATGCTCACCGAAAGTGTCGTGCTGGCGTTGGCGGGCGGAGCGGTGGGGGTGTACGTGGCCTATGCCGGGACCCGCACCATCCTGCTGCTCGCCTTCCGCGGGGCGCATTACGTTCCCATCAGCCCCGATCCATCTCTGCAGGCGCTCGGCTTCGCATTTCTGCTGTCGCTGGCTACCGGGATTGTGTTCGGAGTGGCGCCTGCGTGGATCCACTCCCGCGCCAACCCGGGAGAGGTGCTTCACGGCGCCGGCCGCTCGACGGGCGATCGTCATTCGATGGCGCGCAACTCGCTGGTGGTTCTCCAGGTCGGTCTTTCACTCGTTCTGCTGGCGGCGGCCGGACTGCTCACCGAGAGTCTGCGCAAGCTCCAGGATCAGCAGTTCGGCTTTGAAACTTCGGGCCGGCTGATGGTGAAGGTCGATCCTGCCCTCGCGGGTTACACGGCCGCTCGCCGCGTGGGCCTTTACCAGGAGCTGCAGCAGCGGCTCGGACAGATTCCCGGCGTGCTGAGCGCGAGCCTTTCCGGCTACAGCCCCATGGAACACCAGAATTGGAACCAGGATGTTTATATCGAGGGCCGCCGGCCCGCAAACGATTCCGGGCAGTATCAAAACAGCTCTTTGGATCGCGTCGGTGCACACTACTTTGAAACCATCGGAACCCGGCTGCTGCGCGGTCGCTCGATAGGCGATCAGACGGCGTCCGCGCTTCATGAGGCTGTCATCAATCGAACCTTCGCCATGAAATTCTTCCCTCATGAGGACCCGATCGGCCAGCATTTCGGTATCGGGGGTCCGAGTCACAGCGGAGACTATGAAATCGTCGGCATCGTCGAGGACGCGAAGTATACGAGCGCCGATGAACCTGCGAATCCCACCGCCTTTCTGCCGTTGATGACGCCGCTCGAAGCGGCCGGCATTCATGATATCGAGCTGCATGTGGCCGGGAAGCCGGAAAACTTCGAGCCCGAAGTCCGGCGCGCGATGGCCGGCATCGACCCTAACCTCACCCTGCTCGACATGGTGAGTTTTGGCGAGCAGGTGGCCCTCAACTTCAATCAGGAAAGGTTGATCGCGCGCCTCACCGAGCTCTTCGGGTTGCTCGCCCTCGTCCTCGCCTGCGTCGGCGTATACGGCGTTACGGCGTACTCCGTGGCGCGTCGCACCAATGAAATCGGCATCCGCATGGCTCTCGGCGCCGGACGCCGGACCGTGCTCGGTCTAGTCTTGCGCGGCGCGCTCGTGCAGGTCGGTCTCGGCCTGGCCATCGGCATTCCGGTAGCGGTTGCAGGGGGACGATTGCTCGCCTCTGAGCTCTACGGGGTCAAGGGTCACGAGCCGGTGATCTTTGCTCTGGCGGCTGTACTGCTCGCCACCTGCGCTCTGGCGGCCGGATTCCTTCCCGCCCGGCGGGCGTCAGCGCTTGACCCGATCGCCGCCCTACGGCAGGAATGAGGCGTGCGCCTTACGAAAGGGATCACAGGATAGATGCACTGGAAGGATGCGCAGGAAATGAAGAGCAATGACAGCCAAGTCGCGAGTGGTGAGTGTCCAGGCGCGGAACTCGGGCGTCAGTTGCCGGAGGAGCCGTTGCGGCGGACCAACTTGTCGACCACTTCGATCAGGGCATTCAAGCGCTCGTTGGTGTGCTGTTGGTATTCACTGAGCCGGTCCAGGCGTTCCACCAAGCGAAGTTCAGCCTGTGCGAGCCGGCCTACCAGGTCCGTTAACGAGCCGATGGACGCCTCGATTCTGGCAATGCGCGCGTCATGCTCGCCGGCCACGCCCTCGAGCCTCGCCAGCCGCTCGTCGTGCGTGGCTGCAGACGCCTCAAGCTGGGCCTGCGTCTCCAGAATGAACTGCATGGTTTTGTCGATGTCCATGGATTTGATTATAGCAGCCGTCGGCCATCGGCTTTCTGTCGCCGGGGTTCTGACTGCTGAAGGGTGGGGCCTCGCGGGTCACGGATGTTGAAGTCCTAAGAGCTGCGTATGAAATCGAACCGCTTTTTCCGCCGCCGGCAATGGGACGCCGAACGCTCCCGCGAAATCGAAGCCCATCTTCAGATCGAGACCGATGAGAACATGGCGCGAGGACTGTCGCCGGAGGAGGCGAGGTATGCCGCGCGCAGGAAGCTCGGAAATCCGACTTTGATCCGGGAGGAAATCTACCTCATGAACAGCGTGGGATTTCTGGAGTCGTTTTGGCAGGACCTTCGCTATGGAATGCGGGCGCTGCGCCTGAATGCTGGATTTGCGGCGGTCGCGCTGCTGTCGCTCGCGCTCGGCATCGGCGCCAACACGGCCATCTTCCAACTGCTCGATGCCGTCCGCCTGCGCATGCTTCCGGTGAGCAATCCGCAGCAACTCGCCGAGGTGAGGCTTCCCAGTCACGACGCCACGACTGGCAACTTCTTCAACTGGCATTCCGAGCTTACCAACGCGCTCTGGGAGCAGATCCGCGATCGTCAGCAGGCCTTCTCCGGTGTTTTCGCCTGGGCCCCGGACGATTTTAATCTCGCTCCGCGCGGCGAAGTTCACCTGGTGCACGGCATTTGGGTGAGCGGAGCTTTCTTTAGCGTGCTGGGTGTTCAGCCCATTCTGGGGCGGACCTTCACCGCCGCCGACGACCAGCGAGGCTGCGGCTCCGGCGCAGGTGTGGTGGTGAGCTATGCTTTCTGGCAGCGGGAACTGGGAGGAGATCCATCGGCGATCGGCCGCCAGGTCACGATTGACTACCATCCGGTCGAGGTTCTGGGCGTCACTCCTGCCGGCTTCTTCGGTCTCGATGTCGGCTCCTCTTTCGATTTGGCGCTTCCCATCTGCTCGCAGCCGGTTCTGGGCGGCGAAGACAACTATCTCGACACGCGCTACGACTGGTGGCTCACCGTGATGGGCCGGCTCAAGCCTGGTTGGACGCTCGACAAGGCCACGGCCTATCTGGGCTCGATTTCGCCGGGAGTTTTCGAGGCTACCCTGCCCCCGGGCTATGACTCCGACAACGTTAAGACATACCTCGGGTTTAAATTGGCGGCGTATCCCGCCGGAAGCGGCGTTTCCTCGCTGCGCCAACAATCGTCCGACCCTCTCGTTTTGCTGCTCGCGATTACAGGGTTGGTGCTTTTGATCGCCTGTGCGAATCTCGCCAACCTGATGCTGGCGCGGGCCAGTGCGCGTGAGCGTGAGATCGCCGTGCGCCTCGCCTTAGGAGCTTCGCGCGGGCGTTTGGTGCGGCAGTTGCTGTCCGAAAGCTGTCTGCTGGCTGCGGCCGGCGCCGCTGCGGGGCTGCTGCTGGCGCGTACGCTGGCTGGGTTCATGGTCGCGTTCATGAGCACGCAAGGGAACGCGGTGTTCCTGAATCTGAACCCGGACCGGCTGGTATTCGCCTTCACTGCGGGTTTGGCAACGGTCGCGACGGTCCTATTCGGTTTAGTGCCTGCCTTGCGCGCCACGCGCGTGCCGCCTGTCGAGGCCATGAAGTCGGGAAGCCGTGGAATGACAGCCAATCGCGAGCGGTTCGGCTTGCGGCGGGTGCTCGTGATCTCACAAGTGGCTCTATCGCTCGTGCTGCTGGTGGGTGCGCTCCTTTTCAGCCGCAGTCTGCGCAACCTGCTCACTCTCGACCTGGGCTTTCAGCGCACTGGCATGCTGGTCACCGATCTTGACCTGACGCCGCTGAAGCTTCCGACGGCGCGCCGCGAGCCTTTCAAGCACGATCTGCTGGAGCGCCTTCGCTCCACTCCGGGCGTGGATTCGGCGGCCGAAACGTACGTGGTCCCGACGAGCGGCGCCTTCACGAACCGCAGGTTCTGGATGGATACATCGGAGGCGTCGCAGGCCAAGACGTCCTGGTTCAACCGCGTGAGCCCGGATTTTTTCAAAACCATGGGAACTACGCTCCTGGCCGGCCGTGATTTTAACGACCGGGACACTCCGGCATCCCCGAAGGTCGCTATCGTCAACGAGGCGTTTGCACGCGAGATCGCCGGTGGTGCAAATCCGATCGGGCGGAGGGCATGGGAAGGAAGCGCGCATGGCAAACCTCAAGCGGAATACGAGATCGTCGGCCTTGTGAAAAACACGAAATATCAGGACATTCGCGAGGACTTTTCGCCCATCGTTTACCTCCCAACTTCTCAGGACCCTGAACCGGATCCTTCGCAGGAGATCGTGATTCGTTCTCACCTCCCGTTGTCCGATCTCACCTCCGGCGTGAAGCGAGCTGTGGCCCAAGCGAACCCGGACATCAGCATCGAGTTTCGGGTCCTGCAGACGATGATCCACGAAAAACTCCTGCGCGAACGGCTGATGGCGACGCTGTCAGGCTTCTTCGGATTTCTCGCCGCACTGCTGGCCATCATCGGTCTTTACGGCGTGATGTCATACATGGTCGTGCGCCGAACCAACGAGATCGGAATCCGCATGACGCTCGGCGCCGGCCGTGGCGAAATCGTCGCCATGATTGTCCGTGAGGCCGGCATGCTGCTGGCCATCGGGCTCGTTGTCGGCATCGCGCTATCGCTGGCCGCGGGCAGGGCTGCGAGCTCGATGCTGTTCGGCCTGAAGTCCTACGATCCGGTCACCTTGGCCCTGGGCACCGCCCTGTTGGCAGTGGTCGCGGTGGCAGCCAGCTACCTTCCGGCGCGTAGGGCCGCGAATCTCGATCCCATGGCGGCGCTTAGAGAGGAGTGAAGTCATCGGGCGATTGAGCGATTCGGAGATCGGGTGATCGGACGATTGAGTGATCGGGATTGAGTGAGTGGTGGACTCGACAAAATAGCTCAAAACCGAGGAACTAACCAGCTATGTGCTTTATAATCATAATGTTAACGGCGGATCGGCGGAAGAGCAACTTATGAGATGGAACCGCTTCTTTCTCCGCAATCATTGGGATGCCCAGCGCTCGCACGAAATCGACTCGTATCTTGAGATCGAAATCGAAGAGAACGTGGCGCGAGGAATGTCGCCGGAGGAGGCGAGGTATGCCGCGCGCAGGAAGCTTGGCAATCCGGTTTTGATCCGGGAGGAAATCTACACCATGAACAGTCTGGGATTCTTCGAGATGTTGTCGCAGGATCTGCGCTACGCATTGCGTACGTTCAAGCGAAGCCCGGCTTTCACGCTTCTCGCCGTCCTGTCGCTCGCGCTTGGAATCGGCGGCAACGCCGCTATGTTCAGCCTGATCGACGGCGTCCTGATCCGGCCTTTGCCCTATAGCGAGCCCGAACGGTTGGTGCGCGTGACGGCCTACTATCCGCAGGGCGCCATGGCGGCGATGCAGGAGCGAAGCCGGACGATGGACATGTCCGGGTTCACCACGGATTCGGAGTTCAACCTGACCGGCACCGGCGAGGCGATGCGCGTGGCCGGGAGCGCGATTTCGTCCAACCTGTTCATGGTGCTTCAGGCCGGACCCGAATCCGGCCGCGTTTTCCGGCCGGGCGAGGATCATCCCGGGCAGGACGCGGTGGTCCTGCTCGGTCACGGGTTGTGGCAGAGGAAGTTCGGCGGCGATCCGCGCATCATCGGGCGAGTGATCACGGTGGATGGCGTGGACCGGCAGGTCGTGGGCGTGATGCCGTCGTCATTCGAATTTCCCTCCGCCCAGGTCGAGCTTTGGATCCCGCTGCATATCGACTCGCGGGATTCGTTCGCGACCTGGCACGGAGGTTTCATGCCGCTCATCGCGAGGCTGCGGCCCGGGGTGACGCTCGCCCAGGCGCGCAACGAGCTTCATCCTCTGATCGTCGGCACCCTTCCGCTGTTCCCGTATCCTATGCCGGCCAGTTGGAACTCGGACGCCACGGTGCTGCCATTGCAACAGGATCTCACCAGTGATTTTCGCCAACGGCTCATCGTCCTGCAATACGCGGTCGGGCTGGTGCTCCTGATCGCCTGCGCCAACGTGGCCGGCCTGCTGCTTTCCCGCGCCACCGCCCGCCGGAAAGAAATGTCGTTGCGCGCGGCGCTCGGCGCCGGACGCGGCCGCATCATCCGTCAACTGCTGACCGAGAGCGTTGCGCTCGGGCTAGCCGGAGGTGTGCTCGGTCTCGTGGCGGCTAGCGCGACGCTCACGGAGTTCAAGCGGCTGTTGCCGCCCGCCGCTCCCGGCGCCGGTGAGATTCACCTGGACTGGCGGGTGGAGGTGCTGATGCTGGCTGTAGCCGTGGTGACGGGCCTGCTCTTCGGCCTCGCGCCCGCGCTCAGCGCCTCGAAAACCGACCTCGCGACGGCGGTGAAGACCGGCGGCCAGCGGTCGACGGGGTCGGCCGGCGTGCGCGTGCGCAGCGCGCTGATTGCGGGTGAAGTGGCGCTCGCCGCCGCCCTCGCCATCGGCGCCGGGCTGCTGATCAAGAGCCTCTGGACGCTGGGGCAGGTGAATCCGGGTTTCGCTCCGGGTAGCATCCTCACCGTGCGCGTGTCGCCCAATAAATCGCTGTGCCGCGAACGGGCGGCTTGCGTCGCGCTGTACAACGAACTGGTCGAGCGGACACAGCAAATCACGGGCGTGTCTGATGCGGCCGCCGCCAACACGCTTCCCTTGAGCGGCGAGACGCCCAGTATTCCGACGGAACTCGAGGGTCACGCGCTCGTGGCCGGCCAGGATCTGGCGCCAATGCTCTGGGCGGGCGCGGTCACGCCGGACTATTTTCGAATCCTGCAGATTCCGCTGCTCGAGGGCAGGATGTTCACCGGGGCGGACTCCGAAAAGTCCGCCCCCGTGGTGGTGGTGAACGCCGCCACCGCGCGGAAATTCTGGCCCGGGCAAAGCCCGATCGGCAAGCATATCCGCACCGTCTGGAGCGATGGCGATCCCTGGAGGACGGTGGTGGGCGTGGTGGGCGATGTGCGCCAGTATGATCTGGCCGACCGGTCGCCGAACTGGCTCGGCGGCGCCGTCTACATGCCCTATCCGCAGGCCGTGGGCGACAACCAGCGCGAGATTCCCACCTCGATGACGCTACTGGTGCGCGCCGGCTCCGACCCGGCCGCGGTCGCCGCCCGCATCCGCGAGATTGTGCGAGATTCCAATCCCAACGTGCCGGTGAGCGATATCCAGACCATGCAGCAGGTGGTTGCCGGCTCGCTCGACCAGCCGCGTTCCATGATGTGGCTTTTTGCCGGCTTCGCCGCCGCCGCCCTGCTGCTCGCGGCCATCGGCGTGTATGGCGTGGTGTCTTACACGACCTCGCAACGAACCTTTGAGATCGGCGTGCGGATGGCGCTCGGAGCTACGCGAGGCAGCGTGTTCGGATTGGTGCTCGGGCAGAGCCTCAAACTCGTGCTGGGCGGCCTCGCCGTGGGAATCGCCGCTGCTTTGCTGCTGACGCGGGTGCTCGCGGCGTTCCTCTACGGCATCCGTGCCACGGACCCAATGACGTTTGCAGCCGTCGGGGCGCTGCTCGTCGCGATCGCTCTAGGGGCGGGATACGTGCCTGCCCGGCGCGCCGCGGGTCTCGATCCGCTGCGGGCCTTAAGAGTAGACTAGTTAACTGGGCTAAACATGCGCCTCGCGGCAACAGCCGCCGTTTCTCAGTTTTTCGCACGGACCTTACTCGCCCAGCGCCTCGCGAAGCCGCGCGTATCCGGCGCGGCTGACGGGAATTTGCGCGCCCGTCGCGAGCACCGCCACGTGCGTGTCTTTGCCGTAGGGCTCGATCCTGGCCACGCGCTCGAGGTTCACCAGGTACGAGCGATGGATGCGGAGGAAGCGCTTGGGATCGAGCGCCTTTTCCAGGCTGGAAATCGTCTGTTGCTTCAGGTGTTTCCGGCCTTCCACCGCGAGGGCCACGTAATCGTCCTGAGCTTCCGCGTAATCGAGCTTGCGGACCGGAATAAGGATGACCTTCGATCCGTCGCGGACCACCAGGCGCTCGGAAAATTGCGCCGGCGGGCGGGCCGCGGCGGCCAGTTCCGCGAGGTCCTGCCCGCGCTCGTCCGTCGTCCGGCCGCTCAGGCGCTCGCGGCAGTGCTCGATGGCCGTCTTCAGCCGGTCCGCGCCGAAGGGCTTGAGGAGATAGTCCACAGCGTGAGCCTCAAAAGCTCGGAGCGCGAACTGGTCATAGGCGGTCACGAAGATCACGGCCGGCACCGGTCCGGCAAGCTCGAGCACTTCGAAGCCGTCGAGCTTGGGCATCTGCACGTCCAGGAAGAGCAGGTCGGGCTTCAGTTCCGTCACGGCCTTGACGGCGTCGAAGCCGTTGGCGCACTCCGCCACCAGGTCGATCTCGGGATGGGCGCGCAGCAATTCGCGCAGCAACTGCCGCGCCAGATCCTCATCGTCGACGATCACTGCCCGCACTTTAGGCGCGCTGTCCATAATCCCCTTTGCCGTTGGTCTGCCAGGGCAGAACCAGACTCACGCGGAAGCAATCTCCCTCGCTCGTCACGCGCATTTGGGCGCGCGCGCCATAACACGCGGCCAAGCGCCGCCGGACGTTCTCGAGTCCCACGCCATTGCGCCGCGAAGGCGGCGAGTCCGCGTCAAACTTGTTCTCGATCACGATCTCGATTTCGTCCTGCTGGCGCCGCGCGCGCAATCGGATCCAGCCGCCGTCGGGCAGGCCGGAGATTCCGTGCGCCACCGCGTTCTCGACCATCGGCTGGAGGAGAAGCGGCGGGACATCAGCCTCGAGCGCGTCCGGATCGATCTCTTCCTTCATGTCGAGCCGCGATCCGAAGCGCACTTTTTCGACGCGCAGGTAGCGGTCCACAAGCTCCATCTCGTCCCCGAGCCGGATGGTGGTCCGTTCGCCGAGGCCGAGCGTGCGGCGCAGGAAATCGCCGAGCAGCACGCACATCTCCCGGGCGCGCATGGGATCGAGCGTGGTGAGCGCGCTGATGGAATGCAGGCTGTTGAACAGGAAATGCGGATTGATCTGCGCCTTTAAGGCCCGCAACTCCGCCTCGCGCGCCAGGATCTGCGCCTCCGCTTCGCGCGCCTCCGCCTGGCGCGAGGCCTCAACGGCCAGCAGCACGTAGTGCATCGCCACGGTCAGCAAGTAAAGCAGCACGCCCGGTCCGAAAAGCAGCCCGGTGGCCCGCGTGACCTGGTCGCGCGGCGACGACAGCAGGTTGAGATCCGCGAGTGCCATGGCCACGCCGCGCGCGATGAGAATCCAGAGCGTGCTCGCCACGACGCTGGCCGCAAGATGTGTGATCAGAATCCTGTCCACACCCCTCACGCGCAGAGGAGTCAGACGGCACACGTACCACGAAGAAAGGCAGAGGAGCGCGTACAGCAGGCAGAGCGGAATCGCCAGCGCCACGGCTTCCCCGAGCGTCAGCCCCCCGCTCGTCTTGAGCTGGTCGGCCACCAGCACCACGAACGGGGTCCAGCCGAAGAGGTACAGCCCAAGCTTGCGGAGATTGCCGAGAACAGGATGCATGGCGTTCGTCAGTTCTTGATGTTGAAGCCTCCAAACACCCATGCGCCTGTGAGAATCAGCTTCTTCCTCGGGGTGGCCGGATCCTGCAGCGGGGGCCGCGTTTCGTCATTGTGACCGCCGAAGAGCGCCGCGCCGCGAACGTCCACCTGCCAACTCCTGGGAACAACGAGCTCGCCGCCGCCGAACACAGCGGTGATATTGATCGTGGCCTCGTCACCCTCGATGTCGGCCTCCGTGAAGTCAAATTGAGAGCCTCCGAAGATCGCGAGCCACCTGCCGCCGCGAAAATGCCTCGTATTGATGCGTATCTTTCCCCCGCCAAATATGTCCACTCGGTTCAAGTCCAGGTTGGATACGTCCAGTGGCGTTCCAGTCGCGCCCACGTTGGGTCCCTCCGCAGCCTTTCCTCCTTTTTGTATGGAGGTGTACAGAATCCACAGGCCGGCGGCAATCACGAGGAAGGGCCAGATGTGACGGAGCTCAAAGTGACGATACCCGAGCGCGCTCAGCAGGAAGACCGCGCCAACGAAGACCACCAGCATTCCCCACAGCCGGCCCTGGTTTTCTTCCGCCCGCACGGCCGCGCCGAGGCCCCAGGCAATCACGAGCACAGGCCAGAAGCGCACTAGATGCGAGAAGGTGAGAATGCCCTCCTGGTCGAGTAACAGCAGCACCCCAATCCCGATGATCACGATGCCGGCGGTCAGACCGGAGTAGCGATCCTTTCCGCCGATGGAAAGGCCTGCGACCACCCTTGGCCCTACGCTTCTTCGCTCGTCGCGTTCGTCACTCATGATCCCCTCCCGCCGGAGCGACGGTCGAAGCACGGCGCCGCTTTCTCAGCGCTGCTATGCCCCAAACGGCGAGCGCGATGAGAGCCAACGCCACCGGCGCAACCGAGGGGGCTCCGCCGGGAAGCGCAGTCCCCGCTGCCATCGAGGCCAGGCGCCATGCCGATCGCGCCATCAGCTCGAGCGGCCACAAACCGAGGCGTCGCAAGTGAGCATAGCTGAATTCTCCGCCTGCCAGCAAAGCCAGTCCCAACGCCCAGACCTGCACTTGGTTTGCCTTAGCCATGTCGCCTTCTCCCGTGCTCAAGACTCGTTCCGCATTCATCGAGGCCAGCATAGGCGGGAGCGGAGAACGTGTCGCGGTCGAATCGGCCAGTTGCGGCGGCCTGCCGGTGAGTGACGGGATGAGGCGGAGGAACCGGCCAATGACTTCGCCACCGAGGCGCCGAGGCGGAGAGCAAAGAGGCATATATGCGGATTCCATTGCGGCCTCCGTCTTAGTCCTCTCTGTGCCTCTGTGGTTCAGCGGCTCACGGGCATTTTGCTACGATGGAAGCGATGCGACTACGCTTGGCCATGACGGCGCTGCTTCTCGCGGTCGCTCTCCCGGTCGGTCTCGCCGCCCCGGCGCAAGCCGGCACACCCGGGGACGCGGACGATTATCGGCTGGCGGACCAGGCCTTGCAGGCGCTGCTCGCTTCGCCGCTCGGGCAGGACTTGCCGCGCTTGCCCTGGAAGGTTCAGATCCTCGAGAGCTGGCAGGTGAACGCCTATTCGAACGGACGCGGCCAGATTTCGATCACCCGTGGACTCGGCTGGGTGATGGGCGATCACCCCGGCGTCTGGGCGGCGGCGATCGCGCATGAGCTCGCGCACGCGGTGATGCTCTATCCGGCCGGCCAGCCGCAGTTCGAAGCGGAATTGCGGCGCGCATATCTCGCGGCCGGGGGCAACCTGAGCGATCCGGATGTGGCGGAGGAGCTGCGCGTGACCCCGGCGCAAGGCGGTCTGCTGCGGCTCGCCGGCCAACGCCGCGTGGAGTACGAGGCGGACCGCTTGGGGCTGCTGCTGATGGCCGAGGCCGGCTTTCACCCCGACTTCGCCATCGCCCTCGACCGCCGAATGCTCAGCACGATCGGCGAGGAGACGAAATCGTCGGAATTTCTTCTCAGTCATCCTATCTGGTCCGATCGCGAACGGCGGAACGTCCGCGAGGAAACCGTCCCGGTCGCCATCTTCAACCAGCGCTGGCCGGACGCCAGCCGTTCTCCGGGCGGCCCGCCGCCGCCGTTTGGCAAAGTCCAATCAGTGACCGTGACCGAGGGCTCCGCAGGCGGCGTGCTCGTGCTGGATGTCAAGTTTGAGCTCAGGAACGCCGCCGGCCGGAAAGCGCGCGTGGCGGCTGTTCTGCTGGATCGGAACCGCAAGGTGCGAACCTCGCGCGCCGAATACCAGGCGCCCGACGGGACGCTTGCCTTGAACGCCATGCTGCCGGCGATGGATCACGGTCCGGGGGAAGCGACCTTGCGAATTCCAAGGGATGCGATCGAGTCCGGTGGGACGAAACTGAAGGCCGCGGTCTTCCTCGTGGCGGACGACTGGACGCTGGATCTGTGGTTTCAGCCGCTAAAGCAATAAAACCCGCGGATTGCGCGGAAGCGGCTTTGCCGCCCTGCTGTGCGGCAAGCCGCGAAAGCCCGGAAGCCGAGCCCAAATTACTGGATCAGCGAACCCTGTGCCGAATCGCCATTGGTTTCGCTCTCCACCAATCCTGCCGCCGACACCTGATCGCCTTCCTCGAGCGAAATCAGCTTGACGCCCTGCGCGGAACGGCCGCTTTCGCGGATGGTGGAGGAATCGAGCCGCGTGATCTTGCCGAACTGCGTGATGATCATCACCTCGGACTCTTCGGTGACACTCAGCACCGCAACCACCTTGCCGTTGCGATCCGTGGTCTTGAGGTTGATCACGCCCTTGCCGGCGCGCGATTGCAGGCGGTACTCGGTGATGGCGGTGCGCTTGCCGAAGCCCTTTTCGCTGACTGACAAGATCAGCTCCTTATCGCCCACCACCTGCATCCCGACCAGGTAATCGCCTTCGTCCAGATCCATCCCGTTCACGCCATAGGCGGCGCGGCCCATGTCACGCACACCGGTCTCAGGAAAGCGGATCGCCATGCCTTCGTGCGACGCCAGGAAAATGTTCTCGCGTCCGGTGGTGAGCTTGGCGCCGATCAGTTCGTCGCCCTCATCGATTCTCATGGCCAGGATGCCCGCCGCACGCACGTTGGAGAACTCCGCGAGGCGCGTCTTCTTGATCACGGCTTTACGTGTCACCGTGATCACGTAGCCTTCGGCGGCAAAGGTTTCTTCGCCCACCTGTACGTCCTTGGGCTCGTCCGGCAGTTCGCGCACCGCCAGCACCGCGGCCACTTGCTCCTCCTTGGAGAGATTCACGAGATTGAGAATGTGCTTGCCCTTGCCGGCCGCGCCCACGTCAGGGATTTCGTAGACTTTGAGCCAGTAGAGCTTGCCCGTATTGGTGAACACCAGGATGTAGCTGTGCGTGGAGGCGATGAAGAGATGCTCCACAAAGTCCTCGTCGCGCGTCTTCATGCCCATGCGGCCTTTGCCGCCGCGGCCCTGCTGGCGGTAGGCGGAGAGCGGCGTGCGCTTAAGGTAGCCGGAGTGCGAGACGGTGATCACTACGTCTTCGTCGGCAATCAGATCCTCGAGGCGAATCTCGGCCTGCTCCTCGATGATTTGCGTACGGCGGTCGTCGCCGTAATCCTTCTGAACCTGCTTCAGTTCGTCGACGATCACCTTCTTCAGCACCTTGTCGCTCGCCAGAATCTCCTGGTACTCGGTGATCTTCTTCTGCAGGGCGTCGTACTCTTCCTGGATCCTGTCGCGCTCGAGGGCTGTCAGGCGCTGCAACTGCAATTCGAGGATGGCTTGCGCCTGGCGCTCGGTGAATTCGAAACGGGCCACCAGGCCTTCGCGGGCCTCGCGCGGCGTCTTGGCCGCCCGGATCAGCTTGATGATGGCGTCGAGCTGCGAGAGCGCCTTGAGAAAACCTTCCAGGATGTGAGCGCGCTCCTGCGCCTTGCGCAAATCGTACTCAGTGCGGCGGCGCACCACGGTCACGCGGTGATCGATGAAGAGCTGGAGGGCGTCGATCAACGGAAGCGTGCGCGGCTGGCCGTTGACGATGGCCAGCATGATCATGCCGAAGGTTTCCTGAAGCTGGGTGTGCTTGTAAAGATTGTTGAGGATCACTTCGGGCTGCTCGCCGCGCTTGATCTCGATCACGATCCGCATGCCGTCGCGGTCCGATTCGTCGCGAACGTCGGAGATGCCCTCCACTTTCTTGTCCTGAACCAGCTCGGCGATGCGTTCGATGGTCTTCGCCTTGTTCACCTGGTAGGGGATCTCGCTGATGACGATCTGCTGCTTGTCCTTGGTGGGGCGCTCGATGGCCGCCTTGGCCCGCATGGTGAACTGGCCGCGTCCGGTGGCGTAGGCAGCCTTGATGCCGCCGCGCCCGTAGAGGTAAGCGCCGGTAGGGAAATCCGGACCCGGCACAAGCGCCAGAACGTCATCCAGGGTCGCCTTGGGATTGTTGACTAGCAGAATCGCGGCCTCGATGACCTCGCGAAGGTTGTGCGGCGGAATCTTGGTGGCCATGCCGACGGCGATGCCGTCCGAGCCGTTAATGAGCAGGTTCGGAATCTTGGTCGGCAGAACCGTGGGCTCTTCTGTGGATTCGTCGAAGTTGGGGACGAAATCGACCGTCTCCTTTTCGATATCGGCCAACAACTCTTCCGCCAGGCGTATGAGGCGGCACTCGGTATACCGGTAGGCCGCGGCCCGGTCGCCGTCCACGGAGCCGAAGTTGCCCTGGCCGTCGATCAAGGGGTAACGCATGTTGAAGTCCTGCGCCATGCGCACCAGAGTGTCGTAGACCGCCGCATCACCGTGCGGGTGATACTTCTTGATCACCTCGCCCACCGTGCCGGCGCACTTGATGTAGCGCTTGTCGGAGGTGTTTCCCTCCTTGTACATGGCGTAGAGAATGCGGCGATGCACGGGCTTCAAGCCGTCGCGAACGTCGGGCAGGGCGCGCCCGATGATCACGCTCATGGCGTAGTCGAGATACGAGCTGCGCATCTCGTCTTCGATGTTGACGGGCACTTCACGCCGGATTGGGACTAGTGGTTCCTGGTCGCCCATGAGTTGATTCCTTTCAACATGCCGCGCACGCCGCGTCTTATCCGCGCGTGGCGGCGGCCCGCTTCCCGAGGCACCGCAAGAGTGTCTTCTGGGAGAGTCAAACCAAAGTGATCCTGCTCAATTGCTTCCTCAGAGAGGTGTGTGCGGAGCGTCCACAATCCATTATACGGGCTCGGCGCGGGAGGCGTCAAAGTCCTGCTTCACTAACGGATACAACGGATTAGGCCGCTTGACGGCAAACCCCCAAAATCCGATCAGGTGGGTTGGGAAGGATGTCGCCAGAGGGATCCTTTACTGCGCCGGGGGCAGGTCTACGGGTTCCCCAAGATCGTGCTCAGCACTCTACTCGATTCACAAACCTCAGCGACCGGCTTAGGTTGGGACTGTGGGCGAGAGGCGTGACGGGCAGCGCGAGGGAAACGGCAACGCCCGTCAGAACTCATTCACAACGCACATCTCGATAAACAAGGAGAACTCAATAATGGCGCAAGTCTATCCAGCAACTGCGTCCCGGCGGGTGCTGTCGGCGAGCACTCTGAAGGGCGACAAAGTGGTGAATCTCCAGGGCGAAGACCTGGGAAAAATCGAAGACCTGATGATCGATCTCGAGCGCGGGCGCATCGCCTACGCCGTCCTCTCGTTTGGAGGCTTTCTCGGAATGGGCGACAAGCTCTTTGCGATTCCGTGGGACGCTTTCACCGTCGATACCGCTCAAAAGCGGTTGGTTCTCAACGCCGACAAGGAGCTGCTGAAGAAGGCTCCGGGATTCGACAAGAACAACTGGCCGGATATGACCAATTCGGCCTGGGGCGCTGAGCTCTATGGCTACTATGGTTACCGGCCATATTGGGACTAACAGCGTGCTTCACAACTCTACTCTGAAAGGAAAGTAAACTTATGGCAGATCAACATGCGGGTGCCGGTCAGAATCGGTGCCCGAAGTGCAATCAGACGTTCGGCTCGGCCGAAGAACTCCGCAAGCACGAGCAACAGCAGCATCAGCACGAGCAGCGCGGAACTGAGCAGCGCGGAGGTGAGCAGCACCGAAGTGGCGAGCAGCATGGCAACGAACAGCAGCGCGGCAAGGAACAGGGTGGCGGTCATCAGGAGCAGCATGGCGGCCATCAGGAACAGCATGGCGGCGCGGGCCGCGGCAGTGAGCAGAAGCAGCCCTCCGGACAACAGCAGTCCGGTCGCTCCTAAGTCGTAGTTAGGATAGCGCGGGCCGGCCGTCGTTGAACCCAATCGCACGAGACACGGTTTCCGCGCTATCCACCCCTGCGAACGTCCGTAGTTTCCTTCTTTCAACATGACGGCATCACAGGCCGGGTCCACCAGAAAGGGCTCAAGCGTCCGCTCTCGCGGCTGGTTGTGGACGATCGCGTATGATGGTATAAAGGCCGGTGGCGATCGGAGAAACCGGTGGAAGACTGCGTCTTCTGCAAAATCATCCGTCGGGAGCTTCCCGGCAAGATTATTCATGAGGACGAGACCGCGGTGGCGATCGAAGACATCCGGCCTCAAGCTCCCGTGCACCTGCTGGTGCTCCCTAAAGCCCACATCGAAAACCTGGGCGCGGTGAAGCCTGAGGACGAAGCCTTGATCGGACGCCTGTTCGGCATCGCCGCAAGGCTGGCGCGCGAGCGCGGGCTGGAATCGCGGGGGTATCGCACCGTGATCAACAATGGCGCCGGAGCCGGCCAGACGGTCGATCACCTTCACGTTCACGTGCTCGGCGGACGCGTTTTGCACTGGCCGCCCGGCTAGTTCAGGTCGCGCACCGTCGAGACCCTGTTTTAGATGGCTGAAATGGGATGGCTGAAATTAGCCACGGCGGTGGATTACAGCCACAAAATACCGCCCGGCTTCCGCTCATTCCACCGTTAGCATATTCATTATATTACAGTTATGTCGCGAGCAGCTTTTGGCCACTCAGGTGCTATTAACACGTGCTGGAAGTTTTAAGGAGACGACTCTTATGAGCACTTCATTGACCTCTTCAATCCTCAGGACGGCACGCTACGGCGCGCTGAGCCTGATGTTGGCGAGCGCGGTGGCTTTCGGGCAGGACCCGCAGGATGCGGCGCCGCCTTCGCCGCCGCCTCAGAGCGCTGCTCCCGACTCGGGGTGGCATCGCTTCTCGCAGCAAAACGGGCCGCAACAGGGTACACAGGCGCCGGCTCCGGTGGTTCAAGCTGACCCCGCGGACTCGGGCTATGGTCAGGCCCCGCCGCCAAATCAGCCGCCTGACCCGAACCAGCCGCCGTACCAGAATCAGCCGCCCTACCAGAACCAGCAGGGTGGCCCGCCCCCGCAAGGCGGGAACCAGGAGCAATACCAGCAGCCGCTGCCGCCGATCCCGCCGCAGTTGACGATCAAACCGGGCAGCATCGTGACGGTACGGGTGAATCAGATGCTGTCATCGGACCGCAACCAGCCAGGCGACGCCTTCACCGGCACCCTGGTGCAGCCCATCGTGGTCGATGGCGTGATGGTGGCGGCCCCGGGAGAAAGCGTGGCTGGCCGCGTGGCCGACGCGAAAAAGGCCGGGATGGTAAAGGGTGTCTCCCGGCTGGGCCTGCAGTTGAGCAGCATCACGATGGTGGACGGAAACCCAGTGATGCTCCAGACGGCTTTAAACGGCCATAACGGTCCGACATCCAACGGCCGTGACGCGGTTGCGGTGGTTACCACCACGGGCGTGGGCGCCGCGATCGGCGCCTCGGTGGCAAGGTGGGGCTCGGTGGGGCAGGACGCCGCCATCGGAGCCGGCGCCGGAGCCGTGGTCGGACTGGTCGGCGTGCTGCTAACGCGCGGCCGCCCGACAATCGTGCCGCCAGAGTCGATCCTGACTTTCCAGATTCAGGCGCCGGTCGCCGTTTCGACCACCGCCGCGCCGCAGGCCTTCCATTACGTCCAGCCCGATGACTACGCGCAGGGCCAGCAGCAGGGTCCGCCGCCGCGTTATCGGCAGGGGTACGGTGCCGGCAATGGTCCGGGCTATGGTCCGGGTCCCGGCTACGGCCCTGGCTACCCGCCGCCTTACTACGGCTACCCGGGCTACTCTCCTTACTGGGGTCCCGGATTCGCGTTCTGGGTCGGTCCGAGGTTCTATGGGGGCGGATACTATCGCGGGTTCTATGGCCGCGGGTTCTATCGCCGCTGACGCTTGCTGCTCTTCATAGGGGCGCACCGAAAGCCGCCATTCGCGCTGTTGCGGATGGCGGCTTTTGCGTTTATTGGAGGCTACTAGTGTAGGCTTACTATTTCCGGCCTGCTCACAGGCGGCTTTGCCAGAGAGCTCTGCCGACGAAGAACGGCCCCATGCGCTCGATGTAGCGCGACGTCTGCCGCGTCTTCCGCATCTGCTGAATGCAGGCGGAAAGGGGAAAAAGCTCCGCTCCGATCAACCCGATCACGAAGTCGTTGTCATGCTGGTCGAGCCCGAAACAGGCCAGACGGACGTCCTGAGCGTACCCCGCTTCGCCGAAGGCGTGCCCGATGCGTCCGTGCTCGGCCAGAATCGGCCCCTGCTCTTCGGGGGGCAGTGCGGAAAACTCGCCCTTCCGGCGCAGCGGATACCAGACCGCCCAAGGCGATTCGCGATCGAGCACCGCGCGGCGGGCTTTGCGCAGCAACCAGTCCCCGAGGTCGGGTTCGTGGCCGAGCGCGTAAGTGCGGCCCAGCATAGTGAATTCGGGTTTGAAGTCGAGCGCACTAAAGGGAGGCGCGGCCAGGAACGGCCGGAGCACGGTCACGAAGAAATCAGGCTGTTCATTCCAAGTGAGCAAGCCGACGCCCCGCGGATCATTCATGTCCTGGTAGAGCACGCCTTCGAAGCCCGCCGACTCCAGCGACCGCGTCAGCTCTCCGGAGTCGCGAACCTGGCCGAAGGCGAGCAGTTGCATGAACAGACGCCGGTCCGACACCTGCGGCTGGCCATCGCGCGGGCCGCCCTTTTCGCGGAGATCAAGTTTGCCCATTGTCTTGTCCGAGAAGCCAACCAGAATTAGAAATCACAAATCGGAAATCACAAATCACAAATCAGAAACCACAATCGTCAATCCTACGCCCGCACCCGCGCGGCCACCAGACTCGAATACAAGTCGCCCAGGCGATCGAGCATCTCGACCGCGGGGGTAAAGTTGCGCCGATTGATGTGCTCAACGTTAAGGCCGAGCGGCGGCGGGTCGGGCGGCAGGTTGTCAAACACATCGATCAGGATGCGCTGCGCGAGGCCGATCGAGCGTTCCAGGCAGGCAGCACGCGCTGCTTGCTTGCGCTTGGGATCGGTGTGATCGAGGTCCGCCGCCGAGGCCTCGTCCAGGCGGAGATGGCGGTCCAGGTCCGGCGGAATGTCCGCGCCCAGCCAGCGCAGGAACTGCAGGTCCCGCGGATGACTGACGGGCGCGAAGCTCAGGAAAAGGCGCGCCTCTACGCCGTTCAAGCGCTGCACCAGCCACACGATGTCGTTCGGGTCAAAAAGCACCTGGGTGGTGAAGAAGTCGATCCCGGCGGCGTGCTTACGCCGCACGCGTTCCGCCTCACCCGTCCGGCTGGGAATGCTGATGGCGCCGAGAGCGCCCGCGTGTCCGTCGGCGCGGATGCGTTCGGCAGCTTCCGCCACGCCCGGTCCCGGATAGCGGATGCCGCTCGACTCGCCGCCCACCAGCACAAGATCGCTGATGCCGAAAGTATCCCGCGTAGCGGCCAGCCAGGGCAGGGGGTCCGCCTCGTAGACGACGCAGTGGTTCACCACCACGTCGGCCGCGAGGTCCTCGCGCAGGCGAGCGCCGATCACACGTGGGTCGAGGCGGGGAACGAAGCCGGCCGTACGCTCACCGGGCCGGGCCTCGTTATGAATCTCGGGCAGGTTGACCGCGTCCACGGCGTCCGCCACGCGGCGGACCACCGCCACCGCCTCATCGAGCGCGGCTGGCTTGCCCTCCTCCGGCGGCACGACTTCAAACAGCGTGACCGGCAGCGAAGGGTCGAGGATTTTGTGCTTCAGACTCATCGGAATCGCCAAGCCTTGAGCTGACCGCGCTGAGTTCACATTGTCGGCGCTCAATCGCCTCCAGAGTCGTAATTCAGATTCGGCGCGAGCCACCTCTCCGTCGTCTTCACGTCCATCCCTTTGCGCCGGCTGTAATCGAGCACCTGGTCGCGGTCGATCTTGCCCACCGCAAAATAACGGGCTTCGGGATGAGCGAAATAGAAGCCGCTCACCGACGCGGCTGGGTACATGGCGAAGCTCTCGGTCAGCTTGATGCCTGTGCGCTTCTCAACGCCGAGCACGTCCCACAGCAATTGCTTCTCGGTGTGGTCCGGGCAGGCTGGATACCCGGGTGCGGGACGAATGCCGCGATAGCGCTCGTGGATGAGGTCGTCGGTGCAGAGCCTTTCCTCGCGGCCGTACCCCCAGGCGTCGCGGACGCGCTTGTGCAGCAGTTCGGCCAGCGCCTCCGCCAGACGATCCGCCAGCGCCTTGGCCATGATCGCATTATAGTCGTCGTGGTCGCGCTCGAAGCGGGCCACCAGCGGTTCCAGGCAGAATCCCGCGCTCACCGCGAACGCGCCCAGGTAGTCGTGCACACCGGAGTCCTCCGGCGCCACGAAATCGGCCAGCGAATAATTGAAATGGCCTGGTGCTTTTTCCATCTGCTGCCGCAGGAAGTGAAACTCTGTGAGAACGCCGGAGCGCGCCTCGCTCGTATAAATCTCCACGTCGTCGCCGACGCTCGCGGCTGGAAAGAGTCCGAACACGGCGCGCGCCGTGAGCAGCCTTCCGGTGACGATCTCTGACAGCAGCTTCTGCGCGTCGTCCAGCAGTTCGCGCGCCCGAGCGCCCACGGTCGCGTCGTCGAAAATCTTCGGATAAGTCCCGCGCAGTTCCCAGGTGGCGAAGAACGGCGTCCAGTCGATATAGGGAACGATCTCGTCAAGCGGCACCGAATCACACACCTTGACGCCCGTGAATTCCGGTCTCCGCACGTCCGCCGCGGCCCAGTCAAACACCGGCTCGCGGCGGCGCGCTTCTTCGAGCGAAAGCAGGGGCTGCGCCTGCGGGCGATGAGACTCGCGCAGCTTCTCCTGCAGGCGCCGGTTCTCCTCGGCAAAATTCTGGCGCAGTTCGGCGCTCTTCAGGCTGCCCACCACGCCCACCGCGCGCGAGGCGTCGGTCACGTGAACCACCGGATGACTGTACATCGGGGCAATCTTCACCGCCGTGTGGATCCGGCTGGTGGTGGCGCCACCGATCAGTAGCGGCAGCGCGAAGCCCTGCCGCTCCATCTCCTTCGCGAGATGCACCATCTCGTCGAGTGAGGGCGTAATGAGGCCGCTTGCGCCGATCATGTCGGCTTTGTGCTCGCGCGCCGCCGCCAGGATTCGTTCGCTCGGCACCATCACGCCGAGGTCGATCACCTCGTAGCTGTTGCAGCCGAGGACCACGCCCACGATGTTCTTCCCGATGTCGTGGACGTCGCCTTTGACGGTGGCCATGATCACTTTGCCCTGGCTCTGCGCGCCGCTCGCCTGCTTTTCCGTCTCCATGTAGGGCAGCAGGTAAGCCACCGCCTTCTTCATCACCCGGGCGCTTTTCACGACCTGGGGCAGAAACATCTTGCCGGAACCGAACAGGTCGCCCACGATGCTCATGCCGTTCATGAGCGGCCCTTCGATCACCTGCAGGGGCCGCGCAAACTTCTTCCGCGCTTCCTCGGTGTCGGACTCGATGTAATCCACAATGCCCTTAACCAGGGCGTGCGACAGGCGCTCCTCCACCGTGCCCTGCCGCCAGGCCTCTTCCTCCGCCTCCACCTTGCCCTTGCGCTTGACGGAGTCGGCGAAGGCGAGCAGCCGCTCGGTTGAATCGGGGCGGCGATTGAGCAGCACGTCTTCCACGAGCCCAAGCAGGTCCTTCGGAATCTCTTCGTAGACGGCGAGCTGGCCCGCGTTCACGATACCCATGTCCATGCCGGCCCGAATGGCGTGGTACAGGAACGCCGAGTGCATGGCTTCGCGCACCACGTTGTTGCCGCGGAATGAGAACGAGATATTGCTCACGCCGCCGCTTACTTTGGCGTGCGGCAACGTGGTTTTGATCTGCCGCGCGGCCTCGATGTAGGCCACGGCGTAGTCGTTGTGCTCCTCCATACCCGTGGCCACGGTCAGGATGTTGGGGTCGAAGATGATGTCTTCCGGAGGAAACCCGAGTTGCTCCGTCAGGATGCGGTAAGAGCGCGTACAAATCTCGATCTTGCGCGCGACCGTGTCGGCCTGGCCGCGCTCATCGAACGCCATCACCACTACCGCCGCGCCGTAGCGCCGGACCAGGCGGGCGCGTTCTCTGAAAACGTCCTCGCCCTCCTTCAGGCTGATGGAATTCACCACGCCTTTGCCCTGGACGCACTTCAGCCCCGCTTCGATCACGCTCCACTTGGAGCTGTCGATCATGATGGGCACGCGCGCGATATCGGGCTCGGACCCAACGTGGTTGAGGAACGTGGCCATCACCTGCTCGGAGTCGAGCATGCCTTCGTCAACGTTGACGTCGATGATCTGCGCGCCACCGTCCACCTGCTGGCGCGCGACCGTGAGCGCACCCTCGTAATCCCCGGCCAGAATGAGCTTGGAAAACCTGGGCGAGCCGGTGACGTTGGTCCGCTCCCCGACATTGATGAAATTCATGTCGGGCCGCATCACCAGCGGTTCGAAGCCGCTCAGGCGGGTCTGATGATCGGCCTTGGGAATAACGCGTGGCGCCACGCCGCGCACCGCTTCCGCGATGGCGCGGGTGTGGGCGGGCGTGGATCCGCAGCACGACCCTACGATGTTGAGCCATCCCTGCCGGGCGAAGTCCCCGAGATCGGCGGCCATGCTCGCCGGAGTCTCGTCAAAGCCGCCGAAAGCGTTGGGCAGGCCCGCGTTCGGATAACAGCTCACCGGAAGCGGCGCCACGCGCGCCATCTCCTCGATGAAGGGCCGCATCTGCGTTGCGCCGAGAGCGCAGTTGATTCCCACGCTGAAGAGCCGGGCGTGCGAAACCGAAATCCAGAAGGCCTCCGGCGTCTGGCCGGAGAGATTCCGTCCGCTCTGGTCCACGATGGTCACAGAGCCCATCACGGGCAGGCGGCGGCCGATCTCCTCGAAGTACTGGTCGATGGCAAACAGCGCGGCCTTGGCGTTAAGGGTGTCGAAGACCGTTTCGACCAGCAGCAAGTCCACGCCGCCGTCCACCAATCCGCGCGCCTGGTCGTAATAGGCCTGGCGGAGCTGGTCGAAGGTTACGGAGCGCGCGCCCGGATTGGATACGTCTTGCGAAACTGAGCCCGACCGGCTGGTAGGCCCCATCGAACCGGCCACGAACGCGGGGCGATCGGGATGCGCGGCTCTGAATTTGGCCACCGCGCTCCGGCCCAGGCCGGCTGCGGCCCGGTTGATCTCGTAGGTGTGGCTCTCGAGCCCGTATTCGGTGAGCGAAACGGCGTTGGCGTTGAAGGTGTCGGTCTCGATAATGTCCGCGCCGGCTTCCAGGTACTGCAGGTGAACCTCTTCGATGAGGTTCGGCTGCGTGATCGAGAGTATGTCGTTATTGAGCCGGAGCGATCTGGAATGCCGGGCGAACTCCCGCCCGCGGTAGTCCTCCTCGGTGAGGCCCCGCGCCTGGATCATCGTACCCATGGCGCCGTCGAGCACCACGATGCGCTCGCGGAGAAGCTGTTCGAGCTGTTCCAGAACCTCGCTCATCGGCCGCTCTTTGCTCCCTGTACACCTGCAAGCCTAAGCCTGACGTGAAACGCACACCAAGACCAAGCTGAAGCAAGTGGGACGTAATATTTGATGGCCGAAGGCCGATCCTGGTCACTCCAGCGGAGATGCGCCGGTATTGCTCTTGCGGTGTTGAGTGCTATGCTCCCTTGACTCCCTCTTGGGGAGTCGCACTTTCGTAAGGATACCACGGTGGGCAGAGACGGGCAAAATGACGCCAAACCCTGGAACGCGATTCAGATACCGCTCTGGCGAATACGTGGAGGCAGGCGATAGCGTCTTTTACGGAGGGCGGCCCGCCAAGGTCGATTTTGTAGTTACGGAAGCCACCGGAGAGCCAGCGATTGACTGGTATCTTGAGCAGTTTCCGAACGGTGGGTTCATGATTACCACGGACACCGGAGACAGCTTCTTCCTTGACCATCCAGAGCAGGAAGAGGACTTGGAATTAGTTTCCAGAGAGCCCAAATGAGTCACTACGCGGACGGCGCGAAGACTGACCTTCAATTCGTCCCCGAACAGCGATGGCTCCAGGTGATCCTGGTGGCCTTCGTGATGTACACCATCGCCTTCATCGATCGCACCAATATTTCGGTCGCGCTGACCTCGATCAGCCGCGACCTTCACATGGACCCGGCTCAGGCCGGAGAGGCCGCCGGAGTCTTCTTCTGGGGATACCTGGTTCTGCAAATTCCCGGAGGCTACCTCGCCCGGCGTTGGAGCGCCAAGTGGTTTATCGCGATTCTGCTCGTGGCCTGGGGCGCCTGCTCGGCTGGAACGGGCCTCGTGACGACTGCACGCCAGTTCTGGGTCATGCGCCTGCTGCTGGGCGTGACCGAAGGGGGCGTGTGGCCTGCCGTGCTGGTGCTGCTCGCGAACTGGTTTCCTCGCGCCGAGCGCGCCCGCGCTAACGGCTTCTGGATGCTCTGCCTGCCGCTGGCGGTGGTGGTAGCGTCGCCGCTGTCCGGGTGGATTCTCGGGCACTGGAATTGGCGAGTGCTCCTGGTGGCCGAAGGCCTGTTTCCCTTCCTGTGGCTGGTCGTGTGGCTGGTGCGCATCAACGACCATCCCCGCCAGGCCCGGTGGATTTCGCCTGGCGAGCGCGATTACCTCGAGCGGACGCTGGAGCGCGAAGCCGGAGAAATCGACCGTGCTGAGGCCGAGTCCGCCGCCGAGCCCATTGCCGAGCCCCGTCCTGCGAATGCTCCCGCCGCCGGTCGCGTCAATCCGCCGCCGCGCCATGAGCCTTCCCTGGTTCGCGCCCTGCTCGGCCCGCAGGTCCTGTTGATGTGCGGCGTCTACTTCTTCCTCAACACGGGCAATTACGGATACCTCTTCTGGCTGCCGACGGCGATGGAGAAAGCGGGACGGATCAGCCATCTGCTGGTGGGATCGCTGTTCGCGGTGCCTTACTTCATCACCGCCGTCGGCATGGTGCTGATCTCGAAGCATTCGGACCGCCGCCGTGAACGCCGGATGCACGCCGCCCTGCCCCTGGCCGCCGCCGGACTGGCTCTGCTCGCGGGTGTGGCGGCGAGCCACACCTCCGCCACGCTCTCCTTCGCGCTCATCGCGGTGGTGGGAGCAGGCTCCTACGGGTGCCTCGGACCCTTCTGGGCCATCCCTACGGAAACCCTGCCCCGGCGCGTCGCCGGTCCCGCCATGGGCATGGTGAACGCTCTCGGCAACCTGGGCGGTTACTTCGGCCCGCGCCTGGTAGGTTCGATCAGCAAACATACCGGCAGCCTGACGCTGGCCTTTTCGCTGCTCGGCGTGGCGCTCGTGGCCGGCGGGGCGCTGGCGCTGTTGCTACCTGGGTCCAGGGCGGCGAAGAGTAAGTGACAAGTGGCGAGTGCCCGCGAGTGAAGAGTCACAAGTACGCGTCAGGCACGTCGGCTATTGCGTCACCAACAGATGGCGTTCCCGGTCCGCTGCGTAGCTGAGGCAGGCTATGATGTCGTCTTCAGTGAGGTAGGGAAAATCGGCAAAGACCTTCGCATGGCTCATGCCCGAAGCGAGGTAAGACAGCACGTCGTAAACCGTGATGCGCATGCCGCGGATAGATGGCTTCCCACCGCGCTTACCGGGCTCGATGGTGATGAAGTTTCGATAATCCATGCCCGTATTGTAGGTTGCCCGCGCTCGCTCCACAAGCCTGGTCCTGAACCTTGTCGCAGCAAAGTGAGAAGTTCCTCTTTGAGCAAAGTAGCAAGTTCCTGTTCAGAACCGGCAGACTGGCCGGATGAGCGAACAGGAGATGCTGGTGTTGAGTACGAAAGAACGGGACCGGTTGAAGGTATTGCATGAAGT